>JBDTUD010000007.1:0-135961 GCA_040007915.1 Sphingorhabdus sp.
CGTTGCGCGGTGGGATCGCAAGGATTTCAGGATACCGGGTGGCTCGCCCTATTCGCCATCGGGTATGCAAACCTTCACGATGGCGAACGCGATGTTGCGCAAAAAGACCTTCGGCAACTTTCCGGGCGCGGAGAATATTCTCAAGGCCGTCTATGAGGGTATGTTGGTGCCGATCGATGCTGCGCTGAAGATCGAGGCCAATTACTTCGCCAACACTTTCGCTACCCCGCAAGCGCGGGCGATGGTGCGGTCCGTGTTCCTTTCCCGGCAGGCGCTGGCCAAAGGCGATGAATTTGTCGGCTTGCACGCCGCTCCCAAGCGAGTTGCGGTGGTCGGTGCCGGCTTGATGGGAGCTGGCATCGCTTATGTGCAGGCGAGCCGCGGCATTGAAACCCTGTTGATCGACATTGATGAGTCGACGGCGGACAGAGGCAAGGATTATGCGCGCAAGCTTGTTCAGGGCAGGGTCGCAAAGGGGAGAATGACACAGCAGGCGGCCGACGATTTGCTGGCTCGCATCAAACCGTCCGCGGATTATGCCGAAATGGCTTCAGTCGATCTCGTGATCGAAGCGGTCTTCGAGGATCTCGCGCTCAAGCGAGAGGTTCTGAAGCGCATCGAGGCTGCAGCGCCGGGCGTGATGATCGGTACAAACACATCGACGCTGCCGATCTCAACTCTGGCGGAGACATCTTCGCTGCCGGAAGATCTTGTCGGCATCCATTTCTTCTCACCGGTCGACCGGATGGAGCTTGTCGAGATAATTCGTGGCCGTAAGACCTCGGTGGACGCGGTAGGGCGCGCCGTTGCCTATGCGGTTGCTCTCGGCAAGACGCCCATCATCGTCAATGACAGTCGCGGCTTCTATACCAGCCGTTGTTTTAGCACTTATCTGCACGAGGGCATGGAAATGCTCGTCGAGGGTGTCTTTCCAGCGCTTATCGAAAATGCAGGTCGGATGACGGGTATGCCGCGGGGCCCACTCGAGATCAGTGATGACGTTGCACTCGACCTTGCCCTTCGGGTCGAGGAGGAGGCCCAAACGGCCTTGGGAGAAGGATATGCTCAGAATGCGGCGGGCGTAGTTCTGAAGGCGATGGTGTCTCGCGGGCGGCTCGGCCGCAAGAGTCAAGCCGGGTTCTACGACTACCCGACCGATGGCCGTAAGATGCTTTGGCCGGGCTTGAAGGACATGGCCGCCGACGCGGTGTCGACCGCTGGCGTAGAGGAGTGCAAACGACGGCTCCTTTACCGTCAGGCGCTGGAGGCCGCGCGGTGTTTCGCGGAAGACGTGATAACCGATCCCCGAGCTGCGGATATTGGCGCCTTGCTGGGCTTCGGCTTTCCGGCATGGACGGGGGGGCCGCTTAGCTATATCGACATGATCGGCGCTCGGCGTTTTGTCGACGAATGCGACGCGCTCGCTGAAAGGTTTGGCAGCCGATTCACTCCGCCACATGAGCTCAGGCAAATGGCGAGCGAGGGAGGCAGTTATTATCCTGTGGCCTTGACGAGCGCGGAGCACTTAAATGTGGCATAGGGAAGCTTGCGCGCGACCGGCCGTACAGAATGCGGCGAGCGCGCATAGTCTTACATTAGCCGACGCGCCATCCTTGCCAGTTTGGCTCAGGTCTCTAGTGGATTACCGAGGCTGGCGAACACCCGCCGCCAGCAGGACATTCTCGGTACCGCGCTGGGTTGTCTGTGATGATCTGGCTGAAGCGGCATCAGTTGCTTGCAAAGCTCCTTTATGCACCTTCGGTAATCACGGGATCCGGGCTTGTTGTGATTATTGATTGGCTGAGCTACGGGGTTTAGCTAAGCGAAATTTTCATCCAATGATCAATCAATGAGCGGCCATGAAGCACGACTATGGGAAGCGACCGGCGACTAACCGGTATAAGCGTTCAAGTGTGACGAGTAGCCGAAAAGGAGTTACGGTTGGTTAACGCAGTCGCAGACATACAGGCCGCATCGCCAGCAACAACGCGGATAGCACTGCTTGACGCGGCTTGTTCCTTGTTGCGTGAAGGAGATACACTCGATTTTTCTTTGAGCGAAATCGGCAAGGCTGCTGGCATCAGCGCAGCGTTGGTGAAATATTATTTCGGAAACAAAAGAGGGTTGCTTATCGCGCTCGTCGATCGGGACGCCACATCGGCACTGGCGGCTTTCGTCAGTCTGCTCGATGAGCCAATGCCCCCCGCAAAAAAACTACGCCATCACATCGCGGGCGTTATCAAGACTTATTCACGTTATCCGTATCTCGCCAGGCTGGTGAATGCCTTGATCCGGGACAGTCATCCCGCAGAGGCGAAAGAACTCACCGACCGGTTCGTCAAGCCTATGGCAGATTCCTATGATCGCCTCATAAAGGATGGTGTGGCGGCGGGAGAGTTCATTCCCCTTGATCCGATGACATTCTATTTCATGGTGGTGGGCCTGACGCAGGACATCTTCGCTTCGCGTGCTGTCCTTAAACATTGCTTCGGCGTTGATGAGCTAACCCCCGCTCAGATTAACAGCTTCTCAGATCAAGCCTGCAGGGTATTGTTGAATGGAATTTCGGCGCAAATGCCGCAGATCTGATTGGTTGGCCCCGTGACCGCGAAGCTGTGCAAAATGGCCATTTGACTTCGCGCGCCCGGTAATCCGGGTTAGGATGCCGTAGCGGCATGGGTCAGGGAGCGTGCATGAAGCGGTTGTGGTCTGCGGACGAGTTGGGTGAACGCTGGACGTTGTCGCCCGACGACGTCGCGTTCATCGCCGACAATGCGGATGCCGGTAGGCTGGGGCTCGCGTGTCAGTTGACGTTCTGGCGGTCGCAGGGTCGTTTTCCAGATGAGGAAGCGGACCTCGCTCCAGTCGTGATCGCGCACCTCGCCGGCCAGATCGGCGTGGCAGCGGACGTCGAGAGCTACACGTTCACCGATCGCTCGGGACGTCGGCACCGCCAGCGTGTTCTTGATTATCTGGCGGTCGGCACCTTCGACCATGCGGCCGAAGCTACGGCGAAGGACCAGGTTGCCATGATGCGGGCGCTTGGTCACGAGCGCTTCCAGCTCGTCGGCCATGATCGTGGCGGTCGCGTCGCACACCGCATGGGGCTCGACTTCCCCGACGTGGTCGAGCGAATGGTCGTGATCGACATCGCGCCGACGGCGACAATGTATGCGCGCACGAACATGGACTTTGCCCGTGCCTATTTCTGGTGGTTCTTTCTGATCCAGCCTTATCCCTTGCCCGAACATCTGATCGGCGGCGATCCCGACTTCTTCCTCGACGGCCAGCTTGCAAGGCAGCTCAAGGTCGAAGGGGCGGCGGATTCGCGCGTTGTCGCCCAATATCGCCGTTGCTATTCCGACCCCGCCGCGCGCCACGCGATGTGCGAGGATTATCGGGTGGGCGCAGGGATCGACCTCGAGCATGACGCCGCCGACGCCGTCGCGCGGCTCGTGATGCCGCTGCTGGCGCTCTGGGGTGCGCTAGGAACAGTCGGCAGGCTCTATGACGTGGTCGAGACGTGGCGCGAAAAGGCGCTCGATGTCCGAGGCTTCCCCCTGGAATGCGGTCATTCGCCACAGGAAGAGGTTCCCGGCGAATTGATGCGGAAGCTCGACGATTTCCTTATCGGGGCGCCCCATCCGGGCTAAGCGCGTAGCCGCCCCTCAGTTGCGGCCGGGACGTTTTACAGGACCGGAACGGGCGCTTGGCGGCCTCGATAGGTGGGAAAATGGGCTGCGGCGGCACGACTCGAGTCTTCCATTCCGAAAAATCTATGATAATGATCATCCTGAACTAAAAAATGGAGAGAGACATGTCCAGCGCGCCAACGACCAAGAATGACCTGCCCTTTTTCCCGCCTCCCCGGGACATGAGCCGACCCTTCGATCCGCCGCCGCTGATGCTTCAATGGCTGGAAACCCCGGGTCTCACCAAGGTACGTACCTGGGACGGCACCGAAGCATGGGTGGTGACGCGGTTTCGCGAGGCGCGCAAGGTTTTGGGCGACCAGCGCTTCAGCGCCGACCCGACGAAGCCTGGCTTCCCCGAGAAGAGCGCGGGCTACAAGGGTTCGATCGGTCAGGACCAGAATATCCGGACTATGGATGACCCCGAACATGGGCAAGAGAAACGCTTCCTCGCGCGCGATTTCGCCGTCACCCGGCTCAACGAAATGCGGCCCGCAATCCAGGCCAAGGTCGACTCGCTCATCGGCGAACTGATCGCGAAGGGCCCCCCGGCCGAATTCTTCGAGGACTTCGCGCTTGCCATTCCGACGATGGTGATCTGCGAGATGCTGGGGGTTCCCTATGGCGACCGGGAATGGTTTGCCGAGCGGAGCTACACCTGCCTCTCGTCCGAGGTCGATGTCAGCCAGTCCGAAGCCGCAAGCAAGGATCTCTACGATTATATCGACGGGCTGATCGACCTCAAGGAGCGCGAGCCGGGCAATGATTTGATGACGCGCCTCGTCGTCGAAGCCCTCAATCCGGGGCTCAAGACGCGCAAGTCGATCGTTGAACTGGCGCGTCTCGTGCTCATTGCAGGGCATGAGACGACGGCCAACACGATCGCGCTCAGCGTCGCGGCGCTTCTCCACTATCCTGACCAGCTCGCGCTGCTCAAATCCGATCCCTCCTTGACGCGAAACGCCGTCGAGGAACTGCTTCGTTTCCTTTCGGTCGCACATACGGGGCGCCGGCGCGCCGCAACGGTCGACATCGAGATCGGTGGGACGCTGATCCGCGCGGGCGAAGGCGTGATCATCGCGAACAGCGCGGCGGACCGCGACGACAGCGAGTTCGCGAACTCCGACATGCTCGATATCCGACGCAGCAACGCCAAGCTTCAGATGGCGTTCGGCTATGGCAATCACCAATGCCTTGGCCAGATGCTGAGCCGCGTCGAACTCGAGATCGTGCATTCGACGCTCTGGCACCGGATTCCGACGCTCGAACTAGCGATCCCGTTCGAGGAGGTCCCCTTCCGTGAAGATACTTCAGTTTATGGCGTACGCGCGTTGCCTATTCGGTGGTGACGCTGTCCCGCCGTGCGTGCGTGGGGGCGCGCGCACGGCGGTCTTCCGTTGAACTTCGTCACTTTGTATGCCGTCGGCCGCAAGTCGCCTGAGTTGATCGATGCGGCGCCCGCCGGCTCCCGGCACGCTTAGGACGCCGCTTCAAATCGGACACATCATTCGTCGACCACGTGCGGCCAGCAGGTCGCGCGTCTTCCAATTCGCCACGCTTGCGCGACGCAGATGATAACAATTATATTGATTATCAGGAAATTTGATTTTAGGTCGATGACTGATCTCAAAGGACGAGGAAATCGACGTGTTGGAAATGGTGATTTCGAGCTCGCCCAAGGACGGAAACCATTTCGAGGATTTCCGGTTCGGGCAAATATTGCAGCACCCGACCCCGCGCACAGTCAGCGAGGGCGACCAGAGCCTGTATATCGCGCTAACGGGGGCGCGGCAGCCGATTTTCTCCTCGCGCCCGCTCGCAACCGCGCTGGGATATCGCGATCGTCCGATCGATGACTGGCTGGTATTCAATATCGCCTTCGGCAAGACGGTTCCCGACATCTCGGCCAATGCCATCGCCAATCTGGGCTATGCCGATGTCCGCTTTCTCGAGCCCGTCTACGCCGGGGACACGATCGCCGCGCGAAGCGAGGTCATCGGCATGCGCGAGACCTCGGGGGGCGCGAGCGGCGTCGTCTATGTCCGCTCCACCGCCTATAATCAGCACGACCGCCCTGTCCTGACCTGGATCCGCTGGGTCCTCGTGCGCAAGCGCGACCGGGACGCGCGGGTCGAAGCGACCGCGGTTCCCGACCTGCCTGCATCGGTCGAAGCGGATAATCTCCATATCCCCGCGATAAGGATCGACCCCAAGCTGATGTCGGCCGCCTCGGGCTCCACGAAATTTTGGGAGGGCTTCGAGGTTGGCGAGCGGATCGACCATTCGGCGGGCATGACGCTCGACGAAAGCGACCACACGCTTGCGACCAAGCTCTATCAGAATAATGCCAAGGTGCATTTCGACGCGCTCGCCATGCGCGAATCGGCGCACGGCCGCCGGCTGGTCTATGGTGGTCATGTCATTTCGATATGCCGGGCGCTGGCCTATGAAGGGCTCGAGAATATCGTCTCGACACTTGCAATCAACGGCGGCGCACACCGGGCGCCCACCTTCGCGGGCGACACCATCTACTGCTTTTCACAGGTGATCGAGAAGATCGCGCTCGCGGGCAGGCGCGACGCGGGTGCGCTTCGGCTGCGCCTCGTCGGGATCCGCAACAATCCTGCCGCGGGCTTCAGCGACACCATCACGACCGACGGGGATACGCGCTTTCACCCCGACGTTGTCCTCGACCTCGACTATACCGTGCTCGTCGCGAGGGCTGCGGGCTGATTTTTACAAGGATGATTTGCATGAACGAAAAGGTCCACCCCTCCGATGCGCTGTTCGACGGCGAAAAGGTCTTTCCCGGCATCCCGAGCTGCGAGCATTTTGCCGGCAGCGAGAAACTAATCCTCAAGGCGCTGACGCTGCAGGAGGAATATGGTCCGGTCTTCGACATCACCTGCGATTGCGAAGATGGCGCCGCAGCGGGGCAGGAAAAGCCGCACGCCGAAATGGTCGCGCGTCTGATCGCTTCGCCGGCGAACAAGTATCGGCAGGCGGGCGTACGCATTCACGACCCGTCGCATCCGCATTGCCTCGCCGACATCGACATCATTCTCGACGGCTGCGCGGCAGAACTCGCCTATATCACCATTCCCAAGTCGCTGTCGGCCAAAGCGCTCTCCGAGGTGATCGAATATATCCGCCGCGGCTGCGCAAGCCGCGGCATCGAGCGCGAGATCCCGATCCATGTGCTCGTCGAAACCCATGGCGCGCTCGCCGACATCTGGGAAATCGCGGCGCTTCCCTGGCTCCAAGTCCTCGACTTCGGCCTCATGGATTTCGTGAGCGCGCATAATGGCGCGATACCGGCCTCGGCCATGCGCAGTCCGGGCCAGTTCGAACATCGGCTGCTCGCGCGCGCAAAGACCGAGCTTGTCGCGGCCGCGCTGCGCAATGGCTTGGTTCCGGCGCACAATGTCTGTCTCGACCTCAAGGATGCCGAACGCGTCCATGCCGATGCGAGCCGCGCGCGTAACGAATTCGGCTTCCTGCGTATGTGGAGCATATATCCCGCGCAGATCAAACCGATCGTCGAGGCGATGCGCCCCGACTTTTCCGAGGTCGAGGATGGCGCCGCCATCCTGCTGCAGGCGCAGGCCGCCGACTGGGGTCCGATCCAGTACAAGGGCGAACTGCACGACCGCGCAACCTACCGTTATTTCTGGAGCGCCTTACAGCGCGCGACCGTGACCGGCGTCCCCGTTCCGACCGAGGCGCGCGAGGCGTTCTTCTGATGGCGGGGCTGTCGAACCCGGCCGCGACGCACGCCTCGACCGACGCGCTGCTCGTCAATTGCCGCGCGGCGCTCGGCGAGCTTCGAAGCTATGCCGATCTTGCGCTCCTCGCGGTCCGCGAAGCGGTCACCGTCGACGGTACCGTGAATGCGGCGGCGCTCGAACGCGATCAACGCGAGGCGCATGGCGCCGCGTGGATCGCGACCTATGTGACCACGCTCGGTGCGCTGCTGGCCTGGGCCGAGGAACTCGAGGCAAAACGCCGGCTCGACTCCCCCGAACGCGCCATGCTGGCGCTCGGGTTCGGCGAATATATCGGCCAGATCGCCGGCGGCATCCCGATCAGCCAGGCCGAGATCATCCGTCCGCTTGACCTCGGCCTGACCGCGGAGGCGAGCTTGCTCGCCGCGCATCCGGCGTGCGCCGCGCTCCTGTCCGCGCCGCTGCTCCGCGAAAGCCGTGCGACCATCGTCGCGAGCATCGCCGAAGGGTGTTTCGGCGCACTCGAACATGGCGACGATATTCTCGAGATGATGGCCGAGCAGTTCCGGCGGTTCGTCGAGGACAAGATCCTGCCTGCGGCACACCAGTGGCATCTCGACAATGCCTATATCCCGCTCCAAATCATCGGCGAGATGGCGGAGCTTGGCGTGTTCGGCCTAACCATTCCCGAAGAGTGGGGCGGCACCGGTCTCGGAAAACTCGCGATGTCGATCGCGTCCGAGGAGCTTTCGCGCGGCTATATCGGCGTCGGTTCCCTCGGCACGCGCGCCGAGATTGCCGGCGAGCTGATTCGGCTTGGCGGCACGCAGTCGCAAAAGGAGCGCTATCTCGCGCGCATCGCCTCGGGCGACATCCTGCCGACCGCCGTCTTCACCGAGCCCGATACCGGGTCGGACCTCGCCTCGCTCAAGGCGCGCGCCGAGCTTGTCGAAAAGCCCGACGGCTCGCGGGTCTGGCGGGTTACGGGCAACAAGACCTGGATCACCCATGCGGCGCGTGCCGATATCATGACCTTGCTTGTCCGCACCGATCCCGCCGAAAAAGGATATCGGGGCCTTTCGATGCTGATCGCCGAGAAGCCGCGCGGCGACGATGCCAATCCTTTCCCGGCCGACGGCATGAATGGCGGCGAAATTGAGGTGCTCGGCTACCGCGGCATGAAGGAGTTCGAAATCAGCTTCGACGGCTTCGAGGTTCCCGAGGACAATCTGCTCGGGGGCGTACCGGGGCAGGGTTTCAAGCAGCTGATGGAGACGTTCGAGAGCGCCCGGATCCAGACCGCGGCGCGCGCCGTCGGCGTTGCGCAAGCGGCGCTAGAGGTCGGGCTCCGCTACGCCCAGGAACGGCGGCAGTTCGCAAAGCCGCTCATTTCCTTCCCGCGCGTGTCGGACAAGCTCGCATGGATGGCGACTGAAACAATGCTGGCCCGGCAGGTCACCTATTATGCCGCACGCGAAAAGGACCTCGACAAAAGATGCGATATCGAGGCAGGCATGGCGAAGCTCCTCGCCGCCCGCGTCGCCTGGTCGAATGCCGACAACGCCCTCCAGATCCACGGCGGCAACGGCTTCGCGCTAGAATATAGTGTCAGCCGGATTCTGTGCGACGCGCGCATTCTCAGCATCTTCGAAGGCGCCGCCGAAATACAGGCGCAAGTGATAGCGCGCGGGCTCCTCGCCCGGAACGGAAAGGCCTGATCGATGGGCGGCGTGCTCCAGGGGCTGCGCATCGTCGAGCATGGTGCGTTCATCGCGGGGCCGTTTGCGACGATGTCGCTCGCACGCCTCGGAGCCGACGTCATCCGGATCGACCCGCTCCAGGGCGGGATCGATCATACGCGCTGGCCGGTGACCGCCTCCGGGCGCAGCCTCTACTGGGCGGGCTTCAACAAGGGAAAAAAATCCGTCCGGCTCAATCTCAAGACGCCTGAGGGGCAGGAAATCGCCCAGCGGATCGCGACGGCGCGGGGTGAGGACGGCGGGCTGTTCGTCAGCAACCTCCCCGCCAAAGGCTGGATGGATCAGGCGGCGCTGCAGGCGCTGCGCGAAGATCTCATCATGATCAGCATCGTCGGGAGTCGCGACGGCAGCACCGCGATCGATTATACTGTAAACTCAGCGGCAGGATTTCCCATGGTGACGGGACCTGCCGATCTCCCAACTCCGGTCAACCATGTCCTCCCCGCCTGGGATCTGCTTTGCGGGATGAGCGCGGCGACTGCGCTGCTCGCTGCGGTTCTTCACCGGCGCAAGACCGGTCACGGCCAGCTGATACGCCTCGCGCTTGCCGACATTGCCTTTGCGGCGGTTGGCGACCTCGGCCTGATCGGCGAGGTCGAGATCAACGGAACTGGACGAAGCCGCTATGGCAATGACGTCTATGGCGCGTTCGGCCGCGATTTCGAGACCGCCGATGGTCGCTATGCGATGGTCGCGGCGGTCAGCCAGGGCCAGTGGGCCGCATTGTGCAAGGCGACGGGGACCGAGCAACAGGTCGCCGCCTATGAGCGCGCGCACGGCGTCGATCTCATGTCGGATACCGCACGCTTCGACGCGCGCGATGCCATTGCCGATATGATGGCGCCCTGGTTCCGGCTGCAGACGCTCGGTGAAGTGAGCGAGCTGCTCGATGCGCATCGTGTTTGCTGGGGCCGCTATCAGACCTTCGAGCAGATGGTTCGTGAAGATCCCCGATGTTCGTCCGAAAACCCGCTGTTCGAATCGATAGATCATCCCGGGATCGGGGCGATGCTCACTCCGCGCTCGCCGATCGACATGAGCGGTACGGGGAGGGTCGAAACCTGCGTCACGCCGCTCCTGGGCGAGCATACCGACGAAATTTTGAGCGAGATGCTGGGCATGGGAGAAGCCGAGCTCGGCCGGCTTCATGATCGCAAGATTGTCGCGGGTACCGACGCAGGCTGATCCTGTCCCGTTTGCGTCCTTTGGATCACGGCGCTTGCGCGCTGCAAAGCGGGCTCCGCGCAGCTGTCCCCCGAGCTGCGCGAAACCCCCGTTCTCAGTCGATCTCGAACAAGGCCGCGGCGCCCATTCCGCCGCCAATGCACATCGTGACCACGACCCGTTTGGCGCTGCGCCTCCGGCCCTCGATCAGCGCGTGGCCGACGAGACGCGATCCGGTCATCCCATAAGGATGGCCGATCGAAATCGAGCCGCCGTTGACGTTGAGCAGCTCGTCGGGAATGCCGAGCCGATCCTGGCAATAGAGGACCTGGACGGCAAAGGCCTCGTTGAGTTCCCACAGATCGATGTCGCCAACCGAAAGGTTGAAGCGCTCGAGCAGCTTGGGCACCGCGAAAACGGGGCCAATGCCCATTTCGTCGGGCCGTGTTCCGGCGATCGCCATCCCGACATATCGCCCAAGCGGGGCGATGCCGCGGTGCTCGGCCGCTTGGCGCTCCATGACGACACAGGCGGATGCGCCGTCCGAAAGCTGGCTGGCGTTACCCGCTGTGACGACGCCGTGCGGCCCGACCACCGGCTTCAGGCCCGCGAGACCTTCGAGCGTCGTCTCGGGCCGGTTGCATTCATCCTTGGTGAGCGTGACCTCCTTTTCCTCGACCGCGCCGGTCGCCTTGTCGGTGACCTTCATCACGGCCGTGACGGGGACAATCTCGTCGTCGAACAGACCCGCCTTCTGAGCGGCGGCGGTCCGCTGTTGCGAGCGAAGCGCATAGGCATCCTGCCGGTCGCGTGAGATTCCGTAACGGTCGGCGACGATTTCGGCGGTTTCGAGCATCGGGACGTAAATACCGCTGCCCATCGCGACGAGTTCGGGGTCCGGCGTCACGCGCAGTTCGCCGGTCTGAACCAGCGAAATCGATTCCACGCCCCCGGCGACGACGGCGTCGGCACCCTCAAGAACAACATGATGTGCGGCGTTGACGATCGCCTGCAATCCCGACCCGCATTGGCGGTCGAGCGAATAGGCGCCGACCGTTTCGGGAAGCCCTGCCCGCAGCGCAGCGGCGCGTGCCACCGTGGTCTGGACGCCCTGCTGGAGACCTGCGCCAATCACGACGTCGTCGATCGCCTCGCCGCCAATTCCGGCGCGTTCGACGGCCGCCCGAATGGCATGGCTCGCCAGCGTCGGCGACGCAATATTGTTGAAAGCGCCGCGGTAGGACCGACCCAGCGCTGTCCTCGCGGTTGATGCAATAACGGCCTGACGCATTGTATTTTCTCCTTTTTCTTGATAGTTCCACACCGGATGGCTCGTCTCCCGAATCGACGATGGACAAATCCATAATAATGATTATCAGATAGGTCGAGGATCGAGTCTGGAAAAGAGAATGAAATATGGGAGTTGAAGGAGGAGCGGTCGCCATCGTGACCGGCGGCTCGCGCGGTATCGGCCGCCAAGTGGCCGAGCAACTGCTCGCGGATGGCTGGAATGTTTGCATCACTGGCCGCAAACAGGATTCGCTCGACGCTGCAGTCGCGGAGATGGACGCCGGCGAGCGGTTGCTTGCCGTCGCCGGCCGCGCGCAGGACGCCCAGCATCAGCAGGATGTCGTCAGCCGGCTGATGGAACGCTGGGGCCGGATCGATGGCCTCGTCAACAATGCCGCGACATCGCCCTATCTCGGCGATCTGGTCGATGCGAGTGCCGAGCAGATCGAGCGCGGATTCGCCACCAACTTCATCGCGCCGTGGTCGTGGATCAAGCATGTCTATGATGCGCACATGCGGGAGCATGGCGGCTCGATCGTCAATGTCGCATCGATCGGCGGGACCTACCCGGTGCCGCGGGTCGGTGTTTACAACGTCACCAAGGCGGCGGTTATCCATATGACCAAGCAGATGGGGCTCGAAATGGCCCCGAAGGTGCGGATCAACGCCGTCGCCCCCGCGACGATCAAGACCGACTTCGCCAAGGCGAAATATGAAGGGCGCGAACAGGAAGTCGCCGACCAATATCCGCTTCAGCGGCTCGGCACGCCGGAAGAGGTGGCGGAAGCGGTCGTCATGCTGCTCGAAGGCAAGCTCGGCTGGATGACCGGCCAGACGCTTATCCTCGACGGCGGCGCATCGCTTATCCAGGGTGTGCGGTAAGCCAATGGCGAACTGGCCTGCCGAGCTTCGCCTCGCCGATCATATCCAGCCTGGCGATACCATTTCCTGGAGCCACGCCGGAGCCGAGCCGACCACGCTCGTCCGGCAGTTTCTCGACCAGCGCCACGGCCTGGGCGGCGACATCGGCGTTTTCCTGACCGGCGTCAGTTTCTCCAATATCCTCGCGCCAGAACATGCCGACGTCCTCCGCTTTCGCTCCATCGGCGGGCTGACCGCCCCCCGGGCACTCGCGAAGGCCGGCAAGCTTGAGACGCTCCCGAAGCGCTATTATGACTTTCCGCGGCTGATCGCCGACGGCTTGCTGCCGATCGAGGTGCAGTTCGTCACCGTCAGTCCGCCCGATAACGATGGTTTCTGCTCGCTCGGGGTTACCGTGGGGCTGACCAACGACATCATGGCGAAGGCGCGTGTCACCATCGCCGAGATCAATCCCCGCATGCCGCGCATCCCTGGCGACACGAAGGTCCATATTGACCGTTTCGCCGCCGCCATCTGGTCGGACCGCCCGCTGGTGCTTGGTCCCACCCCTGTCGAGGTTCCCTCGTCGGCCGTCATGCAGATCTGCAGCAATATTGCCGGGATGATTGGTGACCATGCAACGGTCCAGATTGGCATCGGTTCGATCGGCGTCATGCTTCCCAAGCTGTTGATCAACCGCCGCGACATCGGGATCCATTCGGCGATCCTGACCGACGGCCTGATGGACCTGATCGAAAAAGGCGTCGCGACCGGCCGGTCGAAGCGGATCGACATCGGCGTCGCGGTAGCCGGGGAACTGATCGGATCGGAACGTCTCTACCGATTTGCGGAAGACAATCCGGCCGTAGCGCTTCGCGGCACCAGCTATGTTCTCGCGCCCGATACCTTCGATGGAACCGACCGCCTCGTTTCGGTTAACAGTGCGCTCGAGGTCGATCTGTCGGGTCAGGTCAATGCCGAAACGCTGGGCGGAATCAACGTCGGCGCGATCGGCGGGCAGGTTGATTTTGTGCGGGGTGCATCACGCTCGCAAGGCGGAGCATCGATCATCGCGCTCCAGGCGGTGACGGGAAAAGGACAGTCGCGCATCGTCTGCCGACTTGCCGATGGGGTCGTGACGACGCCGCGAAGCGAAGTTGGCTTCATCATAACCGAATACGGGGTTGCCGACTTGCGCGCGAAGACCGTCGACCAGCGCGCTGAAGCGCTGATAGCGATCGCTCACCCGGACCACCGTGAGCTTCTCAAACAAAAGATGCCGAGAGGGTGAACTCTTCTTGGAATGGAGAAAGATGATAATGCAAACTGCTGATGTCGTAGCGCCAGTCGTTGAGGCGACAGATGACTCAAGGTATCCGTCGTTGCCGACTGCGACGGGGATCCTGGTCTGCTGCATGTTCGGTTATGCATTGTCGCTGCTCGATCGGCAAATTCTCGCCCTCATGGTTGACCTCGTGAAGGCGGATCTTCAGCTTACCGATTTTCAGCTAGGTCTGTGTCAAGGCCTTGCCTTTGCCATTTTCTATAGCTTGTTGACTGTCCCATTTGGGCTCCTGGCAGATCGCGTTGTCCGCAAGCGATTGCTTGCTGCCGGAGTGGTGTTCTGGAGCCTTGCCACCGCAGCTTGTGGGTTTGCGACCGGATTCTGGAGCCTATTTCTCGCGCGAATGTGCGTGGGGATCGGCGAAGCGGTGCTGATTCCCTCGGCCTATTCAATGCTCTCCGACAGCTTCAATCGGCGGCGACTCGTTCCGGCCTTGGCAATTTTCGGATTTGCCGGCCTATCCGGAGCGGGACTTGCAATGTTGATCGGAGGATTAGTGGTCGATTGGATCACGAACGCGGATAGCCTGCCATTTGGCCTCTCGACCGTCGACCCATGGAGGGTGGTCTTCGGCATTGTCGGTTTGCCAGGCGTGCTTCTTGGGATCTTTTTTCTAAGCTTGCGGGAGCCGACGCGAAAGGATCTCATGCGGGACGATGCCGGGGTGGTTATACCCGTGAGCGTTCGCCAGACCCTTGCGTTTCTTTGGAGCCGCAAGCGCATCTATCTGCCGCTATATGCCGCGCCGGTGTTATTGGGGACGATCATTTACGGTGCGATCAGCTGGTTTCCCGCTTTCCTCGTTCGGAATTTCGAACTTTCGTACACCGAGGTAGGCCTCTATGCGGGCGCAGTTCAGATTGGCGGCGCTTTGCTAGGCGCCGCGTTGGGACCGGCGGTAGCTCGCTATTTCGTCAATCGTGGGTATCTGGACGCGCACCTGCGTACGCTGCTGGCTATTGCGATCATGACTGTCATCCCCGCAGTTGTCGCGCCGCTGATACCTTACTTTCCGCTGATGATCTCGATGTGGTTTGTTGCCCAGATTTTGCTCGGGGGCTACCTCGGCGTTTCGATGGCCGGACTTCAATTGCGCACGCCCAATCAAATGCGAGCGCTCAATTCCGCGTTGTGCATGTGCCTTGCGGCATTGATCGGAGCGGGATTTGGGGCGCCATTTGTCGGGGCGGTCGCCGATTTTGTGTTCAATGACGAATTGGCTCTCGGTTACGGTCTTTCGATACTCGCGGGCATTTTCGGGCCGAGCGCCGTCCTGCTGATCTGGTCGGGCCTCAAGCCTCACCGGGAAGACGACCTTCAGTTCGACGGCGACCAACGGCCTGTCGAGAAGGAGTCGACATGACCATGTCGCAAATTAACTCTGTCACTGAGTACGAGGTGGAAAACGACATCGCCGTAGTGACTTTCGATTCACCTCCGGTGAATGCATTGGGACACGCCGTCCGCTCGGGAATGGACGAAGCCGTCAATCGCGCCCTTGCGGATGAAGCTGTGATCGCCTTGGTGCTGATCTGCGCCGGACGCACTTTCTTCGCAGGGGCGGATATCCGCGAATTCGGCAAGCCGATGGCATCCCCGGTATTGCGCGAACTCGCGGGACGATTCGAGGCTGCAGACAAGCCGATCATCGCAGCCATCCACGGCACCGCACTTGGTGGAGGGTTGGAAACGGCGATGGCTTGCCACTGGCGCATTGCCGTTCCCGCAGCGAAGCTCGGCCTCCCCGAAGTTAAGCTCGGGCTGCTTGCGGGCGCGGGCGGCACTCAGCGGCTGCCGCGTCTCGTCGGCGCCGCCAAGGCCCTGGACATGGTTGTGAGCGGCGATCCGATCGACGCACGCTCGGCGCTCGACGCCGGGCTGGTCGACGCGCTGGCCGAGACCGATCTGCGAACCGATGCCATCCGCTTCGCCCGCGAGATCGCCGTGCGGCCGGACCGGCTGCGCCGGGTGCGCGATATGCCGACGCCCGTCGCAGCCCCCGAACTCTTCATTTCCTTCCGTGCCAAACATGATGAACGGCTCAAGGGATTCGAGGCGCCCGAGGCCAGCATCCGCTGTATCGAAGCCGCTGCAACCCAAGACTTTGAAGAGGGCATGCGGACCGAACGGGTGCTGTTCGAGGATCTCATGCAAGGGGCTCAATGCGCTGCCCAGCGTTATATCTTTTTTGCGGAGCGCGAGGCGGCAAAGGTGCCGGGCCTCGGCAAGGAAACCAAAGCCCTGCCTTCGGATGCCGTGGCGATCATCGCATCGCCAGCGGCAGCGGAAGACATTGCGGGCCATTTGAAAACAGCGGGAATTGAAATTGGAGCGCCCGAGCCCGGCCGCCTTGCTCTCGACCTCGGTGGGGCGGCGGCGAGCCAAGATGAGTCAGCGCGGGTCGTCGCTCGCTTCGCGCCGTCGGCGAAGGCACCGAAAATCCTCGAAATGCTGTGCGGTGCGAAGACGTCCGACGCGGCGCTCGCGGCCGGCCTTGTCGTAGCGAAGAAACTGGGGCTGGCCAGTGTCGTCACGCTCGCGGGTGACGCGCTGATCGGTCAGCGGATGGCCGACCGGCTCGCGGAAACCATGCGCTACTGCCTCGCTGATGGCCTGCCCGAAACCGACCTGTTTGCCACCGCCGAGGCGTTCGGCATCACCTTCGGTCCCACCGGGAATGCCGCGACCGGCGGCCGGCCATTCGCCGACGACGCGGGGCGAGCCATCATCGAACGTCTCCTCGCAGCCTTGATCAATGAAGGCGCAATGTTGCTCGAACAGGGCGCGGCGGCCCGCGCGTCCGACATCGACATTGCCTGCGTCAAGGCGGGCATGTTCAAAGCCTATCGCGGCGGGCCGATGTTCCAGGCGAGCCAGCTCGGTCTTTTCCGCGTGATCGACCTGCTGGTCGAACATCAACAGCGCTGGGGCGATGGCCACCGTTTTTCACCGCTATTGGAAAGGCTCGCCCGCGAAGGCGAAGCCCTGCACGACTATAAGGGAACAAGACATGGCTGAGGCCTATATCTGCGATGCCGTCCGGACTGCTATCGGGCGTTACGGTGGGGCGCTTGCCACGGTCCGCCCCGACGATCTTGGCGCGATCCCGCTCAAGGCGCTGATGGAGCGCAATCCCGGGATCGCCTGGGACGCAGTCGACGATGTCGTTTTCGGTAACGCCAATCAGGCCGGCGAAGACAACCGGAATATCGCGCGCATGTCGGCCCTGCTTGCCGGCCTTCCCGTCGATGTTCCCGGGGTGACGGTCAATCGCCTGTGCGGGTCCGGCCTCGACGCGCTAGCCACTGCGGCGCGTGCCATCAAGGCGGGCGACGCCGATCTGGTGATCGCCGGCGGCGCCGAAAGCATGACACGGGCACCTTTCGTCCAGGGCAAGGCTGACGGCGCCTTTTCGCGGGCGGTGCAGGTTTTTGACACCACGATCGGCTGGCGTTTCATCAATCCGCTGATGCGACAGGCCTTCGGCGTCGATGCGATGCCCGAGACGGCGGAAAATGTCGCAGCAGACTATGGGATCAGCCGCGAAGACCAGGACCGGTTTGCGTTCGAGAGCCAAGAGCGCGCCGCGAGAGCGCAAGACAGCGGCAGGCTCGCGCGCGAAATTATCCCTGTCGAGATCCGACCCAAGAAAGGCGACCCGATCATTTTCGATCGCGACGAGCATCCGCGCGCGACCAGTCTCGAGGCACTCGCCAAGCTCAAACCGATCGTGCGCCCCGATGGTACGGTCACGGCCGGCAATGCCAGCGGTGTGAACGATGGCGCCGCGGCGCTGATCGTTGCCTCGGAGGCGGCCGTTTGCAAATACGGGCTCACGCCGCGTGCGCGCGTCATATCGAGCGCGGTCGCCGGCGTTCCGCCGCGGGTTATGGGAATTGGCCCGATTCCCGCGATTGAGAAGCTTCTTGCGCGGACGGGCAAGGCGATCGGCGAGATCGATATCCTCGAGCTCAACGAGGCTTTTGCATCGCAGAGCCTCGCAATCACGCGCGCCTTCGGCCTTGCCGATAACAGCGAACATGTGAACCCGAACGGCGGCGCAATCGCGCTGGGGCATCCGCTCGGCGCATCGGGCGCCCGCCTCGCGATCACCGCGGTCGAAGAATTGGCGCTTCGGAACGCCGGCATCGCGATCTGTTCCATGTGCATCGGTGTCGGGCAGGGCATCGCCGTCATGATCCAACGAGTCTGATGCGAAATCGGGGTGAGTGGCGCGACGCGTCGCATGCTACTGATCTAATTTGATTATGATGAATACAATGAATAGGGGCTATCCTATGAATGTCAGAGAAGTTCTATCCAATCATCCGTTCGACGACCGGATTCCCGTCAGGCTCTTCCAGCGGCTCGCGCGCACGGACCGCGACCTGATTATCGAGGCGAAGACGGGAAAACGCTTCAGTTACGCCGAACTTGGCGCGCGCGCCGACGCCTTGTCCGAACGGCTCGAGGAGCTCGGCGTGAAGCCGGGCGACCGCGTCGCCTGGTCGGCGCCGACCGGCCCCGACGCCGTCATCATCTGGATGGCCGTGGCGCAGCTTGGTGCGATCGATGTAGGGGTCGGCGATGTCCTCAAGGGACCGCTTCTCGACCATGTGCTCAACGACAGCGCTCCCTCCGCGCTCGTGATCGATCCAACAATGGACGCCGGGCTTGCGAGCCTTACGGCCGAGCGCCGCGCGGATTTCCCTGGCGTGATCTACACCCGGCAGCCTTCCGCCGCGCTCGGCGCGAACGAGGTGGTTCTCGATCTCACCGGCGCCCTGCCAGACAAGGCGGCCGTAAAACACTTCGACGTACCGATCGATGTGCGCACGCCCGCCACGATCATCTATACGTCGGGCACAACCGGCCCTTCGAAGGGCGTCTTGATCTGCCATCACCAGCAGTTCTTCACCGGTGCGACCTACACCGAATATTTCCGGATCGACGAAGGGTCGGTCCTCTACCATTATTCACCATTCAACCATGTTAGCGGCCGCCAGTTGGTCGTCGCCGCGATGATCACGGGCAGCCTTCTGGTCATGCAGGAGCGCTTTTCAATCAGCCGCTTCTGGAAAGACATCAACACCCACAAGGTGACCCACTCGATTACCCTGGGGTCAGCGGTCCCGTTGCTGCTATCGAGCCGCGATCCCGCCGCGCGCAACGAAGGCTCATTGCGTTACGTCTGGGCATCGCCGGCGCTGCCCCAACTTTACGCGGAGTTCGCCGCCAACTTCGACCTCAAGGTCATCTCGCCCTACGGGAGTACCGAGACGGGCACGGTCGTGCAGCCGGGGATTATTCCCGACGAGCCGGGTCCTCCCGGTAACAGCGGACGCCGTCCTGAATATTTCGAACTCGAGGTGGTTGACGACAATGACCAGATTTGTCCGCCTGGCGTGATAGGCGAAATCGTCGTTCGACCCCGACTGCCCTGGACAACGTTTGTCGGCTATCTCGGCCGCGACAACGCCACGGCGCAGACCGTACGCAACTACTGGTATCACACTGGTGACCTTGCGCGCATCGACGAGGATGGCTGGATGTTCTTCGTCGATCGCAAACAGGATTTCATGCGGGTTAAGGGCGAAAATGTCTCCTCGACCGAACTCGAGCAAATCCTCCTTATGCACCAGGACGTAACCGATTGCGCGATCGTGCCGGTGAAGGGTGAACTCGCCGACAATGAGATACTCGCGATCGTTGTCGCGGGCAGCGGCGCCGATGCCTTCGCGCTCGAATCCTTCTTCGAATGGTGCGCAAGCCAGGTGCCGCATTATATGGTGCCGCGCTATGTCCGCCTGCTCGACGACATGCCGCGCGGCCATTCGGGAAAAATCGAGAAGCACAAGCTCAAGACCGAAGGCGTGACCCGTGCGACCTGGGATTCGTCGGCGGCTGGCCTGCGCGCGACGCGCCGGGGCGTTCAGCGGGCTTCGGCCGTCACGGCAGAATGACGGGCATTAAATGGTAATGATTACTACCCATGGCCTTTTAACTGTTGTCAGCAACGCAGCCTTTTGCGTAGGGTGCGCGCGCACAGTGCTTCGGGGGCGCGGTGGCTTCATTGTGAGGGTTTGAATTGACAACAGGCGGCGCAATTAGGACAGAAGGGCGGCCTGTCGAGGAATTCAGCGCGCGTGATGTAACCCGGCTGCGATTGACCGTCCTGCGGCTCGCCCGGCGAATTCGACGCAATGAGGCATCGCGTTTTAGCCCGCCGCAACAGTCGGTCCTCGCAATCCTCGACAGCTATGGCCCCATGACTCCCGGCCGCCTAGCCGAGATCGAGGCAGTCCAGCCTCCCAGCATCACACGCATCCTGGGCCAGCTCGAACAGATCGGCGTCGTGACGCGCGAACCGGTCAAGGACAATCTGCGCCAAGTGCAGATCCGGCTGACCAACGAGGGTGAGCGCGCCGCAGCAGAGGTCCACTCCGGTCGTGACGAGTGGCTGGCGAACATGCTCGAGCGGTTACCGCAGGTTCGCAAGACCTCATTGATGATCCTCGTCGAGACGCTGGAATTGTTGCTCGAGGAAACTCCTGTGGAAATGGCATCCTGACATGATCAAGAACGAGAAAATATCCGAATCCGTATCGCGAGCTATCGTCACGCAAGTGACCAACGCCGAGCTTCCCGCCGGCTCGGTGCTCGAATCCGAGGCCGATATGATGGAGCGGTATGGCGTGAGCCGTGGCTCGCTCCGCGAAGCGCTCCGGATCCTCGAGGTGCTCGGTTTTATCTATATGAAGCCGGGTCCCAAGGGCGGACCGATCCTGCTCAGCCCCGACAGTCATCAGTTTTCGGCAATGGCGGCGCTCTTCTATCAGCGGATCGGCGGCAAATATTCCGACCTTCTGGAAATGCGCCTCGTAATGGAGCCCGAAGCGGCGGCGTTCGCCGCGGAGCGCCGGACCGAGGAGCAGGTCCAGAGCCTTCGCGACTATCTCACGCGCTCCGAAGAAGCTAATCTCGACGACGACCGGCAGTTCCGCGCTGTCGGACAAGGTTTCCACGACCTGATCGCTGACATGGCGGGCAACGGAATTCTCTCGCTCGTGATCCACAGTTCCTACGATCTCTTCGCGGGCAAATCGACGGGCTTCCTCTACCCGCACGACGAACGCAAATGCATCGGCGATATCCACAACGATATCGCGCGCGCGGTGATCGACGGCGATGTGGAACTGGCGCGAAGTCTCATGCGCGAGCATATGCGCGACTATCTCGTTCAGGCGCGCTCGCGCTTCCCTGAGATGATGGACGAGCCGGTCCGCTGGTAGGACCGGCCCGGCGTCAGGCGGCCGCGATCGTGATCGACTTGGGGCCGCGCACGAAGAAATTCGTTCCATAGTCGGCATCGCCGACCAAGCTCCAGTCGGGTAGCTCGTCCAGCAAACGATTTAGCCAAACAATCGCTTCGAGGCGGCCCAGATTGAGGCCGAGGCAAACATGCTTGCCGAAGCCGAACCCGATATGCGGTTGCGGCGGCCGTGCAATGTCGAATTCGTCGGGCGCGTCCCACCGTGCTGGATCGCGATTGGCGGCGATCGGCAAGCAATAGATCGTCGCATCGTCGGGAATGGGGATATCGCCGATCATCGCATTGCCGCCGCGCGCGGTGCGGGACTTGACAGCAACCGGGGTCGACCAGCGGTTGACCTCTTCGATTGCCGCCGGAATGAGGCTGCGGTCGGCGGCGAGCCTGCGCCGCTGATCGGGATACAGCGACAGCGCATGCAACGTAAGCGCCATGAGATTGGCGGTTGTCTCATTTCCGGCAAATACGAGCTGCGTGACGCTGGCCATGATCTCCTGCTCGGTCATCTGTTCGTGCGCGACGCGCGATATTACCAGGTCGCTGACAAGGTCGGTACCCGGCTTCACGCGGCGCTCGGCGATGATCTCGCTCGCATAGGCGTTCATCTTTGCTGTCGCGGCCCGACCTTCCGCCTCGAAGCGCCGGCCTTCGGGGCTGGGATCGAGAATGCCGCCCAAAATGCCGCCCATCGCGTCGCTCCAGGCGCCGAATTCCTCGAACCGCTCTTCGGGAATGTCCATCATCCGGGCGATCACCATCGTGGGGATGCCGCGCGTCAGATGCTGGCGGGCTTCGACCTGTTCACCGGCGCGAATGCGCTCGACGAACGGCATTAGGCGAATATCGACGATCTTGGCGATCATGTCCGAAAGATGGGCAAGCGACTCGCGTTGCATCTTGCGCGCCCAGACCAGCTTGATCACATCGTGCCGGGGGGTGTCGTCGAATTGCATCGTATTGCCGCCGAACAACCCGGCGTAGGTTTCGCCCAGCTTCTCCGACGTGAAGCTCCGGGCGTTCCCCATCACCTTTGCAACGTTGCGGTATCCGGCCACCATCCAGCCGTTCAGAAGCTCGTTATACACGGCGGGGGCCGCGTTGCGCACCTGAGTCAGCTGATCCCAGGGATTCCGGACAAATTGCAGATCGGCCAGGTTCAGGTCCATGCGTTCAATCGTCGCGCTGCTCATGCTTCTCTCCCTCAATTTTCGTATCACTTATAATCATTATCACTAGAATGTCTATCGCCGATCCCATAGGATGCGATTCGAAAAGAGGAGAATTTATGAGGATGTTCGACAGCTACAGCAAAGCCTATGAGAGCGTCCGCATGTCGCGGCACGACGGAATCCTCGAGGTCGAGTTTCACACCAACGGAAATTCGTTGATCTGGGGCGCCTTGCCGCACCGCGAGCTGCCGGCGGCCTTTGCCGATATCGCTGCCGACCGGGAAAACCGTATTGTGATTCTGACCGGTGCCGGCGCTGATTTTTGCGCGGTACGCGACGAAAGCCTGTCGAAAACCCGCGACTCACCCCTCGGGTTCGACGTCATATATTGGGAGGGGAAGAAACTTCTCGAAGCCCTTCTCTCGATCGAGGTTCCGGTGATTGCCGCGGTCAATGGCCCCGCGCGTTACCACGCTGAACTGGCCGTCCTGTCCGACATCGTCCTCGCCTCGACGACCGCGCTGTTCCAGGACAAGCCCCATTTCCCCTCGGGCGTCGTCCCCGGCGACGGCGTTCAGTTCGTCTGGCAGGGGCTGCTTGGCGTCAATCGCGGACGCTATTTCCTGCTCACCGGTCAGGAATTGAGCGCCGACGAGGCGCTGCAACTCGGTGTCGTCTCCGAGGTTCTTGCCCCGGGCGATCTCCTGCCGCGCGCCCGGGCGCTTGCCAAACAGTTCAGCGCCAAGAGCGACCTGACGCTGCGTTACACCCGCATCGCGCTGGTTCAGCATCTGCGCCGCCAAGTCCTTCTCGACCTCGGATATGGGCTTGCGCTCGAGGGCCTCGCGTTGATGCGGGAACCCGACGCCCGCGCCGTTGACACGAGTCCAAAATAATCATTATAAGCAATTGTGATTCGCGGGAGAGGGTGATGCTGGAACTTGTTTGCCCGGTTTGCGGGGCGCTGATCGAGGCAGACGACATGCTTTCCATGATCAAACTCGCCCGCGAGCACACGCTCGATGCCCATGCTTATAACATCCCGGATGTCCACGTCATCGACGCGGTGCAGGCGGGTACGGGCGATCATTAAAGGCTCTCTAACGGTGGAAGGAGAGGACATTGGAAGATCGGCGGATCCACGCCCAGGCCGTCACCTGCTTGGTCCGACTATCTTGCGCTGCGTCCGCCTTGCGCCGCCACTGCACATTTCATTCAACAACCGAAGCCACCACAAATCCCAGATAGGATCCGTCTATGAGTCCCGTTGATGCCGCCAATACCCCGGAAGAATTGCTTGTTTCGCTCTTCGGTCTCGGAGGACAGACCGCGATCATAACCGGTGGCGGCGCCGGACTCGGGCGCGAACTCTCGTTGATGTTCGCAACCGCTGGCGCGAAAGTCGTTGTCGCCGATTTGAACGAGGCCAATGCCAAGGCTGTTGCGAAGGAGATCGTCGAGCGCGGCGGCGAAGCCAAGGGCCTTTTCGTCGATGTCACCGACGAAGTGTCGGTCGTCGCCCTGTTCGAGCAGGTCCGCGACGCCGGCGGCGCCACGATTCTCGTGAACAATGTCGGCGTTTATCCGAACCAGCCGCTGCTCGAAATGTCGGTCGATGACTGGCAGTTCGTGCAGGATGTAAACCTCAAGGGTACTTTCCTCTGCACCCGAGAAGCGGTGCGGTTGATGAAAGACCAGGGCAAGGGCGGCCGGATCGTCAACATTTCGTCGATCGCGTCGGTCCATCCGGCTCTTCATGGCAACGCCCATTATTGCGCCTCCAAGGCGGGTGTAAACATGTTCACCAAGGAAGTGGCACTCGAAGTTGCGGAGTTCGCCATCAACGTCAATGTCCTGCTTCCCGGCGGTGTGATGACCGAAACGCGCGCGAAGCGCGTGGAATCGGCCGCCACTTGGCGCGGCCCAGCAACCCAGCCCGGCCGCTTCCTGCTCGGCACCGCGCCGCCATGGAAACATGCGGTCGGCGCACTCTTTCTCGCGAGCCCCGCAGCCTCGCATATCACCGGTCAGGAACTTGTCGCCGACGGCGGCTTCCTGATCTCCTGAGCACTTTACCGGCCGCTGCCAGAAGGTGCTTGCCGGGCAGAATATATTCGTTATAACTATTATCATGATTTAAGGAGATGTAACGTGACTTGGGGAAAAATCGACGATGCCGCCTTCGAAGAGGCGGAAAAAATGGTTGGTGTTCCGCTGCGGCGGAACGAATGGCGCTGGTTCGAGCAGGCGTCGCGCGACGCCATTCGCCACTATTGCGTCGGCTATGGCGAAGATAACCCGCTGTACGCCGATCCGGGCTATGGCAAGGACACCGTTTGGGGCGCGCAGCTCGCACCCCCGACCTTTGTCTTCGCCATCGATGCGACGACGGTCGGTCCCAAATTCCAGGGCGTGCAATGGATCTACGCCGGCTGCGAATTCGTGTGGAGCGACCAGATTCGCGTGAACGACGAGTTCACCGTCACGTCGCGCCTGACCAAGAATGAACGCAAGAGCACCGAATTCGCCCCGCTGTGGGTGATGCAGCATGGCGAGATCGATTATTGGCGGAACGGCGACCTGGTGTGCCGTGCCTACAACCAGATCGCGCGCACCCCGCGCGGCGATCACCTGGTTGAGGCCACCAAGGGCAAGCTCAAATATGAAGAGCGTCAGCCGCACAAATATACGCCTGAAGAAATCGCGGACATCGAAGCGCAGGTGCTTGGCGAAACGCCGCGCGGCGCCGAGACGCGCTACTGGGAAGATGTGAATGTCGGCGACGAAATCACGCCGGTTGTCAAAGGTCCGCTGACCGGGACCGACATCGTCGGCTGGTATTGCTGCGTCCATGGCACGCAGCCCTACGGCGGCACCTTCCGCCTCGTGACGAAATATCGCAGCCGTCACAATGACTATCACATCAACAAGCAGACCGGTGCCAAAGATTCGGCGGGCCGCGGGCACCTCGAAACCCAGACCGGCAAAGATGTCGGTATGGGCGGAGCGTATGACATCGGACCGCAGCGCATCAGCTGGTTCCAGCATTGTCTCACCAACTGGATGGGCGACGAGGGCTTCCTGCGCCAGATGGCGACGGAGGTGCGCCGACCCAATCTGATCGGCGACACGACCTGGGTCCGGGGGACGGTCATCGGCAAGGAAGTGCAAGGCAAGAACAAGGCGATCCTGATCTCCACCGAGGCGGTCAACCAGCGCGGCGAACGCACCGCCTGGGGCAAGGCTACCGTCTATCTGCCGTCGCGCGAATCCGGCGGCGTCGTTCTCCCGGTTCCGGTCGAAGACCAGTAAGGGGCCGCGGGATGAGCGCATCTGCCATTTTGTCGGACACGGCAAACGGGATCACCTATCCGCTCGAGGGTTACCGCATCCTGTGCGTCGGCAAGGGAGGACGGGCGGCACTCCATGCCGCCCGGATGCTCGCCGACATGGGTGCGGACATCCTCTATGCCGAACCGTCATCCCCCGATACGCTCGCTCGCGTGATGCTGGCCCGCACGCCGACGATCGCGCCGCTGACCTTCGACGAGGCGCTCGCGAAAGCCGGCGACATCTTCGCGGTCGTGCATGAAGGCGCCCTCGATCCCGCATTCGAAGCAGCTCCCGCGCTCGCCGATGCCTCGCGAATCCGGCTGAACTGGCTCGGCGAGGCCGACGAGGGCGGCAGCGACGAGGGAGCGCAGGCCGTCTCGGGCGCCGCCTGCGCCATTGGCGAACGCGAACGGGCGCCGCTTTGGTTCCCGCATCGCATGGGCGAATATATCCAGGGCGTGAACGGTGCCGGCATGGCACTGCTCTTCGCGCTCGATGGCCGCCGCGGCGTGCGCGGTGAAGTCGCGCTGTCCGACCTGTGGGCCTATGCCGCCGGGACGATGCGCATGCTCTGCGAGCCCAAGGGCATTCCCTATTTTCGCGATGGCCGCCGCAGCCCCGGCAACGGCGGCGTCTATCCGCAGCGTTTGTTCAAGGCGAAGGACGGCTTCATCACCCTCCTGTGCCGTTCGTCGAAGGAATGGGCGGGCATTCTCGAAGCGTTCGGCAATCCCGAATGGAGCGAGAATCCCAAGTTCCGCGACATTCTCAGCATGGCGCGCGAATATCCCGACGAGACCGATGTGCTTGTCGAGGGCGAAACGCAGCGCTTCACCAAGGCCGAGCTTTTCAAGCTTGCGATCAAAAACGGGTTTCCGCTCGCCGCGGTCCGCACCCCGCTCGAAGCTGTCGAGGATGAATATCTGGCGCGCCAGGGCTTCTGGAGCGAGAGCGGCGGCAAACGGATGCCTGGCAGCCTGTGGCGCCCCGAAACCTTTCGGACCGCCGACGCCGGAGCCGCGCTTGGCGACGCGCCCCCTCGCAATACCGCGGGCGGTCCCGATCTGACCGGCTACCGCGTCCTCGATCTTGCCTGGGTCTGGGCCGGGCCGATGGTCGGTTCGATGCTCGCCGACATGGGCGCCGAGGTCCTCAAGGTCGAGCATGAAAAGCGTCTCGACAATATGCGGCTGCGGGGCAAGTTACCGTCGGCGATCCCCGATGCCCAAAAGGATATCGATCCGCGAGAGACCGATCCGCTCTTCCACAATGTCAATCGCGGCAAGAAGAGCATCCTGCTCGACATGAAGTCCGAAGAAGGGCGCGCGCTCTTCCTCGAGCTCGTCGCCAAGAGCGACATCATCCTCGAAAGCTTCCGACCCCACGTCCTCGATGCCTGGGGCCTCGGCTTTGACGTGCTAAAAAAGGCCAATCCGAAAATCGTCCTGCTGTCCTTGCGCGGGCTCGAACTCGACGAAAGCTTCGGACCCTCCGGCCTGCGCTCCTACGCGCCGATCACCTCCTCACTTTGCGGCCTCGAAAGCCAGATTGGTTACCCCGGCAGCGATGAGCCGACCGGCGGGATGGCTATTGGCATTTCGGACCCGGTTGCGGGCTGGCACGGCTTCACGCTTCTCCTCGGGGCGCTGCTCGCCGCAAAACGCAGCGGCAGTGGCGGCTGGATCAGGCTTTCGCAGCTCGAAACGCTCTCGTCGATGCTGCCCGAAATGTTCCTGACCGCGCAGGATCCATCGCTTGCGGGCGATCCGGTCCGCTCCCGCTCGGTGCGCTGTGCTGACGGCGACATAATCGTAAAGCTCGATCCGGCCGGCTGGGACAAGCTAGTTGTCAACGGCGGCATCGACATGTCCGGCGCCGATCCGCGCTCGGGCAAGATGGATGAGCTTCTGCTCGCGGTGGAAATGCTCGGCGGACAAGCCTGGCCGGTGCTCAATGTCGATATTCACGATCGCTGGAAGCAGGTGTTCGGACGCGATCTGATGGTCCCGGTCGACCATGTCTTGTGCGGCGAGGAAGAATTGCTCACCCATGGCTGGAAGATCGACGGCAAGACGGTGATTCCGCACGCCAGCGCCCCCGTTATCGGGGCCGACACCGACACCGAGATGGCAAGCTTGCTCAGACTGGCTCCTGACCGCATCGCCGCGCTGCGCGGCAATCGCACATTGAGTTGAACGCCATGAGCAGAGCCCATATCGGCGCACCGCCGTCATCCCTGATCCGTTCGGACGTCGACAAAGGTTCCGAGCGATACAAGCGCAACCATGCGGCGAACACCGCACTCGTCGAGACGCTCGAGCATGAACTCGCATTATCGCGCGCGGGCGGCGGCGCAGGCAAGATCGCGCGGCACCGCGACCGGGACAAGCTGCTCGTGCGCGAACGGATAGAATTGCTGATCGACCGGGATTCACCTTTTCTCGAGCTGTCGCCGCTGATGGCCTGGGGCACCGAATTCGACAATGGCGCTTCGGTGGTCAACGGGATCGGCGTTATCAACGGCGTCGAATGTGTGATCTCGGGAGCCGACCCGACGATCAAGGGCGGTTCGCTAAATCCCTATTCGCTCCGCAAGACGCTGCGCGGGCTCGAAATCGCGCGGCAGAACCGGCTGCCTTATATCAATCTCACCGAATCGGGCGGCGCCGACCTGCGTTTCCAGGGCGAGACCTTCATTCTCGGCGGCCAATATTTCCGCTCGATCACCGAATTGTCGAAGGCGAAGATTCCGACGTTGTCGATCGTCTTTGGCTCGTCGACCGCGGGCGGTGCTTATGTACCCGGCATGAGCGACTATGCGATCATGGTGCGCGGCCGGTCGAAGGTGTTCCTGGCCGGACCGCCCCTCGTCAAGATGGCCACGGGCGAGGTGAGTACAGACGAGGAATTGGGTGGCGCAGAAATGCACGCCAAGGTTTCGGGTCTTGGCGACTATCTGGCCGAGGACGAGCGCGACGCCATCCGCATCGCACGCGATGTGATTGGCCATCTCAATTGGGAAAAGCAGGGCTATGGCCCGACGCTGCCTGCCACGCCGCCGATCTACGACGCCGAAGAGCTGCTCGGCGCGGTGTCGGCCGAGCCCAAGGAGCCGTTCGACGTGCGCGAGGTTCTCGCCCGCACGCTCGATGGATCACTTTTCGACGAGTTCAAGCGCGGTTATGGCAATAATCTGGTCACCGGTTGGGGATCGATCCACGGCTATCCCGTCGGCATCCTCGGTAACAATGGCGTTCTGTTCAGCGCCGACGCGGAAAAGGGCGCGCAGTTCATCCAGCTGTGCAATCAGCAGAATATACCGCTGCTCTTCCTTCAGAATATCACCGGCTTCATGGTCGGCCGTGACTATGAGCGTGGCGGCATCATCAAGGACGGCGCCAAGCTCATCAACGCGGTGACAAACTCCGAGGTGCCGCACATAACGCTGATGATCGGATCGTCGTTCGGCGCCGGCAACTATGGCATGGCCGGGCGAGCATACCGGCCGCGCTTCGTCTTCACCTATCCCTCGCACCGCATCGCGGTCATGGGACCGGCGCAGCTAGCAGGTGTCATGGAAATGGTCAGCTCGGGCGCCGCCAAGGCACGCGGCGAACCTTGGGACGAGGAAAAGTCCGCCACCTTCCGCGCCGAATATGAAAAGCAGGTCGAATCCGAATCCACGGCGTTCCACGCGAGTGGCCAGGGATGGGATGACGCGGTGATCGACCCGCGCGATACCCGCACCGTCCTCGGTCTCGCCCTTTCCGCAGTACATAGCGCGCCTGTTGCCGGGACCACCGGCTACGGCGTGTTCAGGATGTGATGATGTCGAAGAACGCCGACACGCCCCGCCCAATCCGCCGCCTTCTCATCGCCAACCGCGGCGAAATCGCGGTCCGCATCGCGCGCACCGCGCGCGAGATGGGTATTTCTCCGGTCACAGTCTATTCGGACGCCGACGTCAATGCCGGTCATGTCCGCGCCTGCGATGGTGCCGTTGCGATCGGCGGGATGACGCCCGGCGAATCCTATCTGCGCGGCGACGTCGTGATCGCGGCCGCCAAGCGCCTCGGCGCCGACGCGATCCATCCGGGCTACGGCTTCCTTTCCGAAAATGCGGCTTTTGCCAAAGCGGTCGAAGCCGCGGGCCTCAACTGGGTCGGCCCCAAGCCCGACACCATCACCGTCATGGGCGATAAGGTGCAGGCCAAGCGCATGATGGAAGCGGCCGGGGTGCCGGTCCTTGTCGATGTCGTCGTCGAAGAGGATACCGACCTCCAGGCCGCGGCCGCCCATATTCCGCTCCCGATCATCGCCAAGGCCGCTGCCGGCGGCGGCGGCAAGGGCATGCGCCTGATCGAAGACCGCGACCAGCTCGAGGCGATGGTCGAGGCCTGCCGCCGCGAAGCGGCCGCCGCGTTCGGCGATGACCGTATCTTCCTCGAGCGTTTCCTGCCCGGCCCGCGTCATATCGAAGTTCAGATCGTCGGCGATACGCTGGGTAACGTCATCCACCTATTCGAGCGCGAGTGCTCGATCCAGCGCCGTCACCAGAAAGTTGTCGAGGAAGCACCCTCGTCGGCGATCGACGAGGAATTGCGCGAACAACTGACCTCGGCAGCAGTCGCGGCCGGCAAGGCTCTTCATTATGAAGGCGTTGGGACAGTCGAATTTGTCGTTGGCGAAGATCGTTCGATCGCCTTCCTCGAAGTCAATACCCGTCTCCAGGTCGAACATCCGATCACCGAGGCGATTACCGGGCTCGATCTCGTTCGCCTGCAGCTCGAAGTCGCGCAGGGCCGGCCGCTACCGCTGACCCAAGATCAGGTCGAGCGCCGCGGTCACGCGATTGAAGCGCGGCTCTACGCCGAAGATCCCGCGACGGGCTATCTTCCCGCCGCCGGCGATCTCCACATGTTCGAGCCCGATCTTGAGGTCGCGGCAAGGTGGGACAGCGGCTTCGAAAGCGGCGCGCTCGTTTCTCCCTTTTACGATCCGTTGCTTGCCAAGGTCATCGCTTTCGCCGAGAGCCGCACCGAAGCCGCACGCCTTCTTGAGCGCGCACTGCAGACCGCGCATCTTCAGGGTCCCCCGAATAACCGCGACCTCCTCTGCGCAATCCTGTCGCACGAAGCCTTTCTCGAAGGGGCGACCACCACGGCGTTCCTTGCCAAGCATTTTCCCGACGACGAGGCGCGTCGCTTCGCGCCGACGCCGCAGATGGTGCGCGACGCCGCCATCGTCGCCGCGCTCGCAGGCGAGGCGGCGCGAAATGGCGTCGATGCCGCGCTATCGGGTTGGCGCAACAATCCCTCGATGGATCAGCAGGTCGACTTCGGTGGAACCAACCCCTTTGTGCTCGGTTATCGCCGCCGCCGCGACGGCAGCTGGTTGTTCACGATGCCGGGCGAGGAGACCCTTGCGGTGCGACGCTTCTCGGTCGATGGCCGCCAGATGGACGTCGAAATCGACGGGCATCGCTTCAAGGCGCGCTATTCCTCGGTGCGCGCCGGCGAGACGCATTTGTGGGAAGTCACCGCGCCGCACGGCCACGCGGGCCTGATCGAGGAGCCGCGTTTCCCGCAGCCCAAACCGGCCGAAATACCGGGGGCGACCCGCGCGCCCATGCACGGCCTAGTCGTGGTGATGGCAGTCAAGTCCGGCGACCGCGTCGTGAAGGGCCAGTTGCTGTGCATCGTCGAGGCGATGAAAATGGAACATCAGCTGCTTGCGCCGCATAGCGGCGTGGTGGCCTCCGTGTCGGTCGAGGCGGGCGCGCAGGTCGAGACCGAACAGACGCTCGTCATCGTCGACGAGGATGAGGAAGAAGCATGACGGTTCGCAGCAAGCCGCTGCGTGTGGCCAACATGTCCGGCTATTTCGGTGACCGGTTCGAGGCGGCGCGCGACCTTGTCGAACGCGGCGACATTGACGTTCTGACCGGCGATTATCTCGCCGAACTGACGATGCTCATTCTCTGGAAACTGCGTCAGCGCGACCCGGCGGCGGGTTATGCGGCAACCTTTCAACGGCAGATCAGCAAGCTTCTCGGGACCTGCCTTGAAAAGGGCGTCAAGATCGTCACCAACGCCGGCGGGCTCAACCCGCGAGGTCTTGCCGAAGCTTTGGCGGCGCAGGCGTCGGAGCTTGGCCTCAAACCGAATATTGCCTTCATCGACGGCGACGACGTCGTCAATCGCCTCCCCGAATTTCTCGCGTCGGGGCATGCGCTCGCGCACCTCGACACCGGCCGCCCCTTCGCCGACCTCGGCAGGGAGGCAGTCACGGCAAATGCCTATCTCGGTGGCTGGGGGATCAAGGAAGCGCTCGACCGCGGTGCCGACATCGTTATCTGCCCGCGCGTCACTGATGCCGCGCTCGTTGTCGGACCCGCTGCATGGGCGTTCGGCTGGTCGCGCGACGACTGGGACCAGCTGGCGGGCGCCGTGGTTGCGGGCCATGTCCTCGAATGCGGCGCACAGACGACTGGAGGCAATTTTTCCTTCTTCCAAGAGGTGCCCGACGGCGATCTTCCGGGATTTCCGATCGGCGAAATTCGCGCCGATGGGTCGTGCGTCATAACCAAGACCGACGGGACCGGCGGTCTGGTGTCGGTCGACACCGTCTCGGCGCAGGTCCTCTACGAGATCCAAGGTCCGCGCTATGCGAATCCCGACGTCGTGACCCGCTTCGATACGATCAGGCTTTCGCAAGAAGCGCCCGATCGCGTCCTCATCTCGGGCGTCAAGGGCGAACCCGCGCCAAGCGACGCGAAGGTTGCGATCAATTATGTCGGCGGCTATCGCAACGAGATGACGATGGTCATCACCGGTCTCGACATCGAAAAGAAGGCTGCGCTTGCCGAGCGCTCGCTGCGGATGCTGTGGGGCGATACGCCCTTCGAGACTCTCGAATTTGATCTTTGGCGATCCGACCGGCCCGATCCGCGCACAAATGAGGAAGCCTGCGCGTTCCTGCGCGTGACGGTGAAGGATAGCGACAAGGCACGCGCGGGCCGAACCTTCTCGGACGCGTTCGTCCAGGCGGCGCTCTCTTCCTACCCCGGCTTCTTCCTGACGTCGCCGCCGGGACAGGCGAGCGAATATGGCGTCTACTGGCCCGCGCTTGTTCCGGCTGCCCTGATCCCCCATCGCGTCAATCTCGCGAACGGCGAGACGATCGACGTGCAGTCGGCGCCGAGCGGACTGGCCGTCGAGGCAGCGCCCGCCGCTGCCAGCGCGCGCGCCGAACTGCCCGCCGGCGGCGCGATGGTCGAGGTTCCACTGGGACGGCTGTTTGGAACGCGCTCGGGAGACAAGGGCGGCAACGCCAATATCGGGGTATGGGCGAAAGACGCGGCCGCGTTTGCGTGGCTAGACGATTTCCTGACGGTCGAACGGTTGCAGGCTCTACTGCCCGATCTCGCGCCCTTCAAAGTGCTTCGCTATCCGCTCCCCAATCTCAACGCGATCAACTTCATCGTCGTTGGGCTCCTTGGCGAGGGCGTGGCATCCTCGACCCGGATGGACCGGCAGGCGAAGGGACTTGGGGAATATCTCGGCTGCAAGGCCATAATGGCGCCCGAGTGGCTCGCCGCGACAAAGGAGCAACGATGAGCGACATCAACCCGATCGAGGCGCTGACGGTGATCGGTGCCGGTGCGATGGGACGCGGCATCGCCTATTGCGGCATGGCCGCCGGCCTCGACGTGCGCATCACCGATGCAAACGCCAACCAGGCGCAGGCGGCCGTGGAATGGATCGTGCAGCGAGCAGCGCGTGACGGAGTGGATGCGTCGCGGATCGCCGCCGTCGACGGGATAGCCGCGAGCTGCACGGGTGCGGATATTGTCATTGAGGCCGTCGTCGAGCGTCTCGAGGTCAAGGTCGCGGTTTTCCAGGAAGCCGCAAAGGCCTCGCCGCACGCCATTCTCGCCAGCAACACCAGCGGTATCCCGATCGGCCGCATCGGGTCGGGCGTCGGCGAACCCGGCCGGATTGTCGGCATGCACTTCTTCAACCCGGTGCCCAAGATGCGGCTTTGCGAGATCGTCGTCGGCCCCGAGACGTCCGACACCGCCGTTGCCGTCGCAACCATGGTGGCCGAACGCATGGGCAAGACGCCGGTGCGTACGGGCGACACGCCTGGGTTTCTCGCCTCACGGATCAACTGCGCGGTGGGGAACGAGGCCCTCCGGATGCTCGAACAGGGCGTCGCTACCGCGGAGGCGATCGACACTGCCGTGAAACTTGGCCTCAACTATCCGATGGGGCCGCTTGAACTGCTCGACCTCGTCGGGCTCGATGTGCGGCTGAACGCGCTCGAGACGCTGAGCGGCGCCTATGGAGGCGGCTTTGCGCTGACCTCCATCCATCGTAAGCTCGTCGAACAGGGACGACTCGGGATCAAGACCAAGGCTGGCATCTATGACTATGACCCGGAGGGCAAAAAGCTGGCGGGGTCGGGCGTGACGCCCGCAGCCATATGAAGGCGCTCCTCTTCCGGCCGGGAATGGAATATCCCGAGATCGACGATATCGATATCGACTTGCCACGCGGTCACGAAGTGCTCGTGCGCATCGTCGCTTGCGGCCTTTGCCATAGCGACCTGCATTTCATGGAAAGCCGCAATCAGCCGGCGGGCGTCGGGCTTTACGGCAAGAGCCTCAACAGCCGGATGCAACCCGGCCCTGCCGAGCGGCGCAGCGAGGAAGCGCAGGCACCGATGATCGTCATGGGCCATGAGCCCGCCGGGATCGTCGAAGCCGTGGGCCTCGACGTGCGTCATCTCAAGGTCGGCGATCGCGTCATCGGCGCGGGCATTTCGCACTGCGGGACGTGCCGCCAATGCCTCGCCGGGCGACCCTATTTGTGCCTCCATCAGCCGCGGCGCGGTCCCGGCAACACGCCTCGCCTCAGCAAATGTGGCGAACGCGTCAGCCAGTTCGCCAATCTCGGCGGGTTCGCTGAGATGATCCTCGCCCATGAGACGAGTCTGGTGCGCATCGATGTCGACATCCCGTTCGCGTCGGCAGCGATTCTTGGCTGCAGCGTGGCGACGGGGGCAGGGGCGGCGCTCAACACCGCGCGCGTTACGCCCGGCAGCACGGTCGCGGTTTTTGGCTGCGGCGGTATCGGCCTATCGGTTATCCAGGGCGCGCGAATTGCCGGCGCCGAGCGCATCTATGCCATCGACGTTGTCGACATGAAGCTCGACATGGCGCTTTCCTTTGGTGCCACGGACATCCTCAACTCGCGCGGAATCGATGCCGCGGCGGCGCTCCTCGATGCGACCGACGGGCATGGGGTCGACTTTTCCTTCGAAACGACCGCTCGCGCCGAGGTTGCGCAGTCCGCCTATGACTGCCTCGGTCTCCGCGGCAAACTGACATGCCTCGCCGCGACTCCGTCCGATCTGTCGAGCATCGTCTGGTCCGAGCGGCAGGTGATCGGTTCGATGATCGGGTCGACCCGCCTCGCGACAGACATCCCGCGCTATCTCGATCTCTATCGCCAAGGTCGCCTCAAGCTCGACGAAATGATCAGCCTCGTCGTGCCGCCCGAAGATTTTGCGAAGGCGGCCGGCGCTGTGACCGAAGGCCGGGCTGCACGGACCGTTATTTCCTTCGGCGAATAGGCGTCGAACGAACCTCCAGTTCGCGCAGTTCACGCAAATCATGTTACCGGGCGAGGCTGATTTGCGACTCGGCCAAAGCTTTTCAAGGAAGAAAATTGCTGCCTTAGCCCGTTTTTTGGCGCCTCTATGCGCCAGTCGCCGTGCGCGCCGTGTCCCAATATATAATAAGTTTCAATGACTTGGCCTGTCTGGGAACGAAGGGCGTATTTCCGGCTTGACTTATTGTTAGCCGCGCTAAATATTAGCGGAACTAATTCATAAGAGGAGAGGAGTTATGGCAAGCGCCGCTCAAACAAATTCATCGGGTCAAATCATCTTGGCAGCCATCGACGATGTCGTCGGCAAGCTCCGCACGAGCCTTCAAAAGGAAGGCGCCGACATGGATGTCGCGGTCGATGAAGAAGAGTCTGTGATCAACGTCAGTCTGGTGCGCAACCGCATCATTTGCGAAGCCTGCATCCAGCCCGAAAAGCTCGTGCGGACGATGTTGACCAACGCTCTGCGCGCCAGTCCCGAGGCGTCCGCGCTGAAGTTCAAGATCGAGGCCCATAACTGGGAACTCTGACACCCCACAATTTAGCAAACTTATAAAATCCAGGAGAAGATGATGCACGGCAGTTCACGCCCCAAATCCGCCAAACGGATCGCGCAGGACGGCGATTACGCCCTTGAGGTCCTCAGCCCCGTCGCCGATGTCGACAATTCCGTTACGCCGCCTTCGCCGCGTCTCGACACGCTGAACGGCAAGACGATCGGTCTTGCGTGGAACCGCAAGCCGGGTGGCAATATCGCGCGTGCCCGCGTGCAGATGCGGCTCGAAGAACGCTTCCCCACGGCGAAGTTCGTCCTGTTCGACGACGATATCCCATTTGGCCCGGAAACGATCGAGCGGATCGTCGAGCAGTGCGACGCCGTCATCACCAACACCGCCGACTGCGGCGCCTGCTCTTCTTGGCTGGCGCACGACTCGATCCAGATCGAGCGCGCGGGCGTACCCGTCGTGATGATTACCGCGCGCGCCTTCGTCGATGACGCAGGCATGTCGATGGTCGCTTATGGCATGCCCGACCTGCCGACCGCGATTTTCGAAGGTGTCGAGTTCACCAGCACCGGCGACGACGAGATCATCGCGCTCGTCGAGCCGATTATCGACGACATCGTCGACAAGCTGACCAAGGAAAACAGCACGCCGATGGCGCCTTCGCACCGTCCGGCCGCTGAAGGTGACTGGGCTGAGACCGAAAAATTCTACGGCAAGGATCAGTTGTCGGCCTTTTTCGAATTCAACGAAAAATATCTCGACCGCGGTTGGGGCGACGGTTTCCCGTTGATTCCGCCGACCAAGGAAGCGGTCCAATATATGCTGACCGGCACCAAGCGCGACCCGCAGGAGGTCATCGTTCGCATGATCCCCGCCTTCGGTCTCGCGACCGTCGAAAAGATCGCGATCTGCTGCGTCATGGCCGGCTGCCAGCCGGGCCATCTGCCGATCCTGATTGCAGCCATCCAGGCGATGGACGACCCCAAGTTCTGGCTGCGCAACGTCGCCGTTTCGACAAGCCCGCATTCGCCGATGATCGTCGTCAACGGACCGATCGTCGATGAACTCGGCATCAACTCGAACCGGTGCGCGCTCGGGCCGGGCGAGCCCTCGCGCGTCAACACCGTCATCGGACGGGCGCTGCGCCTGATCATGATGAACCTGGGGCATGCCTATCCGGGCACGCTCGACATGGATACCATCGGCTCGCCGTGCAAATATTCGATGTGCCTGGCCGAGAACGAAGCCGACAGCCCCTGGGAATCGCTCGCCGTCGAGCGTGGTTACCGCAAGGATCAGAATGTCGTCACGATGTTCAGCGTCGAATCGCTGATGGAGGTGTACGACCTCAAGAACCACACGGCCGAAGGGATCATGGACAGCTATGCCGGCACGGTGAACAGCCTCGGCTCGACGCACAGTCGGCAGTGGATGTATCCCCGCCGCTATGCGCACAATTCGATCCTGCTCTCGCCGACCCACGCGCGCCAGATCGCGGCACAGGGTTGGGCGCGCGAGGATGTGCGTCGCTATCTCTACGAAAAGGCACGTATCCCGGCCGGCCAGCTTCAGGGCCTGCTCGACCGCGACCGCATCATGAAGTCGATGAAGTGGGTTCTCGACGTCGATCCGGCAACACCGCTGCCGATCACCGGAGGTTATGACTGGTTCCATGTCATTGTCGTTGGCGGCCCGGTGGGTAAAAGCTCGTTCACCTCTGGCCACGGTCAGTGCGTGTCGCGCCTGATCGAAGACTAGACACTGAACAGGGGGCGCCCAAACTGCACTCCTCACCGGGCGCCCCCTTTTTTTAGTGCAGACATGGAAAAACACCGATGGCAGACACGGCGACAGCTGACGAGGATGTACTCATCGCGCTTGAAGATGGCGTGCTGTCGATCGTGCTCAATGACGAAGCCGGCCGCAATGTCCTGAGCGTCCGGCTCATGCGCGCCATAATGTCCGCGATCGAGGACGCCGCTACAGATCCCGACGTCCGCATCATTCTAGTGTCGAATGTAGGCAAGATCTTCTGCGCCGGCGCTGACCTCAAGGCGGCGCCGAGCGAGTCTTCCGCTCAGCTCTTCTCAGATCTTCTGTTGGCCATTCTTCGATCGCCGCGGCCCACAGTCGCCCGCATCACCGGGCATGCGATGGGCGGCGGTGTCGGTCTTGCCGCGGCGTTCGACATCTCGATCGCGTCCGAAGAGTGCAAGATGGGATTTACCGAGGTGCGGCTTGGCGTCGTCCCCGCGGTCATTTCGGCGGTTTGCCTGCCGAAGATGCGAAGGGGCGAAGCGCTCGACGCGTTCCTTCGGGGCAACCGTTTTGATGCGGTCCGGGCCGCCGAGCTTGGCCTGATCACCCGGGCGGTCGCCGCAGACGCAATCGACGCCGAAATCGCATCGATCCTCGCCGATCTTCGCCTTGGCGGACCTGCGGCCCTCGCCATCGCGAAACAGATTATCGCGACCGTTCCCGGCATGCCGACCGAAGAGGCAATCGCGAAAATGGCGAACCTCTCGGCCGAGGTCTTCGCCAGTCCCGAAGCGCGAGCCGGCACAGATGCGTTCAAGGAACGGCGACTTCCCCCCTGGGCCTCATGATCGACAGCCTGTCGGCACGTGACCGGAAGGGAATTCCGGAGAAGGGCGGCAAGGCAGCTGCGGCAGGCAGGCAGGAGCGGCAAGCAGGGTGGCAGGAAGCCAAGGGATCGCATCGTCTCTTTGGCGGATCGACGCCCATCGGGAGCTGCGAAGCGCATTTCCACGAAACCTTCATCATCGGGCATATCCGCCGCGGCAGCGCGATAGCTCGGATCAATGGCGCGAGCTTTGAGTTGAGGGCGGGAAAGGTCCTGCTCGTCAACCCGTTCGACATTGTCGAATGCGACAGTGATCCCTTGTTCGAATATGACGTCTGCTATCCTGATCGCTTTTTCATGCAGCAGGTCTTGCTCGAGAAATCGCGCCAAGGCGGACTGCCGCGATTTTCGCGCCACCTTATGGCGGAGTGCCGAGCCGCCGAAATCGGTCGCTTGCTGTCCGAATTGTTCGCTGCAGACCAGCCACGACCGCCCGAGCTGGTTGAAAGCGACATCCGACGCGCCTTGGCCAGCGAGCTGGATCTGGTTATCCCGATGCGCGCGCGCGCCGTGGTGCCATCCTTTGTCGAAGATGCGTGCGGCCTCATCGAGCGGCATCTCGAAGACGAACTGAGCGTGGCAGAAATTAGCGCGCGGGTCGGGAAGGGACGATCGGAATTTGCGCGGGTGTTTCGTGATACGACCGGACTCCCCCCCAGCGTCTATATCCGCCAGCTCCGCCTCGCGCGGGCGCTCGAGCGCGTCCGCAATGGCGAGCCGCTCGCCGAGATCGCGCTTCTCTATGGGTTCTTCGATCAGGCGCATTTCACGCGCGCGTTCAAGCGCGTCTATGGAACGGCGCCCGGTCGGCTGGCCCGGGACATTTCGCGGTGCCGCGCGTGCAACTGAGCCGATAGCGCACATATTTACAAGATTGCCTCCTAAACCTTGTGCATCCTGCCCGCACTAGGAGCCGACCGCCGCCGATCCCTGATCGAGCGCGAACCGTCGGCCTGCGGAGGAGAGATGTGATGGCACGGGTGCGCCTGCACGACGTGGCCGATCCCGATTGGCGGGTCATTGGCGACTGGACGTCCGACGAGATACGCAATCAAATCTCGGATCTCGAACTCGCGTCGTCGATCCGCGAACATGAGCGCGGCAACAGCGAATCGCTCCAACTTTTCGAGGTGAAATTTCTTTCGCACACCATCGTCGACACCCATGCGCATGACGAGGATGAGATCATGTATGTGGTCGAGGGCGAAATGATCCTCGGCGAGCGTGTCCTCAAGCCAGGTTCCTCCATCTATATCAAGGGCTCGACCCTCTATGGCTTTCGCGCCGGGCCGAACGGCCTGCGCGTGCTCAATTTCAGGCCGCGGCTCGACGCCACTTACATTTCGGCTGCCGCCTTTGGCGCCAAACGATCGGCCGCGCGCGCCGCAGCCTTGCAACCAGCGCAGGAGAACAAGTGATGTTCAAGACGAGCCCGATCAGTGCGGACCGCCCCTATGGTGCGATGGTCGATAATCTCTGCGAAGAGATGCTGGCGGACGAATCCGTTCGCCATGCACTGCGTGACTTGTGGGACGCGCATGGTTTGCTCGTTTTTCGCGGCAATGCCACGGCTTCCTTCCATGTCACGCTCAGCCAGGTGTTCGGAAAGCTCGAAAACCATCCGGCGCGCGAAATGTGCCACGCGGATCACCCCGAGATCTTCTTGCTCAAACACGACAACAAGCTCGATCCGTGGCTCTACGACGTTGGCGGCCAGGTCCTGGGGGCTTGGGTTCCGTGGCATTTCGATCTGGCGTTCGTGCCGTTCATCAATCGGGGATCGCTCTTGCGCTCGGTCAAGCTGCCGAACCAAGGCGGCGACACCGGTTTTGTCGACGGGGTCGAGGCCTATGAGCGCCTCAACCCCGCGCTGCGCGCGCGCGTCGAGAGGCGCGACGTCATCTACAAGATGGAGTCCGATTTTGCGAAGAACCGCTATGTTTCGCGAGTCACGCGCGCGCCGGTGCATATGGTGCGCGGCAATAGCTATCAAAAGAGCATGGAGGCGCGGCAGGAACGCGATTATCCCTCAGTCCTGCACGCGGCGATCGTGACCCAGCCCGGAACCGGCCGCAAGGTCCTGCATTTCTCGCCTTTGATGGCGACGGGTATTTTCGGCATGTCCGATGCGGAGAGTCACCCGATCCTCGAGGCACTGACCGACCATATCAGCGATCCGACCCTCAACTATGTCCACAAATGGACTGATGGCGACATCGTCATGTGGGACAATTGGCGCATGATGCACACGGCCTATGGCTGTCCCGACGGCGAGACGCGCGAGATGTGGCGAACCTCGATTGCTGGCGATTACAATCTCGGGCGTTTGTTGTCCGATGCCGAGGCCGAACTCGCGACCGCGTGACTGAGTCATCGTCCCGAAACGGCGCCCGCGCCGACCTTGAAATCGAGAATTGGACAGGCAGAATATGGACGCGCAATTTGACCTGATCGTGCGCAATGCGACGATCTTCGATGGCAGCGGCGACGAACCCTTTCAGGGCGACATCGCAATCCGGGACGGACTGATCGCCGAAGTCGGCCTGGTCGACGGACGCGGCGCACAGGAAATCGACGCCAGCGGGCTGATCGCAACACCGGGTTTCGTCGACATGCACACACATTATGACGGCCAGGTCACCTGGGAGCAGCGGACGTCCCCGTCGGTAGCGCATGGCGTGACCACTGTCCTGATGGGCAATTGCGGCGTCGGCTTCGCGCCCTGCAAGCCCGCCGACCGCGAAAGCCTGGTCCATCTGATGGAAGGCATCGAGGATATCCCCGAAATCGTGATGGCCGAAGGCCTCCCCTGGACTTGGGAAACCTTCCCGGAATATCTTGATATCGTCGGGTCGACGCCGCGCGACATCGACGTCGCCACCCAACTGCCGCACAGCTGCCTGCGCGTCTACGTGATGGGTTCGCGCGGACTTCGCGGCGAGCCGGCCACCCGCGATGACCTCGACCGGATGCGGGCTTTGGCGCGCGAGGCGATGGAAGCCGGCGCGCTCGGGTTCGGTACGTCGCGCACGCTCTTTCACCGCAGCAGTGACGGGACCGCGGTCCCGACCAAAACGGCGCATGAGGAGGAGCTGGTCGCGATTGCCAGTGGAATGGCTGATGCTGGGCACGGCGTCATCCAGGCGGTGATCGAAATGCTCGACAAGGAGGAACTGCTTGCGGAACTCGCGATGCTCGGACGCGTCGCCGATCGCGCGGGACGCGCCGGCAGCTATTCGCTGGTCCAGATGCTCGGTGCAGGCGACGCTTGGCGCGCGGCACTCAATCTCACCCGCGACCTCAACGCGGCCGGCATCCGGATCAAGGCCCAAACATTCTGCCGCGGCAATGGCGTGCTTCTCGGCCTTGACCTCTCCTACAATCCTTTCTCGCGCCAACCGAGCTACCGCGAAGTCGCGCATCTCCCGCTCGGCGAGAAGGTCGCGGCACTTCGCGATCCCGACCGGCGGCGCCGAATTGTTGCTGAGCCGCCGACCGGCGATGGCATTGCGCATCTCAATTATCTCGGCAACTTCGACCTCATGTTCGCGCTCGGCAACGAGCCCGATTATGAGCCATCGATGGACGACAGCATCGCCGCGCGTGCCGACCGCATGGGATTGACGCCTAGCGAACTGGCCTATGACGAGATGCTGGGCAACGAGGGCCGGGCAATCCTGTTCCTGGCTTTCAACAATTATAACGACGGCGATCTTGAAGCCGTTCGCGAGATGCTGACCGATCCCAATGCGATTTGGGGGCTCGGCGATGGCGGAGCGCATTACGGCATGGTGTGTGACAGCAGCTATTCGACCTTCCTTCTCCAGCATTGGGCGCGCGATCGCACCCGGGGCCCCCAACTGCCCCTGACCGACGTTGTTCACGGGCTGACGCGCCGGCCAGCCGAGGCGATCGGGCTGCTCGATCGCGGACTCATTCGGCCGATGTATAAGGCCGATATCAACATCATCGATTTCGATGCCCTAAACCTTTCCCCGCCACGTGCCGTGAGGGATCTACCTTCGGGGGGGCGCCGGCTTGTGCAGGATGCCCGGGGTTATGTCGCGACAATCGTCAGCGGCCAGATCATCCAGAAGAATGGCGAGCCGACGTCGGACCTGCCCGGCCGATTGGTCCGCGGACCGCGCCCCGATCCCGCTGAAGGAGATTATGCATGACCGCGCCGATCGACGTCAGGCTTCACATAGGGGGAAGTGCTCGCGACAGCGGGTCGGGCGGTATCTTCCGCCACGTCAACGCACACAGCGGCGACGTCCAGGCGGAAATACCGCTTGCGGGTGCTTCCGAGATGAACGCGGCGATCGAAGTCGCTGCTGCAGCGTTTCCGCTGTGGCGGCGCACCCGGCCCACTGAGCGGCGAGACATGCTAATGCGATTGGCAGGCCTGATCCTGCAACGGAGCGACGAGTTCGCGCGCTTGATCAGCCTCGAGAACGGGACGCCGATTGCTATCTCGTCGCAACATGGCGCGATCGCGTATGAGTGGTTTGCCTATTATGCGGGATGGGCCGACAAGCTGACCGGCGAGGTCAGCGCGAGCTTCTCACACGGGCGTGACTTCGCTTACAGTCTCGCCGAACCGTTTGGGGTGATCGGTGCCATCATTCCGTGGAATGGCCCGCTCCATTCGATCGGCATGAAGGCGGCGCCGATCCTGGCGGCGGGCAATACGCTCGTGCTCAAGCCGTCCGAATGGTCGCCCTTCTCGGCCGAACTCTTCGCCCGTTGTGTGCGTGAAGCCGGAATTCCCGATGGCGTCTGCAATATTGTCCCCGGGGTTGTCGACGCCGGGCAGGCGCTCGTCGCGCATCCGCTGGTCGAGAAGATCAGCTTTACGGGCGGGGCGCCGGCCGCTCGGGCGATCCTCGCCGCATGTGCCCAGTCGATCAAGCCCGCGGTTCTAGAACTCGGCGGCAAGTCTGCCAATCTCGTCTTTCCCGATGCCGATCTAGAGGCGGCCGCCAATCATGCCGCCCTCTGGAGCGTCGGCTTACTCAGCGGGCAGGGCTGCGTCTTTCCAACCAGGTTGCTGGCCCATGCTGACATCTATGAGGAGATGGTCGAGCGCGTAAAGGCGGTCGCAGAAACAATTCCCATGGGTGATCCGCTCGATGCCAATATGGTGCGCGGACCGGTGGTGAACCACCAAGCCGCAGACCGCATCCTGTCGATCATCGCGCGCGCGCAATCGATTGGCGACGGCCGCCTCGTAGCGGGCGGCCGACGCGCGGATGGCGATCTCGCTCGGGGCGCCTATGTCCAGTCGACGGTGATTGCGGATGTGGACCCCGCCGGCGACCTAGCCCAGAATGAAGTCTTCGGTCCCGTCCTCGCGATCAGCTCCTTCACCGACACCGATGACGCGATCCGCATCGCCAATGCGACCCAATATGGTCTTGGCGCCTATATCCATACACGTGACCTGAAACGCGCTCATCATCTCGCGGAAGAATTGCGCGCCGGCGGCGTGTTCATCAACGGCGCAATCCCCGTCGAGCCCGATACTCCCTTTGGCGGTCTCGGGCTGAGCGGCTATGGCCGCGAGGGCGGGAAAGCCGGTATCGACGAGTTCATCCGCCCGAAAACCGTCGCGGTGGGCCGAAGTGGATGAACGGAGCGGCCATGGCTTCTACTCGGATTCCAGCGCGACGAAGCTGGCTTGTGCGATCGCCACCGGTCCCTTCTTACCCTCCTGGAGCGCGCTGGCGCGGAGTAGCGCGATATTCCTTCCCTGGCGGATCCAGTCCGTCACAACGCGAAGCGGCTTGAGCGCCTGACCCGCGAGAAGATATTGGGTCGTCCATCCGATCATGTGAAAATTTGGTGCCGGCTGCCAGCTTCGCGCCCGCAGCCACATCGCCTCGCGCAGCGCCGCGGCAGTCACGCCGCCGTGCAGCGCGGGCAGGAAGGGCGACCCGATGAAGCGGTCGGATGGCCACAAGATCAGCTCCGGGCCCTCTTCTTGTATGTCGAGATAGGATTCGAAAGAGTCTACCCCGGTGAAGGATAAGCCGGCCCTATGCTTCTGGAGCGATGCTCCGCGCTCATAAATATCTGTGAAGCCGCCCGCTGCGACGCCGACCATGAATTGCGCCGCCCCCGTTCCGAGCAATGTTTCGGCCGAATCGCGAAATTCGCTGGTGACAAAGACCGAGCGCCCGGTGCTCGCCGCGGCGGTCGCGCGGCAATGAACTTCGGAGCCCGGTGCAGGATCGGTGAACCAGTCGATCCGCATATCCAGCGTCACGAGAGCGCGCGGCCGATCGCCAGAAGCCGCGCTGCCCATGCATTGGTCGGCCATTACGGTAACCGCGCCGGGATGGACGCTCCCCGAAACGCCGGCCAGAGCAGGCGCGACCGGCCGGCAAACCATATGGCAGCCGTTGAGCGTGCGCCCGACCATGTCCAGTCCAAGAATCAGCCCGGCCGGCGTCGAAAACGCCCGGGCCCAGTTTACATCGCGCGTTGGAGCGACCTCCGGTGCCTTACCGTCCGTGCTGAGGCTTTCGTCCGTCAAATGTGTGTCCTCTAAGTTGCGCTGACGACAACATTGCGCTGACGCCGCGGCTGTTGTTCTCAGGCGATTTCCATGCGTGCCCGTGCGGTTTCGAATTCGGCCTCGGTCAGGAAGCGTTCTGCATCGAGTGCGGCCATGCATCCCGTTCCGGCCGCCGTCACCGCCTGACGATAGATTTTATCCATGACATCGCCGCAAGCGAACACGCCTTCGACGCTGGTCCGCGTCGTCGCGGCCTGGACCTCGATATAACCTTCCCCGTCCAGTTCAAGCTTGCCGCGGAACAATTCCGTTGCCGGACTATGCCCGATTGCCACGAACCCGCCCTCGACCGAAATCTGGCTTGGTTCACCGGTCGCGGTGTCGACAAGGTCGATGGCGATCAGCCCCGCATTGCCTTCACCTTCCACGAACCGGGCGACCTGCTTGTTCCAGACGACCTTGATATTGGGATGGGCGAAGAGGCGCTCCTGGAGGATGCGCTCGGCGCGAAGCGTGTCGCGGCGATGGATCAGCGTGACGTCGTGGCTGTGATTGGTCATATAGAGCGCTTCTTCCACGGCGGTATTCCCGCCGCCGATCACGGCCACTTTCTTGCCGCGATAAAAGAAGCCGTCGCAGGTCGCGCAGGCCGAGACGCCCTTGCCCTGCAGCGCCATCTCGCTGTCCAGTCCCAGCCAGCGCGCCTGCGCCCCGGTGGCGATGACGAGCACATCGCAGACATAGATCGCACCGCCGTCGCCGTGCAGCCTGAATGGTCGCTCGCTCAGGTCGACATCGACAATCGTGTCCCACATCATACGGGCACCGACATGCTCGGCCTGCGCCTGCATCTGTTCCATGAGCCAAGGCCCCTGGATGACCTCTTTGAACCCAGGATAATTCTCGACGTCGGTCGTGATCGTTAGCTGGCCTCCCGGCTGCAGGCCCTGCACAACGATTGGTGCGAGGCCCGCGCGGGCGCCATAAATGGCTGCCGACAGCCCGGCAGGGCCGGAGCCGAGGACGAGCATCCGGCAGGAATGTGTGTTCGACATGGGATAGAATGTCCCTCCAATTGACTTATCTGATAATGATTACCATAGAATATGAAAATTGCCAGAGGATAGACGGAATTATGATGTATGATTTCATCGTAGTTGGTGGTGGGTCGGCGGGATGCGCACTTGCCGCGCGATTGAGCGAGCCGGCTGACTCAAAGGTATTGCTGATCGAGGCCGGGCCGGTCGATCGCAGCCCCTATATCCACATGCCCGCGGGCTTCTTCAAAATGTTCAGGAAGCCGCAAACGCCCTTTGCATTTGGCTATTCGACCGCGCCGCGCGATGAGGTCGACGGCCGCGAGATGGCCCTCAGACAAGGCCGCGTAATGGGCGGCGGATCGTCGATCAATGCCATGGTCTACACCCGCGGCTGCGCGCAGGATTATGATCGCTGGGCCAATGAAGAAGGCTGTCCCGGCTGGTCTTTCGCGGACGTCCTGCCGGTCTTTCGGCGGATCGAGGATAATGAGATCTTCGCCTGCGAATATCATGGCACCGGTGGGCCGGTAGGAATTTCGAGCCCGATCAGCCCCAATCGCCTGAGCAAGACGTTTGTCCAGGCCTGCCAGCAGGCCGGAATTCCTTACAATCCCGATTTTAACGGCGAGCGCCAGGCCGGGTGCGGCCTCTATCAATTGACTCAGCGCCGGGGACGACGCTCGAGCAGCGCCGCCGCCTTCCTCGGTGAAGCGAAGGGGCGGCCGAATCTCACAATCGTCACCAACGCCCTGGTCGAACGCATCATCGTCGAGGGTGGCCGGGCGCGGGGCGTCCAGTATCGCACGGGACACCAGCAGCAGGTCGCCGAGTCCGAGTCCGAGATCGTCATCTCTGCCGGCGCGATCGGCTCGCCAAAGCTTCTCATGCTGTCGGGCATCGGACCTGCCGACGAACTGACGGCGCTCGGCATCAATGTGCGCCACGACCTGCCCGGCGTGGGCAAGAATTTCCACGATCAAATGAATGTCGACATGGTTTACGAGCTGAAGGGCCCGTACAGCCTCGAGCGATACGCGAAGCCGCACTGGCAGATGTGGGCCGGCCTTCAATATCTGCTTTTCGGGACCGGGCCGGTCACCTCGAACATCGCCGAAGCGGGGGCCTTCTGGTACGCCGACAGGGGCCGGTCGCAGCCCGACCTCCAGTTCCATTTCATGCTAGGCGCCAATACCCAGCCCGGAACACCGGCCATGGCCGGGAAGTGGGGCTGTACGCTCGATTCCTACTTCTCGCGCCCGCGCAGCCGCGGCTCGGTGACGCTGCGCAGCTCCGATCCGACTGACAGCCCGGTCATCGATCCGGCCTATCTGACCGATCCTTACGATGTCGAAATGTCGATCAATGGCGCGGAACTCAGCCGCGAAATCATGTCGCAGCCGGCGTTTGCACCCTTTGTCGCCAAGGAGCATTTCCCCGCCGAGGTCGGCCGAACGCGCAAGGATCTCGAAAAATTCATTCGCCGGTTCGGTCGTACTGCCCACCACCCGGCGGGCAGCTGCAAGATGGGCAGCGACGCCATGGCCGTCGTTGATCCGCAGCTGCGTGTGCGCGGGATCGATGGGCTGCGCGTCGCGGACAGCTCAATCATGCCCAGCTTGGTCAATTCGAACACCAATTTCCCATGCATGATGATCGGCGAAAAGGCATCGCGCATGATCCTGGGGAACAGATAGATCGGTACGCCAGCAGAATCCGGCCTCGCCTGTCGATCTGTTTCTGACGGTCGAGCCGTCTTCGTCCGAACTCAGTCCTCGGGGGCAATCACGAAAACGACTCCTTCGAGGTCGGGCGTGCAGGGGAGCTGGCACGACAGGCGCGACTGCGGCGAGCGTTGATTGGAGCTTTCGAGGAGGTCGTCCTCGTCCTCGGTCATCGCCGGGAGCCGGTCGCCGACCTTTGGGTCGACAAAGACATGACAGGTCGCGCACGAGCAGCACCCGCCGCACAGCGCGAGCAGATCGTCGACGCCGGCCTCGCGGATGAGTTCCATAACCGACTGGCCTTCCGTGCCTTCAATTTCCTGCACCGTCCCGTCGCGGCGCTGCACCGAAAACTTGACCATATTCATCCTCTTGCTCGATTATTTTTCTTTAAGTCCGCCTCAGGGACGGAGCGCCCCTAAGTGCGAAGGTCGAAGCCCGTTACAGGGCCTGGCTGATAAAGTCTTTCAGCTGGGTCTTCGGCATGGGGCCGACCTTGTTCGCCACCGGCTCGCCATCTTTGAAGAGGATGAAAGTGGGAACGCCGCGAATGCCATATTGGGCGGGGATCGCGGGGCTCGCGTCGACATCCATCTTCGCGATCACGAGCGTGTCGCCATATTCTTCGGAAAGCTCTTCGAGCGACGGAGCCATCATCTTGCATGGCCCGCACCAAGTCGCCCAGAAATCGACGAGGACAGGCGTTCCCGATTTGAGAACATCTTCGGCGAAGCTTTCGTCGGTTACTGTCTTGGTCGCCATTGTCTCAATCGCTCCGCATCAAAGCCTTCGGTCTGCCGTGTATTCTCCATTCCCGATCGCAAATATGGTCGGGAACGGGATTAAGGGACCGATTCGTTCGCGCAATCATATTGATGAAAATGATTATAATCAATACGGAGAGCTTGCGCATATTTCAACGCGGACGGACGAATTTCAGTCTGCGTGCAGCACCTCGAGATCGAACAAATTCTGTTTGACGATCTTGCCCGTCGCACTCGTCGGAAGCGAGGAGACCACGCGCCACGCCACCGGAAACTTCGCTTTCGCAAGCTTTACTGCTTCGAGATGGGCAAGGATGGGACCCGGCCCGCTCCAGATGTGGCCGGTCCGCAGCATGACAAATGCCGCGACCGCCTCGCCGAAGCGCTCGTCGGGTAGTGCCGTGACGGCGGCTTGTTCAATCCCCGGGAAAGACAGGAGCGCGCGTTCGATATCGACGGCCGAAAATTTCTCGCCGCCCCGGTTGATGATATCCTTGGTCCGCCCCGTCATTTGAAACCATCCATCCTCGTCGACGGATCCGAGATCCCCGGGGTAGAACCAGCCGTCGGCATCAAGCTGCGCCGCGGTGATCGCCTCGTCGGTATAGCCGATCATCATTTTAGGGCTGCGGATACGGACATGGCCGATCTCGCCGGCGGGGAGCGGGACATGATTATCGTCGACCGCTTCCATCTCGGTTCCGAACTCGACCTTGCCGTCATAATTGGCGCGGCGATGCAGCGGCGCTTCGCGCCAGGCCGACGTCGTCGTGCCCGCGGTTTCGGTCATGCCATAGCATCGCACGACCTTGACGCCGAGCGCGTCGGCCTGTTCGACAAGTTCGGCCGGGGTCGGCGACCCGCCGCTGTAGAAGTTGCGCAGCCGATAGTCGGGCGAAGCACTCGCGGCATATCGCTGCACAAGGTCGTGGATGAAGACGGTCGCCCCCGACATATAGGTAACCCGTTCGGCGGCGATGATCTCGACCGCCGCATCCGGATTCCATCCGTTCATGAGTGCCGTGCGCGCGCCGATCCGCATCGGCATGAGGAGCGCTGATCCGAGCGCTGCGATGTGCGCAAGCGGCGAGCCGCTGGCAAAGACGTCGGTTTCGGAAAGCCCGACGGTCTGCCGCCAGCTGTCGAGGTTCGACAGGAGCGCGCGCGACGTCAGCTTCACCCCTTTGGGAGCGGAGGTCGTTCCCGAGGTATAGAGAAGCAAGATGCATTCGTCGGCAGGCGCGGGCAGGGGGAGTCCCTCTTCGCCGGCGAGTTCGTCGGCACCTGGCCGACCGATCAACGTCTTCCAGCCTTCGGCGTTTGCACTGTCGCCGACCAGTATTCGGATCGGGTCAAAGGCTGCATCCGCGAGCAGTTCGTCCATTTCCCGAAACGGCTCGCGACTGCCGGCCGAAGCTGCCGTGATCACCGCATCGGGGCGGGCATCCTTGAGGATATGGGAAACTTCGTGCGCCCGGTAGATCGGAATAACCGGAACGCAGACCGCCCCGATCCGCCAGCAGGCGAGCTGCGCGACGATCAATTCCATGCAGTTGCCAAGCTGGATGAGGACGCGGCTACCCGGCCCGAGACCGCGTGAAACGAAATGGCGCGCGACATGCTGCATCCAGCGCCGCAGATCCTCGTAGCTGTACCGCTCGCCCTCGAAATAGATCAGTTCGCGGTCGGGCCACCGCCGCGCGGTTGTTGTCAGGAGCCAGCCGATGCTCTCGCGCGACCAGAGGCCCATTTCCTCGTAGTAAAGCTTCGTGCCTTCCGCCACGATCCTCTCCCTCCATTGTGCCGCCTTGTGATTATTTTTGGGCGGGCAGTTCAATTGTCAGCATATGCTCGGTGACGACCAGTTCGCCATCCTCGTCGCGAAATTCGGTTTCGGTCAGGACGCGGAGCATCTCGCCCGCGCGTCCCTGTTTCCGATCGACGCTCGCGATCCGCGAAATGCCGGTCAGGATCTGGCCACCCAGCATCGGGCGATGATATTCCCACCGCTGCTCACCATTGACCGTGCGGGAAAGGTCGAGGCCAAGGCGCAGCGGCAGGTCAGTTGCGTCGCCGCCGGCATAATGCGCCGACGCCGTGCTGAAGGTTAGAGGAGCCGGGATCGCTTCAAATCCGGCCGCGCGGGCGGCTTCGCCGTCGGAATAGACGGGAGCAGGATCCTTCATCGCGCGCGCGAATTCGCCTATCTTGCCGGCTTCCACCGGGAAGCGAACTTCGCGGACAATTTCGCCGACACGGTCTTCCAATCTAGCCCGGTTCACCCATTCTCTCCCTCTGGGGAGCCTGCATTCCGCAGGCCCAGTTTTTCATGAATTCGTCAGCGACTTCGACCGGCGACAGGCGTCCCGATGACGAGAGCCACCGCGGGAGCAACAGGATGAATCCCAGAATCGAGAAGGCGGCGACCGTCGGGTCGGCGTCTGCACGATAGAGCCCCTGTTTCTGGCCCTCAATGATCATTTCGCGGAACTGGTCATAGACCTTCCCCGACCATTCCCGATACCGGCGCACGGCCTTCGGCGGCATGTCCTGCTCGCTAGAAAGAAACACTTTTAGATGGGCGCTGTTGGAGACGGCGTTCTGCGTCCACTGCCGGACTATATATGGAATCCGGCCGGCTGCATCGGGCATGGTGCTCGCCTGTTCGAGCGCTTCATCGGAGCGGTCGATCCAATGATTGATGATGAGTTGGAGAATTTCATTCTTGCTCTTGGCGTGGCGGTACAGCGTCGGCTTGGAAATCTTGAGGCGATCGGCGATATCCTGCATCGTCGTATCGACATAACCACGACGATCGAACAGGACTGCCGCTGCCTTCACCACCGCGTCGCGATCGGTCAGATGCGCCAGGCTTCCCTTGCGGGCCCATGGTTTACGTGTTCCGTTCGCGTGCAGCATGGTCAATGGCTCCGGTCTCGCGCGGCGATCTGCGCCTGTCCGCTCACCTTTACCTCGCCATCGGCATTGGCAACGTCAAACTCGACGAGGAGACGTTCCTCCGCCGCCCCCTCGACCGTGCCCACGATCCGGCCGCTCGCGCGGAGACGTTCGCCGGGCCATACCATCGATCGGAACCGGACTTCATAGGTCCGGACCGCCTCGATCCCGAACCAATCGGTGATGAGCCGTGACGCCATGCTTGCCGTCATCATTCCCATCGCGAAGACCGAGGGAAATCCCGAGGCCCGCGCGAAATCATCGTCATGGTGCATCGGATTGAAATCGCCGCCGGCGCCGGCGAATTTCACGAAGTCGGTGCGCGTGACGACACCTATTTCGATCTCCTTATCGGCCGCAGCGGCGCTCACCGCGCGACTCCGGGATTCTGGTTCGCGCTCGGCTGGTTCATTTCGGGCCAGGCTGGCGGATCGGCGCGCATGTGCGGAAAGAGCTCATGTGCCGCGGTCGAAAGTTCGCCAAGAGTCCATTTCTTGTCCTGGCTGATCTTCGCGGCGATCGGCCAGGCTTCCATCACCTGGACCGTCCCGCCGAAGACGACAAAAATCTGACCGCTGATGTCCTTTGCTTCGTCGGTGCACAGAAAGACCGGCCAAACCGCAACATTGTCGGGTGCCCAGCTGTCGAACGTCCCCTCGGGAATGGTGAAGTCGCCGAACGTACTCTCGGTCATCGGCGTACGTCCGCGCGGCGAAATCACGTTCACGGTCACGCCGAACCGACCGACTTCCTTCGCGACCTCGAAACACAGGCCGCATATGCCCGCCTTGGCCGCCGAATAGTTCGGCTGTCCGGGGTGGCCGAAGAGTCCGGCCTCGGAAGTCGTATAGAGAATACGACCATTGACGGGTTTGCCCGTCGTCTTCGATTGTTCGCGCCAGCGCGTGACCGCGGCGCGGGTGGGCGCGAAATGGCCCTTGAGGTGGACCTTGATCACCGCGTCCCATTCGGCCTCGGACATATTGTGGATCATGCGATCGCGCACGATGCCGGCATTGCAGAGCAGGATGTCGAGACTTCCGAACGTGTCGATCGCCTGCTGGACCATGGCGTCAGCAGCAGCCCAGTCAGAAACATCGGAGAAATTTGGCGCCGCCCGGCCGCCGGCCGCCTTGATCTCGGCAACAACCTGATTCGCAAAGCTCTCGGGCACATCCTTGCCGTCGACGAGTCCGCCCATGTCGTTGACGATGACGGCTGCCCCTTCCGACGCCAGCAGCAGGGCCTCTTCCCGCCCGATCCCCTGACCGCCCCCTGTGACGATTGCGACCTTTCCAGCCAAAGACGTCATGCTTGCCTCCTGTTAAGAATGGCCAACGCATAATCCATGATAATGATTATGACAAGCCTTGACTTTCTTTACTGGTTAGTTAATTCAGGCCGCGAAATTTAGGACGGGAGAGAGTCGTGAGTGATGAGGAAATCGACTTTTGGCAAGGCAAGGGCGGTGCCGTCGAAAAGGGCGCCGGGATCGCCGGAGCGGCGGAAGGTGCGCCCCGGCGACCGCTTGAACCCGGCTATATCGACGTACCCGAAGATCCCGCCGCGCCGCTTCGCCTCATCGCATCCTACAGCCCCGGGGCGGACAGCTATTATTTCCCGCGACGCTACCGGTGCCCGCGGACCGAAGGCGTCGTCGAGGACCGGCTGCTGTCGCCGGTCGGCACGATCTACGCATGGACCTATGTCCATTTTGCCAGCATGGGCCGGGTCAAATATGCCGAGTCGAACGGCTATGGCGTCGCGCAGGTCGATTTTCCCGAAGGTCCGCGCGTGCAGGGCGTGCTCCACGGAAAAATGGGCGACTGGGAAATCGGGATGCCGGTGAAGGTCGTCCTCCACCCGGTGGCGGTTGCCGACGATGGCACCGAACTCTGCAGCTATGCCTTCGAAGCAATCCCGGGAGATGCAAAGTGACTCATTTCGCACGCGACGTCTATGTCGTCGGGGTCGGCATGCACCCGTTCAACAATCACAATACCAAGATGCGCGACCTTGCCTTTGTCTCCGCCGCGGCAGCGCTCAAGGATTCCCGGCTGCGCTTCTTTGACATGGACGCGGTCTACACAGGCTATCTGACCGGCGAAGTTATGGACGGCCTCACCTACGCCAAGGATCTCGGTCTGTCGGGCGCGCCGATTACGCATGTCGAAAATGCGTCGGCGACGGGCTCGACAGCTTTTCGCGAAGCCGTGCTCAGCGTTGCGGGCGGCGCGAGCGAGGTCGCGATGGCGTGGGGATTCGACGACCTCAACAATCTGACCGGGGTCGGTGTCGCACGAACCGATATGGAAGGCGTGATCCTGCCGGCCGCCTTCTTCGCGCTGTGGGGCGTGCGGCGGATGCACGACCGCGGCACGACCGTCGAGACCTTCGCAAAGATCGCCGCGAAAAACTGGAATCAGGCGCGCGATAATATCAACGCGCAGCGGCAAGCGACGCACGAAGTGACCGCCGAGGAAGTTCTGGCATCGCGACCCATCGCGCATCCCTTCACGTCCAAAATGGCGGCTGCGACCGGCGGCGGCGGCGCCTGTGCGATCGTCGCGACGAAGGAGGTTGCACAGAGGATTTCGGCCGAAACGGGCAATCCCATGGTCCGGGTCGCTGCCGCCGCGATGGAAACCGAACAATATACCGAAGGTCATATCTTCCTCGGCGCGACGGTTGGACCGGGAGAAATGACCCGCACCACCGCTCGCCAAGCCTATGAGCAATGGGGCTTTGGCCCCAAGGACCTGTCGATGGTGCAGGTTCATGACGCCTTCCCGATCGAGGAACTGCTCTATTATGAGCTGCTCGATATATGTGCGGACGGTGAGGGCGACGCGCTTGTCCACGACGGCGCGACCGCACTTGGCGGACGAATTCCCTTCTCCACCGACGGCGGCCTGATCGCGCGCGGTCACCCGGGCGGACCGACCGGCCTCGCGCAGGTGCATGAAACCGTCCTGCAGCTTCGCGGCCAGGCCGGCTCGCGGCAAGTCGAGAACGCGCGATCGGGCCTTGTGCAGATGATGGGTGGCGGTTCGGTCTGCGTCATCCATATTCTGGAGCGCGCATGACATGGAATTCGCGGCGGACCCTGAGGAAGACGCCTTTCGCGAAGAAATACGGGCCTTCCTGAAGGATCATCTGCCCGCGGATCTCGAGGCGCGCGGTCGACGGCACTATACCGCCACCCGCGAAGAAATGCTGCGGTGGCAATCGATCCTGCACGCGCACGGCTATGGCCAACCCCACTGGGCGGTCGAACATGGCGGCAAAGGCTGGACGGGCCGTCAGCGCATGATTTTCGATCAGGAACTGGCAAACGCGCATGCCCCGGTTACCAATGTCCAGGGCTTTGCCTTGTTCGGACCGGTGCTCAACGCCTTCGGTACGCCCGAACAACAGGCCCAGTTTCGTGAGCCCCTGCTTTCGGGGACGGTCGTCTGGTGCCAGGGATTCTCCGAGCCGGGCTCGGGGTCCGATCTCGCCTCGCTACGCACCAGCGCTGTCCGCCAAGGCGACAATTGGGTGATCAACGGCCAGAAGATCTGGACGAGCCAGGCGAGTCTCGCCGACTGGATCTTTCTCCTCGCGCGAACGAGCAGCGAAGGAAAGAAGCAGGAGGGCATCTCTTTCATCCTCGTCGATATGAAGTCGCCAGGCGTGTCGGTGCGGCCCATCATCAGCATCGATGGCCAGCACCATCTCAACGAAACCTTCTTCGATGACGTGGTGGTGCCGGCCGACAATATGATCGGCGAGCCGGGGCAGGGATGGTCGATTGCCAAATTCCTCCTCAACAACGAGCGCCTCTTCGGATCGGCCGACATGCCCGCGCTCTATATGTCGCTCGAACGCGTGATGGACATCGCCGGCCGGCAAAAGGCGAACGGACAACGCCTCCTGGACGATGCGGAATTTGCCGCGCGGGTCGCGCGCCTCTATTTCGAGATCGCCGTGATCGAAATGAAGATGATCGAGACCATCGCGCGCGGCGCCATGTCCGAGCGCGACCTCAGCATCGTCGGCTCGTCGATCAAGGTTCGCGCAACCGAAGTTTATATGAAGCTAACCCAGCTTGCCGTCGAGGCGCTCGGTGATTTCGGCGCGGTAGCGTTCCCCGATCCAGAGGGAACTGCGCCTGCGCAGCCGGCACCCGGTCCGCAACATGCCGAAGGCATCGCGGTCGCCTATTTCTATAGTCGCGCGGCGGCGATCTACGGTGGAACGAACGAGATCCAGCGGAACATCATCGCAAAGGCCAAGTTCGGATTCTGACATGGAACTCAATCTCACCGACGACCAGCTGCTGATCCGCGAGAGCGCAGCCCGTTTCGTTTCAGATCGCGGGAGACCCGAAGCGGGAGCGGTCGGATTCGATCGTGCCCTGTGGGGCCAAATGGCCGACATGGGCTGGCTGTCCGCTGGGATCGGCGAAGAATTTGGTGGCTTCGGTGGCCCCGTCGAAATAGCCCTGATTGCCGAGGAACTGGGACGCGGCTCATCGGCTGGAGAATATCTCGGTGCAGCGGTGCTCGGCCCCCAGCTCTTGATCGCTTCGGGAGATGCGGAAGCGCGCGATCGCCTACTTTCCGGAATCGTTGCCGGCGAGACCTTGCTCGCCGCGGCGATCAGCGAGCCCGACGCGGCGGGAAATCTCGCCAGCGTCTCGACCCGCGCGAATAGTAGCGGCGCGGCCTTCCGGTTGGACGGAACGAAGACATTGGTGCTGGCCGGGGATGTCGCCGATCTGTTCATCGTTTCGGCGCGGACGAGCGGAGACTCGGGCGCGGAGCCGGGCATTTCCCTGTTCCTCGTTCACGCCGATGCAACGGGCGTCTCGGTACAGCCGACCCCGCTCGTCGACGGATCGAGCGCGGCCACGGTCGTCTTCGAAAATGCAGAGGGCCAATTGCTCGGAATCGATGGTGAGGGATTCGCGGCGCTGACGGCGATGGCCGAGCAAGCCATTGCAGCCATCGCCGCCGAAACGGTCGGGATGATGGAGGCAGTCGCCGAGATTACCGCGGAATATTTTCGCAGCCGCAAACAGTTCGGTATGCTCCTCGGCCAGTTTCAGGTTCTCCAGCACCGCCTTGCCGACATGGCGATCGACGCGGAAATGGGACGGGCGACATTGCTCGTCGCGCTCGCCACGTTCGACCTCACCGATCCGCGCATCAGAGCGCTGCGTTTCGCCGGCACGAAAGCGGCGGCGGGCGAAGCGCTGCGACGTGTGACCGAGGCGGGGGTTCAGGCGCATGGCGGCATGGGTATGACCCAGGAGTATCCGGTGGGCCGCTATCTTCAGCGCATGGTCGTGCTCGATGCCATACTCGGTGCGCCAGCGGTACACCTCGCACTTTGCGCAAAGACGCTGGCCGAAGAACAGGCCTGACATGACGGGCCAACCGGAAGCCGGACCGCTTTCCGGCATCCGGATTCTCGATATTGCGACCTTTATCGCCGCGCCCTTTTGCGGGACGCTGCTTGCCGAATTCGGTGCCGATGTCATCAAGATCGATCAGCCGGGGCAGGGCGACACGTTGCGGCGCTTCGGAACGCCGGTGGAAGGGGCCGACACCCGAGTCTGGGCGAGTGAGGCGCGCAACAAGCGTTCGCTGACGCTAGACCTTCGGACGCCGGACGGCCGCGACATCTTTCTGGGACTCGTCGCGAAAAGCCATGCCGTTCTCGAGAATTTCTGGCCCGGCACACTTGAGAAATGGGGGCTCGGTTTCGACGCTCTCGCGAAGGCGAACCCTAGCATCGTGATGCTCCGCGTCAGTGGCTACGGACAGACGGGGCCCATGCGGGGCAAGCCCGGGTTCGCGCGCATCGCGCATGCATTTGGCGGCCTCGCCGATCTGGCGGCCGAACCGGGTGGCACGTCCGTCGTGCCGGGCTCGACGTCGCTGGCCGACTATATGACGGGACTGTTCAGTGCCGTCGGCGTGCTCGTTGCGCTGCGCCATGCCGAGCAAACGGATGAGGGCCAAGAAATCGACATCGCCCTTTAGGAGTCGGTGTTCCGGGTGCTCGACGAGATGGCGACGGTCTTCGCCCATTCCGGATTCCAGCGCGAGCCGCTCGGCGCGGACACGGTTAATGTCGTGCCGCATAGCCATAACCGGGCGCGAGACGGTGGCTGGATTGCCATCGCGTGCACGACCGATCGAATGTGGCAGCGACTTGTGAAGGCGATTGGCATTCCCGGGCTCGACGAGGACCCTATTTCACGACCTTTCCCGGCAAATATGTCACGGGCGACGGGGCCCGGCGCGACGAAGACGGCTACTACTGTATCACCGGCCGCGTCGACGATGTCATCAATGATTGGCTCGCCGACGCTTCCCGAGCGTCTTGAGCGAGGCGCGCGAGGTGCGCTCGACAAAGATGTCGCCCTCTTTCATGAGCGCGCGAAGCGCGGTGGGCGCGGCGTAGAGGATCTCCACCTGATGGCGATCGACGACCTCCCAGATTCGCGAGGGTGTTGGCTAGTTCGGAACACCCTCGTAAAGGAGCGTCGTCGCGCCGTTAGCGAGCGACCCGTAGACGATGTAGCTATGGCCGGTTACCCACCCGATATCGGCCGCGCACCAATAGACAGCGCCGGGCTGATAGTCGAAGCAAAGCTTGTGGGTGAGGCTGCCCAGAGCAGATAGCCTTCGGTTGTGTGAAGGACGCCTTTTGGTTTGCCGGTGGAACCCGAGGTTTAGAGAATGAAGAGCGGATCCTCCGCTCCCATCGGTTCCATCGGGCAGTCGGCGGGGATCCGTGCCATATCCTCATGATACCAATGATCACGGCCGGGCGTCATTGGGACGTCACCGCCCGTCAATCTCACGACGATCACCGACTTAACCTGCGGAGTATGAAGAATAGCGGCATCAACATTGGTCTTGAGTGGCACGCGCTTCCCGCCGCGCCGCCCTTCGTCTGCAGTGATGACCACTCTGCTGTCGCAATCGAGGATCCGCCCCGCGAGCGCTTCCGGCGAGAAGCCAGCGAAGACGACGCTGTGGATCGCACCGATCCGCGCGCATGCTAGCAGCGCAAAGGCTACCTCCGGGATCATCGGCAAATAGATGGTGACGCGGTCGCGCTTCTCTACCCCTTTGGCTTTGAGCAGATTGCCGAACTTTCCGACCTGTTCGCGCAGTTCCGCATAGCTGATGTGTCTAGGCTGTTCGGACGGGTCGTCGGGTTCCCAGATGATCGCGATGCGCTCGGGTGTGGCTTCGGCATGACGGTCGACGCAGCTGGCATTCGCGTTGAGCACACTGTCTGCAAACCAGCGTATATGGAAATCATCTTCATCAAAGGACCATTCGCCCGCGCGGGTCGGCGACGCCATCCAGCGAAGTGCGGCGGCGGCGTCGAGCCAATCATTATCCGATTTCCCTGGACGTTGTTCGGGCGAATCCGAATCAGCCCTCTGCGCGAGAGTGTCGGTATTTTTCATCGGCCTCTTTGCTCCTTCATAGTTGTCTGCGGAGGTGACGGGAGCTTGGAGCTCCTGCGTGCATTTTGGCTTAGCTCGCTAATCAGCTGAAAAGCGGCCTTAAACGATCAGCTTGAAGACACGCGAGCCTGCGAGTTCCGTGCGACAATGCACCAACGAAGGAAGTCTAAAAAAGGGGTTGATTAGGACCATTATAATGAATATAAGAGTGCTTGAAAAAGGCGCTCGAGCGTCCGTTCTGAGAGGGAGGATATCATGAAATTAGGCACGCGAACTCTGCGTATCGGAGGCTTACTGCTTCTCGGCACTGCAACAAATTCGATCGCATGGGCGCAAACAGCCCCTCCTGAAGAAACCGAGGCGGCGCAGCAAGCCGGCGCTCAGGACATTATCGTCACCGCGCAGCGTCGCGAGCAGCGCCTTCAAGACGTCCCTGTAGCAATAACTGCCGCGACGGCAGAACAGCTTAATGCTGCCGGCGTCACCAACACCGAAAAGCTGACCACCGTCGTGCCTGGTCTCGTCATGACGCAGCAACGCACCGGATACACTCCGTATCTGCGTGGCGTTGGCACCCAAAACACGTTGCCGGCCGATGAACCCAATGTCGCCACGTATGTTGATGGCGTATACATGGCCAGTGCTGCGGGCATAATTTTCGACATGAACAATATCGAGCGGATCGAAGTCCTCCGAGGCCCGCAAGGCACGCTTTACGGCCGCAATGCAACGGGGGGATTGATCAGCATTATCACGCGCAAGCCGAGCCATAATGCTGCGGTCGACGGCATGGTGAGCTACGGAAACTATGATACTGTCGCGGGCCAGCTTTATGCGACGACCGGATTGACGGAAAATCTGGCGATAGATCTCGCGCTTACGGGTAAGCATCAGGGCGACGGTTTCGGTCGCAACGTTGTACTTGATCGCGATGCCTATTATCACCGGTCTTGGGGTGCCCGCACAAAGTTGCTCTGGGAACCAAGCGACGCGACGACCATCACCCTGTCCGCCGACTATATGAAAAAGAGCTCGGATTTTGGCGCTACACGCGGAGTTTATCCCGGCACGATCTCAATTCCGGGCCGTAATATCCTTGACCCGACTGCGCCTATTATCGATCCGCCGACGGTCGGCAATTGTTTAAGGTGCGCTTATCATGATGTAGCAAAAAAGCCGGTCACCGAGCTTTACGGCACGTCGATGGTCGCCAATTTCGACCTGGGCTTTGCAAGTTTGACGAGCACTACCGCATGGCGCCACGTTTTTTCCGATTATTTTACCGATACTGACGGTGGCGCGCCGCAGGTCAGCGATGTTTATCTTCGTGAGAAAACGGACACGATCCAGCAAGAGTTCTTGCTGAACGGTGACGCTGGTAATCTCAATTACACCGCAGGACTGTTCATTTTCTATTCGGATGCGAACACGCTCGTGTTCATCCGCAACAAATATGCCGCCCCTGTAAATTTTGATCGACTAAATGATGCGACAACGTTTTCCTATGCGCCTTACGCGCAACTGACCTACGATTTTGGCCAGGGAACTAACCTTACGGGCGGTGTTCGTTTCACCAGCGACAAGCGCACTTATGACGGCATTCAGACATCTAGCTTTTTCGCTCAGCGCGACTATGCGCTCGCCGGCACCAGTGGGCCGGTTACGGCAAGGCAGAATGAAGACCGGACCTATCGGAAGGTGACATGGCGAATTGGTGTTGATCATAAGTTCACACCGAACTTGATGGTCTATGCAAACGCCAGTCGTGGGTTCAAAAGCGGAGCGTTCAATACGTCGACAATCGCAACGCCGCCAGTCCGGCCGGAGACCCTCGACGCCTATGAGGTCGGTTTCAAGTCCACTTTCCTCGATAACCAGCTGACCTTAAATGCATCGGCATTCCACTATGACTATAAGGATATCCAACTATTCGCGGTGAGCGGACCCACAGCCTTTCTCCTGAACGCCGCCCAAGCGCGTGTGCAGGGTATCGATATTGAAGCGGCACTGTCACCGCGCCTGGACACTGGCGAACTCACCTTATCGGCAAAGGTTGGTTGGTTGCCGAAAGCTGAGTATCGTAGCTTCCCGGGCGCGCAGTTCTTCTACGAACTCCCGGCGACTTGTGTCGACGGGAACACTGGCCCGCCCACCGGGGGCAACCGTCAATGCATCGCCGATGCCGCAGGCAATCGGATGATCAGTGCCCCCAAATTGTCGGTGACCCTATCGGCGGCCTATTCGGTTCCAGTCAGCGACAACGACCGTTTAGCCTTCAACGCAGTCTTGTCTCACAACAGCGGCTATTGGTACGAACCGGGCAATGTGATCGGGCAGGGGAGTTTTCAGCTGCTCAATGGATCAATCGCCTACCATATGAATGATGACCAGCTTTCGGTCCGCCTTTTCGGGACTAATCTTCTCAATAAAAAGTGGATATCTTCAGTGCAAGCTTCGACCTTTTCGTTTTCTTCATATCCGTCCGATCCGCGGACATATGGTGTTGCACTCGGGTTTAAATTCTGACCCTGAATCTGGAGGGCCTGTGGTGGTTTTGATATGCCCCAGGTCCTCCGGCTCAATCGTTTGAATTCGGAAAGTTGCGCCACCGCGTCATGGCCTGGGCGTCGCGGCGCCATTCCTAGCTGGCTACAAAGCCAAGTGCACTTTGTGATCGCGGCAAAAGATCATCTTTGCGGACCGAATGTATCGCGGCACAGGCTCTTGTAGGCGGGGTCCACGGAGATGGTCGGGGAAAGCTGGCTGGTTGATGCCATGATCCTGACGTCGAAAGATCGATTGCAGCCAGCGCCTCACGATTACGATCATCAGATAGGCAAAAATACCGGTCGGCCTCGATATCGAGAAAGATGAGCGTTCCGTCGATCTCGCAATATGCAAGATCATCGAGGTCAAGGGATGGCATGATGCTGTGCAAGGACAACGAGTGCGCGCCTGTGCGCGCACTCGTCATGTGTCAGTCAGCAACGATGCCTGCAGCGTAAACACGCGGGCCGCCATCGTCGTCGATTAGAAAAAGGGCCGTTCCCTTGGTTTCGGCCGAGGCCTGACCGAGATCGATCACATCTTCTTCAACAAATTTCAGATTTTCCATCGTCTTACTCCTTCATTTGGTTGCGACTCGAATAGCCGCAAAACAAAGAGTGACGGAGCGAGTGCGCCCATTCTATTTTATAATCGGATTATAATCGAAAGGGCAAAGCAGCAGCCTGTTCGACCGGGTGTTGAAAGCACATGTTGGCATGTGCACCGATAGCTTTAGCTTGGAGCCTGGACATATCTAACGGCACCCGGTCGAGGGCGACTTTAGGTCACTCACCTGTTATCTTGTTTGCTTGCAAATTCGGCAAGGCATTCTTCGGGTTTTTTTCAGAAGCGGTGGGTTGTCGGCTTTGTTTGCGCGAGCGCAAAAAAGACCAATCCCGTGATATGCTAGGCGTTCTCGTCTACAGTTGCGCGATAGCCGTTTTGTTTTCAGTCTCGTGGCAGGGTCGGTCGGCTGTGTCCGATCATGGCGGCAGAGAGTCAGCCGCCGCTAGTCACAGGCGAAAATCATCACGACTCTCGATTCCATCGTAAAATAGAAAAGAAAAACGCCCCAGACTAAACCCTAGACTTAAGCTCGGCGAAGGCGGCAAAATTCTACTAAGTGATTGAAAAAATTGGTCTGGATGACAGGACTCGAACCTGCGACCCCCACACTTCTAATTCAATGTTCGAAGAATATGAGCTTTGCTCACAATGCAAATCTAGGTTTGGTGCACCCGGCGCGATTCGAACGCGCGGCCTTTCGCTTCGGAGGCGAATACTCTATCCAGCTGAGCTACGGGTGCCTACCAGGGCAATCTGCTTACGCAGTGCTTACGCGAGAAAATTTGTGGTTTGAAGCCGATTTTTCAGCCAACATAACCAACTGATTTAACTCAAAAAAAATAACTCCTTTTAATTCGCTCCAGGCTTGACGTCTGCCTTCGGAGGGCAGCGCTCTATCCAGCTGAGCTATGGGTGCATATAGAGTGAGGCGCGGTTAGCAGGACGAAGCACCGCTCGCCAGTTCTTTTTGTTTCATTGCCAAAAGATGCAGTTCGCCATGACCACCGTTGTTTTCCGGAACTTCCCGGTCAGCGAAAGGTTTGTCGTTGATGAACCGCGGAAATTTCATCCCCAATATCGGGATCATGCTTCTCTGCGTGCACTTGTCGGCATGCGGACCCGCAGAACAATCGTCTGATTCCAATGCAGAGACCCATGTTGCGGTTGATGCCGCCGCGGCGGCTGACGCGCCTTTGGAAATCACTGTCACCCAGTTTCCAAACGCGTATTTCGGGCGCTGGGGGATGACGCCGGGCGACTGTGAGCCAGGCGCGAGTGATGTCAAGGGCCTGATTTCCGTGCAGGGCAGTTTGGTCAAATTCTACGAATCGACCGCCGTCATGCGTAACGGCAAGCGCGAGACGATGACATCGGTTTCGGCAGACTTTGATGTCGAGGGTGAGGGCGAAAAGTGGCAAACCCATACGCGTTATCGCCTCGCCGATGACCGGAAACAGCTGATCCGACAAGACGTCGGGACTCCCGGAGAATATGTCTACACCCGCTGTCAGGACTAATCGATTAGCGGGTAGATAAGGCAGGATGGCAATGCTACGGGGAAGGCATGACCAACCAGTTTGACCTTACCGAAGACCAACTCGCGATCCAGGATATGGCCCGCAAGTTTACTGCCGATGCAATCACCCCGCATGCCGCCGAATGGGACGAAAAGCACCATTTTCCGCGCGAAACGATCAAAGCAGCGGCCGATCTTGGCTTTGCTTCTATCTATATAAGTGAAGAATCGGGCGGCATCGGATTGGGCCGTTTGGAATCGGCGCTGATCATGGAGGCGATGGCTTATGGTTGTCCCGCCACGTCTGCGTTCATCTCGATCCATAACATGGCGAGCTGGATGATCGATTGCTTTGGCGGTGCTGAGGTGAAGGCCAAATTCCTGCCCGATCTTGTGGGGATGGAGAAAATGGCAGGCTATTGCCTGACCGAACCGGGCAGCGGCTCCGACGCGGCGGCGCTCAAAACGACGGCAAAGCTCGAAGGCGACCATTATGTCGTCAACGGTACCAAGCAGTTTATCTCGGGCGGGGGCGTTAATGATGTCTATGTGACAATGGTGCGCACCGGTGTTGACGGACCCAAAGGCATTAGCTGCCTTGTCATCGAAAAAGGCATGGAAGGTGTCAGCTTCGGCGCGCCGGAACGTAAGCTGGGCTGGAATGCGTCACCCACCGCGCAGGTCATTTTTGACAATGTGAAGGTGCCGGTCGAAAACCGTGTGGGTGCCGAAGGTGATGGTTTCCGTTTTGCAATGGCGGGTCTTGATGGCGGGAGGCTGAACATTGGCGCGTGCTCGCTTGGCGGCGCACAAAGGTGCCTCGACGAATCGATCAAATACACCAAAGAGCGTCAGCAATTCGGTCAACCGATTTCTGACTTCCAGAACACCCAGTTCATGCTCGCCGATATGGCAACCGATTTGGAGGCGTCGCGGGCTTTGCTCTATATGGCGGCTGCCAAGGTCACCGCGAATGCGCCCGATAAATCGAGGTTTTCGGCGATGGCGAAGCGGTTGGCGACCGACAATGGATCATCCATCGTCGACCGCGCGCTGCAATTGCATGGGGGTTACGGTTATTTGAAAGATTATCCGATCGAACGCTTCTGGCGCGATTTGCGGGTGCATTCGATCCTTGAAGGCACCAATCAGGTGATGCGGATGATTATCGGACGGGATTTATTGCGCCAATGACCACAGAGATAAATACTCGCGTCCAGGGCCATGCGGGCTTTATAAGCCTGAATCGGCCATCGGCACTGCATGCGCTGACATTGGACATGGTGCATGCCATGACCGAAACGCTCATCAAGTGGGAGAAAAGCCGGAAGGTTAAATGCGTCATTATTGACCATGCCGAGGGGCGCGGTTTTTGTTCGGGCGGCGATGTAGCTTTCCTGCGCGAATCGGCGCTGAAAGGCGGCGAGGCCGGACGGCAGTTCTTTCATGACGAATATCAACTTAACCATCTGCTGTTCAATTATCCAAAACCGATTATTGCCTTCATGGACGGCATCTGCATGGGCGGCGGCGTTGGCATTTCCCTGCCAGCGAGGTTTCGCGTCGCCACCGAGAACACCCGTTTCGCTATGCCCGAGACCGGCATTGGCCTCTTTCCGGATGTAGGAGGCGGTTGGTATCTGTCGCGGCTGGAAGGACGCGTCGGACCGTTCCTTGCCCTTACCGGCGCACGGCTTGATGGTGCCGAATGTCTGGAACTGGGATTGGCGACACATTACCTGCCATCCGAAGCGCAACACGAGGCCAAGGAACGGATCGCAGGCGAAGATGTCGAACGGATTGACGGTATATTGGGAACCCTTTCGGTCAAGCCGCCACCTGCGCGGGTCGTCGACAATATTCATGCTATCAACCGGCATTTTGCATCGGACCGATATGAGGACATCCTTGCCAGCCTGGAGGCTGACGACAGCGACTGGGCGATGAGGGAATTGGCAACCCTCCGTACCAAAAGCCCGCAGACATGCAAAGTTGCCCTGCGCCAACTGGCCACCGGTGCGACGTTCGACGATTTCGCCGACAATATGGCAATGGAATATCGCATCGGGAGCCGCGTGCTACTCCGTCCTGACTTTGCCGAGGGCGTGCGTGCCGTGATTATCGAGAAAGACAACGCGCCGCAGTGGAACCCGGCTAAGCCACAGGATGTGACCGAAGATTTGCTCGACGCGATATTTGCGCCGCTGCCCGAGAATGAAGAATGGAAGCCACTATGAGTTCCGAAAGCGTGAGTTACGAGACTATCCTGGTTGAACAACGTGGCGCGGTGACGTTGATCACGCTCAACCGACCGCAGGCGTTGAATGCGTTGAACAGCCAGGTGCTGGCCAACCTGATCGACGCCTTTGCCGCTTATGATGCCGATGACAGCCAGCGTTGCGCGGTGCTCACAGGCTCCGAAAAGGCCTTCGCCGCCGGAGCCGATATCAAGGAAATGCAGAGCCAGTCCTTTGCTGACATGTATGGCGGCAATTTCTTCGCCGGTTACGATCGCGTTACCGCAACCCGCAAGCCGTGGATCGCGGCGGTCAGCGGCTTTGCCCTTGGCGGTGGATGTGAGTTGGCGATGATGGCGGACTTTATCATTGCGGGCGATAATGCCAAATTTGGTCAGCCGGAAATCAAGCTCGCGGTGACCCCCGGAATGGGCGGATCGCAGCGGCTGACGCGCGCCATTGGCAAGGCGAAGGCGATGGAGATGTGCCTGACGGGCCGGATGATGGATGCCGCCGAAGCCGAACGCTCCGGCTTGGTCGCAAGGGTTGTGCCTGCCGCAGACCTCGTCGCCGAAGCCATGAAAACAGCCGAAGCCATCTCGGGCATGGCTCCGCTCGCCGCCTTGGCGTGTAAGGAAATGGTCAACGCCGCGTTTGAAACCATGCTGCAACAGGGCGTGGTTTTTGAACGCCGCCTGTTTCACGGGATTTTCGGCTCGGACGATCAGAGCGAAGGCATGGCCGCCTTCGTCGAAAAGCGCCCCGGCAACTGGACGGGAAAGTAAACCTGCCCGTCCAGGGTTTTTAGCGGCTTGCTACCTTTTCGACCGGCTGAAACTTGCCAAGGCCGCAGCCTGCGCCCTGTTCCAACCGCCCGCCGTAATTGTGCAAAACATGGATGATATCGACGCTGCACAACTGGCTGGTCGAAGTCTTGTAGAGAAACTTGTCCTCAAACTTCAGCCCCGGGCAGCTATAATCCATGCGATTGCGATACGTTTTGCCGCCCGCCATTTTGAAATCAATCGTGCGGTCGTCAACAACCTTGGTTGACCGGATCTGGTAAGTCGTCACGCAACTGACCGGTTTGCCAACCGCGCGGACTTCGGGTGCAGGAACTTTGTCACGGGCATAAGCAACGGCGAACCCGCTAGATGCCGTCGCCACTATGCCAAACAGGATCAGTGCCTTATTCATAACCACCTCCATATGCTACGCTTTCCTGTAGCTCATTTCACATGAACTATTGCTGACTTAGCCTTCGGGGTAGGCGTTTTCGGTTTAAACCGGCACAAATCCACTACCGGGCAACGCCAGCATTCGGGCGTCCTTGCCTTACAGATATAGCGGCCATGCAAAATGAGCCAGTGATGCGCGCCGACGCGAAAGGGCTGCGGCGTGACCTTGTCGAGTGCCTTTTCAACCGCCAGCACCGTCTTGCCCGGAGCAAGGCCAGTGCGATTGCCCACGCGGAAGATGTGGGTATCAACCGCAAAAGTTTCCGCCCCGAACGCGGTGTTCATCACCACATTGGCGGTTTTGCGCCCGACACCGGGCAGTGCTTCCAACGCATCACGGTCGGCAGGCACCTCGCCTTCATGTTCGCGCACCAATATTTCGGACAAAGCGATCACATTCTTCGCCTTGCCGTTGAACAGGCCAATGGTCTTGATATGCTCTTTCAACCCGTCTTCGCCCAGATCGACCATCTGCGCCGGCGTTTTCACCTGAGCAAACAACGCCCGCGTCGCCTTGTTCACCCCCACATCGGTCGACTGTGCCGAACAGACGACGGCAACGAGCAACTGATAAACATTGCCATAAGCCAATTCGGTCTCGGGTGCAGGATTCGCCTCTGCCAAACGGCGGTAAAATTCGAAGATATCGGCTTTTTTCATGCGGGCGATGGCTTAGAGACCAACCCCCGTCACCTTGGCAACATGCAGTGTATCGGCATATTGCTGGAACCGCGCGGCCTTGCCGTCAATGACCCGCCAGACATGGGCCATCTGGGTCTCCTGGCTCTTGCCCGTCGCCAGATAAGTTCCGCGATAATGACCAAGCGCAATGATCACGTCGCCGCCATCAATGATCTCGTCGACTTCGACCGAGAACCCATCCCATTCGGTCGCGCAACGCATGAACACGCCGTTCGCGATCGCTTCCGGCCCGACATATGGATTGCGGTCGGCATAAGGAAAATTATTGGCCTCGTTCCAGATGATATCGGCGCTCATCCGTCCCAGCACACCGGGGACATCGCCAGCGTCAAATGCGTCATATATTCCCTTTATGAGCGCTACATTTTCTCTCGACATGATCTGCTCCCGCGTTTGAGATAATCCAGAGCTTAAGGTAACAAAGTTCCACATGCTATGGGGTTTTTCCGGCATTATGTATCAGTTACAGGAAGCCCCTGCTAGGATTTAACGGGACGGTGCGGGATAAGGCGGGATGGCCGACACGCACATTCTCACCGCGCTTCAAGACAAATACCGCCGCACCAAAGGCCAGCTATCGGCACTTGATGCCCAAGCCGCACAGCTACGGATTGACCTTGACCATATCGAACACGTCATTCGTCTGTTTCAGCAAGATTGGCGCGCTGACAACACAACCATTGTCCCGCGCAAGCCATCTCGCTGGCAAAAGCGCGGCCAAGGCATACAGACGGCCCTAGCGGTCTTGCGTGAAGCCAGCGAGCCTATGACGGTGCGTGAGATCGTGCTGGCTGTGTACAACCGTCTAGGCCAGCCATTGCCAACGAAAGACGAATTGAGGCGGCAAGTTTCGACGATTGGCGCTCGAATAACGCTGAGCGAAGGCAAGTCCGTTGTGCGGGTTGAAGGCAAGCCGATTAGGTGGTCGATTAGCTGTTAGAACATGCCGACGTCATGCCGACTGCATAATAAGATTTGCGATAATGGTAGCGATTTCTTATATATTCTGTAGGAGCATGTAACCATGCAAGCTGTGGCATCAAAACTAGACCGCCCTCGCGTTGGGATGGTCACGCAAGAAGCCGACCGCCTTTCGGCTCCCTTTTCTGTGCCTCCTATACCAGTGATAGATATTGCTGAAAACAGCGGCGTTGACGTTGTTTTTGCTGATTTCGGAAACGCTGGCGGACAAGTTGCAGGCTTTTGCGATTTCAAGTCAGCAAAACTATATGTGAACGCAAACGATGCCACCAATCGGCAAACATTCACAATTGCCCATGAATTGGGGCATTGGATTTTGCATCGCGATTATTTCGAGCGGCACCCAGATGATTATAGCATTCTGCCGCGTTTACAAAGCGTGTTGCGAAGCGACCCATTCGAGCAAGAGGCCAATGATTTCGCAGCGAAGTTGCTTGTCCCTAGGCGCCTGATCCTTCCCGTTAAAGACGCTCCAGTTGCGGAACTTGCCAGAATTTTTGCGGTATCCCGGATGATGATGGAAATCCGCCTCAAGAATGTCTGATAACGATCCGCCAAAGGATGAGAAGTTACCTTCAATTGAGGAAATGCTTCAAACGATCAGTGAACAGGACGCTGACCTCCCTTTGCGTTGGGAAGCTAAATATCGGGAAATATTTAGCCAATCGGAAATGCAGGGCCAGATTGAGTATGAGCATCTAAAAGGCCTACGCGACCACTACCGCCACAAATCCCGCTGGTCTTGGTTCTTAATGGCCGTCATGGGCGCGATGATTGCGTTCCAGATGTTGCTTTTGAAATACGTCGGGCTTGGGGTTTGGGACTTTACCGAATACGAGTGGCTACTTCCTGTTCTGCTCGTCCAAAACTTGGCGCAAGTGATCGGCTTGGCCGTTTTTGTTGTGAAGGCTCTTTTCAAGGATGTTAGAAAAGGCGATTAAGCGGCCCGCTGCCAGTAACCAGCCCATTGGCGACTAACGCCAGCGCCCATGAGGGCCGCGCCAACCATTGCAGCCTGATTGCCGTTGTCAACGCGGCGATGATCTTCGCGCCATGCCGCTTCACCCGCATAAGCTGCGATATATTTGCCAGCGATATGGTGGTGAGTGCCGATTTCCATGCGGCGTAGGCGGCTGAAATAGCTTTCGGCCTGATTGGTGCAAGCGCCCTTGTCCATGAACCGGACGCTGTGATTGACGCGGTGCGTATCCCAACCGGCATGTAGATCGTCCCAACCGGTGCCTTCGTCGGCATGGATAGTGGCAAGGTTGCCGACTACATCACGCACGATAGGAACGGCGTCGCCTTCGCGGGCAACAATGAACGGAAGCGACCGGCCATTGCGCTCACGCATGATGACAACGCATTGACGCTTGCCGGTGCGGTTTTCGAGAAGGCGGCGGTCTTTGCGGTCTGCCTTTTCATTGGCTGGCTTCACGTAACCGCCAAAATATGCACCGTCGATTTCAACGATGCCGTCCAGCTTCATGCCAGCCTGTTCCGCTGCCATCGCTTCACGCAGCTTGTGTGTCAGCACGAACGCGGTCTTATACTGGCAATCCAAGTCACGCGACAGTTGCAGGGCCGCAACGCCCTTGGCACCGTTCACGAATATCACGATAGCGGCCAGCAAGTCGGTATAGGACAGCTTGCGGTTGGCAAAGATCGTGCCGCTGGAAACGCTGAAATGATGCTTACAGGCCTTGCACTCGAACTGGCGGCGCGACTTGATGGCATAGGTTTCAGTGCAACCACAGCGCGGGCAATAGGCTTCCCCATCGGTTTCCGGCCAGCGCATCTGGCAGAACAGATTGTAGGCTGCGGTCTCGCCCATCTGGAACACCGTCTTAAGCGACAGTGTGCGGGCCTTTGCCGAGAGTAGAAAGTGTGAACCGTGTGCCATGTGTCGTATCCGTTAGCTTGTATAACAGATGCGTAAGGTATTTGACTAACACTTGCAATAGGTAAAATAACATATATGTTAGGTTTCTCACATAAAGGAACCTATCATGGCAGCAACGAGCGCAGATTTTGCGGACAGGGCAAAGCGGTATTTGAAGGCAGAACTGAAAAGGGCTGGTGTCGGCTATAAGGAACTGGCCGAGCGCCTGACAGCAATGGGCTTGCCAGAATCGGAAGGGTCAATCACGGTAAAGATCAACCGGGGGGCGTTTCCAGCATGGTTTTTGATCGCGGCAATGGAATCTATAGGGGCGTCATCGCTGCGCTTGTCGGACTAGTTATTGTTGCGACGTCACTAGGGCTTGGTGCGTTTTTTGGCGCTTTATACGCTCCCCACTATAGCAACCAATCCGAAAAATCCGCCGATAGTGCAACCAACTCCAAAAAGCGCAATCCATCCCAGATTGACAGGGATAGAGCGGGACTTCCCTACTTTGCCGAGCGAATAGCAAGCGCCGCCGACCCCAAAAATGCCGACGAACGAGAGCAACGCGATCTCGCGGCGCAAGAGGCCGCTGCGCTTTGGGGTTTTTGGATACTTGTCGTTTCGGCTATTGGGTCTTTGACCACCATAATTGGCACGGGCTTCCTGCTTTGGCAAATCATGCTGACTCGTGAGGCCGTAATCGATACCGGCAAAGCCACTGAGGCGATGCGGGAGGCCAACTCTATCGCGCGGAATTCCCACCAAATGCAACTTCGCGCCTACATTGGCTGTATTGAGATTAAAGCGTATAAATTTAGATCTGGACTGGCTCCCTCCTTCGGTTTCAAAATAAAAAATGCTGGTCAATCCCCAGCCTTGCGCGTTCGATGTTATGCCCAATTGTTTGTTGAAATGGACCAAACGCCCCACGAGGCAAAAATACGGTTTGGTGGCATACCGGATCGGAGTGTCATTACCATCCTTCCCGGTCAGTCGCCAAATGTCGAATGGCAGTTCCCGCATCCTTTGGACGCCGTTGTCTACAAAGCCGTCACCGATGGCACTGCTGCCTTCGTGTATGCTGGTATAGTGGAATACTGGGATATCTTTGGTAAGCGCCACATCTCGACGTTCAAAAATTTCGTCAATCGTGAACAGATGGGGTCGAGAGAAAGCCTTACTCTCTCCGCCTGCTCCAAGGGGAATTACAGCAATTAGCGCCAAAACCGCGCTAATCACGCGCCGTCTCCGTTGTTCCTGTAACTCCTACATAATGCCGGGTTTTTCTGTCACCTTATGTCACCTTATCACTATTGAACGGGTTGTGTCCGGGCAAGGGGCTGGTCAATTGCGCAGCCATCAATTTGCGGTCCGGCCCGTGCGACAGTTCCACCGCGCCGCCCATTTTCATCGTAATCGTGGTGACGCCGTTCAGGGCGCGGTCAAACAAATAGTCGAACAGCTTTGCGCGGCCAGCGGCAATCGCAACGTCCCATGCCCATGCGAAATTTTTGGCCTCGGGCCGCTGGCGTAACGCATAGGCCGATTTACGCGAAATCTTGACCATCTTGCACGCCGCATCGACTTGGCCAGTGACCGTCAGCGCCATGATAAACATGCGCTGCCGCTCGGCGGTCCAGCCATCATGCCGATTGCGCTGCATCGGAACAGGGGTGAATTGCGGGGCGATAGTTTCGCCGGGGCGAAGGGGGTGTGATCTGTAGGTCATCCCGAGTTTACATCAGGCGAAATCCTATTTTGCAAGGATTATTTGTTCTTTTTATGTTCTAAAAGTTTGCGCCACACATATGATTCAGCTATTCATCGCTCTTGAAATATTGCTGATAATGTGTATTTATACACACAGTGACGGGACTGTATCTTAATGCAAAGCAAAGAGGTTCTTCGTCTGCTGAAGGCAGCGGGCTGGAAGGAAGTCAGGCAAACCGGGAGCCACAAGCATTTGCGACATTCGGATGTACCCGGCACGGTTACGGTCCCGCATCCAAAGTCAGATCTGCCCATTGGCACATTGAAAAGTATTGAGCGGCAAGCCCGTATGAAGCTTAGAAATTGAAAGAGTCGGAGATTATTGTGGCAACGGTTTTTTATCCTGCGATCATGGAGAAATCAGTTGATGGCTTTGGCGTTTTCTTTCCGGACTTACCGGGTTGCGTTTCAGCTGGTCGCACTGAACAGGAAGCTGCAGAAAATGCCGAAGAGGCTTTGGCTGGTCATTTGATTGTTGCTGCGGAATTTGGGGATGCCTTAGCGCCGCCGTCGCCTTTCGATTCTATTGGTCGCGATCCTGAGATTGAGGAAGTGGCGAGAATATTGGTACGTGCAGAGCGCCCGGGAAAATCAATTCGTGTGAATGTGACATTGGATGAAGGTCTTGTGGCGGCAATCGACAAAGTTGCGAAAAACCGTTCAGGCTTCCTTGCCGATGCCGCGCGGGCAGCATTGCGTGAGAACCGGTTGTGATGAATTTATAGAGCGCGTAAATCTAATTAGTGACTGTCCCCTAATTAAACCCCCAACACCTCATTCATCCCATACCGCCCCGCCTTCTGCGCCAATAACCACATCGCCGCCTTCACCGCACCGCTGGCAAAAATCGCGCGGTTTTCGGCGCGGTGGATCAGTTCTATGCGTTCGTTGTCGGACGCGAAGATGACGCTGTGGTCGCCTGCGACGCTGCCTCCGCGTAAGGAGGCAAAGCCGATGGCACCCTTGGCTCGCGCGCCGGTGATGCCGTCGCGTCCGCGTTCGCTGTGGGTCTTGAGGTCGATGTTGCGGCCTTTGGCGGCGGCTTCACCGAGCAGCAAGGCGGTGCCGGACGGTGCATCGACCTTGTGGCGGTGGTGCATCTCGACGATTTCGATATCCCAATCATCACCCAGTTGCGCGGCGGCCTGGCGGACGAGGGCGGCGAGCATTGTGACGCCCAGGGATGTGTTGCCGGTCTGCAGAACGGCGATGTCGCGCGCGGCGTCGTCGATCAGATAATGGTGGCGTTCTTCCAGGCCGGTGGTGCCGATAACGATGGGCTTGCCCGCCGCGACACAGGCGTCGAGATTGGCTTCCAGCGCGTGGGGTGAAGAGAAATCGACCAGCACGTCGGATGCGGCGATCAGCGCGCCCAGATCATCGCCTTTGTCGACACCGCCAGCATGGGTCTGTCCCGCTGCTTCGATGGCCTCGCGCAAGGCAACCCCCATGCGCCCGGCGCTGCCGATGATACCAATTTTTGTCATACTCAACTTTCCAGTTTTCCGTTCGTGTTGAGCGTAGTCGAGACACCCATAAGGCAAGCGCGAACTCACGGTGTCTCGACTACGCTCGACACGAACGGTAGAGGATATGCGTCAGCCCTAACCGAGTAAGTCATGACCGTCAAAAATATCGTGATTCTAACCGGCGCAGGCGTCAGCGCCGAAAGCGGGATCGATACATTCCGTTCGGCTGGTGGATTGTGGGAGCAGCACCGCGTCGAGGATGTCGCGACGCCGGAGGCCTTTGCGCGCGACCCGGACCTTGTCCTGCGCTTCTACGACATGCGGCGTGCGCGGATACAGGAGGTGGAGCCCAATGCGGCACATTATGCTCTGGCGCGGCTGGATACCGAGTGGGGTAATGGTTTGGTGATTGTGACACAGAATGTCGATGACCTGCATGAGCGGGCAGGGGCCAAACGGCTATTGCATATGCACGGCGAGCATTTGAATGCGTGGTGTCTGGCCTGTGATGCGCGCAATGCGTGGCGCGACACGTTGATCGAGCGGCCTGCCTGTCCGGCTTGCGGCGTTGCGGGGCAGCTCCGTCCGGATATCGTCTGGTTCGGCGAAATGCCTTACCGGATGGAGGAGATATACTATGCGCTGAACCGGGCGGATTTGTTTGTGAGCATCGGCACGTCGGGCGCGGTCTATCCGGCGGCAGGGTTCGTGCGGGAAGCGCGGGAGCAGGGTGTGCGGACGCTGGAGCTCAATCTGGAGCCATCGCAAGGCACACATTGGTTCGATGAAGCACGGCACGGGGCGGCGACCGAGGTGGTTCCGGCGTGGGTGGATGAGGTTTTGTCTCTTTAACCACACTTGAATTATTGAACGGTGTCATTCCCGCGAAAGCGGGAATCCATGGTCAAACATCTCGCTTAAAACGAACCTATATTAGTGAGGAAAGGTCAGACCATGGATTCCCGCTTTTGCGGGAATGACAAAGTTCGGTTTATGGCCCGTTCCCACAGCTCGGACAGCCCGGATCTTTCGGCAAAGTAATCGTCCGCATTGCCGGTTTCATACCGTCAAAGATATGCAGCTTGCCTGCTGCGTTATCGCCAAAGCCGGTCAGTAACCGGATCGCTTCCATAGCGGCGAAGCTGCCCATCAAGCCGCACATCGCACCGAGCACGCCCTGCGTCGCGCAGTCGTCGCAACCATCCGGGTCATGTGCGTCGCCGACAAAGCAGCGGTAGCAGGGGCGGTCGGGGTGGTGGCCGGTGAATGTGCCGATCTGGCCATGGAACTGGCCGATGGCGGCGCTGACCAAGGGCACGCGGGCCGCGAGGCAGAGGTCGTTCACAATAAGCCGCGTCGCGAAATTATCGCTGCCGTCGATGACGACATCGACACCCTTCAGGATTTCGGATGAGGTATCGCGGTCAATACGCTGTTTGATCGCGTGAAATTGGACATCGGGGTTAAGGCGGGCGATGGCTTTGCCTGCGGCATCGACTTTTGCCTCGCCGATTTGGCCGGCGCTATAAAGCACCTGACGTTGCAGGTTGGACAACGACACGACGTCGTCGTCAACGACGCTGATCTTGCCCACACCCGCCGCCGCCAGATACTGGATGGCCGGACAACCAATCCCGCCCGCACCAATCAGCAACACATGGCTGTCGAGCAATTTCGACTGACCAGCACCGCCAATGTCACGCAGCACAATGTGGCGGGCATAGCGGTCAAGTTGATTGTCGGTGAGGGTCATAAATACAGGGACACAATACCTATTTGTCTAATTTTGCTCACGTTTGCACTTGCACTTTCATTAAATAGGTATTGCGTCCCTGTATTTAAGAAAGGAATGGTCATACCCCCGTCGAACCGAAGCCCCCGGCACCGCGCAAGGTCTCGTCGATTTCTTCAACTTCAATCATCGTCGCATGCTGCACTGGCGCGACCACGATCTGGGCGATGCGGTCGCCTTTGGTAATCAGAAAATCATCGTCGCCCAAATTGGCGAGGATCACCTTCACCTCGCCGCGATAGTCGCTGTCGATGGTACCCGGCGTGTTCAGGCAAGTGACGCCGTTTTTGAGCGCAAGCCCCGAACGCGGACGCACCTGCACCTCGTAACCGTACGGAATGGCAAAAGCGAATCCGGTCGCGACTGCGAGCCTTTTACCCACGCGCAGGTTCACGCTCTCGGCGGCACAAATGTCCATGCCCGCCGCGCCCTTGCTGGCATAATCGGGCAGCGGCAGCCCGGCACCATTGGGCAAGCGTTTGACGCGAACTTCGACCGGCGGGAGCTTAGGCGATTTAGTCATTGAACGTGTCTCCGACGGCATGTGCGACTTTCTCCATCAACTTGCGCGCGATCACGTCCTTATGTGCTTCGGGCCAGCTTTCGACGCCGTCTTTGGTGACGATGTGGAATGCGTTGTGATCGCCGCCCATTACGTCGCCTGACACATCATTGGCGACAATCCAGTCGCAGCCCTTTTTGGCGAGTTTCGCCGTTGCGTGTTCGACCATCTTCTCGGTCTCCGCTGCAAAGCCGATCAGCAGCTTCGGACGCTCTTTATGCTGGGCCAAGCTTGCGAGGATGTCAGGATTCTCGGTTAATGCGAGCGCGGGCACGCCTTTGCCGTCCTTTTTGATCTTTTGTCCCGGCACACCAACCGCGCGCCAGTCGGCGACAGCGGCCACCATTATGGCGACATCGGCGGGCAGGGCTTTTTCCACCTCGACCTGCATTTCGAGCGCGCTTTCAATGTCGATGCGGATAACCCCGGGCGGGGTGACCAAATGCACCGGCCCTGATATCAGCGTCACTTCCGCGCCCATTTCCGCTGCGGCCTGTGCAATAGCAAAGCCCTGCCTGCCAGACGAGCGGTTGGCGATATAGCGTACCGGGTCGATCGCTTCATAGGTCGGGCCTGCGGTCACGAGGACGCGTTTGCCGAATAAGGGCCGGTGGACTTCGGGAGCGAAGTCGGGTTGGGCGGTAAGAACCGGACTGTTCTCCGCATCCGTTCGCCCTGAACTGGTAGAAGGGTTGTTCTGTTCAGAAGGCTGCGCTTTGACAGGTTCCGCACGAACGGCGCTGTTGGAAAGAAGCTTTTGAATCTCCCCGAACACCCGCTCCACCTCCGGCAACCTGCCAGGCCCGAATTCGCCGCAAGCCATCTCGCCCTCATCGGGGTCCATCACTGTAACACCATCGGCACGCAGCCCCGCAACATTGCGCCGCGTGGCCGCATGGCCCCACATCCGCACATTCATGGCGGGGACGGACAGCACATGCTTGTCGGTCGCGAGCAGCAATGTGGTTGCCAGGTCGTCGGCAATGCCCGCGTGCATTTTTGCAAGCAAGTCAGCGGTTGCGGGGCAGACAACCACCAGATCGGCCTCACGACTTAGCTGGATATGCCCCATCTCGGCCTCGTCTTTGAGGTCGAACAATTCGGTAAACACCTGATTTTCCGACAACGCGGCGAGCGTCATCGGCGTCACGAACTGCTGCCCGCCTTTGGTGAGAACGCAACGCACCGTCATCCCCGATTTGCGGATCAACCGAACCAGTTCGCACGCCTTATAGGCGGCGATCCCGCCGCCGACGATCAGGAGGATGGACTTGGACGTCATCACTTTATCCTAACACTGCCATTGCAAACGCGCCAGCCAACGCGGCAAGGCCCGCAACCGCCAAATATCCCCACCAACTGCCGCCTCTCCGCTCGCTTTTGTCCCAGATCAGCTTCACCTCGGGCAACGGCGGCGCTTCGGGTGCACCGCCTTTTTTGGGGAGCTGTTCGCCCAAACGGCGCACCAGATCCGGGATGAGCTTCAACGTGTCCGCCTGCTTCTTCAAACCGTCGGCGAGCATCGCTTCCGGTCCGAGTTCACCGCGCATCCATTCACGCACATATGGGGCAGCCACATCCCACATGTTGATGTCGGGGTTGAGCGAGGTCGCGATGCCCTCGACCATCACCATCGTTTTTTGCAGCAGCAACAGATGCGGCTGGGTTTGCATGTCGAAATCGCGAGTGATCGCAAACAGGCTGTCGAGCATCTGGCCGACCGACAGTTCGCTCACCGGTTTGCCGCGCGTCGGCTCTCCAACTGCGCGCAATGCCGTCGCGAATTCGTCGACATTGTGATAGCTTGGCACATATTGCGCCTCAAAATGAATCTCGGCGACGCGTTTGTAATTGCCGGTTGTCAGCCCGTAGAGAATTTCCGCGAGCCAGAAACGCGCTTGCCGGTCGATCCGGCCCATGATGCCGAAATCAATCGCCACGATGGTCCCGTCGGCGCGGACAAACAAATTACCCTGATGCATGTCGGCGTGAAAAAAGCCTTCCGATATTGCCTGGCGCAGGAATACAAGGACAAGCTTATCGGCAAGTTTGTTGAGGTCATGTCCGGCGGCTTTCAGAGCTTCGATATCGGCAATCTTGATGCCATCGACCCAATCGAGCGTCAGCACGCGGCCCGATGTACGGTCCCAATCAATCGCTGGAATGGTGTAGCCATCAACCGCGACCATGGCTTCTTTCAGCTCCGAAGCGCTGGCGGCTTCGCGGCGTAAGTCAAGTTCACGCAGGGTCCAGCGTTTCAGATTGGCGATGACGAGCTGCGGCCGCAACCGCGCGGCCTCTCCGCCCAGCGCCTCCAGATGCGCTGCCGCCCATTCATAGGTTTCAATATCGCGCGCGAACTGTTCGCGGATGCCAGGACGCAGCACCTTGACGGCAACATCCTTGCCGTCGCTGGTGCGTGCGCGGTGGACCTGGGCGATGGAGGCTGCACCAACCGGTACCGGGTCGATATGCTCGAACAGCTCCGCCGCCGGCTTGTTCAACCCGGTATCGATTTCTTCATATAGCGCCTTGAACGGTGATGGCGGTAACCGGTCCTGAAGTGTGAGCAAATTATGCGCCGGCTCGACACCGATAATGTCCGGTCGCGTCGCGAGCGTTTGGCCGAGTTTGATCGCTGCAGGGCCGATGGCTTGAAATGCTCCCGCATAATCGGGGATTTTGGGCTGCGATGTGCCAAGCCGTGCGATGCGGCAAAGGCGCTTGACCTGCGGAGGTGTATTGCGGTCGGCCTCGATGGCACGCAATGCGCCGTGCCGGGCAAGGATGCGACCCCATCTGAGTAGGCGGAAGATGTGGATGGCGGGGCGGGTCATTGGGTGAGTAAAACCGTCCTATGAAACTCATCGTCATTCTCGCGAAAGCGGGAATCCATGGCCTGAGGGTTCGACCATGGATTCCCGATCAAGTCGGAAATAACAAATAATTTGAAGGATTGCGGAATAAACCTCACACCTTCCATCCGCTGTGGATGGCAACCAGCCCGCCCATGATCGGTTCGACCTTTGCCTGCACAAAACCGGCCTCACCGATCATTGCTTTGAATGTTTGCATATCGGGAAAGCGGCGAATCGATTCGATCAGATAGCGGTAGCTATCCTCATCGCCCGCAATCGCTTTGCCCAATTTGGGTACCAGTCTGTGCGAATATACATCATAAACCTGTGCCAGCCCCGGCCATTCAACCGTCGAGAACTCCAGGCAATAAAATCGTCCGCCATAGCGCAGCACACGGTGCGCTTCTTTCAGGGCGGCGGGGATGTCGGTGACGTTGCGGATGCCGAAGGCGATGGTATAGGCGTCGAAATGTCTGTCGGGAAAGCTCAGCTTCTCCGCATTTTGTTCGCTCCACACCATGGTGTTGATACTGTGATCGACGGCGCGTTCCATGCCCACGGACAGCATGTCGGGATTGATATCCGACACCGTGATATTCGCGCCGGATTTCTCCATGCGAAACGCAATATCGCCGGTGCCACCGGCCATGTCGAGAATATCCTCGCCTTCGCGCGGTTTAACCCGCCTGACGAACTTGTCCTTCCACAGCCGGTGCATGCCAACCGACATCGCATCGTTCATTATGTCATATTTGCGCGCGACATTTGAAAAGACGCTACCGACGCGCGCGGTCTTTTCTTCGGGGCTAACCTGTTCATAGCCAAAGGATACGGTTTCGCTCATGGTTTCCGCCTCTAGCCAAGTGCCGCGCGGCCCGCTAGCGGATTCGCCATGCCAGAGCTTCCCGAAGTCGAAACTACCGTTGCCGGACTGCGACAGGTGCTCGATGGCGAGACAATTGTCCGCGCCGAGGCGTACCGCGCTGATCTGCGCTGGCCCTTGCCCGTGGATTTGCGGCAGCGGTTGACTGGGGCCCGTGTGATCGGCCTTTCGAGACGCGCCAAATATGGCCTGATTCACACCGACCGCGATGATGTGCTGATATTTCACTTGGGTATGTCGGGGCGTTGGCGCGTCGATCCATCGGAGATCGAGAAGCATGACCATTTTGTTATGGAGACACGTGGGGGAAGGGTGGTCGCACTCAACGATCCGCGCCGGTTCGGTTCTCTCGACATTACACCTGTGGACGAATTGACTGATTACAAGCCGTTCCGGAAGATGGGGCCGGAACCGCTCAGCGATGACTTTACAGCGGCGGCACTCCAACGCGCGCTGGCCAAACGGGCCGCCCCGATCAAAGCGATGTTGCTCAACCAGAATATCGTCGCGGGTCTGGGTAACATCTATGTTTGCGAGGCGATGCATATGGCGAGAATATCGCCCGATACGGCTGCCTCGCAAATTTCTCGGCCACGCCTCGAAAAGCTAGTGTTGGCGATTAAGGATGTTCTGGTATCGGCTATTGCAGCGGGAGGATCGACATTGCGCGATTTTGCCGCGCCCGATGGCGAACTGGGCTATTTTGCCAAGCAATGGCTGGTCTATGGCCGCGAGGGACAGGATTGTACTTGCGGTGCACCCGTCAAACGCCGCGTTGATTCCGGACGTTCGACGTTTTACTGCGCGAAATGCCAGCGATAGCGTGTGAAAATGCGGTAATTGGCGGTTGACGAATCTGTGTACCGTCGTTAAGGGCGGCTCCTTCAACGGGCATGGCCATCACATGGCGGCCTTTTAAAAAGCGAAATTCGAGGACAAAAATGGCCAATACGCCGCAAGCAAAAAAGCGTATCCGTCGCAATGCGCGTCGCACTGAAGTGAATGGGGCTCGCGTCAGCCGCATCCGTACTTTTGTAAAGAAGGTCGAATCGGCGATTGAAGCTGGCGATAAATCAGCCGCCGCCGCTGCACTCGCTGCAGCTCAGCCGGAACTGGCGCGCGGTGTGTCGAAGGGCGTTCTTCACAAGAACACCGCATCGCGCAAATTCGGTCGCCTGACCAAGGCTGTAGGGTCGCTCGCCTAAATGATTTTTTCAGGCCGGACCCGTCCGGTGCTGGATCAATAAACCCGCCGCAACCCGGCGGGTTTTGTTTTGACAGTTTGATGACAAGCATTTCCGGCGATTCGGGAGCATGCTGACATTGCTGTTTGCAGAAAACTGATGTAAAACAGGGCATTATAAATTAGTTTACGCAATTGCTTCGCTTGCGCCGAGTCAACCGCATTTATTTCATTTTTTTTGCTACCGGCCCCTTGATCGACTCAATTTTACCTGTGTAAGTAACAACTTCCAGCATCGCGTGATAACAATCGTGCATTGCCTCACATGAGATTTGAGATGATTTTAGCGTTCCTTTCGGAAACGGACGGGCGTGGGATAAATCACGACCGAAATCCGAGGGCAATATGCACGAGTCTTGAGGTCCTGGAGAGGGGTGGCAAAAAGGGGCGCGCAAGGTGACGGGCAATATTTCTGTATCGCAACAATACGTCGATCAAACTTCAGGCGACAATCGGATGAAGGATGCTGTTGCAGCGCGTCTGGATGCAGACTGGCTGGCGATTTCGTCCGGCCTTCGCCGCGATTTGGGGGCGCAAATTTATGGCCAATGGATTCGTTCGATTGCGCTGGGGAATTTCTGCGACCTGACGGGTACACTTGAACTGCTGCTGCCTTCGGATTTTTCGGCAAGCTGGGTATCGGACCATTATGCTGACCGGTTGCGGCTGGCGTGGAGCAGCACCAACAACGCGGTCAAACAACTTAAAATCCGGACCCGTCCGGGCGCAGCGCGCGTCGAGATGTTGCGCGGCACTGGGGTAACAGAACGTCCTGCCGCTCTCCATGCCGTGGAAGCGTTGCCGGTGCGCAGCACGCTTGATCCGCGGATGACTTTTGCCAATTTTGTCAAAGGCCAGACCAACGTGCTGGCGCTGAGTGCCGCCGAACGCGTGGCCGCAGCCGAGAAGCCCCTGTTCAACCCCCTGTACCTGCAAGCAGCAACAGGGCAGGGCAAGACCCACCTGATGCATGCGATCGGCCATGCTTATGCCGAGGTCAATCCTGACGCGCAGATCATTTATATGTCGGCTGAAAAGTTCATGATGGAATTTGTGACCGCGATGCGGCGCAAGGAAGTCATGGAGTTCAAGGCGCGGCTGCGTGCGGTTGATGTGCTGCTGATCGATGACATCCAGTTCATCATCGGCAAAGTATCGACGCAGGAAGAGTTCCTCCACACCATCGATGCGATCATTGGTGCCGGCAAGCGTCTGGTGGTCGCCGCCGACCGCGCGCCGCAAGCGTTGGACGGTGTCGACCAGCGTATCTTGTCACGCCTCTCGATGGGGCTTGTCGCCGATATCCAGCCCGCTGATTTGGAACTGCGCCGTTCTATCCTCCAACAGCGCCTGGCCAATATGCCCGAGGCCCAGGTTGGCGAAGATGTGGTCGAATTCCTTGCGCGCACCATCAGCCGGAATGTCCGCGAACTTGAAGGCGGTCTCAATAAACTGCTCGCTTATGCCCAATTGACAGGCAAGCCGGTGACACGGACGCTCGCCGAGGAGCAGCTGAAGGACATCCTCAGTGCCTGCCGCCGCCGTATTACCATTGACGAGATCCAGCGTGCTGTGTGCGAATATTACCGCATTGATCGCAGCGAAATGTCGTCGAAACGCCGCGCCCGGGCCGTAGTCCGCCCCCGTCAGGTCGCGATGTATCTCGCCAAGGTCATGACCCCGCGCAGCTACCCGGAAATTGGCCGCAAATTTGGCGGACGAGACCATTCGACGGTTATCCACGCGGTGCGACTGGTTGAAGGCCTGCGGGCACAGGACAGCGAAATGGACAATGACGTCCGCGCGCTCCTTCGCCAGTTAGAGGCCTGATCTTCCGCTTTTAATCCGGCGCGCTCCGCCCTATCCATGGCGATCAGGGATTCGGAGATAGTCATGGTCAAATTCTGCACGTCATGCGGCAACGGATTGACACCCGATGCCCGCTTCTGCCCCAAATGTGGCGCAGGGCAGAGATCGACCGGCGCAAATCCGCTTTCACCGGCGGAGAAAGCGTTATCAATTGCCCCGCAACCAGCGATCAGCGAACCGGTGCCAATAGTCGAAGGCCCTGCTGACCCAACCCCAGAAAAGCGCAGCAATATGCTGGTGATTGGCGCTGTTATCGGGACCGTGATCATGGTCGCGCTGCTTTATTTCTGGCTGTTCGTGTGGGATGATCTGGCGCGCAATAACGGCGACACAGGGGCACCAGAAAATGCCGCTGTTACCGAAGACGTTGCTGCCAAGCAGATGTTTACGGTTACCGAAGCCAATATCCGCGACAAGGCAACGACCATCGACAGTAACATCATTGGCAAGCTGCCGCGCGGCAGTGCGATTACAGGTGTGCTGAAAACCGGCGAAGACGCCTCTTCCGACTGGCTCGAACTGGCAGAAGGCAAAGGTTTTGTTGCGGCGATCAACCTGACCGATACCGAGCCGCCGGTGCTCGTTAAAGCCATAAGCGACAAAATCTGGACAGCCGATGGTCCGGTTGAAATCTGGTCCCAACCCGACAACACCAGCACGCTGGTTGACCGGGTAAGCGAGGGCACCAAGCTCACACTCGTCGGCCTGACTGCCAACGACTATGTTGAGATAAAGCTCAAAAAAGGCGGCGTTGGTTATCTTGCCGATGGCGCAGCAATTATTGCCCGCGCCAATGGCAAGCCGATTGCCATCAGCTTTAATCCGCAGACGTGCAATTTTGGCGGGGAGCTGGAGGCGGAGTTCGCAAAAATCGGTGCCAGATTGCGCGCGCAGTGGGCCGCATTGGAGGCAAAAGAGTTTGTTGATGAAACTGCCCGCGAGAAAGCTTATGCGGCGGCGGAGGGCGGGAGCACCTATGTGCGGTTGCCTCGGTCATTTGATGGCCTGTCGTTGACCGCAATTGCCCAGCATTATGAATCGCAATCGCTCTACTTCGCTGATCCGCCGACAAAGGTGGTCGAAGTGTTTCGCGCCAAAGGCTTCAAGATTGGCCGCGACGGGGCCTTTCCCTCAACCGAACTCTACGCCGGCATCAGCGCCACGCGCGGTGAAGGAGCCGCTTATGGCAAGTCGGAACTGGGTTGTGGGGTTTGAAATAAGCGCCGTGCCAATATTCATTGTCACCCCGATTTGATCGGGGATGACAATGAACTTGAATCAAGCCCTACTTTTTCTCTTCGGGAGCCACCGAAATCCGCACCGTCTCGCCGCTGTTTCCGGGAAATCCGGTGAACATTGCCTCCACCAGATTGGGGACCAGATAAGGCAGTTTGTTTGACCGTGACTTGGCCTCGGCCTTGCCTTCAAATAGCCGCTTGCCGTCGGCATTGCGGTTGATTTTAAGGTCGAGGCCACTGGTATAAACAGTATAGCTGTCGACATCATAAGCCCGGTTGAAGCCGCTGTAGAGAAATGGGTCATAATAGCCCATGACATAACGCGCACCGCGCCGGGTGTGGATAACATAGGGTCGGTAAAAACTGCCATAGCCCCAATAAGGATCATAAAATGGGTCCTGACGGACGACGGTACGTTCCCTGCCTTCATCAACGCCGTAATCCAATGTCACGGTCATGTCGGCAGCGCTTCCTGTAGGCGCCGCGACATAGCCTAATTCCTGCATCTCGTTTGCAACCAGCGCGGCGTATTGGCCGAATTCAATGCCACCCTGATCGGGGGCATCAGCGGCTCTGACAACAAAACTCTGTCCTTGCGGTGCAGGCAGTTCCTGAAAGCGGGATACGTCGGCGCGGAACGGTGTAGCGCAAGCGGCCAGCGATAATGCCGATAGCGGAAGCGCAAAGCGGATTATGTTTTTAAGCATGATCAATCTCCTAGGTGCAACACATGCTACCCGATTCGGAGTTCCAGCATACAAAAAAGTCGCTGAACTTCGGTTGAACGGTACTTATGCCCGTTTCAGCGCAGCAAACCGAGAGCCGAATAAGCGGCCTCAACGGTCGGACGCCCCAGCGCGGCTGCCCGATCAGCACCTTTTTCAAGTAACGCGTCGATGGCGGTTGTATCCGACTTTAACGCAACAAAACGGTCGCGGATCGGGCGCAGCGTTTCTACCAGCAAATCGGCAAGTGCTGGCTTGAACGCGCCAAAGCCCTGGCCTGCATATTGGTCAAGCACGGTTTGCGGCGTGATGTCGGCGGTCGCGGCATAGATGTTGACCAGATTGCGCGCCTCGGCCCGCCCATCTAGATCAGCTAATAGTTCCGGCAGCGGCTCTGCGTCGGTTTTTGCCTTGCGGATTTTCTGGACGATGCTGTCGTCGTCATCGGTCATGTTGATCCGACTCATATCGCTCGGGTCGGATTTCGACATTTTCGCCGCACCATCGCGCAAGCTCATCACCCGTGCGGCGGGGCCGCTAATATAGGGCTCGGGCAGGGTGAACAGTTCGACGTCATAATCGGTATTGAACTTGCTCGCGATGTCGCGGGCGAGTTCCAGATGCTGCTTCTGGTCATCGCCAACCGGCACATGCGTTGCCTGATAGATGAGCACATCGGCGGCTTGTAGCACCGGGTAGGCATAAAGCCCAATGCTCGCGCCCTCACGGTTTTTGCCTGACTTTTCCTTGAATTGCGTCATCCTGTTCAACCAACCGATCCGCGCTGTGCAAAACAGCATCCAGGCAAGCTCAGCGTGACCAGGAACCCGGGCTTGATTGAACAGGATGGCTTTATCGGGGTCGATTCCGGCAGCAATCAGCGCCGCTGCCATCTCGCGCGTATTGGAGGAAAGGGCCGCCGGGTCATTGTGGACCGTGATCGCGTGGAGATCGGCCAGGAAGAACAGGCATTCGCCCTCATCCTGCATTGTCACCCAATTTTTGATCGCACCCAGATAGTTGCCGAGGTGCAGATTTCCTGTGGGCTGTATACCCGATACGACGCGCATGTTTAAACCTCTGGTACAGCTGGCCCGCTGCGCCGCAGCAGGCGGTTGATACGGTCGCGGTCCAGCGCACCGACAAGATAGCCGACCATGAAATAGACCATCATGCCGCCGCCGACCAGCAATGTCAGCGACCATATCCGGTCAAACATGCTCCCTGAAAAATAGGGCGTCATCCAGGTCATAAACCAAGCAAGCAAAGCAGACATCGCGCCAACGGCAATCAGCTGCCGGAATATGCGCATGCCCAAGGCTCCGGTGAAACGGAACCAGCCGCGCTGATGCAGGACGGCATAAAGCAGCAGGCAGTTGAGCGTCGCCGAACAGGCGGTCGCCGCTGCCAATCCTACGATACCATATTCCCGAACGACATAGATATTCAGGATGATGTTGAAGATGAGCGAGATCAATGCGGTATAAACGGGGGTCTTGGTGTCCGACCGCGCAAAAAATCCCGGGCTGAGGATTTTGACAATGACATAAGCCGGCAGGCCCGCCACCAGCGCCATCGTGATCTGGGACATAGTCACCCCGTCTTCGGGCTGGAACTTGCCACCAACGAAGAAGGCGGTGACGAAGGCTGGCGCACAAATCGCAAGAGCGGCTGCGGCGGGCAGCGTCAGCAGCGTCGCCGTTTCAAAAGCTTCGGACTGGATCCATTGCGCGCGGTCCGTATGACCATTCTGGATATGCCGCGACAGCATCGGGAGAATCGCCGTGCCCAGAGCGATGCCGACAATGCCAAGCGGCATCTGGTTGAGCCTATCCGCCATTTTCAGCAGCGTTAACGACCCTTGCGGCAATTGGGTCGCAAAGAAAGTATCGACGAACTGGCTGATCTGGTAGATTCCAGCGCCAAAGGTGGCAGGCAATATGATCATGCCGAGCCGTTTGACGTCGGGCGTAAGCTTGGGACTTTTGACCCGCAATTTCAGCCCGGCACGTTTCACCGCCCACCACAGATAGCCAAGCTGCACGAGCCCCGACAGCGACACGGCGGCACTCAACACCTCGACAACGATCCGGTCGTTACCGGTCGGGCCACGCAGATAATAGCCCCCCACGATTCCGCCAATCAACGTCAGGTTGAACAGTACCGGTGCAATTGCCCCTGGCGCAAATCGCGACCGTGCGTTGAGCAGACCCGACAGCATCGCGACCAGACTGATGAAAAACAGATAGGGGAAAGTTACTCTGCTCAGGAAGACGGATAGCTCGAATTTACCGGGCACGCTTTGATATTCGCTGGCCAGTCCGTAAACGATGACTGGCATGATGATCATTGCGAGCGCGGAAAAGCCCAGCAGCACCCATAAGAAAACCGACAGCACATCGTCGGCGAACTGGGCGGCTTCTTCTTCACCGTTCTCGCCTGCAAGCTTTCGCGAATACATTGGTACAAAGGCAACCGAAAAGGCACCTTCAGCAAACAACCGCCGGAATGTATTGGGTAAAGTGAAGGCGAGTTGATAAGCGTCGGCGGCAAGCCCGGCACCCAGCACACGGGCAAGCAGCATATCACGGACAAAACCGAAAATCCGGCTGATGACGGTAAATCCCGCAATCGTCGATGTGTGCTTGATCAGGCTCATACCGGTGTCGCTCTGGACGCAGCTTACGCTTCGCCTGCCGGTTGTTCCTCAGCCAATGCCTGCGCCTGGGCCAGTTGCTGCATATAGAGGGAGTTGAAATCAATGGGTTCCAGCACCAGCGGCGGATAACCGGCATCGCGGACCGCGTCGGCCACGACACGTCTGGCGAAGGGGAACATCAACCGTGGCGCTTCGCCGAACAGGAACGGGTGCGCCTGTTCTTCACTAACATTGCGCATACCGAACAAAGTTCCGTAATCCAGTTCAACGCTGAAATGCACGCCATTGTCGCTCTCGGCCTTGACCGCGAGCTTCAGTGCGACTTCGTGGACTTCGTCGCTGACGGCGTTAACCTGGATGTTAACCTGAACGTCGATCTGCGGCAGGACATCCCAGTTAAAGCTCATGGGTGCTTGCGGATTTTCGACTGATAAGTCTTTGATATATTGGTTCAACATGCCAACCTGTGGCATAGTGTCTTCGCCATTGGCCTTGATTGCTTCTGAAACGATATTGCCTTCTTCTTCGGCCATGAGCGATCTGCTTTCCCGTTAATAATAGGGCGCTACCCCAGCGCCCTTCACTGGCCGTCGCGCCTAGCAGGGGCGCGATTAAAGGGCAATCGTTGTTGCGCGACGGACACGGCGCGCATTTCTTTGGGTAAAGCCATTTGAAACTATGATATGAAGTGCTTATATGACTCCCTGGGGCAGAGCTGGAGCGGATATTTCCCGTGTCAGACTCTGTCGCGCTGATTGAGCGGAGGCACTGTGACATTTACCATAATCTTGCTTGCGATGGTTGCGGCATTTCTGGGGCTCCGCCTGTATTCGGTGCTTGGCAAACGCACAGGGCATGAGCAGGAACCCGTCGCGCGCCAACCACTTGAAGGCGCCCCGCCGGTCATCCGGCAGCCGGTGTCGCTGGGCGATTCGTCATCGGGAATGCCGCAAGGCGACGTTTCTTCGGTCGATATGGCCGCACAAAGCGGATTGCGTTCTATCGTCAATGTTGACCGGCAATTTGATGCCGGACTTTTTGTCGAGGGTGCAAAGTCGGCTTATCGCCTGGTGCTTGAGGCATATTGGAAAGGCGACCGCGAAACGTTGCGTTTCCTCTGCGATGATGATGTTTATGACAGCTTTGCCGAGGCAATTGACGCCCGCGAGGCCAAGGGCGAAGTGCTTGAAAACCGGTTGGTGCGGATTGAAGAGGCCCGGATAATCGATGCCAATTACGATCACCCGATGGCGCGGATCACGCTCCGTTTCGATGCCGATATTTCTGCATTGGTCAAGGATGCCGATGGCAATGTCATTGGCGGATCTATGACCGACGCGGTTGAGACGCACGATATCTGGACCTTCATGCGTGACGTGAAAAGCGGCGACCGCAATTGGAAGCTTGACGAAACCGATACCGTCTGATTCATCGGAGCGATGAAACATTCGCTCCTGTTACTCGCCATCGCTATATCGGCGCTATCTGCCTGTTCTGGCGGGGTCATCCCCAACGGCGGCCCTGTGACGCCTTCCACAAAGGTGACCGAAAAGGCTGCCAAGCCCATCCCTGCAACGCCCGACGCAAGTCTGCCCGCTGCGGCACAGCCGGGCGACGGGACGACCGCTGCGACTTTGGGCGTCGTGCGCGGACCCGCCATCGGGTCGTTGAAGGTTGACGCGCGCAAGGCCAGTCTCGCGCTGGACTCGTTTCGCACAAGCTGCCCCGGTCTGGTCCGGCGCTCTGACAATAGCGGCCTGACCCAAGGTGCAGACTGGCAACCCGCGTGCGATGCGGTGAAAACATGGACCGGCGACGCGATTTCATTCTTCGCAGCGCATATGGATGCGGTGCAGGTGGGCGACGGCAAGGCCTTTGCAACCGGCTATTATGAACCAGAAATCGCCGGATGCCGTAACAAGCAACCGGGCTGCGATGTGCCGATCTACAAGCGCCCAGCTGACCTGATTGACGTGGATCTCGGGCAATTTTCCGATGATCTCAAAGGCAAAACCGTGCGTGGCAAGGTGAGTAGCACCAAATTGATCCTCTATGATGACCGCGCGACGATTGAGAACGGATCATTACAGGGACGCGGGCTGGAAATTGCCTATGCCGCCGATGTAGTCGAACTCTTCTTTCTGCAAATTCAGGGCTCTGGCCGGTTGAAGCAACCCGACGGCAGCATCATGCGCATCGGCTATGACAGCCAGAACGGGCGCGGCTATACCGGTATTGGCAGATTGATGAAAGATCGCGGGCTCATCACCGATGCATCGATGCAAGGCATCGTCGCCTATCTGCGCGCCAACCCTGAAGAGGGTCGCAAGATCATGCAGGAGAATAAAAGTTTTGTTTTCTTCCGTGAATTGACAGGTGCCGGACCGCTTGGCGCAATGGGTTATCCTGTCGTTGCCGAGGCGAGCGCGGCGGTTGACGTGAAGTTCATTCCTTTAGGCGCGCCGCTTTGGTTGTCGATGGACCGCGCCGAACCCAATGGCATCTGGATCGCACAAGACACCGGCGGCGCGATTAAGGGTGCCAACCGCGTCGATACCTTCTGGGGCGCGGGTGACAGGGCACGGGCGATTTCCGGCGGCATGGCGGCGCGCGGGTCGGCTTTGCTTTTCTTGCCGAAGGCTTCGGTTGCGCGGCTCGGGCTTTAACCGTTGCGATGCCACGGCGGCTGAATGAACAGGAAAAGGCGCTTTGGGGACGGGTAATTGCCTCGGTGCAGCCGATGCATGTGGCGAAGCCCAAGGTTGAGGTCAAGGAGCCGCCGAAACCACCCCGTGCTCCTGCGCAAGCAGGAGTGTTGGCAGTTAAAGCGCCAATTGTCCCGTCAAAACGCCCGCCTTTGCAGGAATACAAATTAGCAAAAACTCCCGCCAATAATCTCGATGGCCATTGGGACCGCCGTATTGACAAGGGCGCGATCATTCCCGATGTCAGCGTCGATCTGCACGGATCAGGCCTGTCGGGGGCCTACGCACGGCTTGATGGCGCATTGGAGCAAGCAATCGCGCAGAAAATGAAGGTTGTGCTGCTTGTCACCGGCAAAGCGCGAACGCACAACCGGGCGACCGGCGAGGGCAGAGGTGCCATTGCGTCGGTCGTGCGTGACTGGCTGGCCGCGTCGCGGCATTCTGCATCTATTGCTGCCGTGAGGGCCGCGCATCCCCGACATGGCGGGGCGGGTGCGCTTTATATCATCCTCAAAAGCTAGTGTGTTCCCCAGCATGGACTGGGGGCCAGACCTGAACAATGAGTCTGTCGTTGGGGCTGGACTCCGGTCTACGCCGGGGAACACAGTCGATTCAACTCAATATCATCACGCTAAAATGTCTCGTCGGTTTAACCGGCCCAGCCCTTGCCTTCTTTTGCCAGTCTCTCCAACAACTTGCCTGGCTTCCAGCGCGGCCCGTTGGTTTCACCCAGACGCACAGCCATTTCATAAACCCTGTCCAGCCCGCTTTCCGCGCCCCAGAACATCGGGCCACCCTTGTGCGCAGGGAAGCCGTAACCGTTGATCCAGGTGGTATCTATGTCGCCTGCACGAATAGCGGTGCCGTCTTCGAGTTCCTTGGCGCCTTCGTTGACCAAAGGCATAAACAAGCGGTCGAGGACTTCTTCATCGCTGAACTCGCGGCGTTTGATGCCAAATTCTTTCGAAACGCCTTCGATAATTGCCATTGCATCGGGATCGGGGAATTTCTCGCGGCCTTCATACCGGTAAAATCCCTTGCCGACCTTCATGCCGATGCGGCCTGCCTCCACAAGCCGTTCAAGGATCGGCGAGAAGCGCTCACCCTGCGGCAGGGTTTTGGCTCGCTCCTTGCGGACGAGTACGCCGACATCCATGCCGGTCATGTCGCGCATTGAAATTGGCCCCATTGGCATGCCGAATGCCATAGCGACGCGGTCAATCTGTTCGGGTGTTGCGCCCTGTTCGAGCATGAATTCCGCTTCACCGGTATAATATTGCAGCATCCTGTTGCCAATAAAACCATCGCAATTGCCCGCGAGCACGACGACTTTGCCGATTTGTCGCCCCAGCGCCATTACGGTGGCAATGGTTTCTGCACTTGACGCTTTCCCGCGCACATTCTCCATCAACTTCATGACATTGGCGGGCGAAAAGAAATGCGTGCCGATCACCTTGTCTGGGCGGCTGGTGGCAGCGGCAATCGCGTCAATATCGAGCGAAGAGGTGTTGGTGCCCAATATACAATGTGCGGGCGTTGCCCGGTCGAGCGCTGCAAAAATCTGCTGTTTTAAATCCATTTTCTCGAAAACGGCCTCGATCACAAGATCGGTGTCGCCAAGATCGTCATAGCTCGTCGTGCCGCTGATCCGGCCGAGCGCCTCGTCGGCCTTGGCGCGCGCCATTGAACCGCGTCCAACCGATATGTCGTAGTTACTGGAAACAACACCCAGCCCCTTGTCGAGCGCACCACGATCAATATCTACCAGCTTCACATCGATACCAGCATTGGCGAACACCATGGCAATGCCGCCGCCCATGGTGCCAGAGCCGATCACCGCGACCTTGCGGATGGGCAGGGGAGCGGTGTCCTTGGGTACATCAGGAATCTTGCGAGCCTCGCGCTCCGCGAAGAATGCATGCATCAGGGCTCGACGCTGCGGGCCGTCATAGAGTTCCTTAAAGCGGGTCCCTTCATAGGCTAGGCCTTCGGCAATCGGTTTCGTACAGGCCGTTTCGATACAATCGATAATCGCCATGGGGGCGACCGCACCGCGGGCCTTGGTTTTGGTCTTTTTGCGAAAGTCCTCGAACAACTGGGGCGCGATATTGCCGACCTTGTCCTGACGCTGGCCAACGGGCAAAAAGCTGCGCCCTTCGTCCAGAGCGGAACGGGCAAAAGCAACGGCACCCGCCTGTAGATCTTCGACCACAGCGTCAATCACACCTAGTTCAAACGCTTTGGCAGCAGCGATATGCTTGCCACTGGTAATCAGGTCCATCGCGATCTCGGGGCCGGTGAGCCGGGGCAGTCTCTGTGTTCCACCTGCACCGGGCAGGATACCGAGATTGACTTCAGGCAATCCCACTTTCGCTGACGCCACGGCGACGCGAGCGGCACAGGTCAGCGCCAGTTCCAGCCCGCCGCCAAGTGCCGTGCCGTGGATTGCGGCAATGGTGAGCTTGGGGCAATTCTCCAGTCGCTTTTGCAGCGTTTGCAGGCGGGGTTCCTTCACCGCATTTTCGGTGCCGAATTCGGTGATGTCTGCGCCTGCGAGGAAAGTCGAGCCGCCGCCCATCACAATGATCGCCTTGATTGCAGGATCAGCCTCGGCGCGGTCCAGTCCATCGCCGAGCCCGCTGCGCGTCGCAAAGCTCAGCGCGTTGACCGGAGGGTAGTTGACAGTGAGAATCGCAATTTCGCCATCCACTGAATAATCGACTGCGCTCATGTTGGGCCCTTTTTGAATATAATGTTACCTCACCCTAGCAAGCGGTAGTAGGCGGACAACCGCCACGCAGGTCAAATCGCGATTGCGATAGCACACATACGGGATGGAAACTGTTGCCGGGTTGCGTCACAAGGGCGGTCATGGATTTTAGCAAAGACCCCGCAGACGAGAAATTCCGCGCCGAAGTGCGCGCGTTTTTGCAAGCCTATCTCCCGGAAGATATCGCCCGGCGCGGCCAGCGCGATTATCATGCCAACCGGCCCGATGTGCAACGCTGGATGCATATCCTCGACGCCAAAGGATGGGCGGCACCACATTGGCCGGTTGAATATGGTGGCACCGGATGGACACCGATGCAGCAATTCATCTGGCAAGAGGAATTGCGTTTAGCAGGCGCACCGGTGCCAGATCGCGGCGCGCTCGATCTGGTCGGGCCTGTGATTTACACCTTTGGCGATCAGACGCAAAAAGACTGGTTCCTGCCGCGCATCCGGTCTGGCGAAATCTGGTGGTGTCAGGGCTTTTCGGAACCCGGCTCCGGCTCCGATCTGGCCAGTCTGCGTACAAGGGCCGACCGGGACGGCGACGATTATGTCGTCAACGGCCAGAAAATCTGGACATCAGAAGCGCAATGGGCGGACTGGATTTTCATGCTGGTCCGCACCAATCAGGACGTGAAGCCGCAGGCAGGGATTTCATTCCTGCTGGTCGACATGAAATCGTCCGGCATCACGCGGCGGCCAATCTGGTCGATTGACGAAGGATTGACTCTTAACGAGACCTTCTTTGACAACGTTCGGGTCCCCGCAGCCAATCTCGTGGGTGACGAAGGCGCAGGGTGGACCTACGCGAAGTTCCTGCTTGGAAATGAACGCAGTTTTTCCGCCGAAGTCCCGCATTCAAAGCGCGATCTGGTGCAATTGAAGGCGCTCGCCGCGAAGGCGATCAGAAACGGGCGGTCCCTGGCCGAAGATCCGGTTTTTGCCGCCAAGCTGGCGCGGTTCGAGATTGATCTGATGGCGCTTGAATGGGCGGTGTTGCGGGTGCTGCACACGCCCCACGGGGACACCAGGTCGGATTCGGTTGCCGGTGTGCTGAAGCTGCGTGGGGCGGAACTGCGCCAGCGCGTAGCGGAGCTGGGCGCCGAAGCGTTGGGCGACCGTGCAATCGCCGTCGCGCCTGATCCGGAAGGGCTCCACAATCTGCGCGATGACGGGCTGATCGCTCCGCTGGAAGATGATGAATGGGGTATCACCCACAAGGCGATATTCCGCCGCGCGACTACTATTTACGGCGGCACCAACGAAATCCAGCGCCAGATTATCGCCAAGGGGGTGCTGGGGCTGTGATGGATTTTTCACTGACTTCTGAACAGGCGGCGCTGGCCGACAGCGTCGCGCGTTTTGTCGAACGCGATTATGGATTTGAGGCCCGCCATAAACTAGTGGCGAGTGCGAATGGATATAGCGATGCACATTGGGCGACCTTTGCCGAACTGGGCTGGCTCGGGGCCGGGCTGGCGGAGGATCAAGGCGGTTTTGGTGGGGGTGCCATCGAAACCGCGTTGATCGCGGAGCAACTGGGCAAGGGGTTGGTTGTCGAACCCTTTGCCAGCACGATCATGGCATTACAGACGCTCGCCGCGATGGACGATTTTGAAGGTCGCGCGGCACTTATTGAATCCGTCGTTGTGGGTGAGACAAAACTGGTGCTGGCGCACCCGGGGGCTGGTGCATTGGGAGACTTGTCCGCCGTTTCCTGCGTCGCGCAGACCCATGAGGACGGCTACCGGCTGGATGGATCAATCGCGCTGGTGCCCGGCGGGCCGAGAGCAGACCGTTTCCTCATATCTGCGCGCGCTGGTGATGCCACCGGCCTGTTCCTGGTCGAAGGGGATACAACAGGACTCACGCGCCGGGACTACCGCACGCTCGACAATGGCCGTGCCAGTGACCTGCATCTTGACGGCGTCAGCGCAACCCGGCTGGGCGAGACGGACGCGATGACGGCCATTATGGCGGGTATCGATCATGGCCTGATCACGCTGTGTGCAGAAGCCGTCGGAGCGATGGAAGCGGCACTCTGGATGACGCGCGACTATGTGAAGACGCGCCAGCAATTCGGGCGCACAATATCGGAATTTCAAGGCGTGCAGTTTCGCATGGCCGACATGCTGGTGGAATGCGAACTGGCGCGGTCGATGCTCTATCAAGGGCTCGCGGCGATGGGCACGCCCGAACAATCGCGCCGCATTGCGGCGGCCAAGGCGATGATTTCCGAAGCGGGGTTGTTTGTCGGTCGACAGGCAATTCAACTGCATGGCGGGATTGGCATGACGGAGGAATGTGCGATCGGCCATTATTACAAGCGGCTGTTCGTAATTGCGCATCTGTTCGGTGCACCTGATGTGCAGGTCGGACGCTTTGCGGCGCTGGCATGAAGACACTCGGTGAACTGGTCACTCGCAATGCACAGCTGCATCCCGACGATGACTTTTGGTGTATGAAGGGCAACGCTGGACCCACCAGCAGGCTTATGCGCGTGCGTTGAAGCTCGCCTCCGCGCTCCACCGTGACGGATGTGAACGGCAGGATCGCGTGGCTATTCTGGCGATGAACTGCCCGGAATATCTGGAGGTCTTTGCCGCAAACTGGCTTGCAGGGTTCGTCGCCGCGACCGTGAACTTCCGCCTTGCGTTGCCGGAGATGCAGTATGTGCTGGTTGATAGTGCGCCCCGTGTCCTGATTTTCGAAGCACAATATAGCGAGATGATCGATGGCCTCCGACCTAGCCTGCTGTCCATCCAAACCTATGTCTGCATTGGCGACAGCCCGCATTGGGCGATCCCTTATGAAAGTTTCCTTGCCAGCGGGGAAGACAGCGGGCCGACAATCCGCGCCTTACCCGATGATATTGCAACGCTAATCTATACCAGCGGGACGACGGGTAAGCCGAAAGGGGTGATGCGTAGCCATAGATGTGAACTGGCTTGCGGCCTTGGCATGATGATCATCATGGACGTCCGGCCGCGCGGGCGGATGCTTGAGGTGATGCCCTTCTTCCATGCCGGTGCCCAGTCCAGCGCCGTGGCGCAGATGTGGCGCGGCGGCACGATTTTCATGCACCGCGCGTTTGATGCGCTGAACGTGCTTGAGGCGATCGAGCGGGACCGGATCACCCATCTACACTTCGTCCCGACGATGATCCAGGCGCTGATCGATCATCCCGAATTCGACCGCTTCGATCTGTCGAGCGTCGAGACATTGCTTTACGCTGCGGCCCCCATGCCAGTACCCCTCCTGCGCCGTGCGCTGGCCAAGTTCGGGCCGGTCTTTGTCGGCAGTTGGGGGATGACCGAAGGCGGTGGCACCTTCCTGCCAAAGCACGCGCATGATCCCGATAATCCCCGCCTGCTTGCGTCGATCGGACAGATGCAGCAATATGGCGAGATGCGGATCGTCGGCGAGGACGGTGTGGATTGCGCGGCAGGGGAAGCAGGCGAAATCAGGATCCGGTCCGATCATCAGTTCTCCGGATATTGGAACATGCCGGAGGCGACTGCCGAAGCAGTGGCGGATGGCTGGCTCAAGACCGGCGACATGGGCTATTTCGATGCATGCCGGAATGTATTCCTTGTCGACCGGCGTAAGGATATGATCATTTCGGGTGGAGAGAATATCTACTCCATTGAAGTCGAAAATGCGCTTGCCGAGCATCCGTCAGTCGCCAGCGCCGCCGTCATTGGCGTCGCCAACGACCGTTGGGGAGAGGCGGTGTGTGCGGTTGTCGTGCTAAGGCCGGGGACAGCCGCGACCGAAGAGGAGTTGATTGCCCATACGGCGACGCTGATCGCGTCTTATAAAAAGCCCAGGTCGGTCGTCTTCACCGATGCGTTGCCCATGCTGCCCTCGGGCAAGATTGACAAAAAGGTCCTGCGCGCGGGCTTCGGTCAAAACGGGGCTGCCAGGCCGGAATAGGCCGGAGGTAATCCCGTCGTACTGATCCGCATGAGCGCGCGGCGTTTGCCGTCTTCGAGTGTATATTCGGTCGGTGTAGCGCTGTGCATTGTGCTGAGGTTATCCCAGATCAGGATGTCGCCGCGCCCGCATTTGATAGTGTTGCGAAACTGCGGCTGAAGGCAATGCGCCTTGATCGTGTCGAGCAGCGCCCGCCCTTCGGCCTCTTCCATCCCGACAACGCCGAACGGAGATCCGGAAGGGGAATAGAGGGTTTTTCGTCCGGTCACGGGGTGCGGCAGTACCATCGGGTGACTGAATTGTTCGCGCGCCTGTTTCTCGGCAAAGACGGGATCGAGCTTGACGCGCTCTACCTCCTCTTCGGTGCGGGTATCGCGCACGAGCCCATGCCACACCTGCAGCCCGTCGATCTGCGCTTTCATCGCGTCATCGAGCGCATCATAAGCGGCGGCAGTGTCAATGAATTTTGTTTCGCCGCCCTGATCGGGGACCTCTACGCCATAGAGCATCGTGACGGTGGCCGGTAGATGCTCATAGCTACCATCCGTATGCCAGAAACCCGCGCCATCGCGCTGGCTCAAGGGCACATCGGGCGAATTGCTGATCCATATCAATTCGGGGAAGGCATTGTCGAGATGATCGGCCATGAAGAATTCGAGCGGCTTGCCAAACAGACGGCCAAAGCTGGCATAATCCGCCTTTGGAAGATCTTCACCTCCCTCCACCAGCAGTACCCGATGTTCGAATAACGCGTCCACCAGCTCTTTGGCCACGCCGTCTGAAATCGAGCCGGGGGCGGCTCCAGTAATGCGGGCTCCAAATGGCCCGTCCAGGCGTTCGATCTTCATCGCTTAATCCTCATCATTGACCCAGCGCACAAAGCGCTGGAGCGGGTAGAAGCCATCATGGGACAGCCCGGCTTCAACATTGACTGCGCTGCCGAGCGCGACCACGCGCTGCGTTCCGGCGGCGGCGAGCGTATCGCGAAAGGCGACCTGTGCACTGTGCGGGAAAACGCCGACGGTTTGGGTGGCAACGGTGACGTAGCGGATGGCATCGGCGAGTTGGGCAACGCGCACGACATTGACCACGCGGCCGTCGGGGTGGAAATCGACCGGGTCGTCCGAACGGACCACGCAACCGCGCCCTTCGAACCCGCCAAAGACGCGGTAGTCGGGATCGAGATCGCGCAGTGCGTCAATTTCGTCCCGGATCGCGCCGGTGAGCGGATTGCCGCAGGCCGAAGCGGTCATCCGTTCCACACCCATTTTTTCCTGTAGCAAAGCGCAAAACCGATCAACCTGATCAATGCTGCCTTCGACAAACTGGAAACGACTGGAGGTGCAGGCCTGCTGGTCCATCACCGTCGCGTCCATCGCGGCGGCCTCGGCCACAGATGCAAGCGTTGCTTCGTCGGCAAAAGCCGCGTTGCCAATCATCGAGATCGATGTCTTGGGGTCGAAGGCAACCAGTTCAAAGCCGGGGCCAATATATTCCTTGGCACTGCGGATCGTCGCGTCGCCACCCCAGGCGACGAGCTTGTCGAAAAACTGCGGACGAAACAGCATCGATTCAACCGTCTTGTCACCGCCGCGCCAATAGGCCGCGCTGAACGAGCGGGCGAGGCCGTGCCCCGGGGCGACGGCTGACAGGCCGGTCAGAATGGCCGTGGCCGTGAACAGGTCGTTCGATGGCAGTTTAAGCAGATGGACACCCTTGGTCAGCGCGCCGCGGATAATCGTCATGGCCGACACGCCCGGCGCATTGCCCGCGACAATATGGACGAGGCGCGGCGGAAAGGCGCGCAGACTGACGCTGCGTCCCGACGGGGTATTGAGCGTTCGCCAGCCATCGAGCACGTCTGCACCACCCAATTCCTGCTCGACCTGAAATTCCATTGAGGCACGGTCGAACAAGTGCCCAAGTGTCGCGTAGGAACGGTCAATTACCCCTTCGGGCAGAGGGTTCGACCGTTTGGAAGCCGTACATGCCTGTGCCATCACCCCATCAGGATCACGCTTCAGCCACTCGCCCAGCGCGACCAATATGTCGATAATCTCCGCCAGCGGCACATCAAATGCCGGGCCGGGGGCAGGGCGTTGCCAGACGAGATCCGTGAGGTTCAGCTGGGGCGTGGCAAACTTGCCATAGTCCTGCGCATCGCCTTCGATCCGCTCGCCCTTGACGATATGCGGGACGGTAAGCGTGCTCATGCGCCGACGACTCCCCGGACATAGCTGTCGATTGTTCCGGCACAGCCGATATGGTCGTCGCCGCTTGCCGCAAACCGCGTGATGGTGTCGAGGATGACAGGTCCGGGGCGACCGCAGGCGCAATTGGGAGCAAAATCGACCATGACCTTGTCACCCGAAATCAATCCGCCCCAACGGCCTTCATAAAGCAGGTCAAGAAACGCAAAGCGCCCTTCGACCAAACCGTCGTCGGCGTTGATCAGGCGCTCACCACTTTCATCCAGCAACAACAGGATCAATCCGGGTGCGCGGTGATAATGTCCTGCCTCGCAGCGCGGCAGCATTTGAGCCATTTCCGTCATGCCATAGGCGCCGGGGCGCTGGACATCGCCAAAGAAGCGCGCGACCTGTTCCTTATAGTCGTCGGGCAGGGTGACGCCCTTGATGCCGCCGCCAGCATTGACGCGTGTTTGCGGATGAAAATCACCGTCAGGAACACCCAGCTCGCGCGCGCGTTCGATGATCTGGAGCATCTGGGCCCATAGTCCGGAGAGGATGATCGGTTCATGCCGGTGCGCGAGGAGGGTGTCGGTATAAGCGGCCAAGGCGGTTCGCATCGCTTTGCCCTTCGCCTGAGCTTCGTTCTGGAAGGCCGCGATTTCCTCGGGCGTCGCGCTGCCTTCGGCCATGCGTTTGGTGAAGGCGGCCATCTGGCTGACATCGGAAATTCGCAGTGGCTCGGTGATGAGCGCGTGAAAGCCGCCGGGTCTGGCCCAGACGTCCCGCGATATAATTCCGGCCTCAATCGCGCTGTTTGGCCCTTCGATCGGCCCCAGCCAGAACACTTCGCGGTCATTGGCAGGGATGGTCTCGGGCCAACCCAGCACATGCTTGAAGTGCCGTTCCTTCAGGGCTCGGTCGTGTCGGCTGGCATTCAGGAAACTGCATTTCCCGCTGGTTCCGCTGGTCGCAAGCACCAGATGGCCATGATCGCCCAGCCGGGCGATCCACTGATCGGCGTTCTCGACGCCGCTCACGTCAACGTCAGCAAAATCGGGGGTGGAAACGGTCGAAAGCCAGTGGTTCATCCGGTCCCAGCGATTCTTTTCGACAAAGGCCGTCGGATAGGATTTGTAGGCGGTGTGCGCGAGCAGCAACGGGACCAAATCGTGCAGCGAAGCAATGTTTGTGATACCCGCCTCATCGGCGCGCCGGGCGAGGATAGGGATAGCGCTATGTTGTTGCTCGAAAACCTGTTGCGCTGCCGCAAGCTGGAGCGGCGCGAGATCCTCAGCGGATTGCCCGAAAGCATCGGGCGAGACAATCAGATCAAGTAGTTCGCGCCGATGGTCAACCATTTCCCGCTCCTTATCTAAATCGACTGGCCGTCATCGAGCTCGAAACCACCGCCCGTGATCGCGCGGGACGCGTCCGAGCAAAGATAAAGCGCGATGGGTTCGATATCGCTCGCCGCCATTAATCGTTTGCGCGGAAAACCGCTGACCAGTTCCTGTCCGGCGGGGCTGTTCAACCATTCCTCGTTGAGTTCGGTCGCGACATAGCCGGGCATGATCGTGTTCACGTTGATGCCCTTGTTCGCCCATTCCAGCGCCAGGCTTTTGCTCATCATCAGCACGGCCGCCTTGGAAGTAGCATAAGCCGTCAGGCGCGGGAGCACGCGGTGCGACCCGATGGAACCCAGCAGAACTATCCTGCCATGCTCGCGTGTGGGGGAGCCCGCCGCAATCATTCGTTTTGCGGCCTCCCGCGCCGTCAGGAATACACCGCGCAGATTGATCTGCATCAGTGCATCGAAATCTTCTGTCGGCAAGCCCAACGCTGATCCTGGCGAATTCATCCCGGCGTTGGCGATGACCGAATCGACCGGGCCGAACGCGCCTTCGGCGGCGTCGAAACCGGCGATGATAGAGGCCTCATCGGTGACGTCCATCGTGACGGCGGCGGCTTGACCACCGGCGGCCTCAATTTCGGATTTTAGGGCTTCGAGCCGGTCGGCCCGCCGAGCTGCGAGTACCACGCGCCCGCCCGCCTTGGCGGCCGCACGTGCGAAATGGCTGCCGAGTCCGGAAGATGCGCCGGTGATAAGGATGGTCCGGTTGGAAAGATCGTTTTGCATGTTCGCACTGTATCCGCCCCGCGCACTTGCGAGAACGCCACCGATGAATTCATCGAATTGGCGATATGATGCGAACTGATCGTCCGCTTTGCCGCATATTGGACTAGTGGGTGAAACATGACCGATCCCAAATCCCAAACCCGCGATGCCTATCGCCACAGCCTTGCTATCCCCACCCGCTGGATGGATTGCGATGCTTACGGCCATGTCAACAATGTGATCTATTATGCCTGGATGGATCAGGTGGTGACGGTGTTCATTGTTGAGGCCGGGGTCATCGCGATGGAGACATCTCCCTCAATCGGCCTGTGCGTCGAAAGCGCGTGTAATTTCTACCAACCGGTCTCCTTCCCTGAGATCGTCGATGCCCGGTTGCGGATTGGCAATCTGGGTAACAAAAGTGTGCGCTACGAAATCGGCCTGTTCCGCGACGGCGAGGAGAATCCGGCGGCAGTCGGTCATTTCGTCCATGTCTATGTTGACCGCGCGACCCGGCGGCCCGTCGCGCTGACCGAGGCGCAGCGCGCCGCTTTGCAGCCGTTGCTTTAACAGATTTCGAACAGGCCAGCGGCACCCATGCCGCCGCCAATGCACATGGTGACGACGACGCGTTTGGCACCGCGCCTTTTGCCTTCGATCAAGGCATGGCCGGTCAGACGGGAGCCGCTCATGCCGAACGGATGACCAATGGCGATCGCACCGCCGTTGACGTTCAGCCTGTCGTTGTCGATTCCCAGACGGTCGCGGCAATAAAGCACTTGCACAGCGAAGGCTTCGTTTAGTTCCCATAGGTCAATGTCATCGACAGTGAGGCCATGGCGCTTGAGTAGTTTTGGTACGGCAAAGACCGGGCCAATGCCCATTTCATCGGGTTCGCAACCCGCGACCGCAAAGCCCCGAAAGACGCCCATAGGCTGAAGCCCCCGCCGCGCGGCTTCGGTGGCGCTCATCACGACGCATACACTGGCCCCATCGGATAGCTGGCTGGCATTGCCCGCCGTGACCGTGCCGCCTTCCTTTACAGTTTTAAGCGCCGACAGCCCTTCTGCTGTGGTGCCAGCACGCATGCCTTCGTCACGGTCGAGCGTCACCTGTTCGCTGCCAGTGACGGTGCCATCTTTTTCACGAATTTGACGGGTGACGGTGATGGGTACGATTTCATCGTTGAGCCGCCCTGCATCAAAGGCGGCAGTCATACGCTGCTGAGATTGTGCGCCATATTCATCTTGGGCGGCGCGGCTGATGCCATAACGACTGGCGACATTCTCTGCGGTATCTATCATTGGAAGCATCACGCCGGGGCGATTGGCTTCAATCCAGGTCGAACCATAATGCGCCAGATTTTTGTTCGGATTGACCAGCGACACTGAATCGAGCCCTCCGGCGACGAAAATATCCGCCTCGCCGGAGATGATCCTTTGCGCCGCCAGCGCGATGGTCGAAAGGCCGGACGCGCATTTTCGGTCAAGTGTCATGCCCGCAACAGAGACAGGTAATCCAGCCCGCAAGGCGGAGATACGGGCGATATTGTTGCCCGTTGCCCCCTCGGGATTGGCGGAGCCTAGCATGACGTCCTCGACGTCTTCTCCTGCAACACCGGCCCGCGAGAGCGCTGCGGTGATCGCATGGGCGGCAAGGTCACTGCCGTGGGTATCGGCCAGCGATCCGCGAAAGGCCTTTCCAATGGGCGTGCGCGCGGTGGAAACGATGACAGCTTCGTTCATGGGATTATCCTTCGGCAATGAATTTGGTGTCGAGATAGGCATCGAGTCCCTCAATGCCGCTTTCGGAGCCGTGGCCACTTTCCTTCACGCCTCCAAATGGCGTTTCGGGCGTGGAGACAGCGAGCGTGTTGACGCCGACCATGCCTGCCGCCAGCGCCGAGCCGAGTTTTGCGGCAGTTGTTCTGTCCTGCGCAAATGCATAAGCGGCAAGACCATAAGGCAGGGCGTTGGCGCGGGTGATCACTTCGTCAAAATCAGTGAAGGGAACGATAGGCACTACCGGACCGAACGGCTCTTCGGTCATCACCAGCGCATCGTCGCCGATTCCGGTGATGACGGTGGGTTCATAAAACCATCCTTGATTGCCAACGCGCTTTCCGCCTGTGAGAACGGTGCCGCCCCGCGCTTCGGCGTCGGCAACCAGCCGCTCCATCGCGTCTATGCGGCGGGGGTTGGCGAGCGGCCCCATGTTGGTAGCCGGATCGAGCCCATCACCTAGCACCAGAGCCTTGCTCCGCATGACGAACCGTTCAACAAACCGGTCATAGGCCTTTTGCTGGACAAAGAAGCGGGTGGGGGAGATGCATACCTGCCCCGCATTACGGAATTTGGCGGCGGCGAGAAGGTCAGCGGTGGCGTCTACCTCGACATCGTCAAACACCAGCACCGGGCCGTGGCCACCCAACTCCATCGTCGTGCGCATCATCCCGTGATCAAGCGCCAGATGTTGCAACTGACGGCCTACGGCAGTGGAGCCGGTAAAGCTCAGTTTGCGGGACAGGGGCGAGGCGATGAGGTGCGCCGATACGGTTGCCGGATCGCCGAATACGAGATTGAGGACGCCCGGCGGCACCCCGGCATCCACCAGCGCACGGGCAATGGCGATTGCAGTGCCGGGTGTTTCCTCGGCAGCTTTCAGCACCAGCGTGCAGCCCGCCGCGAGCGCGCCACCGATCTTTCGGGCCGGGGTCAGCGCCGGAAAATTCCACGGCGTGAAGGCGATAGCGGGTCCGACGGGCTCCTTGGTGACGAACTGCCGCACGCCGGGATTGCGTGACGGTACAATCCGGCCATAGGCTCGGCGCCCTTCCTCGGCATACCATTCGATGCAGTCGATGGCATAAGCGACTTCACCCAATGACTCGGCCAGTGGCTTGCCCTGTTCAAGCGTCAAAGTCCGCGCAATGCTATCCTGCCGTTCGCGCAGGAGCATGACACCGGCGCGCAGGATTTTAGCGCGATCGTTGGCGCTGGTGGCCGCCCAGCCGGGAAAGGCGCGCGCCGATGCTGCAAGCGCCCGGTCAAGATCGGCTGTTGTTGCATGCGGCAAGCGGGCGAGCGCCTGTCCGGTCGCCGGGTTGATGACATCCTCGCCTGAATCCCGTTCGTTGATCCATTCGCCGTCAATCAGCATATCAAGGGTTTCGTATCCGCTCATCGGTGGACTCCATTATCTTCAAGAATCATGTCGGCCGCCTTTTCAGCAATCATGATGATTGCGGCATTCGTGTTACCGGCAACAACCGCAGGCATCACCGATCCATCGACAACGCGTAGCCCAGACAGGCCATGCACCCGCAAACGGGGATCGACGACAGCAAGGCCGTCCGTGCCCATCCGGGCACTGCAACTGGGGTGGTAGATTGACGAACCGGTGGCGCGGATATGGGCAAGGATCGCGGCATCATTCTGCGCATTGGGGCCGGGTTCAATCTCTTCGACGATTTCGCCCGCAAGCGGGCCTTGTTGTGAAATGCTGCGGAGCAGGCGGACGCCCGCAATATTGGCGGCGACATCGCCGGGCGTGGCCAGATAATTGGGGTCGATTGCCGGTGCCACAAACGGATCTGCGGAGATTATATGCGTGCTACCCCGGCTTTCCGGGCGCAACTGGCAGCTGGACGCGGTGAAGCCCGAAAAGCGGTGGAGCGTGTCACCCATTTTTGTCGTGGAAAAGGTGATGAAATGCACCTGAATGTCAGGGGTCGCCAAACGCTGCTGCGTCTTGAAAAATCCGCCAGCATAGCCAGCACTCACCGTCAGCGGCCCTTTGCGCTGCAAGAGATAGCGCAGGCCGATCTTCATTTGCCGCCACGGGCTCATCATGTCATCATTGAACGTGATCGCCCGCCGCGCCCGGTAAACCGACCGGACCTGAAGATGGTCCTGAAAATGCTCGCCAACGCCCGGAAGATCATGGACGATATCTATACCAAGATCCCGGAGCCGTTCGGCCTGACCCACGCCCGATAGTTCCAGCAATTGCGGACTGCCAATGGCTCCGCTGGCCAGAATGACTTCGCAATTTGCGAAAGACTGCCCCGTTGTTCCGCCGCGTCGCCATTCGACACCGGTAGCGCGTTTCCCGCTGAACAGGATCCGCGTCACGTGGAGATCGGTCATGACTGTGAGGTTTGGCCGGTTCCTTGCCGGTTTAAGATATGCCACTGCTGTACTGATCCGGCGACCACGGTGCGATGTGGTCTGGTAATATCCGGCACCTTCTTGCGTCGCGCCGTTAAAGTCCGGATTGACCGGGTGGCCGACCGCCGCCGCTGCCGCAATGAAGGCATCACACAGCGGATGCGGTTCGCTCTGATCCGAAACATGCTGCGGTCCGTCCGTACCGTGCCAGCTATCGCTTCCCCGCTGCTGGCATTCGGCGCGGCGGAAATAGGGCAGGACGTCATCCGCGCTCCAGCCAATATTGCCCAGTTGCCGCCAATGGTCAAAATCCTCGTGCTGGCCTCGAATATAGACCAGCCCGTTGATCGAAGAAGAACCACCGAGCACCTTGCCGCGCGGCTGGCTGATTTCACGCCCGTCCAGTGCGGCCTGTGGTACGGTCTTGTAAAGCCAGTTGACGGTGGGGTTGGTGAAGAGCTTGCCATAGCCGAGCGGGATGTGAATCCATGGATTATTGTCCTTGCCGCCCGCTTCGATCAAAAGAACCTGGTGGCGTCCGCATGCGGTTAGCCGGTTGGCGAGAACGCAACCAGCCGAACCCGCGCCGACGATGATGAAATCGAAATGTTCCCTGTCAGGCGTCATCGCATGGCCTCAGCCAATGTTCGCACCTGCTCGGCAATTGCCAGACTAGCGGTCAGGCCAGGGGATTCGATGCCGAACAGGTTGATCAGGCCGTCCACACCGTGCGTCTCGCTTCCCTCGATGCGGAAATCGGCGGCAGGCGTTCCGGGGCCGGAAATCTTGGGCCGGATACCGGCATAGCCAGGCACAAGCGCACCATCTGGAAGGCTGGGCCAGTACCGTCGGATGGCCTCGTAAAAAACGTCTCCGCGTGCGGGATTGACGGCATAGTCAATCTCGTCGATCCACTCGACATCGGGCCCGAAGCGCGCTTGTCCGGCAAGGTCAAGTGTCAGATGGACACCCAGACCGCCATCAACCGGCACCGGATAGATCAGATGTGAAAACGGATTCTTGCCCGACAAGGTGAAATAGTTGCCTTTTGCCAGCCAGCTTTCCGGAATAAATTGGGGCGACAGGCCATCGATACATGACGCGAGGGCAGGGGCTTCCAGTCCCGCCGCATTGACAACCAGCGTCGCTTCGATTTCACCCGCGCTCGTTACCAGCCGGATCCCGTCGCTTGTTCTGGCACCGGAAAGGATGCGGGTGCCATAAGCGAGCATCGCGCCTGCATCTTCGGCATCCCCCAGCAGCGCGAGCATATAGCCATGCGCGTCAATTATCCCGGTCGAGGGCGATGTGAGGGCTGCTACGCAGCGGAGGTCAGGCTCGATTGCACGTGCATCGATCCAGTCAACGTCTTCCAGGCCATTGGCATGCGCAGCAGTCCTGATGGTTTCAAGTCCGACCGCTTCGGCATCATTGGTGGCGACAATGAGCTTGCCACAGCGCCGATGGGCGACGTTGTGGGTTGCGCAATAATCGTACAGTAGCGCGCGGCCGGACGTACAGGTTTGCGCCTTGACTGACCCTTGCGGGTAATAAATGCCCGCATGAATGACTTCGCTGTTGCGTGAACTGGTGATGCTGCCGAACTGGGTTTCGGACTCGATGATCACTACATCTCGACCAGCCATGGCGAGTGCACGCGCCACCGCAAGGCCTATGACGCCCGCGCCAATTACGACTGTATCAATCCGATCCATAGCGACGACGCTAAGACCATGTTTCACGCAATGGCAACGCGGCACGCCGGAGAACCGGACATATCATAGACGTGATTTACGCGGTCTGACTGTTGCTTGAATGCCGTGCCGTGGCAGCATTACCTGGTAAAATGAGCAACAAGCGGGGAAGTGCATGTCAGGTGGAGCGTTGCAGGGGGTCAGGGTGCTGGATCTTAGCCGGATCTTGGCGGCTCCGTTCGCCAGCCAGATGCTCGGCGATCTTGGCGCTGACGTTATCAAGGTCGAGCGGCCCGGGGCGGGTGATGACTCGCGCAGTTACGGCCCGCCTTTCCTTACAGATCGTGCCGGAAACCCGACCGATGATGCCGCATTCTATCTGTCGTGCAATCGCAACAAGCGTTCAATCGCTGTGGATCATGCCACTGCGGCGGGACGGGAGATCATCGTCAAGCTGGCAATGCAATCCGACGTTCTGATCGAGAATTTTCGCCCCGGTGTCCTTGCCAAATATGGGCTCGATTATGCCAGTCTGGCAGCGCTCAACCCCCGGCTCATTTATTGCTCGGTGACCGGTTTTGGCCAGGATGGGCCTTATGCAAACCGGCCCGGCTATGACGGTGTGTTTCAGGCGATGTCCGGCATGATGAGCGTGTCGGGGCTTCCAGATGGTGTTCCTGGCGGGGGTCCGATGAAGGTTGGGGTGTCGATGATCGATATTCTGGCTGGACTATATGCCAGCAACGCCATTCTGGCGGCGCTGCGGCACCGGGACCAGGCAAGCGGGAAGGGCCAATATATAGATCTGGCGCTGCTCGATTGTGGTGTCGCAGCGCTTTCACATTATGTGCAGAACTACCTTGTGTCGGGACATATTCCGGAGCGGCGGGGCAATGGCGGTTTTGGCGGAATCCCGTCGCAGAGCTTTCGCTGCGCAGACGGGGATATTTTTCTGGTGGCCAGCACATTAAAGCAATTTCGCGCACTTGCGGAAGTGATTGGGCAACCCGAACTGGCCAATGATCCGCGTTTTGCGACTGTACAGGGGCGCATCGCAAATCGCGATGCATTACTGGCGATTCTTGATGCAGTGTTTGTAACAAGGTCGGTGGCGGACTGGCTGGCGGTCCTTGAAGCGGCGGACGTTCCCGTGAGTCCGGTCAATGATCTGGACGGTGTGTTTGCCAACCCGCAGGTGCAGCACAGGGGACTACTTCAGGAAGTGGATCATCCCGTCGCCGGGCCGCTGAAGCTGGTTCGTAATCCGATCCGGATGAGCGACGCCGATAGTGGAACCGTGACAGTTCCGCCCGGTGTGGGCGAGCAGACCGATGCGGTACTGGGTGAGTTAGGCTATGATGCGCGGGCGATCAGTGCGCTGCGATCGACCGGGGTCACTGGCTGAACGCGCTACCCTTCTCGCCATGCCGATTCATATTTTGCACGCTTTGCTGTAGCGCTTAAAACTATCGTCATTCCCGCCTTCGCGGGAATGACGATAGTTTTAGAGCGTGATGATATCAGGTTTGCTGTGTTCCCCGGCGAAGGCCGGGGTCCAGACCTTAACAAAGAATCTTTTTGATGGGGCTGGACCCCGGCCTTCGCCGGGGAACACAGTCGATTCAATCAAATGTCATCACACTCAAATTATCAGTCAGTTACTATCTGTATCCCAGTTATCCTCAGGGTCCTAACCTAATCCTTCATCAGGGAGACAATGGCATCGGCAATGCGCGCAGCATTGGGCGCGAATGCATCTTCGAGCGGCTTGGAGAAGGGGACAGGCGCAAATGGCGCACCAAGTCTGCGGATGGGGGCTTTAAGCTTTCCGAACAGCACTTCATTCAGATCCGCCGCGATTTCGGCTCCAATGCCATGCTTGCGAACAGCTTCGTGGACCAGCAGGACGCGTCCGGTTTTCGTGGCGGAGGCAATGACCGTTTCGCGGTCCCATGGCGAGATGGTGCGCAGATCGACGACTTCGACCGATATGCCTTTTTCGGCGACAATCTGCGCTGCGCCGAGCGCTTCGAGCACGGACCGGCTATAGGCGACGATGGTGAGATCGCTTCCTTGGCGGGCGATAGCCGCCTTGCCGAGCGGAACCCGTGATCCCGGAACCGGCGCTGGGCCAGGGGTCCAGTAGGTCGGGAGATTTTCAATAAATATAACCGGATCGTCGTCTTCGATCGCAGATCGCAACAGACCATAGCCATCGGCGGGGTTTGACGGCGCGACGACTTTCAGACCGGCGGTATGGGCAAACCAGCTTTCGAGATAATCACAATGCTGGCCGCCGCTGCCAAAACCTGTCCCGGTCATGGTGCGGATGACCATGGGCACGTGCGTTTGCCCGCCTGACATGAAGCGCAGTTTGGCGGCATGGTTGACGATCATGTCCATGGCGACGGTGACAAAGTTCATCAGCATGATTTCGGCAACCGGGCGGAAACCCTTAAGCGACGCGCCAATGGCCGCGCCGATAATGGCTTGTTCCGAAATTGGTGTTGATTTGACGCGTGTCGTGCCGAATTTTGTGGAAAGACCTTTGGTGACACCAGTGATGCCACCTTCTTCCTTGTCGCCGACCTCTTCGCCGAGCACGAGTATTTTGGGGTCGTCGGCCATCGCGTCATGGAGCGCGCGATTAAGGGCTTCGATCATAGTGATGGGTTTTGCGTCGTTCATGATGTCCTCACGCAGCAGTGGCATAGACGTCGCGGGTCAGTTCGGCGAGGTCGGGATAGGGGGCAGCATAGGCCGCTTCGACGGCGGCACTGATTTGTAAACCGATATCGCTTTCAAGGGCTGTGAGTTCGGTATCAGAGGTAATTCCTTCAGCGATCAGGCGTGCGCGCAGTGCGGGGACCGGGTCGTTTGCCACGGCTTCGGCTTTCTCTGCCTTGTCCATATAGCCACCCGCATCACCCATCAGATGCCCATTGAAGCGGTAGGTCATTGCCTCGATCAATGTGGGTCCCTCGCCGGCGCGAGCCCGCTCAATCGCGATCAGGGCCGCTCCGTACATTTCGTCCGGGTCATTACCATTTACGGTGATCCCAGCCATTCCATAGCCCGCAGCGCGCGTAGACAAACGCTCGACGGCGGTGGAATCCGCGAGCGTGGTATGTTCGGCATAGCGGTTATTCTGACAAATGAAGATTACCGGAAGCTTCCAGACTCCCGCCATGTTGAGCGATTCATGAAAGGCTCCGATATTGGCGGCACCGTCCCCAAAATTGGCAATAGCGATGTTGCCGTTGCCTTCAATCTGCGCCGCCCAAGCCAGGCCGTTGGCAATCGGCATCGAGGAGCCGACCACGCCGGTGGTCACCATGCATCCACTTTCGGGATGGGTCAGATGCATTGTCCCTCCCTTGCCCTTGCAGCTTCCTGTTGCACGACCGGCAAGCTCCGCCCAAAGCAAATCGAGCGGAAAGCCCTTGGCCAGCATGTCGTGCGTGCCGCGATAAATCGTGCAGATCGTATCTTCATCACGCAACGAAACCGACAGCGCAGAAGGAATGATTTCCTGCCCTCGTGGCGAATAATAAGGCGTGACGAGTTTCCCCGCCATCATCTCCTTAATCACCCGCTCGTCATTCAGTTTGATCAGCACGGCGCGCCGATAAATCTCCATTAACGTCGCAGCATCGGGCTTGGGAAAGTTGGTCATGGACGCTCCTGAGATATAGCCAGCCGACCGCTTAGCGCGCCACGGCGTTTATCAACCACTCTGGACTGCATTTAGCGCATTACCGATATCTGCGGTGATGTGTCCGGTCAAGCGGCGGCCATCAGTCGCTTGCCATTACCATACATGATCGCTTCCATGTCCTTTGCCGAGACATTGGTGAGTGCTTCATTGGCAAAAATGGCGGGCCTTTCGACGCCCTCGCTATGCGGGTAATCGGACCCCATGACGAGGAAATCTGCTGTTCCCGTCAGGTCGATGATCGTCTTGATGTCGTCTTCGGGATAGGCGACCACAGTGATAAATTCCTTGAAGATGTTTGACGGCCGTTCGGAAAGTTGACCGCACGGCCAGTATCCGCCGCGCGCCATGCCGCGCACCTTGTCCATCTTGACCAGCATCGAAGGCACCCATTCCGCACCGTTTTCGGCAGAAATCAGACGGATATTGGGGAAACGTGCGAAGAAGTTGTGGAAGATATAGCTTGAAAGGGTTTCGAGAACCGGCCGCTCGCTATAGCCGTGCATCCACATGAACGCTGTTTGCCGCATCCGGCTCTGCTGCATGGGCTCACCCCATTCGGCCATCGCACTTTTGAGGTAAATCGCTTCGGACACATGGAACACCACGCGCACATGTGCTTCGTTAAGAATCGCCCAGAATGAGTCAAAATAGGGATCAGCCGGCGACCGCCCGCCAAACGGACCCATGGGCATCAAGACCATGCGCGCGCCGTTTTTGACGACAAACTTCGCCTGTTCGATCGCCTTTTCGCGGTCGGCCAGACTGATGATCGGCGCGGAAAAGATCCGGTCCTTGTAGACATAGCCCCAATCGTCGAGCATCCACCGGTTATAGGCATCAAGCACCGCGTAAGTGGGTTCGATCTCGTCGAGATAGCTGATCGTCGAGACCATGTTGCCGCAATAGAGCAGGCAGCCTTCGACGTTGAATTCGTCCATTTTCTTGAGACGCGGTTCGGCGGCCACCATGTCGGGTGTCAGGGGCACGCGCATGTCGACTTCGGCCTTGCCCATTTTCATGGCCTGCAGCCATTCCTTGAGCTTGCCGGGAGGCGGAACATGGCCTTCCTCCGATGTATAGCCCGCGCTTACCTCGACCTTTTTGTCGCCGATATGCAAGGCCCATTCGCCGTTATCTGCGGCATGGCGCCATTCATAGCTCCAGTCCTTCTTGAATTTTTCGGGCAGGTAACGTGACCAAGAATCGGCGACCTCAAAGAGATGGGTATCGCAATCAAAAATCGGGCCGGTGTAGATGTCGGGTTCGGTGCTCATGGCAAATTCCTGCTGAAAGTTTCTTCTCACCTAACAGCTGTTAGGTTGGTTGTCAAACAGTGGTTAGACAGGCGGCAAAATCCTTGTTAAGCAAACGGCCTATGAACGATCAAACGCCGCTCTCCAGTTCCCGCCGTCAGGAAATTCTCGACGCCGCTGCCGCAGTATTCGCCCAGAAAGGCTATCATGGCACCGGCATGCGCGACATCGCCGAACGGCTGGGCATGAAAGCGGGCAGCCTGTATTTTCATCTGGCATCAAAGGATGCGGCGCTGGAGGAAGTTTGCGCCGCCGGCCTGCAAAGTGTGCTTCGCGCCGCAGAACATGCCGTTGGGGTTGCGGGGGATTTAAATCGGCGCATTAGGGCACTGGTCGAATCCCAAGTGCGCGATTTGAAGGTCCACGGCGACTATATCAGCGTTTTTGTTCATGAACGGCGCCAATTGACGGCGCAGGGGCAAAAAAGGCTGAGCGAGGTAACCCGGAAACACAGCGCACTGCTGGACCGGATTTTTGAAGACGCGCGCGCGAAGGGCGAGCTTGCCGACGGCATCGAACCGCGCGCCGCGCGGTACGCTATGGTCGGGTTGTTGCGCAATTTCACCCAGTTATATGTCGAGGGGCCGATCCGGGATTTTGATGCCGTTGCGGCCCAGGCGACCGAGATTTTTCTGAGCGGCGCATCCAGCGTTCGGGGCTGACAATCAGAACAGCGACTTAGTGTAACCACCATCGAGGCGGATGGTTTCGCCGGTTAAAAAGGCCGCGCGCGTCGAGCAGAGAAACGCGACCAATGCGCCCATTTCTTCGGGTTGGCCCCAACGGCCCACAGGCAGCATCTTCTGGTACCATTCAGCTGTCTTGATCCCGGTTCCCGATTGCCGGTAGCTGCGTGAGAGTTCGCTTTCAAATGGCCCGGTTGCGATGGTATTCGCGGTTATTCCGAACGCCCCATATTCCTGCGACAGGGTCTTCATGAGGCCATTGACAGCAACACGGGTATTCGACGCCGGCATCGGGTCTTCAAGATGCGGTACCTTCATGGCAATCGAGCCTATGTTGGCCAGCCGTCCCCAGCCCGCCGATTTCATGTCTGCCAGAGCGGGTCGAGCGAGATAGACAAGGCTCATCACGAAATCGCGGTGGACAGCTTCAAAATCCTCGTCGCTGCAATTATCAAAGCCCCGCCAGTGGCCGGTGTGCGGATCGGGAACAGGGCCGGGGGAGTTGACCACGAGAATGGCAACAGGGCCGAAATGATCGCGGGCAGCGGCGATGATGGAGTCGGCCCCTGGCTTGTCTGTCATGTCGGCAACCACACCTTGGGCGGTTCCGCCTGCTGCGGTGATGGCAGACACTGCTGAAACGACAGCGTCGGAATTTCGACCGCTGAGCAGCACGCGCGCACCCTCCCGCGCAAGTTCCATAGCTATGCCGAATCCGCAGCCGCGGCTACCTCCCGCCACAACCGCAACCTTATCTTTAATACCCAAATCCATTGCTAGTCCCTATCCTGCCTGTGCCGATCCTGGACGTCGTGCGACGAGTGGCCGCGCGTAGCTGGCGTCGGTCCTGTCGCGTGTTGCGGGGCCGCTGCTTGTCAGCATTCGTTTATAGTCTTCGGGCAGCGCGGTTTCGGTCAAGTCGCACACCATCTCATTGATGCACACCCGGTTGGCGATACGCCATTCACCGGATCGCCGTTCGAGCCTGTCGATATAGCGGCCTATCGCTAGGCTATGCGGGCTTTCATGGTTGGCCGCGATGAACGTGTAATAGGTTTCGCTGTGCGCAGTGTCGCCGTCAATCTCGCAATAGTGGTTGGTGATCGTGTGGTGATGAACGCTGTTATACTCGCGGTGATAGCCCATCGCCCAATCGATGAAATCTTCGACCTCGCCAACCATGATGCCGTGATCGTCAACCGCATCATCGTGGTAGCAGGATCGCAGCAATTCCCGGTCAAACCGGTCGATGCCGCGAGAGTAACGCAGCATGACCTGCCAGATATCGTGGTGGTCGAGCATGTCACGCAGTCTGGCTTCCATTTCGCTTCTCCTTGGCTGGCAAGCAACCAACCATGCGGACACTGGCCTGCCAAGGGGGCGCGCAGATCATATCATGATTGCGATGGGATATAGGCTTGCGTCCGGCCCCGGTCTGCGCGACCGGTGTAGGCTAGGAGATCGACATGCAAGACTATCGCGGAAAATGGCTCGACCGGCCCCAGCTCATCCTGTTTACGGTTGAAGCAGGCGTGGCGACAATCACACTAAACCAACCGGAAAAGCGCAATGCGCTGGGCAATGCGATGCTGCGCGAAATGCATGACGCGATGCTGGAGGCGGATGACCGTACCGATGTTAACTGCATCGTTCTGGCCGGAGCGGGCAAGGATTTCTGCGCGGGCTATGACCTCGCGGGTACTTATGCGGGCCGCAAACGCGAAGAGGATGGTGACGAAGGCGAGGCTGCTTTCGCTTATCGCAGCACGATTGCGACCGTCGATGATGACATGTGGAGCATGGAACGCACGCAGTCGCTGTCGACTATCATGTTCGACGTTCACAAGCCGGTAATTGCCAAGGTGCATGGCAACTGCCTGGCGGGCGGTACTGATCTCGCTTTGGGCTGCGACCTTGTGATCGCGTCGAACGAGGCGCGGATCGGATTCCCGGCGACCCGCGCCAATGGCTGCCCACCCAACCATATGTGGATTTACCATTGTGGTCCGCAATGGGCGAAACGGATGCTGTTTACAGGAGATACGCTGTCAGGTGCGGACGCTGCGGCCATCGGGTTGGTGCTCGATTCGGTCCCGGCCGAAGAACTTGACGGGGAAGTTGCGGCGCTGGCGGCGCGCATTGCCGCCGTTGATGCTGAATTGCTGTCGGCACACAAGCGCATCGTCAATCTTGCGCTGGAGCAGATGGGAGCCAAGACCCTCCAGCGTCTGGCGGCAGAGAATGACGCACGGGCGCATCTTTCCAAAGGGCCGCGCCGGACAAAATTCAAGGCAGACATGGCCGAGCATGGTTTGAAGGAGGCGTTGAAGAATCGCGATGCGCCTTTTGGCGACGGTCGCATCACCATAAGGAGGCCGCGATGAGCGATACTATCCTGATCGATACGCCGCTTGACGGCGTCCGCCGTTTGACGCTCAATCGGCCGGAAACGCTGAACGCCTTCACCTTCGAAATGTATGTCAGCTTGCTCGACGCGCTGGCCGAAATCCGGAATGATCCATCGATACGCGTCGTGATCTTGACGGGTGCAGGTCGGGGCTTCTGTTCGGGGCACGATCTCAAAAATGCCGGGACGTCGCCCTGGGCTGCGGAAGGTGTCGGCAAGCTCTACCACAACCGGGCTACAATACTCGGGCTGGGGGCAATCCCGATAGCGATGCGCAGTCTGCCGCAACCGGTGATCAGCGCGGTCAACGGGGTCGCCGCCGGTATCGGCTATACCCTGACACTCGCTGCAGATATGGCGATTGCGGGCCGCTCGGCCAAATTCGTCAACACAATCCACAACGCAGCAACGGGCGCGGAACTTGGCATGTCCTATCTGTTGCCGCGGGCCGTAGGCAGCCAAAGGGCGGCAGAATTGCTGCTGACCGCGCGTCCGGTGCTGGCCGAAGAAGCCGAACGGATTGGTCTGGTCCTGCGGATGGTAGACGATGATATGCTGATCGAAGCGGCGCTCGACGTCGCGCGCGGCATTATGGTCAATGTGCCGATGGGGATCGCGTTGACCAAGCAATCACTCTGGCTCAATCAGACTGCGGGCAGCCTGGAAATGGCCATCGAGCTTGAGAATCGCGCTGTCGCCATTGCTCAGGCAACGGATGATGCGAAAGAAAAACGTGCGGCTTTCTTCGAAAAGCGAAACCCCGACTTCACGATGGAGTAATGCCATGAACGAACGTTATGACAAAGGTGAGCAATTGATGCTCAGGATGATGGGGCCGGAATTCGCGGCCGGTATGAAGGCAGCCGCCACGAGCGGCGGTTTTGGCGCCGATGTTGGCCGGTTCGCGGTTGAACATGCTTTTGGTGACGTCTGGTCGCGCCCCGGGCTAGAGCTCAAGCATCGCTCGATGGTGGTGATCTCCGTACTGATAGCCCAGGGCCAGTCAGAAGAATTGCGCAACCATGTCCGCTTTGGCCTCGGCAACGGCATCACGCCGGACGAGATGCAAGAGTTGCTGATCCAGGCCTTACCCTATGTCGGCTTCCCGGCGGTTTCTACGGCGATCCGCGTAATGATCGAAGTGTTGCGGGAGAGCGGCCAGGCAGGGGACGTAAAGACGGCGCACGAACGTGGCATGCTATGATAGAACAGCTTTATGATTTGTCTGGTCGCACCGCGATCGTGACCGGTGGTGGTGCCGGGATTGGCAAGGCGATTTCGGCTTTGCTGGCAGAGGCGGGTGCACGCGTGGTGATTGCTGATATCGCGGCTGACGTTGCGTCGCAAACCGCTCTCGAAATTGGCAATGGCGCAATTGCCGTTGCCACGGATGTTTCTGACGAGGCGTCGGTTATGGCGCTTTATGCAGCGGCGCAGGCGGACGGGTACCGGGTGGATGTAATCGTCAACAATGCCGGTATCTTTCCCAAACAGTATTTTGTCGAGCAGACGGTGGAAGTGTGGGACCGGATGCAAGCGGTCAATCTGCGCGGGGTGTTTCTGATGATGCGCGAGGCAGTGAAGGCGATGCAGGCCGACGGCAAGGGCGGCTCGATCATCAACATCTCGTCGGTCTCATCGGTGCAGGCGGCGGTATTTTCCAATCAGGCTTATGGCGCGTCCAAGGGCGGAGTGAGCAATCTGACCAAAAGCTGTGCGCTCGAATTTGCGCCCGACAATATCCGCGTTAACGCGGTGCTGCCGGGGGGCGTCCTGACCGATGGGGCAAAGTCGGCGAGTGGAACCTTCCCCGTCAAAGGCCCGCTGACTACGCCGGGCAGGATGCCGCTGGGCAGGGTCGGCACGCCTGAGGATATTGCCCGTGCTGCGCTGTTTTTTGCGAGTGATGCGTCATCTTATGTCACCGGGCAATTGCTTGCCGTCGATGGAGGATTTCTGGTCAGCTGATCAGCGCAGTTGCGATATGCCCAGCAGATGCTCGACCCCGGATAGCCGGTTCGATTAGCGTTGAGCTCGATCTTTTCAGGAGGATTTGATGTCGGTGTCACCCGAAATTTCCAGTCTTTTCGGCCTTGCCGACAAAGTTGCGCTTGTAACCGGCGCGGTAACCGGCATTGGCCGCGAAATTGCGCGTCTGTTTGACAAAGCGGGCGCGACTGTAATTGCGGCAGACATCAATATCGACGAAGCCATGACCTTTGTGGGCGAGGCGCAGGGGAATGCGCGTGCTGTCAGGCTTGATCAAGGCGATCCGGCATCGGTCTCCGCGCTGTTTGATGATGTTCGCGCGCATGAAGGAAGACTGGATGTGCTGGTCAATTGTGCCGCAATTTATCCGCACAAGCCGTTCGAGGAGGTCGATACAGCGTTTCTCGACAAGATGCTCGACATCAACCTGCGGGGGGTCTTCCAGTGCGTCCAGGGGGCTGTCGGCATGATGAAGCAACAAACGACCGGTGGTTCGATCATCAACATCTCGTCGGTTAATTCGTTAAAGGCCTGCATTTTCGACAATGTCCATTACGGCATTACAAAGGCCGGTGTAAACAACATCACTGTTTCGGTCGCCCTCGAATATGCCTCGCACAATATCCGGGTGAACAGCGTACTCCCCGGCGGCGTCGCGACGGCAAAGGCAATGGCTTCCTCAGACTATCCGGTGCGTGGTCCTTACACCCAACCAGGCCGGATGCCGCTAAACAACGCGATATGCACACCAGACCAAATCGCCAATGCCTGCCTGTTTCTGGCCAGCGATGCCTCGTCCTACGTCACCGGCCAGCTGCTTGCGGTTGATGGCGGATTCCTGGTCAGTTGATAATGGGGCGGCTCACTGGAAAAGTCGCCATCATCACGGGCGCGGCATCGGGTATCGGGCAGGGCAGTGCGCATGTTTTCGCGCGTGAAGGCGCACGGCTGATCCTGTCGGATATCAACGCAGATGGCGAGGCGACTGCGCAGGCCATCCGCGATGCAGGCGGTGATGCAGAGTTCATTGCGGGCGATGTCTCAAGCGAGGATGCTAACAAGGCGCTGGTTGAGGCGGCGATTCACCATTTCGGTAGGCTCGATATCGCGTTCAACAATGCCGGCATCGGCGGGGATGTCCTCCCGCTCGACCAGCAGAGCGAAGCCAATTGGCGTCGGGTGTTCGAAGTTGATCTGCTCTCGGTAGCCATGGCGCTGAAGCACCAGCTGCCGGTGATGCGAGAGCAAGGCGGCGGCTCGATTATCGTCACGACATCAAATTCGGGGATCCGGGCGCTTGACGGTCTGGCCGTTTATTCGGCGATGAAGGCGGGGCTGATGGGACTTACCCGCGTGGCGGCGCTCGAAGGCGGTCCGGATAATGTCCGCGTCAATGCGATCGCGCCCGGGTTGATCTCCACGCCTGCCGCCGACCGCGACGAATGGGCGAAGAAACTCCGCATTCCGATGGGCCGGGCCGGAACCGTTGAAGAAATTGGCCAGGTTGCGGCATTTCTCGCCTCCGATGCGGCTAGCTATCTGTCCGGTCAGGTCATCTCGGTGGATGGAGCGGCAACTGTCTGATCCGCGCCCCGACCCGCAATGGCGTATCGCGATGGGCGAATGGCGGAACCATTGGCGCGTTGGGCTCACGGCGATGGTTGGCACTGCTGTTTCCTTTTCGGTCTGGTCATCGGTGTCGAGCATTTTCGTGCAGCCGCTCGAGGATGCGTTTGGCTGGTCGCGCGGCGAAATTGCGCTCACCCAGAACGCTTCCTTTGCCGCTGCGCTGGCGGCCCCCTTTCTCGGTCGGCTGATTGACCGCATCGGGGTCCGCCCGGTTTTGCTGAGCGGGCTGGTTCTGACGATCATCGGTTACGGCCTGCTTTCGGCCATGGCCGGTTCCTTGCCGCAATATTATGCATCCTATCTGTTCCTGACGCTTGCCGGGCTGGCGACAACGGGGATCGCTTACACACGGATTGTCGGTGCGGCCTTCGTCCGGTCGCGAGGGCTGGCGCTGGCCGTGACGCGATCGGGACTGGCGATTTCGGGCGCGCTGCTGCCGCCGACATTGTTCGCGGTGATTGCTACCTATGGCTGGCGTTACGGCTTTCTGTTGCTTGCAGGCCTGATCCTGTGTGTGTCGCTGCCGCTGGCATGGGCTTTCGTTGATCGAGGTAAGGCTGCCCCCGCCCCACAGTCTGACGTGATGCCATTGCGCACAATTTTGGCAGACCGAAAAGTGATCATCATCTGCCTGGCATCCGGGTTGAACTATGCGCCGGTGGTGGCGTTGCTCAGCCAGTTGCAGCCGATCCTGACTGCCAATGGGTTGCCCGCTGCTACCGCTGCAGGGCTAGTTGGGCTTGTCGGACTGGCGGCGCTTGCCGGGACATTCATAACCGGCGCGCTAGTTGACCGGATATGGGCACCGGCAGTTGCGTGTTTCTTTACAGTGATGGCAGCGGCCGGTTGCGTGTTGCTGATAGTGCCGGGGGCGGGGCTTGGTCTTGCGATGGCGGCTGTCATATTGATCGGACTCGGGCAGGGCGCAGAAATTGACGTGGTCGCCTATATCATCGCCCGCTGGTTCGGGATGCCGCGTTACGCGACGATTTACGGCCTCAGTATATTCGCGATTTCGGTATTTATCGCGATTGGTGGGTCGCTTGTGGGTATCGTCTATGATCGCACGGGCAGCTATGATGCTGTACTGGCAGGGGCAGCGATCTGCTTCGTGCTGGGCGCGCTTGGCTATCTGGCAATGGGCAGGCCGCCATCTGAAGCCCTCAAGGAGTGATTGATGTGATTTGGGAGTTTTTGACGTGACTGAACGATATGCAGCCTTTGACCAGCTTTTGTTTGATCGCCCCGCCGCGCATGTGCTGCGAGTGACGATCAACAACCCGGCACAGGCCAATGCCATCACGCCGACATTGCAAACGCAATTACACAGCATATGGGCGATGATCGACAACGACCCTGAAACGCGCGTGACGATCATTACGGGAAGCGGCCGTCATTTTAGCGCCGGGGGGTCGCTCGGCGACATGCCAACGGGTGAGACCGAAGATAAGGGGAGCCGCTTCAATTTTGATTTCGGCAATGCGCGTGAGCTGGTGCAAAGCATCATCAACGCACGCAAGCCAATTGTCTCGGCGATCAATGGCCCGGCAATCGGGGCAGGGCTGGCGGTGGCGCTGCTTGCCGACATTCCGATTGCAGCAAAGCAGGCCAAACTGATCGACGGCCATTTGCGGATCGGCGTGCTTCCGGGGGATCACGCCGCGATGATCTGGCCGCTGCTATGCGGCATTGCCAAGGCGAAGTTCTACCTGATGACTAACCGGTCCATCACCGGTGAAATGGCGGAGGCAATGAACCTCGTCGCGCTGAGCGTCGATGCCGAGGATTTGCAGGCGGAAGCCGTTCAGGTTGCAACCGAACTGGCGAATACCGCGCCCACTGCACTGCGCATGACCAAATATGTGCTCAATCATTTCCTCCGTCAAAACCAGACCGTGTTCGATCTGTCGGCGGCCCTTGAAATGGCCAATTTCGGGTCCGCAGAATCAAACGAGGCGATGCGCGCCTTTATCGCCAAGGAGACGCCTGATTTCCCTGAGGGGCGTGATTTCAAATGAGTGATGACGCCCTTGATCTGGACGCGTTGCGCGACAGTTTTCGCGACGTGCTGGGCGATGCGTTGTCGGTGGAGACACTGCTTCGCCATGGCGAAAGCGCTGAGCCTGTACATCATGCGCTGTGGGCTCAGATAGTCGATCTTGGTTGGCCGGGGTTGGCGATCACCGAAGAGCATGGCGGACTTGGCCTCGGTTTTGATACACTCGCCATTTTGTACGAAGAACTCGGACGCAGCCTTGCGCCAGTACCGGTTTTGCCGACCATGCTTGTCGCCGAGGCTTTGACGCTGGGCGGATCGGCGGCCCAGCAACGCGAATGGCTCCCCAAAATTGCAAGCGGTGAGCTCATGGCCTCGCTGACCCCGCCCGGCGAACGGCCAGCCGTTATCGCCCGTCGCGACGGAGAATATCTGGTGCTCGATGGCGTCGCCGAAGGGCTGGTCGATGGCGGTGCGGCAGGATTGTTGCTGGTCGCGGTCATGATCGACGGACAGGCCCTCCGAGTCCTCGTCGAAAGCGAAACGGTCGAACACCAGCCCTGCTATGATCTGACCCGCAGCCTCGGACGATTGGCATTTTCTGGACGCCAGGTGCCTCTCGCCAATCTGCTCGTGCGCGATGTCGAGCCTGCGCTCATCGATCATGCAAGCATTGCGCTTGCCTGTGAAGCCGTGGGCGGGGCTGAACGGATATTGGACATCACGCTGGATTATCTCAAGACCCGCGAACAGTTCGGACGGGTCATTGGCAGCTTTCAGGCGCTCAAACACCGTGCGGCCAACCACAAGACCGATATTGTGTCGATTTCGGCGCTGACGCGCGAAGCCGTGATTATGCGTGCGCGCGATGAGGATGTTCGCCTCGAAGCTGCCGCGGCGAAGGCCTATGCTTGCGATGTCTTTGCCAAGCTTACCCGTGACGCGATCCAGTTGCATGGCGGAATTGGGGTGACCTGGGAACAGGTCTGCCACCTCTACATGAAGCGTGCGCGGCTTAATGAACAGCTCTACGGGACCACCGCTCAGCATCTGGACCGCCTGATCGAAAGCCTGGCGGCATGACCCGCCCGCTCGACCACCGCAGCGACGAGACCGGGTTCCGCATCGCGCTTCGTGACTGGCTTGCCGACGTTCTGCCTGCCGACTGGCAAGCGCGGATGACCGGTGCCAGCGAAGCCGAATTTGTCGCTTTTCAGCGCCAGTGGCTCGATGCGATGCGTGCTGTGGGGCTCGACACGCCGCACTGGCCGAAGGCATGGGGCGGCAGCGAACTGACGCTGCGCGAACAGATCATTCTCTACGAGGAGCTGGCGCGCGCATCGGCACCTTTGGCCGATCTGTTCGTGATCTCGCTCTACCACTTGCCGGCGACCCTATTCGCCCATGGCACGGCGGCGCAGCAGGCCCGGTATCTGGGCGGTGTGCGGGAGCGTGGGGAAATCTGGTGCCAGGGCTTTTCTGAACCCGGTGCTGGGTCTGATCTCGCTTCGCTGCGGACAAAGGCTGAACGCAGGGGGGACGTTTATGTCGTCAACGGCCAGAAAATATGGTCATCCTGGGGTATGTTCGCCGACTATTGCCTGCTGCTTGCGCGGACGGATCCGGACGCCAAGAAACAACTCGGGATCAGCTATTTCATTCTCGACATGAAAACACCGGGCATCACCGTGCGCCCGATCCGCCAGATTTCGGGGGAAGCGGAATTTGCCGAGATATTTTTCGATGACGTCGAAATTCCGGTCGAGAATTTGATCGGAGCGGAAAATGCGGGCTGGCAGATTGCGCAATCAACGCTGACTGCCGAGCGCGGCCTTGCCATTTTCGACTATGCCCAGCGAATGGAGGCGCGGATGCGGCTTGATCTGGAAGCCGGACGTGAGACCTGGCTCAAAGATGTGGGCCATGCGCGTGAATATGCGCGATTCTGGGCAGAGGCACGCGCGGTGCGGCTGATGATCCGCCAGATGCTGGCTGAAATCGCTGAGGACCCGAAGGCGGGCGGGATGGTGATCACCACCTATATCAAGCTGCGTTGGGCCACGCTTTTGCAGGATTATAGCGAATTCATGATCCGCATGGCGGGCCTCGCAGGACAGATTGCCACACCACCCATGCTCGGCGGTGGGCACCAGACCGGTGTTGCGATGATGGATTTCATGCGCAACTATGGCTGGACAATTGCGGGCGGATCGAACGAAATCATGCGCAACGTGATTGCCGAACGGTTTCTTGAAATGCCGAGAGGATGACCATGCCCACGCCCGTAGTGCCATTTGAGATCGACACGCCACAGCCGGTCCTCGACCGGATCATGACCAAGGTACGCGACGCGAGGATCGGCTATGCGCCCGACGACGACAGTGCCTGGCAATATGGCACCGATGCCGCGTTCCTGCGCGAACTGATGGCCTATTGGGGCAATGGATATGACTGGCGGGCTGAGGAAGCCAAACTCAATCATTGGCCGCAGTTCAAAGCCGGGGTTGATGGCATTGATATTCATTTCATCCATTTGAAAGGTGACGGATCGAAGCGGTTGCCCCTGCTCCTCACGCATGGCTGGCCGGGGTCGGTCGTGGAATTCCAGACCGCGATCGGGTACTTGAATGCGCAGGGCTATGATGTCGTGGTGCCGTCGTTGCCGGGCTATGGCTGGTCGCAGCGGCCCGCTACGCCGATTGGTCCGCGCCGCGTAGCTGAGTTGTGGCGCAAGCTGATGATCGACACGCTGGGCTATCCGAAATTCGGGGCTCAAGGCGGCGACTGGGGTTCGGCGGTAACGACCAATCTTGGTGCGTTCCATGCCGATGTGGTCGTTGCGATCCACCTCAACCTGTTCATGGGGCCACCGCCGGGGGCGGAAGACGACGATGAGAGCATCGCTTATCGCAAGCGGGTGCAAAAACTGTATGCACGTGAAAGCGCCTATATGTTCGAACAGCAAAGCAAGCCGCAGACTTTGGGCCTTGCGCTTCATGATAATCCCGTCGGCTGGGCATCATGGGTGATCGAGAAATTCCATGGCTGGGGCGATACCAACGGCGACATTCTCAGCCGCTTTTCCATGGATACGCTGATCACCAACCTGATGACCTATCTGGTCAATGATGCAGTGCTTTCCTCTATCTGGATGTACTATGGCGCGCGTGGCGAAAAGCCCCGCCAAGGCCGGATCGAGGTGCCAACCGGGCTCGCACTCTATCCGGCGGAATTTATTCCCTATCCCAATCGCCGCGACGCGGAGCGGGTCTATAATGTTCAGGACTGGGCCGAAATGAAAGCCGGCGGCCATTTTGCGGCGCTCGAAGAGCCTGAAGCCTTTTCAGCCAATGTCGGGGCGTTTTTCGCTAAATACAGCTGAGCGACATCAATACCCCCAGCGTGCAAGTGACGCGCGGGCGCGGGTGTCGATTTGCGCGCGGCGCTGATCCGCTGTCACTGTGCGGGCATCCGGCAGATCGGCCGTCTTTATTCTTGTAACAGTGGGTGCGTCTCCCATACCGTCATACCAGCGGAGCAGGCACTGGCCGGTCGGTGTGCGGATAGGATCAATCCAGTTTGCGATGCCGGGATCATCAAAGCTGATAACGGCGCGGAAGCTGCCGTTCGCTTGCAATGCCATCTGATGGCCATTTAGCCCGCTTTGATGATAGGAAAAATCGAGTGTTCCCCAAAACAAGTCCATCAACTGGATGCTCCAGTAATGGGCTGCAGGCGGGGTGCCCTCGATTACCAGCGCTTCGTCCGGCGCGATGTCCCAGATCATCGCTAGATAGCCAGCACGCGGCGAAGCACCGCTGTCCTTGTTGCGACCATCGCTGCCCAACACCGAGGCAAAGGCGTTGACGCCCTGCGCCGCTTCCTTCGTCATTTTGGCATAATAGAGCGCGCGCTTGGTTGTGCTTTCGATCAGGCGCGCAGCTTTCACCAGCCGTGCTGCTAATTCATCTTCATTATGCACCATATTATCGGCTGGCCGGTCAAGCGTTTCGATGTGGATTTCGGTGCCGCGTTCGTTCGCCCAGTCCCACCAGGTATCGCGCAGCTGGAACATTGAACGCGGCGCAGTTGCCTCAAGCGGAATCCACGACCCATCATGTTTTGCGGCCGAAAGGATGATGTCGAAATGCCCGTCGCTGTCCGCAAAGGTCGCGAGATCATGATTGCCAATAGAACGCATCTCCTCATCGCCGAAATAGCCGGTGAACAGGTGCAGGTCGGTAAATCGGTTTGTGCCAATGCGACCGTGCAGGCGGTATGTTCTTGCACCGTCAATGAAGCACCAGCCATATACCATGTCCGCAGCCGGTCCTCCCCACGGTGTTTCGAACGGCGACCATAATGATTGACGGTAGACGCACGGATAGTCCTGCCGGGGGGCCACATACATATCGAAGCCGCCGCGGATCATGGCCTGCAAGGTGTAGAGCGCCTGTTCGCGGACACGCGGATGGGCTTGCGCCTCAGGACGTCCCAGCATGTGCGTTCGGGTCTTCTCGATGATATTGTGCCAGTGCGCCCAGGCGGCTTCGGTATCCATCATAGACGCTGATCGTAGCTGACGCAGAAGCGCGCATAATAAGGGGCAAGTCGTCCGCGCAAAGCTTCAACATCAATGCCGAAATCCTGCGCAGCATAGTCTGAGCCACCGTGGCCCTTCTTGCTGCTGTTGGCGGTGATATGCGCTTCCATTAACGCACGAACTTTGGGCGTCAGCTCAAGATTTGCCGCCGCGTAAATCGCCTCAACCGCCGCCATCGGTTCTTGCATGAGTTCTGCAAAATGCACCGGTACGAAACGTCGATCCTGTTCCGGCCGATCCCGGACATAGGCGTCGACCAGCCGGGTGATGATAAGCGTGAACGCCGCCCCGGTGCCAACCGGATCGGGCGTATTGGTCCGCAGGCGCTGGCCATAAACTGTCAGATTGGTAACCGAAACACAGGCCGTCGCCGGATCACGCAGCGTCTCCACGATGGTCGCATCAGGAAAGGCGGTGAGCAATGGGTCCAGTTGCTCCATATGCTGCGGGCATTTAAGCAACCAGCGTTGTTCGCGACCGCCGCGCAGCCATTGCAGTGTCTGGATTACTTTTCGGAAATGAAGATAGCCTGGTGTCTGGTCGGTCTTTGCGAACCATTCGGCATAGCTGGGCAGGATATAGACCCATTCGTGCAGCATTGTCGCAAAACCGGGGCCGAGCAGGTAAATATCCTCCTCCGCCACCATGGGATCGAGCTGGTGCAGCGCCAGCAGAGCAGGGGCATTGATGGCCAAACCTTCAACATTTCTGCGGGCGCGTTCCACCAGCGGCGCATCATCGGGCGGACGGATGGCGGGATCATGATCGGGAAGGGGGGAAAGCGATTCCCAGAACGGAGCGCTACGCATCACCGGATCAAGACTTAGCAACTGTTGCAGGAAGGTGGTTCCGGAGCGGGGCAGCCCGACGATGATGATCGGCTGTTCCACCGGTTCATCAAGAATAGCGGGATGGCTTTTCCACAATTGTTCGAAGCGCAATCGCTGGATCAGATGGTCGAGGATCTGCGCATGGAGGTTGCGGCGGCCAATGGCGCTCAGATTCAGGTCGCTTTCTGCCGAGGCGCAGAGCCGGTCGAGCGCAGTGCGAAAATAATCGGGGCCGAAATCAGAAAGGCCGGTTTTCTCGCTCGCCTTGGCCATCAGCTGCTCGGGATCAAAAGGCCAGCGTTCGACAGCGACCGGTGCAAGCTTCTCCTCGGTTTCCAGGAGCGCTGGGGGCAGTATCGGGAAGGCCAGCGCGCGCGCGCGTGGCGTCAGTGTGTCGGCGTCAATCAGGCTGGTCCTGAACATCAGTACGCGGTCGCCTCTGAAATCGCGCGCCAAGCTTCGACATCCTGGGCCACTTGCGCAAGTTTTCGCAACACCCCGGCATTGGCATCCGCCCCGAGTACAAATCGCAGTGGGGGCACTTCCGCATCCGCGATCTGCAGCATGGCCTGCACCGCCTTGGCCGGATCGCCCGGCTCATGTCCAGCATAGCTTGCCATCATTTTGGGGACATTCCCGCCGGGCGTATCGGTATATTCCGCCATCTGCAACGCTGCCGTTCGCTGTGAACCCTTGGCAAAATTGGTGCGGAAACCGCCCGGTTCGACAATCGTAACCCTCACGCCGAACGGCGCGAGCTCGATGGCCATGGCCTCAGACAGGCCTTCGACCGCAAATTTTGCCGCGTTATAGGCACCGACACCTGCCATGCCGCAGATACCGGCCATCGAAGAGATGTTGAGGATGCGCCCGCCCGATTGGCGGAGAGCGGGTAACAAGGCCTTGGTAACACCCAGCGTCCCGAAGAAGTTTGTTTCCATGCAGTGCCGGATTTCAGCGTCGCTCAGTTCCTCGATTGTACCGAACAGGCCATAGCCCGCATTATTCACAAGGATATCAAGCCCGCCGAGGCTTCCTACCGCCTTTTGCATCGCGCCTGCAATCGCGGGAGTGTCTGTCACATCAAGCACGACGGCATGCGCACGGCCGGGGGCCAGCGTCTCAAACTCCGAAATCTGATCCATATTCCGAACGGTGCCTGCAACATGGTCGCCGCGCGCCAGCGCTGCGTTTGCCAGTTCGCGCCCGAAGCCGCTCGATACGCCCGTGATTATCCATCGTTTCGCCATGGTCAGCTCCAGCCTCTGAGTTCAATCTTGTTGACCTTTCCCGTCGCGTTCAGGGGCAAGGCGTCAAGGACCACAACTGAACGCGGCACCTTGTAGTTGGCCATCCGTTCGCGTGCCCATGCGATTAGCCCCGCTTCGCCAATATCGGTACCGGGTTTACGCACGATGAAGGCTCGTCCGACCTCGCCCAGCCGCGCATCGGGAACGCCAACTACGGCGATATCGGCCACTGCGTCATTCTCGCGCAGCACGCCTTCGATTTCGGCCGGATAGCAGTTGAAGCCGCCACATAGATACATGTCTTTGATCCGGTCGGTTATCCGCAAATGGCCCTCCGGCGTAAACAGGCCGACATCACCGGTCAGAAGAAATCCGTCGTTCGTGAAGGCTTTGGCTGTGGCGTCCGGATCCTGATAATAACCGGCCATCACCTGAAAACCGCGCACGGCGATTTCACCAGGCTCGCCCTGCGCCACGTCCCGCTGTTCGGCATCAAGGATTCGGACTTCGAGATTGTCGAGCGGCAAGCCAGTGGTCGTGGCAACCACCTCATCGCTGTCGCCAGGCCGGGTATTGGAGACCGAGCCCCCGGCTTCTGTGAGGCCGTAACCGGTGGTAACCAGTTGCGCGCCGAGTTCCGAGCGCATGCGCGTGATCAATTGCACGGGAATGGTTGCCGCCCCCGTTCCGACATAGCGTAAGCAGGAAAGATCACGTTGCTTCAAACTCGGGTCGTCAAGGATCGCCTGAAACAGGGTCGGGACCATCGGCAACACCGCAACACGTTCCCGTTCGATCAAATCCAGGATGCTTACGGGATCATAGTTTCGCACGGGAATGATCCGTACGCCATTGAGCAGTCCTGCCTGCCAGCCCGCGCGATAACCTGCATTGTGCGCGAAAGGATAGAAGACTGCAAAAGTTTCCCCTGCTTGAAAGTTCGTGACGCAGCGCTGTTGCTGCTGACACGCGACGAGGCTCTGGGCGTGGGTCATGGGCACGCCCTTTGGCTGGCCGGTTGTGCCGGAGGTAAAAATGATGTCGGCAATGTCCTCGGGTGTCACACTGGCGATGCGCGCATCAAGTGCGGAATCGTCAATGGCATCGGACTTGGCCATGAATGTCTGCCAGCCGGAGCCAAAGGCGATTTTGTGCTTAAGTGTGGGAATGTCTTCAGACGCGAGCGCATCGGGCAGATCATATCCCGCAACACTTTCATCCATGAAAATCGCTTTGCACCCGGAGCGGCGCAAAATGGCAGCAGCTTCGGCACCCTTGAGGCGCGTCCCAATCAGTACCAGCACAGCGCCTGCTGCCTGAATTCCGAGCCCGGCGACCACCCAGTCTGCATGGTTGACCGCCCAGACAGCGACCCGGTCTCCCTTTTCAATCCCAAGCGCCATCAGCGCACGGCCGGCGCGCCTCCCGAGCATGTGCAAGTCGGCATAGCTAATGTCGCGACCGTCATCGCGGATGGCTATGCTGTCTGCATAGCGATGCGCTGCCGCCGAAAAAGCAGGGAACAGGGTTGTCATGACATATACAGTGCCGTTTCAACGCCCCGAAGCAACATTTGTGTGCATGCGCAGGTCTTCTCATCGCAATCGTGATAACGGCACCCGGATACTTTGCGCGGAATTGACGATCGGGCAGTCAGATGGAAAGGTGTAACCCGAGGAGTGCATGAGATGGCAGGCGCGGCTGCAATGGAAAAATTTGTCCCTGAGCATGTGCCACTTGAGCTTGTGGTCGATTTTGACGTCTACCGCCCACTCCAACCAGGGCTGGGCTATTTCGAATCGTTCAAGGCGATGCAGGACAAGGGGCTTCCGGACATATTCTGGTCCCCGTACAATGGCGGGCACTGGGTGTCGCGGCGACGCGGGCACCAGATTGAGATATTTGCTGATTCCGCACGTTTTTCTTCAGAATTTGGCTTGACCCTGCCTCGGTCCACCAATGCCAGTCAAAAGCTGGTGCCGATTGAGGCGGATCCCCCCCGCCAGCTCAAATATCGCGCCTTGTTTGCCTCGGCCTTCACGGCGCTTGCGATCAAAAAACTTGAAGAGGGCGCTCGTCGGTTGGCGGTTCGGCTGGTCGAGGAATTGAAGCCCAAGGGAGGGTGCGAATTCGTTACCGAATTTGCGCAGCATCTTCCGATCAAGATATTCATGGAAATGGTGGATATTCCAGAGGAAGACCGGTTGAAGCTGCTCCCGCTGGCCAATGCGCAGGTCGAAGCCGATGCACCCAAGGAAGAGTCGATGGCGCTGCTGTTCGAATATGTTGCCGCCAAGGTGATGGAGCGCAAGGCGAACCCGGGCGACGATCTGATCAGTCGTATTGTCCAGTCCGAAGTGGACGGCAAGATTATTGAAGTGAAAGATGCAATTTCTGTCACCGCGCTGCTGCTGATCGGCGGGCTTGACACAGTCGCCTCTATGCTCGGCCATGTCATGCACCATTTGGCGCTGCATCCCGACCTGCGCCGGACCTTGATTGACAATCCTGCGCAGATTAACGGTGCGGTTGAAGAGTTTCTGCGCCGATTTGCGCTCACCAACACCGGGCGCGCAGTGCGCGAGGACATCGAATTTCACGGCGTGCAGATGAAGGCTATGGATATGGTCGTTCTCGCGACGCCTTTTGGGGCGATTGACCCCGATGATTATCCTGACGGAATGACCGTCGATTTTACCCGTAAATCCGTAACCAAGTCGACCTTTGGCGCAGGATCGCATGTCTGCCCCGGTTCGATGCTCGCACGGTTGGAAATCAAGATCCTGCTGGAGGAATGGCTCACGCGACTGCCTGATTTCGAGATTGATCCCGCGGGCGACGTCGAAATTCGAACCGGCGTCAACGGCAGTTTTGCGAAGCTGCCTCTGGTCTGGGCACCTCAAGCATGATCACCTTTGCGCCGCTCGAAACAGAATATGATTTGGTCATCGTCGGATCGGGCGGTGGGGCTATTCCGGCGGCGCTGGTGGCCAAACAGCAGGGCAAAAGTGCCATCGTCCTTGAGAAAATGGATAGGGTAGGGGGCTCGACAAGCTTTTCAGGCGGGGTCTGGTGGATTCCGAACCATCCGCTGCTTGCGGAGGCAGGGGTGCAGGACAGCTATGACCAAGGCCGTGCCTATCTTGATGCGGTGATCGATTATGAAGGTCCGGCGGTGACATCCGCCCGCAAGGATGTGTTGCTAAAGGCCGGGCCGAAGATGATTTCGGCGTTGCGCGGATGGGGTATGAAGATGCGCCGACCGACCGACACTTGGCCCGATTATTATGACACGTTGCCCGGCGGCCTGCCCGAGGGGCGTTCGGTTCTCGCCGAGCCATTTAACTTGCGCGAACTTGGAGAATGGGAAGATCGCTTGGCGGTCTATCCGCCAATGACAGTCATGCCCATGGGGCCTGACGAATTCACGACCATGTTCCTGATGAAGCGAACATGGGCGGGAAAAATGAAAGCGGTCAAGTTCGCGCTGCTCATGCTTCGTGACAAACTCACTAGGCGCCTGACGGTGACTAACGGTGCCGCCATTCAGGGACGAATGTTGCAAATCGCATTGCGTGAGGGGGTCAACCTGCAACCCGATACGCCGGTCAAGGATTTCATCATCGAGGATGGCAAAGTTGTTGGTGTGATTGCCGAACGCGATGGCCGACAGGTCGCTATACGGGCCCGCGACGGGGTGATCGTCAATGTCGGCGGTTTTTCGCGAAATGCCGAATTTCGCGCCAAATATGCCCGTCAGCCCTCCAGCGCCGAATGGACGAGCGCCAATCCTGGCGACACCGGCGAGATCATTCAGGCGATGATGGATATGGGCGCAGCGACCGATTGTCTCGATACCGCATGGTGGGTGGTTACCTCGCGCAACACCAACGGATCATGGCCCAAAGGTGCGGTGTGGAATGACGGCCGCGTACTGCCGTTTATGCATCACCTTGATCTTTCGTTACCTTATTCGATCATGGTCGATCAGGACGGGCGGCGGATCGCCGACGAATCCGGCGCTTATATGGAAATTGGCGAGCGGATTTACGCGCGCCAGCAGGCGACGGGCAAGGCGGTGCCCGCCTGGATGATTTTCGATGCCCGCCACCGTCAGCGCTACCCATGGGGGCCGAACATGCCTGGCGTTACACCGCAGGAATGGCTTGATGATGGCTATATGAAAAAGGCCGATGCGCTGGAGGAACTCGCAGGGCTGTGCGGCATCGATGCCGCCGCGCTGCACGCGGAAGTAACGCGTTACAACGGTTTTTGCAAGACGGGGGTCGATGAAGACTTTAGCCGTGGCAGCCGCGCTTTCGACCGTTCCCACGGCGATCCAACGGTTAAACCCAATCCCAATATGGGCCCGATAGAGCAGGGACCGTTTTACGCCTGTGCCATTTATCCCGGTGACGTTGGTACGGCGGGAGGCGTGGTGACCGACGAATATGCGCGGGTGCTTAGAGATGACGGCGCGATTATCCCCGGTCTTTACGCCATCGGTAATTCCACCGCGTCGGTGTTCGGGCGCTGCTATCCCGGAGCCGGAGCCAGCATCGGCGCGTCGTTTACATTTGGCTGGGTGGCGGCGCACCATGCGACAGGGTCCAACCAACTGGCCGCGATACTGGACTGAAATATGAAGGATTTTGCGATGGCAACAGTGCCACAGGACAACACTTCACAACTGTGCAAGGTTACAAAAGACAATTATCTCTCCCGCGAATTTCTGGAACTGGAGAAGAAGAATCTCTGGCCCAAAATCTGGCAGGTTGCCTGCCGCGAGGAGGAGCTAAAGAAGGTTGGCGACTATATCACTTATGAAGTGGCAGACGAATCCATCGTCGTCGTGCGCGCAAAGGAAGGCACACTGCGCGCGTTCCACAATGTTTGCCCGCACCGGGGGCGCCAGATCATGCAAGGCTGCGGCCATGCTGTAAATTTCCGCTGCCGCTATCATGCCTGGACGTTCGATCTGGAGGGCAAAAACGTCATCGTTCAGGATAAGCATGATTGGGACGGGGCGCTGGATGATGAGCGGCTCGATCTTTTTCCGGTCAAAGTCGATACCTGGGGCGGGTTCGTGTGGATCAACATGGACCCGGAGAGCGAAAGCCTTACCGATTATCTTGAGACCATTCCGCAATATCTTGACCCGTTCGAATTCGAACAATTGCGTTATCGCTGGTATCTGGAACTGACACTTCCATGCAACTGGAAGGTCGCGCTTGAGGCCTTTATGGAGGGCTATCATGTTGCGGGTACGCACCCGCAATTATTGCCCTACCAAGGCGATGATTATACGCAGAGCTATACACAGGGAAAGCATTCCCATTTCGGTTATTGGGAAAGCACCCAGCCATTTGGCCTGCCGTCACCACGGCTAAAGAAAGCCAATCCGGATGACGTGCGCCCCGGCTTGGTCGAATTTTTCCGTCAGATGGAGGAGGATTTCGGCGCGATCTTTACAGACCGTGACTATGAAGCCACCAAGAAAATCATGGACGTCGTACCTGCCGATGCCGATGCGATGACCGCGTTCGGAACTGCGGTCGAGCTTGGACGGCAGGCGGCCGATGCCGAAGGGGCGGGCTATCCACCCAAGCTTGGCTATGAGGAACTCGGTAAGGCTGGGACGGATTGGCACATCTTCCCGAATTGCGTGACTCTGCCCTGGTTTGATGGCGCGGTCTGGTACCGTGCACGGCCTAATGGCGACGATCCGAACAGTTGCATTTTCAACATCTGGTCGCTGAAGCGGTTTGGCCCCGATCAGGAGCCACCGCTGGAGCGCCGTGTCATCAAGGACATAAGTGGCATGAGTTTTGGCCTGATCGTTGACCAGGATCTTGCCAATATGGACGCTGTGCAAAAAGGCATGAAATCAAGCGCATTCAAATATGCCCGGCCCAATCCCAAGCAGGAGATGGAGTTGATCAATTTTCACCGGACGTTGGAGCAATATGTACTGGGCCAAATGCGCGGGGTATGAAGATGGCTGAATACAAATTTGATCCTGTCGCGCCGGAAGTCATGGCCGATCCTGGCCCGCACTTTGCGGAACTGGCGGAAAAATGCCCCTTTTACCATTATCAAGGTGCGGCGGGCAATTTCTGGATCACCAGCAATACCGATGAAATCCTGAAAGAGGTGCTGGTCGATAGCCCGGTCTGGTCGTTCAAATGGGGTAATGCGGCCAAAGATACTGCGCATGATACCGGAATCGTCACGGATCCGCCCTTTCACAACAAGTTCCGCAATGCGCTATTGCCTGGCCTTAACAGCGCGCAGATCAAACGGTTGCAGCCGCGCATCGAGGCGCTGGCCAACGAGCTGATCGACAAGATGCTGCTCAAGGAACGCGGCTGTCTACACGATGATTTTGCGATGCCTCTGCCCGCGCAAGTGATGTGCATGATGCTGGGTGCACCGCTGGAGAACCATCAGCAATACAAGCTGTGGGCAGACGAACTGATTGAACTGATGTTCCATGATACCGAACGCGGTTCGCACAAGGCGATTTTCAAAATTATCTATGATCATTTCATGGGGCTGGTGGAAGAACGCCGCACGTTGCTGACCAAAGCGGGAATAGAAGAGCCCGAGCTGCACCATCTCGGCGATGTGATCTCCGACGACTATATCTCGCGGACGCTTTGTGTGCGGGTGGAAGGTCGTCGCTTCACAGATATGGAGATCGTCAACGTCTGCACCGCCTTCATGACGGGCGGGCAGGAGACGACGACCTCGCTCATCACCAATGCCGTCTGGCGTGTGTTACAGGATCGCGCGCTTTGGGAGCGTTTGCAGGTGCAGCCAGAGCTTATTCCGGTGGCAGTAGAAGAGAGCCTCCGGCTTGATCCGCCGGTGCTCGCCCATTCACGCACCAACAAATGCCCGGTGTCCATGCACGGCCATGAATTGCCCGAACGCAGCAAGCTGATGTTCTCGATTGCAGGCCTTAACCGCGATCCAAAGCGCTTCCCGGATCCGGGCAAATTTGATCTGGATCGTCCGCTCAATCAAGCGCGCCAGCATATCGCTTTTGGTTCCGGGGTGCACTTCTGCATCGGTGCGCCAGTTGCGCGTCTCGAAGCGCAGATCGCGCTTCAACTTCTGACCACGCGATTGCCAAAACTCCGGCTGGAAGGCGATGGCACCCGCATCGCCACCTGGATGTATTGGGGTCGGCACAGCCTGCCGGTGGCATGGGGTTGAGCATCTAAACCGGCGACGCATGATCGCATATTGGTGCGTTGAGTTGCTTTGCCGCGATTGGCACACTTAATTGACTGGCCTAAGATGGTGGCCGCGAGTTTAGTGACTGTCATGTCTGGACGGCGCTCTGCGATCAAGGGTAAAGTTGGATTGATGCGATAGTTCGGGTGCGGTCATGTCTTCGGCCTTTTGGTGTGATGCCCCGTTAGTAATGGAAGCTCACTGGCCCTGATGTTTGTCCGCTTGTGCTGTTGGCCCCCATCACCGTATCGCGCTTGTTGGCGCAGCCAGTTACCGGGCTTGGCAGCTTATGTCCGTATTGCTCACATCACCTTCAGTTCACCCGTGATTGGTTGCGCCTTTGCGGTGTCAGCTTCGGGCGTAGCGTGTATTTTGGCTCATCAGGGCAAAGGCCATGCGGGCAAGCTTGTTGGCGGTTGCCACGGCCACCAGCTTGAACGGCTTGGTTTCCAGAAGCTTCCTTGCCCAGTTGCGCAACGGATCATTGTGCTTTGCCTGATGCACCAGCACGGCATGCGCGCCAACGACCAGCAGCTTCCTCAAATAGCCATTGCCCATCTTGGTAATCCGCCCGAGGCGTTGTTTGCCGCCCGATGAGTGCTGCCTTGGCACCAGCCCCAGGAACGCCGCAAATTCGCGCGGGCCCGAGAAGCTGGCGGGATCACCTATCGTTGCTGCCAATGCCGAGGCGGTGACGGGACCAATGCCGGGGATGGTCATCAACCGGCTTGAGACAGGATCGGCTTTGGCTTGTGCTGCAATGACGGCATCAATGGCCTTGATCGCTTCATCCAGATGGTCGATCTGGGTCACCAGCGGCATCAGGCTGGCCCGCACCACATCGGGCAAATCGGAATGTCCCTCATCGATCAGCGCCCCCAAGCTACGCATATGGCAGGTGCCCTGCGCCGCGATCACCCCGATCTCGGCCAGATGCCCGCGCAAGCCATTGAGAAGCTGAGTGCGCTGCTGAACCAGCATCTCACGCGCTTTGTGC
>JBDTUD010000008.1:0-124567 GCA_040007915.1 Sphingorhabdus sp.
CGTCTTCCATGATCAGGTCGAGCGCGAAATATTCGATGAAGAAGTCGGCGTCATATTTCAGGCTCTGTTGATAGAGCGCATGGAGCATCGCATGCCCGGTACGGTCAGCGGCCGCGCAGGTACGCTGCACGGGGGGGCCTTCGCCCATATTCTGCATATGGCCGCCAAAGGGCCGCTGATAGATCGTCCCATCGGCATTGCGCGAGAACGGTACGCCTGCATGTTCGAGTTCGTAAACTGCGGCAGGGGCCTCGCGCACCATATATTCAATCGCGTCTTGATCGCCGAGCCAGTCGGACCCCTTGACGGTATCATACATGTGCCAGGTCCAATGGTCCGGACTGTTGTTGCCAAGGCTTGCCGCGATTCCGCCTTGCGCGGCCACGGTATGCGACCGCGTCGGGAAGACTTTGGTGATGCATGCGGTTTTCAAGCCCGCCTCGGCGCTGCCCATGGTAGCACGCAGGCCGGAACCACCCGCACCGACGACCACGGTGTCATATGTATGGTCGATAATCTTGTAAGCGTCGGACATCAGGCGGGAGCTCCCGTGAAGGCAAGTTTGGCGATAGTGAAGATGCCAAACACAAGGCTGGCAACGACATAAAAATTGAGCAGCGTGATCGACGCAAATTTCAGCGCGTCATCGTGGACATAATCCTCGATCAGCACCTGCAACCCGAGCCGGGCATGCCAGAAAATGCTGACCAGCATCAATATCATCGGCACCGCGACCAAAGGCTGCGCCAGCCAGACCGCCAATGTTGCCTGATCATAATTGGGCATCAGCAACAGCGATATCACCAACCAGACTGTGAGCAACAAATTGCCCACCGCCGTCGTACGCTGGTTAATCCAATGCTGCCCGCCGTGCTTAGCTGAACCGAGCCCACGAACTTTCCCGATACCTGTCCCGTTACCCATCGTTCAGACCCCCAAAAACCGTGATGCCACGAACAAAGCGACCAACGCAGTTGCAAAAATGGCTGCGATGAATGCAGCCAACGCCCAGTTGCGGTTCGTTTTCAATTCATAACCCGCACCCATGTCGAGAACGAGGTGGCGAAGGCCCGAAAACAGATGCTGGAAAAAACTGTAGGTCACGGCCAGTGCCAACAGGCGGAAGAACCAGTTGATCGCAACCTGCAATCCCGTCGCATCTTCACCGGCCGATACGACATATCGCTGGAACGTGGCAAAGCTTTCACCACCGCCGCCAATTGCCGACAACCACCACAACAGCGTCATCATCCCGGCGGTAGCCAGCACAAATCCTGTAGCCCGATGGAAAATGGAAATCGCCATTTGTGGCGACCAGCGGTAAATCTGCAGGTGCGGCGATAGCGGCCGGTTCAGATTTTGCCCCATGGTTTGGCGTCCTTTTGCAACTTGATTTACGTCGTTGCGTCGCTCTTTAACCGTTTGCGGCATCTGTGCAAGGCCTCTGGAAACCTAAAAATATGCACCGGAAATCTGTGCATAACTAACCAACAGTTAACCATTTTGCGCCTAGATGGGGCCGCGACGACGGGAAAATTCCCGCACGAGAGGCATGACGGAGCGCAAAATGACAAATACGACCGGACCAAAGATGTTAAACATTAACGAAATCATTGCTCCTTATGATCGCAACCATACGCTTGCTGACAACAGTCGCAAAATCGGTGTTTTGCTCGAAGGTCAATACACTACGTTAAGTGAGGATTACTGGGAATTTTGGCGCGGTTCAAAAGAATTTGAGGCCATCTTTTTAGAACCGGAGCATCTTCGCAAGTCAGTTTCCAATCTGAGCAGATATCTTGAACTGCGCATCGACCGGTTCGAAAAACTGGATTGGGTTGACACCATCAGGGGCATGGTCATCTCATCATGTGAACGCGGCGTCCCCTTGGGCCAAGTGCTGGCTGCAACCGGCACGGCAACCCGCAAGATGCTCCAAATGATACTGGCGCACCCGAATTTTGACAGCAACGAAATAGGTCCGCTGATCGATACTGTCACCGCCGTTTCAGCCATCGAAATGACCATTATTTCCACCTGTTACTGGCAGCAGGAGCAAACCCGCAGGGAAGAGCAGCGGAGCAATTATTCTGCGCAGTTCGAAGCCGATATCGGTAGCGCGGCCCATGATGTTGCCGACCATACCAGTTTGCTGCGCGCGCAGGCGACTAGCAGTTCTCAAATGGCAAATGGCATGCTGTCAAAAACATCCGAGGTCGCCGCAGCCTCCGAGCAATCCGCCGTTGCAATGCGTGAAGCCGCGCAAACTGCGGCTGGCCTCATCCGTGCCATCGAAGACGCCAGAACCGAGGTGGAGACTGCGTCGGACGTGGCCAACCGTGCCGCAGCTCAAGCGACGCAAGGCGTTGCCGCAACCGATACCTTGTCCGAACAATCAAATTCGATTGAATCGATTCTCGGCCTGATCCGTGAAATTGCCGGGCAGACCAATCTGCTGGCGCTCAATGCTACGATCGAAGCAGCTCGCGCGGGTGATGCCGGTCGCGGTTTTGCTGTTGTTGCGCAAGAGGTGAAGAGCCTTGCCAACCAGACGGCGCAAGCCACCGATGAAATTGCTCAAAAGATTGCCGCTATCCAGAGTGCAACCAAGGCTTCGGTGGAATCGAACGCCTCTATCCGCGCCACAGTCGATGAAGTGCAGCAATCGGCCGAACGCATCCGCCGGGCGATGGAAGATCAAGCGCAAACGGTAACGATGATCACTGCATCGGTGGACGAAACCGCATTGGCCGCCGATCTGATGTCGAATACTATTTCGGCAATCCGTAGCGACACTGAAAATGTCGTGTCGGAAATCACCGCGCTGGAGCAAGGTTTTACGCAAGTGAACGACAAGATCGCGTCGCTGCAAATGAACGCGAAAAGGTTTGTTGGCAATCTGACCCGCTAACGCCAGTTGAATTTCCCGGCCTGCTGTGAAAAGCAGCAGGCTATGAAAACCCATATACTTGTAACCGGCGCTTCACGCGGGATCGGCGCTGCCATCGTTGCGGCCTTTGATCCGGACACAACACGGGTCGTTGGGTTGTCAAGCAACGACGGCGATCTGGCGGACCCCGATATACCGGCAAAGCTATGGCAGAAATCGCTCGACCAACTGAACGGTCGCATCGATGTCCTGATCAACAATGCCGGCATATTCGAAGCCAATGCGCTGGATATATCCGATGCCGACTGGCTGGCCAACTGGAACCGGACAATGCAGGTCAACCTGACCGCAAGCGCCGATTTATGCCGCCGCGTTGTTCTGCACTGGCAAGGCGACGCAACCGGCGGACGTATCATCAACATTGCCAGTCGCGCTGCGCACCGTGGCGACAGTCCCGCCCATTGGCATTACGCGGCGTCTAAAGCAGGCATGTTGGCAATGACCAAAACCATCGCCCGGGCTTATGCTGCGCAACATATTTATGCCTTTGCGATCTGCCCGGGCTTCACCTTGACCGGAATGGCGGAGGATTATCTCGAAAGCCGTGGCGGCGACAAATTATTGGCAGATATACCTTTGGGGCGTGTTGCGGAACCTGACGAGGTGGCGAAGATGGCGGTTTTCTGTGCACTTGATGCGCCGCCTTCGATGACGGGGGCGGTTTTGGACGTAAACGGGGCGAGCTATGTCCGATAACTGGAAACTGACCCTGCCCTGCACGCGCGCCGAGGCTGAGTCGCTTGACGACGTCGATTATCTTTTTGCCGCGATGAACCCGATGCCCTCCATTGTAACACAGGAAACCGAGGCGTTTAGTGACGCCAAATGGGAGCTGCTTGCCTATTTTGATGGTGAGCCGTCGAAGGACATATTGCGGCAAATTCAAACATTGATCCCCAGTGCGGCCGAAGCAGCCCCGCTGCTCGAAAAATTGCCTGACGACGATTGGCTGAAGATGAGCCAGCAAGGCCTGAAGCCGGTCCATGCCGGGCGCTTCTACGTACATACCGTTGATAACGTAAGCAACATTCCACAAGGTGCCGTCCCGTTCCGGATTGAGGCAAGTCAGGCCTTTGGTACCGGCGGGCATGAAACGACCAGCGGGTGCCTTTCTATGCTCGATAGCATGAAGCGGCACGGTCAGCGCTTCGACTTGATCGCCGATATCGGCACCGGTACCGGATTGCTGGCATTTGCGGCGCAGCATTTATGGCCACGAGCTTATGTGACGGCGTCCGACATCGATCCGGTCAGCATAGATGTAACCGCCGAGAATGCCGTTGTTAACAATGTGCCGCTCGGTCAAACGCCGGGGCACATCGCCCTTTGTGTTGCGTCCGGCACCGATCACGAAATGATCCAGCGGCGTGCGCCTTATGATTTGATTATTGCCAACATATTGGCCGGACCGCTGATCGAACTGGCGCCGTCATTTGCTGCCATATTGCAGGAAGGCGGCACGCTGATTTTGGCAGGTTTGCTCGACACGCAGGCCGCCACTCTCACCCGGGCTTACCGTCGGCAAGGTTTCCGGCTTGAACAGCGGCACGACACGGGAAACTGGCCTTGCCTCAGGCTCAGCAAAAGGCGTAAATATGGTTGGCAACGTCCGCTCCGTGCTGATGGGCGAACGAGCCAACCGCCAGGGGATTATGGCACATGGTGAACAACCCAGGCATGTCCGACGAAGCGGTTAAAGCGGCGACCGGGTATGACTGGGGCGAATAGGCGCAGCACGCTGGACGCGGTCGGCGCTAAAAGCTGGCACATGTTGATATCGTACGGCTTGTGGCCAAAGAAGGTATCGCGGGCTGGTGGAGCCAGATGGTAACCGTCGGCTATGAAAGGCTGACTGGCAAGCGGGCAATGGCGCAGCGGTGTGATGGCGCCTATTCTGCCAGCGTAAGCCGCAATGTGACGGGCGACAAGGATGAAGCGCTGGCAAAATGGCTCGCGGTGGTAGACGGCATGACCGAGTTCAACGGCGTATTTGCCGAGGGAGAACCCCGCCAGTCGCAAAGTGCCAACTGGCGTTACTGGAAGATAAATCTGGAAAACGGTTCCAAAGTCGATGTCGTGATCAGCGACAAGCCCGGCGGCAAGGCCACCGTCGCCATCGGCCATGAAAAGCTTGCCGACGCAGAGGCGCTCACGCGCGCAAAAGCATTCTGGAAATCTTTGCTCGCGACCATGTAACCGGTTCATGGGAACATTTGCGTCCATACTGCATTAACATGGGAGTACGAACGCCACGCAGCCGAACGGCGTGGCTCATGCAATTGATTCTGTGTTGCTACCCTAGCGGGTCGCAAGCGCAGCGGGCTGGTCTTCCCTCCCTTTAGGCCAGCCCGCGCGCATATTTCTGGGTCCCCCGGGTAATGACCTCATCGCTTTCCAATATGTCGGCAATCGCAATGTCGGGCAGTTTTTCAAGCTCGGCGTAAAGCGGCGCAAAGTCGGTTTCGACCGTCACCTTCAACAGATGATCGAGGCTGGGGATCACAAAATAATTCTGCTGGTAATCGTCAATCCGGTAACGCGTCCGCATAACGCGCATCAGATCAAAACCGATGCGGTTGGGGCTTGGATCATCAAGCGCAAAGACACTTTCTCCATAGCTCGAAACGATCCCCGCGCCATAAATGCGCAGACCGCCGGCCTCCCGGATCAGACCGAATTCAACGGTATACCAATATAACCGCGCCAGATGATCGAGCGCGCCAAAGCCCAATGACCGCAACCCGCCTTTGCCATACTCAACCATATAATTGGCAAACACCGGGTCGGCGAGCATCGGCACATGGCCGAATACGTCGTGAAAAACATCGGGTTCTTTAAGATAATCGAGTTGTTCAGGCGCGCGGATAAAGTTTCCTGCCGGGAAACGCCGGTTGGCCAAGTGGTCGAAGAAAACCGCGTCTGGCACCAGTCCCGGCACGGCCACAACCTGCCACCCGGTCGCTGCCATCAACCGGGAATTGAGCTCACGATAGTCCGGGATCCCCGGCTTCGACAGTTTCAAAACGTCCATCCCGCGCAGAAAGGCGTCCGCCGCCCTGCCCGGCAACATTTCGGACTGCCGTGCAAACAGCCGGTCCCACATGGCATGTTCGTCGGCCGTAAACGCGTGCCAATTCTGCGCAATCGTCCAGTCCGCATTTGCGTGTGCGGGCGGTGTGTCATAGACGTGAAGCGCATCGGCCATAAGGAAGTAGTTACACTTGAAACTGTTCCGCATCAACAGCGTCTTGACGGCCCTGCGCGCGCTCGTCGCCTGGCCGTTGCTGGTTATCGGGATCTATATGGTCGCGGCATTGGTCGGCAGCCATATCCCTGCCAACAATGACTGGACGCAGCCCGCCACCGGCGTCGACCTGTTTGTTGAAACCAACGGTGTCCATGTCAGCCTGATCGTGCCCATGGCGGCTGCCGGGGAAGATTTGAGCGACCTTATCCGTCCCGACCAATTGAACGACCCGCAACTTTACGGCACCCACGTTATGATCGGCTGGGGGCATGGCGGCGTATATCGCAATGCGCAGACTTGGACCGAGGTGCGTTCGGGTGATGTTACAAGCGCCATATTCGGGTCGGACGATGTCCTGTTGCATGTCTATCATATGACCGACCCGCTGGCCGCACCATATCGCAAGCCGTTTCGGGTGAGCGAGGCCCAGTTCCACCAAATCGTCCGCGATATCCGCGCAAGCTTTCGCCTTCACGGCGGCCACAGCGTCGCGGTACCGGCATATTCACCCGATAACCTGTTCTATGCTGCCAAGGGCCGCTACACCGCTATCCACACCTGCAACGAATGGACCGCCAAAGTCCTGCGCCGTGCGGGCGTGCGTATGGGCGCATGGACGCCGATGCCGGGCGGTGTAATGCGCTGGTTTTAAGGCTAAGCTGTCATCTATTTTTTGCGCACAAACGGGTACCGCATCTGCGCCCAATACCCATTGGGCACCCGCTCCGGAACGCCATAATTTTCCGGCCAACGCCCTTCGGGTAAATGAAAAGTGCCGAACAGTTTATCGATCCACGGAAAATGGATCGCAAAGTTTACATCGACCGCTTCCTGTTCAAGTCCGTGATGCCAATGGTGAAAACGCGGCGTAGCGACCCAATGGCCGATGCCATCAAAATTACCCTTCAAATTGGCATGGAGCAGCGATGAATAGATATACACAAACCCGATATAGGCCTGCATCACCGATGGGCTGAAACCCAGCGTAAACAGGGGCAGCGAGGTAATTGACCGCAGCAGAACTATCTCGACAAAATGCATCCGCGACCCGGCCAGCCAATCCATGGCCTTTGCCGAATGATGCACCGCGTGGAACCCCCACAGAAATGGCACTTTGTGGAACAGCCGGTGGTACCAATATTGGGCCATGTCGGACAGGACGATCACCAGAAAAAACTGAACCGCCCATGGTAACGAGGTAACGCCCGCGCGGAATGCATCCCAGTTGCTGGTATTGGCATTGATGAATGTCGAAGGCGCGAGCGCAAGGAAGGAGAAAATCTGCACCAGCATCGAGCTGACCAGATAATAAAACAGGTCTTCCTTCCATTCGATGCGGAACAGCCGCTGCTCCTTGCGGTGCGGAAATATCCGTTCGATCGGCGCAAACATCAGGCCGGTAATCACCATGTTTACCACAAAGAAATCTAGGCCAAAGAAAATGCCCCAATCCTTCGTCTCTTGCGGCTGCACACTTGCACCGCCGAGGAAAGTTGCGGCCAACCCGATGCCCAGCGCGGTAAAACCCAGCGCCTTTCGCGGACGTAACAGCAGGCTCAAAAGTGCCAGAGCGTAGGACCCCAGCAACATAATATGCACGGCTGATCGGAATCCGGTCCAGTCTTTCAGTGTCGCGAGTTCGGGTGTTGCAAACCATTCGGGAAAGCGCAGCGCCATAACCATCCCAAAACCGGCAACCGCCATGATGAGACCGAAGAAACCGGCAAACCACCCGCTGCCAAACCCCCGCGCCTCGATGGGTGCCTGAAGGTCGTGTTCGAGCTGTTCGAGAAATCCGCGTTTCGTCATGTTTGCCCCCTTAAGAAATACCCGCCACAATAGCAGCCCATTCGGCCTCATCAATGACCTGAATACCAAGCGTCGTCGCCTGTTTCAGCTTTGACCCCGCCCCCGGACCGGCGACCACCAGATTGGTTTTCGCGCTCACCGACCCCGCCGCCTTTGCGCCCAGCGCCTCGGCCTGCGATTTGGCCTCGTCGCGGCTCATCGTTTCCAGCTTGCCGGTGAAGACGATGGTTTTGCCGGTCCACGCGCTTTCGCGGATGTTGGAGACATAGACGGGTGGTTGCACTTCGCCCAGCAGATCATCCCACACCGCCAGATTATGCGGCTCGTGGAAAAAATCGCCCAAAGCTTCGGCCACGGTTGGCCCGATGCCGTCGATACTCGTCAATTCGGCAATCGCCGCCTCATCACCGGCAGCAACCCGCACCCCCAATTGCTTGATGGTGTCGAGCGTGAAAAAGTTTCGGACCAAGTCCTTCGATGTGCCTGCCCCGATATGACGGATGCCCAGACCAAACAGCAATTTCATGGGGTCGGGTGTTCGCTTGGACTCGATGGCTGCCAACAGGTTATCCACAGACTTTTCCTGCCAGCCTTCGCGCTTCAGAATGTCTGCGCGTCGGTTACGTATCCGGAAGATATCGGCGGGACTTTCCAGCCAGCCCAGATCAAAAAATTCCTGAATGGTTTTCTCACCCAACCCCTCAATATCGAGCGCCGCACGGCTGACGAAGTGGATCAGGCGCTGGACGCGTTGCGCGGGGCAGATCAGGCCGCCAGTGCAACGGACATCGACTTCGCCTTCCCCGGCAACCGCTTCGGAACCGCATTCGGGGCAATGGTCGGGAAAGCTGTAAGCGTCGCGTGCCACGTCAGCGGTCAGGTTTTCGACAATCTGCGGAATGACATCCCCTGCCCGTTGCACGCGGACACGGTCGCCGGGACGCACACCGAGCCGCGCAATTTCGTCGCGGTTGTGCAGCGTCACGTTGGACACCACCACGCCGCCAACCGTTACCGGCTGCAACCGACCAACAGGAGTCAGCTTGCCGGTGCGGCCCACCTGAATATCAATGGACTCCAGTGTCGTTTCGGCGCGCTCCGCCGGAAATTTATGGGCAATCGCCCAACGCGGGGCTTTGGCGACAAAACCCAGACGCTCCTGCCAATCGAGCCGGTCGACTTTGTAGACCACGCCGTCGATATCATAAGGCAGGTCCGCACGGCGATGTTCGATGCCGCGATAATGCGCCAGAGCATCCTCTGCTCCTTCGACACGAACAAGCATCGGCGACACCGGCACCCCCCAAGCAGCAATTGCCGCCATTACCCCGTTTTGCGTGTCAGCAGGCAGCGCACTGACCTCACCCCAACCATGCGCGAGGAAACGCAAAGGCCGCGACGCCGTAACGCTCGCATCCTTTTGCCGCAGGGAACCCGCCGCTGCATTGCGCGGGTTGGCAAACTGCCGCGCCTTTTCGGGGTCACCGGCGTCCGCGAGCAACCGCGCATTGAGAGCTACAAAATCCGCCTTGGCCATATAAATTTCGCCACGAATTTCGAAGACGGCGGGAATTTCGTTTCCGTTCGTGTCGAGCCCAGTCGAGACGCCGGGAGGTGACGCACAACCGATGGGTGTCTCGACTTTGCTCGACACGAACGGGGAAGTAAGCATTTGCGGGATATTCGAGATCGTCCGCACATTGGAGGTCACATCCTCACCCACCGTCCCGTCGCCACGCGTCGCCGCTTGCACAAGCACGCCATTTTCATAACGCAGCGAGCAGGACAATCCGTCAATCTTGTCTTCCGCCGTCAGCGCCACCGGCGCATCCGCCGCCAAATTCAAAAACCGCCGCACCCGCGCAACAAAATCTGCAACATCCACGTCGTCAAATGCATTGTCGAGGCTCATCATCCGCTTGGCATGGGTGATTTTTGCTAAGGGCGAACCTTCAACGGCAGCACCCACCGCCTGGTTCGGGCTATCGGCGCGGACCAGATGCGGAAACGCCGCCTCCAGTTCATTATTGCGCCGAACCAGCGCATCATATTCAGCATCGGAAATCTCCGGCGCGTCCTCGGCATGATAACGCCGGTTATGATGCGCAATCACCTTGGCAAGGCGCATCAATTCATTGGCAGCTTGGGCTTCGCTCATAATTTCAGATGCCAAATCCTGCGACGACCTTAGTCGCATTGTGCACGCCAAAACCGGCAATCAGCGGGCGACCTTTGGCAATCGCGGCCGGCACCGCGGGCGATTGTAACGAAGCCTTGTATTTTTCCGCGTCGGTCCAGATTTCGGTAATCCAGATCGCGTCGGGACTCGTTGTATCTTCGGCAATGATATATTGGATACAGCCCGGCATATCATTTGTGCCTTCGGACAATATCGCAATCAGTTCGCTCCGTTTGCCGGGCGCGGCCATCATCTGCCCGATCAGCCCGAATAAGGGTTGGCTATCCCATTCTTCCATAGCTTTACCCTTTATAGCTGTCGCGCATGCGGGAAGGAGAATGACGCCACCGAGCAAAGTTACGAGCGTGCGGCGGGAAAATGTCACACCACCTCCAACAACCGCTCGGCCTGCGCACGCGCTTCGTCTGTCACCTCCGCACCTGACAGCATCCGCGCGATTTCCTGGCGGCGCTGTTCGGGGTTCAGCAATATCACGCCAGTCCGCGTTACGGTGCCTTCGCTCGATTTGGCGATGAAATAATGTGCTGCCCCCTTGGCCGCAACTTGCGGGGAGTGCGTGACGGCCAGCAGTTGTTTGTCGGTGCCCGCCAGCCGCGCCAGACGTTCGCCAATCGCGGCGGCCACTGCGCCGCCAACACCACGGTCGATTTCGTCGAAGATGATGGTCGCCGCCCCGCCGACTTCGGCCAGCGCAACCTTCAGCGCCAATATGAAACGCGACAATTCGCCGCCCGAGGCGATCTTGTTGAGCGGTGCGAACGGCGCGCCCGGATTGGTTGAAATCAGGAACTCGGCGCGGTCCATGCCGTTTGCGTTCCAGCGGTCTTCGGGCAGCATCTCGATACTTGTCCTGAACTGCGCGGCGTCCAGTTTCAACGGCACCAATTCGCCCGCTACCGCCTTGTCGAGCCCGATAGCGGCCTCAGTTCGCACCAATGTCAGAGCTTCCGCCGCCGCCCGGTAAGCCGCCGCTTTTGCTGCAACCTCTACCTCCAGCTTGGCCAGCCCCTCGCCGCCTGCCTGTATCGCGTCAAGCCGCGCGGCGAGTTCCGCCGTGAGCGCGACGATCGCTTCGGGCGCAACATTGTGCTTGCGCGCCAGTGCCCTGAGCTCGAACAACCGCACCTCGATCTCGTCGAGCCGCGCCGGTTCAAACTCCAGCGCGCGCGCCGCCGCGTTCAGTTTGTCCTCGGCCTCACTGGCCTCGATCACCGCGCGGTCGAGCGAGGTCAGCGCATCGGCCAGCATCGGGTGCGCATCGGCCAGCCGGTCGAGCCGCCGCGCCGCCGCGCGGATCAGCGCGACGCCGCTTTTGGGGCCGTCAAAACTGTCGAGCACCACCTTCAGGTCGTCAGCAATCCGCTCGCCCTTTTGCATATCGGAGCGTTCACCGGCGAGCTGTTCCTCCTCGCCCGGTTGCGGGTTGAACGCCTGCAATTCGGCAACCGCATGTTCGAGCCATTCCCGGTCGCGGGCGGCATTTTCGATGCTTTCGCGCGCCACATCAAGCCGCGTTTTCGCCTCATGCCACGCGGCAAAACTGGTGGCGACGGTGGCGATATCACTGCGGCCATAGGCGTCGAGCAGCGTCCGGTGCCCGCGTGGGTTCAGTAGCCCCCTGTCATCATGCTGCCCGTGAATTTCAACCAGCATCGCCCCGACATCGCGGAGCAAGGCCGCCGAACAGGGCTGGTCATTGATAAAAGCCTTGCTACCGCCATCAGCCTTCAGCGACCGCCGGATGAGCAGCGGTTCGCCCGCATCCATATCGATGTCGTTCTCGGCAAGCAGCTTGATGACGCCTGCAGGCGCATCGAAACTCGCGGTCACCTGCGCCTTGTCGGAGCCCGAGCGCACCAGCCCGCTATCGGCCCGCGCACCCAGCGCCAGCCCTAAAGCATCGAGCAAGATCGACTTGCCTGCCCCGGTTTCCCCGGTCAGCACGCCGAGCCCGCCTGAAAATTCAAGATCCAGCGCCTCGATCAGCACCACATCGCGGATCGACAGGCCGGTCAGCATATCGGCGCGCGCATCACGCCGCTGGCGCGTGCTTCTGCATCAATTCGTAAGCGCGCTGGTACCATTCGCTACCCGGATAGTTCGCGCCAAGCACCGCCGCCGACTTCTTCGCCTCTTCGGGCACGCCCATCGCCAGATAGCTTTCGGTCAAGCGGAACAGCGCCTCGGGCGCGTGGGTCGTCGTCTCATATTTGTCGACCACTTCGCGAAACCGCAAAGACGCCGCTAGCCACAACGCGCGTCGTTCATAAAAGCGCCCGATCTCCATTTCCTTGCCCGCCAGATGGTCGTTCACCAGATCGATTTTCAGCGTGGCATCCGACGCATAACGCGTATTCGGGTAACGCCGCTGCACTTCGCCAAGCGCCGCCAGCGCCTGCTGCGTCACTTTCTGGTCGCGGGTCACATCGCTGATCTGCTCATAATAACTGAGCCCGATCAGGTAATACGCATAAGCCGCGTCCTTGTTGCCGGGGTGGATCGACAGGAACCGGCGCGACGCCTGAATCGATTCGTTATATTTGCCCGCCATATAATAGCTGAACGAGCTCATCAGCTGCGCCCGGCGCGCCCATGGCGAATAAGGATGCTGGCGCTCGACCTCGTCGAACAAAGCGGCCGCCACCTGATATTGCTGGCGGTCCAGCTTGTCTTTCGCAGCATTGTACAGCGTGTTGACGTCACGCGCGACATATTTGGTGTCGCCTTTGCCACCGCCGCCGCCCAACATGGCGCATCCGGAAAGCATCGAGGCGGCGAGTCCCACGCATACGGGAACAAGGATTTTTCTATTCATGGGAATGTCCTTAGATACTCTTGAGGCCGTCGCCAAGGGTTTTGGTGAAGGCCCGAAAACAAGCCGCGCGAATGTGGCGGCCGAACCCTGTATCGGCGATGAACTGCGCCTTTTTCTTATTGGGGACAGTCCCTAATAAGATTTCCTTACGCCTCGCCCGCATCCAGACGCAGCCGCAGCACCGCAAGCTTTTTCAATATGCTCTCCGTCCGCTCATCATCCGACATTTCCTCGCGCGGATTACGCCCCTATCCCCGCACACCGGTCCGCCGCGCCCAGTGCCGGAACGCGCTGTGCTTGTTCATGTGAAGCAGCGCCAGCCCCTGTTCGGGCGTCATCGGCTCCATCGGTATCGCCGGTTCCCAGTCCATTTCCTCGGCCGCGTCCGGATCGAGCGAGCGCATGCCGTTCTCCAGCATCGCCAGTTCGAGGGCATGATAGCCCTCCTCCAATGCTGCCTTCCACGCCCCGGCAAAGCGCGGCCAGCGATCGGCATGTTTATACACCGACGGCACCGAAAGCCCGACCTCGCGGCAGGCCAGCTCCAGATTGCAAGTCGCGCGCAGCACGGAAAGAAACCGCTGCTCCCCACGCAATGTCCATTGCTTCAGCCGCGCGCGCGAAATCTGCGCCCGCCGCCCACGCGAGCCGCGCACGACCAGCTCCTCGCCATCGATATTCGCCCATTTGCCCGAATGCTTCACCGACCCAGCCGTTGAAAGCCGCGCTCTCGCTTCGGCAATGCAAGCCTCCATCCGCGCCTTGAATTCGGGATCGGCGGAACGGTGCAGCGAAACCCAGGACCGGGAAACCCGCGCCCGTTCGGCAGAGATCGTCTGGTTGCCGGTTTCGGCGAGTGCCTGGAAAAAGGCTTCCGTGCGCGCGGCGCTGGCTTTCTTGGACATCCTACCCTCCGATTCGATGTTAGAGGGCAATGTGATTAGGCAGGGTCGGGGGCTGTAGGAAAGCGATTATTGCGGGAACAATAGCGCCTCATAATCCATGGTGCCGTTCAGGATGTGGAGGACGGTTACGGCGTCGGGTTCGACGCAATAGAATATCAGGTAATTGCCATGCACCCGCCGTCGTACGCCACTCGCTTCATAGCGCGGGACGAGCGGAAAGCGCGCCGGAAAGTCGGCAAGGCCGAGGCATTTTTCGCGCATCTCGCGTATAAAAAGCGCGACAGCGTCCGGACTGTCCGCCGATATGTAATCACCAATCGCCTCAAGATCGCGCTCTGCCTCCGCCGTCAGGCGAACAATCATTCCGCAGTGCCGGATTTCGCGTGATATTTGTTTTCAAGCCGGTCGAATACTTCCCCCGCATCGGCGGTTCGCCCTGCATCGGCATCGGCCAATCCCCGCGCAATCGAAGCGTCGAGCGCAGCAAGCCGCGCCTCGCGATCCTGAATGAGGCGGACGCCTTCACGCAGGACTTCGCTTTTGGAGTTATAACGGCCAGTGGTTACAAGCGCAGCGATGTAGCTTTCGAGTTTTTTGCCGAGGTCTGCGCTTATCATGCGATTTCTCCTTCTACGGAGTATCATAGCGATTTATCAACTATTATCAAGCCACTTCCGGTCGGCTCAGCGCCCGAGAATAGTATTACAAAAGCCCGATCTGCTTGTCCGCGTCGCCCGCCGCCGCTGCGCTCTTGACCGCGTCGGAGCGTGCCATCGGCAGGTTCAGCCGGTCACCGCCCAGGATTTCGGCCACCGTGACGACCTGCAGCCAATCATCCTCGCGGTTGAGCAGCGGGTTCTTGTATTTCCCCGCCGCCATCGCCGCAAACACCCGGTCTCGCAAATCATTCGAATAAGGCCTCATCCATACTGGCCTCCAATCCCAGCTAGGCACTTGAACCAGAAAATCAGCCCGTTGGGAATCCACCGCGATTCAATCTGGTCGATTTCGACTCTAGGTGCCACTTGTGTAACCCTGGGCGCGGCGTTCTGTTGGATTGAAAAACGCGAAACCACTGTGAACTTGCATGAATTTACGCCGGTTTCAGCCCCCGCGCCTAACCCAAAAACTCCCGCCAATTCGTCCCTAATCACAGCGCAGTTGAACATATGGCAAACTTTGCTATGGCACCGCTCAAACATCCAATCTTCCCAATAGAAAGCGGTTCCGAACATGGCAAAAATCAAGGTGAAAAACCCCGTCGTCGAACTTGATGGCGACGAAATGACCCGCATTATATGGGAATGGATCCGCGAGCGTTTGATCTTGCCGTATCTTGATATTGACCTGAAATATTATGACCTTGGCGTCGAAGCACGCGATGCCACCGATGACAAAATCACCGTAGATTCGGCCAATGCGATCCGCGAATATGGCGTTGGCGTCAAATGTGCAACGATCACGCCCGATGAAGCACGCGTCGAAGAATTTGACCTCAAGAAAATGTGGAAATCGCCGAACGGCACCATCCGCAACATTTTGGGCGGTGTGGTTTTCCGCGAACCGATCGTCATCCAGAACGTACCTCGCCTGATCCCCGGCTGGACCGACCCTATCGTTATCGGTCGCCATGCCTTTGGGGACCAATATCGCGCCACCGATTATCTCGTCCCCGGTCCAGGAACGCTGCGCCTTGTTTGGGATGGCGACGATGGCCGCACGATTGATGAAGAAGTCTTCCGCTTCCCTTCCTCTGGTGTCGCGATGGCGATGTATAATCTCGATGATTCGATCCGCGATTTCGCCCGAGCTTCGTTGAATTACGGCGTTACCCGCGAATGGCCGGTCTATTTGTCGACCAAGAACACGATCCTGAAATATTATGACGGCCGTTTCAAAGACCTCTTTCAGGAAATATATGAGAGTGAATTCGAAGCAAAGTTCAAGGAACTTGGTATCATTTACGAGCATCGTTTGATCGACGACATGGTCGCATCCGCGCTCAAATGGTCGGGCAAGTTTATCTGGGCCTGCAAAAACTACGACGGCGATGTCCAGTCGGACCAGGTCGCACAAGGGTTCGGTTCATTGGGCCTGATGACCTCGATCCTGATGACTCCCGATGGCAAAACCGTCGAAGCCGAAGCGGCACATGGCACCGTGACGCGCCATTTCCGTCAGCATCAGGAAGGCAAGGCGACATCGACCAACCCGATTGCGTCGATCTTCGCATGGACCGGCGGTCTGAAATTTCGTGGTAAATTCGACGAAACCCCGGACGTTACCCGCTTTGCCGAAACGCTTGAGCAGGTGTGCATCGAAACCGTGGAGGCAGGTCATATGACCAAGGATCTGGCGATCTTGATCGGCCCCGATCAGGGATGGGAAACCACCGAGCAATTCTTTGAAACGGTGCGCGCCAATCTCGAAACCAAGATGGGCAGCTGGCAGTAATTGAGGGTCAGGTTATGGGCGAGCGAACATGCTCGCGCCTGATACCAAGCCCGATTATCCGCCCCGGAATCCGTCGAAGTAACGGAAACCGGTTTAGCATGCGCACCGCCCATGGCGGGCGCAACATAGGGACGCTTGTTCGCAATATCGAACCCACGACCCGGTCCTGCACGAGCTGCTGGCCTTTCTGGATAACCCGGGTAGGCCAGCCGCGACGTGCTTCGACCTTGTGCAGCAGTTGATCAACGTCGCGCTTTTCTCGCATCGGCTGCGCAAGGATATTGGCCGCAGCAACCGCATCCTGTATAGCAAGGTTAATGCCGATTCCGCCAACCGGCGACATCGCATGCGCGGCGTCTCCGATCGCCAGCAAGCCGGGCCGGTGCCAACGGTCGAGGCGATCGAGCGCAACGGTGAGCAAGTGCATCTGGCCGATATCGGTTAGCACTTCCGAAAGTGGCCCCAGTTCGGGTGCCGCATTTTCAATTCTTGTCCGGATCGCGGCGATCCCTTCGCTTTTCAGCTTTTCGGCCATTCCCTTGGGAAAAACATAGGCACATTGCCAATAAGTTCGCCGGTCGATCATCGCGATCAATGTGCCGGGCGCCACAATCCCGCGTAGCGCCTCGCCGCCGTCATCGACTTTGGGGACGCTGAACCAGAACACATCCATCGGCGCGCCCAACGCGGTTACCGGCAACATATCGGTGCGGCGTACGATTGACGATCGGCCATCGGCAGCGATGACCAACTTGCGCGCAATGACCTGAGCGCCGCCCGACAAGCCTGCCCCGATAATCCTGCCGCCTTGCTCGACAAGTCGGTCGACTCCTGCATTCATTTCTAATCGGAAGGCCGGAAACACTTTGGCCTCGTCGCAGAGGAAATCGAGAAAATCCCATTGCGGCATCATCGCAATGAAGGGAGCTGGTGTGTTCAAAAAACGCAGGTCGGCAATTGCCATTTCCTCGCCCGCAATGCGGCCCCGCGCTTCATAAAGCCGATTGTGTGGTCTTTGCAAAAACCGGTCCAGCATCCCTAGTTCGTGCAAAATCTCCATAGTCGAGGGATGGACCGTATCGCCTCTGAAATCGCGCAAAAAATCCGCATGCTTTTCCAGCACCAACGTATCGATTCCTGCGCGCGCGAACAGCAATCCGGCCATAATGCCGGCCGGGCCACCGCCAATGATGACAATATCTGCCTCCATGGCATGACAATGGCATAAGTGTCGGTTAAGCACCAGTTATGGCAACAGGAATACATAGCGAAGGTATTAGCGATATTGTCGTGATCTTGGGCGCGGCTGGCATTGTCATTCCTGCCTTCGCACGCTTTCGCATCACGCCGATCATTGGCTTCATTCTGGTCGGGATATTGGTTGGGCCCATGGGGCTTGGGGCGCTGGTCGGTCAATATCCCTGGCTCGAATGGCTCACGATAACCGACGCTGAGGGGATACGTCCGGTAGGCGAATATGGCATCATATTGCTCTTGTTTTCCATCGGGTTAGAATTGAGTTTTCGCCGTCTGTGGACGATGCGCAGGCTGGTATTCGGTGTGGGGGTAGCGCAGTTATTTGGCGCCGGCCTGCTGATTGCCAGTGGGCTGTTGATGTTCGGCTATGGCTGGGTAGCAGCGCTGGGTATCGGCATCGCGCTGGCTCTATCCTCGACCGCGCTTGTTCTGCCCATTTCGGGTACACAGTCTCCCGTGGGCAAATCAGCACTGGCGATGCTCCTGCTTGAGGATTTGGCGATTGTTCCGATCATCTTCATTCTGGGGGCGCTGGCACCGCAGGCCGAAGCAGATTCGCTCGACGGTATGGTGAAGGCATTATGGCAGGGCGGGCTGATAGTCGTGGCGATGCTGGTCATCGGCCGCTTCTTGCTGCCCCGTTTGTTCGGTCAGGCAGCGCGGACCAAGAGTCCCGAATTATTTGTTTCGGTTAGTCTGCTGGTGGTCATCGTCGCCAGTCTCGCCACCGGTGCCGTTGGCCTGTCGCCAATTGTCGGCGCGTTGATAGCCGGACTGTTGATTGCCGAAACCGATTACCACACGGAAGTCGAAGTGATGACCGCGCCGTTCAAAGGATTGGCGCTCGGGGTGTTCCTCATCACCATCGGCATGCAAATCGATCTGGGTTTTGTCGCAGCCAACTGGCCGTCTTTGGTCGCGGCAGTAACCGCCGTCGGCTTCATAAAGGCAGTCGTGACGGCGGCATTGCTTAAGTTAAATGGAGCGCGCACTGGCACTGCGACCGAAACAGGCGTGCTAATGGCCAGCCCGTCCGAAACCACGCTCATAGTCTTGGGAGCTGCGGGAGCAGCGCACATCATCGATGCTGCAACAATTAATTTTTGGCAGGTTGCCACGGCGATCGGCTTAACCGTCACACCTATACTGGCGCGGATTGGCCATGACATGTCGCGGCGTATCGAACTGCGCGAAAGTGACGATGAAGTCCACGAACAGATCACTGCCGCCGACCCCCGAACCGTTGTAATCGGCTTCGGCCGCGTTGGCCGATTGGTCGCGGATATGCTGATCAAACATCAGCAACCTTATATCGCGGTTGAATCGAATGTTGACGCAGTCGCAGATGGCCGCCGCTCAGGGTATAAAGTGATCTTCGGGGATATCTCGCGACCTGAAACGCTCGACAAGCTAAGTTTGGGCCATGCCCGGGCATTAATTCTCACAATGGATCAGCCAGTGTTAGCAGAGCATATCGTCAAGCGTGTCAGGAATTGGTTGCCCGACATCACCATCGTCGCCCGCGCACGTGACGCCGACCATGCGGCACGGCTTTATCGGGTGGGGGTAAGCAATGCTGTTCCGGAAACGCTGGAAAGCTCATTGCAGCTATCTGAAGCTGTGCTTGTCGATTTAGGCGTCGCGGCTGGGCCGGTGATTGCATCGATCCACGAAAAACGCGATGAATTCCGCCGTCAGATCAAGGAAGCCGGCGGGCTGGACGAAGCGCCGAAGTTGAAATTGACGACCTAAGTAGCCAACGCAGATCGCACGGCGTCAAGCGCAGCTTGCGCCTGCTCTGCTCCTGCGGGTCCGCCGCCTTGCGCCATTTCGGGACGCCCGCCGCCGCCCTGCCCGCCCATCGCAGCGGTTGCCGCGCGAACCAGATCGGGGGCGTTGACCTGGCTTAACAAGTCGGCCGATACGCTGACGACGACAGTATTGCTGCTGTCATTGGCGGCAATGATCGCGACCACACCGCTGTCGAATACTTTCATCTGTTCATCGGCTAGGCCGCGCAGCATCTTTGGTTCGATACCCGCGATCACTTGCCCGACAAAGGCAGTGGAGCCGACCATTTCGACCTCGGCTTTGGCTACGCCGCCCGAACCGCCCGCCATTACCAATGCCGTTTTGGCATCGGAAAGTTCCTTTTCGAGCCGTTTGCGCTCGGCAAGCAATGCCTCAACGCGTGCGGGAACATCGTCAATGCCGGTTTTAAGCAGCGCCGCCACATCCTTCAACTGGCCGTCGCGGCCTGCCAGCCACAGACGCGCCGCTTCACCGGTCAACGCCTCAATCCGGCGGATACCGCTAGCGACTGCTCCTTCAGAAATGATGGTGAACAAGGCGATGTCGCCCAGAGCCTTAACGTGTGTGCCACCGCATAGCTCGACCGAATAAGTTGCACTGTTAGCCTTGCCCATCGACAAGACGCGTACTTCGTCACCATATTTTTCACCGAACAAGGCAAGCGCACCTGCGGCGACTGCGTCATCTGGCGTCATCAGGCGGGTGTTTACCGACTGGTTTCCGCGAATTTGTGCGTTTACTTCCGCCTCAATCGCGGCAATTTCCTCGGCACTAACCGACTTGTTGTGCGAAAAGTCGAAACGCAACCGGTCGGTTGCTACCATGCTACCCTTTTGGCTGACATGCCCGCCCAATTGATTACGCAACGCCGCGTGCAGCAAATGCGTCGCGCTATGATTGGCGCGCACCGCATCGCGGCGGGCTATATTGATCTTGAGGACAACGACATCGCCCACCTTGATCTCTCCACCCTCCAGAGTCGCCTGATGAGCGTGCAAACGGCCGAGCGGCTTGGCTGTGTCCGTGATAATACCGCGTAAGTGTGAACCGCTGATCGTGCCAGCGTCGCCCATTTGGCCACCGCTTTCGCCATAAAAAGGCGTTTGGTTGGTGATCACGGTAACCGTCTCGCCAGCCTTGGCAGAACGCACTTCGGCCCCGTCCTTGACGAGCGCCACAACCTGCCCTTCGCCTTCGGTCGCGGTGTAGCCGGTGAATTCGGTCGAACCGACGCGTTCGGCAATGTCGAACCAGACGTCATCCGAGGCCTTCGCGCCCGAACCTTTCCAGGCGGCACGTGCCATCGCTTTCTGGTTGTCCATGGCCACATCAAAACCGGCGCGGTCGATGCCATAACCTTGGGCGCGCAAGGCATCCTCGGTCAGGTCATAAGGAAAGCCATAAGTGTCATAAAGCTTGAACGCCGTTTCACCTGCCAATGTGGCTCCAGGGGCCATATCTGCGGTCGCCTCGTCGAGCAGCTTAAGCCCTTTGTCGAGTGTGCGGCGGAACTGGGTTTCTTCCTGTTTGAGCGTCTCTTCGATCAGCGGCTGTGCGCGCAGCAATTCGGGGTAGGCCGCCCCCATCTCGGCGGTCAGACTGCCCACCAGACGGTGCATCAGAGGGTCTTTTGCTCCCAATATATGCGCATGCCGCATCGCGCGACGCATGATCCGACGCAGCACATAGCCGCGGCCTTCGTTTGACGGAAGCACGCCGTCGGCGATGAGGAAGCTGGTTGAACGCAGATGGTCGGCGATGACTCGGTGGCTTGCTTTCTGCTCGCCCTCCGCCTTGGTGTGGGTCAGCTCCTCCGAAGCTTCGATCAACGCGCGAAAGGTGTCGGTATCGTAATTGTCGTGGACGCCTTGCAACACGGCGGCGATCCGCTCCAGCCCCATGCCGGTGTCGATTGACGGCTTCGGCAGGTTCGTCTGGCTGCCATCTTCGTGCCGTTCGAACTGCATGAACACGAGGTTCCAGATTTCAACAAACCGGTCGCCGTCTTCATCGGGGCTTCCGGGGGGGCCGCCGAAAATATGGTCGCCGTGATCGTAGAATATTTCGCTGCACGGGCCGCAGGGACCGGTATCGCCCATCGACCAGAAATTGTCGTTGGTGGCGATACGGATGATGCGTTCTTCGGGCTGACCAATCTTGCGCCAGAGATCGAATGCTTCATCATCGGTGTGATAGACGGTGACGGTCAACCGACTCGGATCGAGACCCCATGTTTTGGTCAGCAGCGTCCAGGCATGGGTGATGGCGTCTTCTTTGAAATAATCGCCGAACGAGAAATTGCCGAGCATTTCAAAGAACGTGTGGTGTCGCGCGGTATAGCCGACATTGTCGAGATCGTTATGTTTGCCGCCGGCACGCACGCATTTTTGGCTGGAAGCCGCACGCGGAATTGCTCGGCTTTCCAAGCCGGTGAAGATATTCTTGAACGGTACCATGCCAGCGTTGACGAACATCAACGTCGGGTCGTTGTACGGCACGAGCGGCGCCGAAGGCACCACATCATGTCCAGCACCTCCAAAATGGTCAAGGAACGCGCGGCGAATATCGTTAGTCGAAGTCATAGCGTTCAAGCGCTTAAGCGACGGCTAAGCCCGATACAAGCGGCTTCATACGATTAACCTTATCATCAGGCATAAGCATATGGTCCGCCCTTGGCGAGCGCAGCCTGATAGGCGGGGCGCGCATGGAATGCGGCTACATGGGCAGCAAGCTTTGGTTTGTCGTGGGCATAGCCCATTTTGACGGCGACTTCGGCAGGGAAGCTCAGCATGATGTCGGCACCGGTGAGGCCGTCACCGACAAAATAACCAGAAGGCCGCAACCGGTCTTCCATAAACTGGAAATGGCTCTGCAACTGCTGATCGATACGCGGACGCAAGGGTGCCGCAGCGCCACCAAGGCGCGCGGTATAGAGATTGAGCAGAATCGGTAACATTGCCGACCCCTCGGCAAAGTGCAGATATTCAAGGTAGCGGATATGGTCGTCGGTGCCGCGCACCGGAACCAGATGTGCGCCGCCATGACGTTCGCAGATATATTCCACGATGGCACCCGATTCATATACCATCTTGCGTTCATCTTCGATCACCGGCGATTTGCCGAGTGGGTGAATGGCAAGCAGTTCAGGCGGTGCAAAGTTGCTCACCGCATCACGTTGATGGTGGACAATCTCATATGGCACACCGACCTCTTCCAAAAGCCACAAGATACGTTGTGAGCGCGAGTTATTGAGATGGTGAACCTTGAGTGTCATTGTTTCCGCTCCCGTTCATTATGCCGCAGATTGGACGGCTAACTTCTGCAAGTCAACGAGTGCTCAAAACCGCCAGAATTCTGCGCAAGTTTATAGTATTTTGCATTTCAAAGTCCTACAAATTTAGCGTTAGAGTATCCGTGATGGTCAAGCGATAGTTTCCACCCAGGTTCGGTTGGCTTCTATCAAATCCGGACTCTAAAAATGAAACGGTCCGCCCCCCGGGTGGGTGGGGACGGACCGGAGTGCGGCGATCTCAGGCAAGATGCCGCAACTATCCTCTAGGGGGAGAGGATTCAAAATAACAAGTCGAAGAAATTCTATGTCACCCCCGACTTGATCGGAAACCCACTGTCTAACGGTCAGACCACGGACTCCCGCGTTGGCGGGCGCGACAATGAATTTTAGATTTGGACTTCAAACATCATCTTCGGGTTCAGGTGCGGCCAGCATTACCTCGGCCACCTCTTCGGTCTTGCCACGGATTGCTGCTTCCAGCTTGGCTGCCATTTCCGGATTTTCCAGCAAGAACTGTTTGGAATTTTCACGCCCCTGTCCGATACGGACCGAGTCATAGCTGAACCAGCTGCCGGATTTTTCGACAATCCCGGCTTTCACACCCAGATCAAGCAATTCGCCGGTTTTGGAAATACCCTCGCCGTACATGATGTCGAATTCGACCTGCTTGAACGGCGGTGCGACCTTGTTCTTGACGACTTTAACGCGTGTGGTGTTGCCGACAATATCTTCTCGGTCCTTGATCTGGCCAATCCGACGAATATCAAGACGCACCGATGCGTAAAATTTGAGCGCATTGCCGCCGGTGGTAGTTTCGGGCGAGCCATACATCACGCCGATTTTCATACGGATCTGGTTGATGAAGATCACCATGCAGTTCGAACGGCTGATCGAGCCGGTAATCTTGCGCAGCGCCTGAGACATCAACCGCGCTTGCAGGCCAACATGGCTGTCGCCCATCTCGCCTTCGATTTCAGCGCGCGGCACAAGCGCCGCAACCGAGTCAATCACCAGCACATCGATAGCGTTCGAACGCACCAGCGTATCGCAAATTTCAAGCGCCTGTTCACCGGTGTCGGGCTGCGACACGATCAACTCATCGATATTGACACCAAGCTTTTTCGCATAGCCGGGGTCAAGCGCATGTTCGGCGTCGATAAACGCTGCCGTACCGCCCAACTTTTGCGCTTCTGCAATCGCGTGCAGAGCGAGTGTAGTTTTGCCCGAACTTTCCGGACCGAAAATTTCAATCACGCGGCCTTTGGGCAATCCCCCAATACCCAGCGCAATATCAAGACCCAGAGAGCCGGTCGAAACCGCCTCGATATTCATCGCCTCACGGCTGCCCAATTTCATCGCCGAGCCTTTGCCAAAGGCACGGTCGATCTGTGCCAATGCTGCTTCAAGCGCTTTTTCGCGGTCTGAACTGTTCATCTTTTTTGCCTGATCCCCATCAATCACTTTGAGACTTGCTGCCATTTTGCCCACTCCTTAGCGTCATGTCCGTTTAGAAACATATCCAGAACAAATTCACTATTATCGCGCATATTCACTTAGAACAAGAGCGGAACAAAAATTATTTTTTGCTGTTTTTCATATAGATAGTTAAATTCACCCATTTCCGGCCAGCGCATCGCGCACCGCCTCGGCAATTTGTTGGACCGAAAACGGCTTGGGCAGGAATGACACATTGTCGAGGTTGATCGACTCGCGCAATTGTTCCTCGGCATAACCCGACATGAAGAGTATCCGCACATTACCATATTTCGCGCGCAACTGCCGCGCCATCGCGGGGCCGTCGAGATTGGGCATAACCACGTCGGAGACGATCAAATCATAGCCCTTGCCGTCGGCAAACATCGCCAGCGCCTCTTCGCCGTCGCGCGCGGTTTCGACGACATAGCCCTGCCGCACCAGCGCCCGTTCGGCGACCGCGCGGACCATGTCCTCGTCCTCGACCACCAACACCCGCCCGCTTCCCCACAGGTCTTTAGGCTTTTGCCGGTCGGGCCTGGCCACCGTTGCAACGGCTGGCACTTCGCCGACATGGACCGGCAGGAAAATATCGAACCGCGTGCCGCTTCCCGGTTCCGATTCAGCAAAGATGAACCCGCCCGATTGCTTGACGATTCCGTAAACCGTGGAAAGTCCAAGCCCGGTCCCTTTGCCGACTTCTTTCGTGGTGAAGAACGGTTCAAATATCTTGCCAAGATTTTCCTTCGGGATACCGGTGCCGCTATCTTCCATCGACAGCAGGATATAGTCGCCAATCGGCAAGATCTCGCTGCCCATGGCGCGGACATCGGTCTGGCTGACGGCTTTGGTGGTAATGTGCAGCACCCCGCCACCCGGCATAGCATCGCGCGCGTTGACGCCCAGGTTGATGATCACCTGCTCAAGCTGCCCAGGGTCGGCGCGTACCGCACCCATTGCCCGACCGTGATGCACCTCAAGCCGTACCGTTTCGCCCAGCAAACGCTTCAGCAGGTTCGAAACTTCGGCCACCACATCGGGCAATTGCAGCACCTGTGGCCGCAAAGTCTGTTGCCGCGAGAACGCCAGCAACTGGCGCGTGAGGCTCGCCGCGCGGTTGGAGTTGTTCTTTATCTGCTGGATATCGTCATAATCGCTGTCGCCCGGCTGATGCCGCAGCATCATGAGGTCGCAATAGCCGATAATCGCGGTCAATATGTTATTGAAGTCATGGGCAACGCCGCCGGCAAGCTGGCCGATGGCCTGCATCTTCGTCGCCTGCGCCACCTGCCGTTTGAGCTTGGTTTCCTCGCTGTTATCTTTGAGTCCCAAAAGGACTGCCGCATCGCCCAAGCCACGCACACCGGCAATCGATAGCGCCATGACTTCGTCCGGCTGATCCTTCAATCGCACCGCGATGTCGCCTGCCATCGCCTGCCCGCTGGCATAACGGCGGATGCTTTCGGACACCGCGCCTTTATCTTCAGGGATAACCAGATCGCCGGGATAAGGCGGCAATTGTTCGGGCGGCAGATCGACAACCCGCGCAAAGGCATCGTTGGCAAACAGAAAACGGCCATCGCGGTCGACCAGCGCCAGCCCCAATGGCAAGTTTGACAACAGCTGTTCGACATGGCCAAGCGCAGTGCCGCGTTCAACCCGCCCGCCTTCTTCATCGACGGCGAACAACAATGCCGCGCCGTCCTTGTTATTGTCGCCCAGCGGAACGTGCATCAAACGCACCGGCAATCCGCGCCGCCCTTCGCGTTCGAAAAAGATGCTGCCCTTTTCATCCATCCGCATGAAGGCCGAGAAATCCTTGCCAGTAATAGTTTCGGTGTCGCTGCCTGTGGCACGCAGGGCAAAGGCGGCATTGGCGGCCCGAACCCGGCCTTCGGGGCCGATGCTGACCGCCATCAATCCGGTCATCGCCATTGCCCGGCCAATCCGGCCGGTGATCAGCTCAATGGCGCGCGATTCGATATCGAGCAGCTGGATCGGCTCCAGCCGCCAGAGCAGATATTCATCGCCAGTCCCTGCCCGCGCCACGCGCACGCCGAACTGCATTGCGCCTTTTTGGATGGTATCAATGCTGCTGTTGCCGTCGCGCCACGCGGCGCGTCCGGCAGCAACCAACAACGCGTGGCTCGATTCATCCAGGCCGAGATCGGGCGGCGCTTTCAGCCCGGGAAACGCTTTGGTGAAATGGTCGTTTGCACACACCAGACGTCCTGCCCGGTCGCTAATTGCAATTGCTGCATTGCTAAGCTGTGCCGCCGCATGAGTGATCGACCAGTCGGGAGGCAACGTCTGCACTGCTTCTTCGGCGGGGCGGGTGCGCCGGACATAATCGACCAGCCCCCACGCGCCAATCATGGCCCCAGCACAACTGCCCACGAACATAATATTACGCGTCGCGAACCACAATATCGCAAGCGAAACCAGCGTCGCCAGCACGAGCAGCAGCACATGCTTACCGTTGGCACGAACAGCGTCTTCGCCGTCCCTGCCAAATATTTGCAAAGCTGCTGGGGACGGCTGGCTATTCAACTTGCACCTTTACCAGATACGGACACGTTCCCCGGGTTTGAGGAACAATTTACCTGTCGGTTTCGGCTGGAACGCATCGTACCATTTGTCAAGGTTACGCACCACCCAAGTACGCTGCGCAGAGGGACTATGCGGGTCGGTGATAAGCCGCTGGTGCAGATTTGCTTCATGGTAGTTGCGCCACATTTGGTTCCAACCGAAGAAAAATCGCTGGTCGCCGTCCTTCTGGCTGGGTGGTGTTTTACATTCAGGTTGCAAATACCTGTTTATTATTCACTTCGTCATTCCCGCGAAGGCGGGAATCCATCCCCTAACCAATGGGTTACTGAGCAGCGGTGCGTTATACCTGCCGCTCAGGGGATGGATTCCCGCCTTCGCGGGAATGACGAAGTTATTATATTTCATATAGTTATGATTTGAATGTAAACACCACCTGGAGTTGTTCCGACTTATGTTGAGGCAAGCTTCAGGGAGCGAAGCCCCCTTCGATATGTTTACGCTTGGCCGAAAGCTGGGCCGAAAGCTAGGACAGTCCCATACGGGGACAGTCTCCCGATGAGCCAACCTAAGTCGGAAAACTCCCGCCCTTATCCACGAACCGCATGAGCTTTCGACCGGCGTCGCCACTTGGCAACGATCCACCAGCGCCAGAACCAGGCGGCGAGCACATAGCCAATGGCAGCGGCAACAATCGAGATAGTCGCCAGCCCCGCCAACATGGCAGGGGCGGCCTCTGACAGCAGCCAGCTAATCCAGGCTGAAATGGGCGCATGGGTTTCAAGCAGTTGCGAAAATCGTCCGGAATCAGCCCCCAGATAAAAAAGCGCATTGCCGATGTAGACCGACGCCAACAATATAAACGGCGTGGTCGCGGGCATACTCAAGAAGGTCATTGCCGCGCCAATCGGGATGTTGGCGCGGACGGGCAAAGCGAGCAGCGCTACGCCCGCGATCTGCACGCCTGGAATAAGGAAGAAAATACCAATCAACAAACCCAACGCGACACCGCGCGGCACCGACCGCCTTGTAAAGCGCCACAATGCCGGGTGAAAAACACGGTGCACAAAAGGTCGCAGGAAACGGCTTTTTTCGAAGCTTTCCCGCGTTGGCGCCTGCCGATGTATCCATTGGCCGAAGCGGCTCATCCTTTTTCTCTCATTATACGGCCTTGCTCACGCTTCCAGTCGCGTTCCTTCTCGGTCGCGCGCTTGTCCGGTGCCTTCTTGCCCTTGGCCAATGCCAGCTCCACCTTTGCACGACCCCGGCCGTTGAAATAAATCGACAGCGGAACCAATGTCATACCCTGACGCATCACCGCGCCGTGCATCTTGTTAATCTCGCGCGCATTAAGCAGCAATTTACGGGGGCGCTTCGGTTCGTGATTAAAACGGTTGCCGTGGCTGAATTCGGGAATATTGGCGTTGATCAGCCAAACTTCCGCACCTTTGACCTCAGCATAGCTTTCGGCAATAGAGCCTTCGCCAAAACGCAGCGATTTGACCTCGGTTCCGGTAAGCGCAATCCCTGCTTCAAACTTGTCCTCAATATAAAAATCATACCGCGCGCGCCGGTTCTCGGCAACGGTTTTTACCTTCTCAAATGCTTCCGGTTTTGGGCGTGCCATTAGATTAAACCAGCATTCTCCAAGGCGGCATCCACTTGACGCTTACTTGCTTCGGACGGTGGAGTCATGGGCAGGCGCAGTTCGGTCGGAAAGCCTTCAATAACCCGCGACATAGCATATTTGATCGGCCCGGGTGATGCATCAGAAAACAAAGCTAAATGAAGCGGATAAAGCTTGTCATTCAGATTACGTGCCAACTCATAGTCGCCGGTTGCACATGCCGCCTGAAATTCGGCGCAAAGGCGCGGCGCGACGTTCGCGGTCACAGAGATACAGCCCACTCCGCCGCTCGCATTATAAGCAAGCGAAAGCTCATCCACACCTGACAACTGGCAAAACCCCTTCGGGCATGCGAGCCGGTGGTCGGTGACACGCGACAAATCGCCGCTGGCATCCTTGATCCCCACCACGGTCGGCAATTTTGCAAGCGCCGCCACCGTCTCCGGTTTGATATCGGTCACCGTCCGCGCGGGCACATTGTAGAGGATGATCGGCAGATCATTCTTCTCGGTCATCCGCGCGAAATGGGCGTAAATCCCTTCCTGGTTCGGACGGTTGTAATAAGGCGCCACAACCAACCCTGCGGCTGCCCCGCTCTTCTTCGAGAAATTGAGGTGGAGAATGGCGTTGGTCGTATCATTGGACCCGCAACCCGCGATCACCGGCACCCGTCCTGCGGCCTGTTCGATGCACACTTCGATTACCCGGTGATGCTCGGCATTGGACAAAGTTGACGATTCACCGGTGGTGCCGGTGGGTACGAGCGCGCTCGATCCTTGCTCGATTTGCCAATCGACGAGCGCGCGAAAATGCTTCTCGCTAAACGCTCCGTCGCAAAAAGGAGTGACTAGAGCCGGAATAGAGCCGGAAAACATGAAATTCGTTCCTTAATTTATACCATAACCTCGTATAGGGGAATATAGTCGTTCGTTCACCACGTGATAAGGAAGCAGCCCATAATATGTCTTCTATGGTAAAGCATCTCATTTCGGCAGCTGCCGTGATTCTTCCTGTTTGTGCAGCTTATGCCCAATCGCCCACGCCCGAAATAGTCTGGCGCTCAGGCACCGGCACGAACACCACAACGGGCATCCCGGCACAGCCAGTCATCTCCACACCAATGGCGGACCTGAGCGAAGGCAACATTCCGGCGGCACTGCAGCGCTGGCGGATGCTCAGCCAGTCGGGGAACTATAGTTTTGGCGAGTATGCCTCGTTCCTGATGATGTATCCTGATTGGCCCGATAGCGAAACGATGCGCAAAAATGCCGAGCAGGCCATCAATCTGAACGCCTATTCGCCTAATCAGGCGGTCGCTTATTTTGACCGCTTGCCGCCGCTGACCAATGGCGGGCGTGCAAAATATGCAATTGCGCTCGACGTCACCGGTGACAAATTGCGCGCCGAGGCGATGGCGCGGCTGGCATGGCGTGGCGGCCCGCTGACCGACGATGACGAGGCGCGGCTGCAACGAATGGTCGGTGTCAGGCTGACGTCTGCCGACCATGACGCGCGGACAGACCGTCTGCTGTGGATGGGCGCGACCCGCGCCGCCGAGCGCCATATCGCTTACACTTCGCCGCAACGGCGACCCGCCTTTATGGCTATTATGGCATCCAAAACAAGGAGCCCCGACGCAGCGTTGCGTTTGCAGGAAGCCGGTGCCGCCGCTCGTAACGAGGCGGGCCTTCTCGCCGAACAGGCAAACCAGCTCAAGACATTGGGCAACAGCTTTGCCGCGCGCGAACTGCTCGCCAATCGCGGCAATCTCGCCAGCCCCGCTCCGGTGCTGAAGGATTGGTACAAGCTTCTCCTAGGTTACGCCCAGGCTGCAGCAAATGACGGCCAATATGACGTCGCATACCGCATTGCTTCGCGAGTCGATGATGCCATTGCACCGGGCGAAAAAATGGCTGACCAAGACCTAACGACGCGGGACCATTATACCAGCCTGACCTGGCTTGCGGGAACGCTCGCGATGGACCGCCTGGGACGCCCGGCAGATGCAGTTGGTATGTTTACCCGCTATGCCGACGCCGCCAAGTCACCACAGACCCGTTCAAAAGGTTTCTATTGGGCGGGCAAGGCAGCCGCCAGAACAGGCAACACGCCGCTATCGCAGCAACATTACGCCAGCGCCGGCACTTATTACGAGAATTTCTACGGCCAGCTGGCGTTAGAAGCGCTTGGCCGTCCACTGCCGGTGGTGCCGCAGATCGCGTCATTACCGCCAGTCCCTGCCGATACCGCACCGCCCATTTATCTCGCTGCCCGGCTGGCCACCAAATATGGTACATGGAAAGACCAGAGCAACTTCCTTCGCGCAATTTCCAAGAGCGCAACGACGCAGGACCAGTTTCTATCGGCGATCAGCCTGTCGAAAAGCCTGAACAGACCGGATCTTGCCGTGATGGCGGGCCGTTATGTACGCCAGAACGGTCATGACGAACTTGTCCCCGTCGGATATCCGGCGGTCGATGTGCCGGCATCGCAGAATGCCAACTGGACCATAATCCACGCAATCGCGCGGCAGGAAAGCCAGTTCGACAAGGCAGCAGTCAGCAGCGCCGGTGCGCGCGGGCTGATGCAGTTGATGCCGGGAACCGCGCGTGAAACATCTGGCAAGATTGCGCTCAGCTATCGCCCTGAAGCGCTGACCGTGGATACCGATTATAATATCCAGCTTGGATCGACCTATATCCAGCGGATGCTCAATTATTATGGTGGCAGTTATCCATTGGCGGTGGCTGCCTATAATGCGGGTCCCGGTAATGTGAATAAATGGCTTGCGGCTAATGGCGACCCGCGCACCGGTTCAATTGGTGTGCTGGAATGGATTGAGAAAATCCCGCTGTTAGAAACCCGCAATTATGTGCAGCGCGTGCTGGAAAATGCAGTGATGTACGATCACCTGCATCCCGAAAAGGCACGGATAAGGTCTGCAACGCCACTCAGCAGCTATCTGGGCAAATCTACGCCGGGGTGACATAAGCCGTTCCATGGAGCGCATCAACCCGATAACCCCAGCCGGATTCGCCGCTTTGCGCGCGCGATATGAGCAGCTGTTCGCGATCGACCGCCCCGCGGTGGTCGAAATCGTCCATTGGGCAGCGGGTAATGGCGACCGCAGCGAGAATGGCGATTACATTTACGGCAAGCAGAAACTGCGCGCCATCGACCGTGAGCTGGGGCAGCTTTCGAAAAAGATGAAGGTCGCCAAGATACTCGACCCGGCCGCCCAGGAAGACCGCAGCAGCGTGTTCTTTGGCGCGACCGTAACCATGGCCGATATCAACGATGTGGAGCGCGTTGTGACGCTGATCGGTGACGACGAGGCAGAGGCTGGCGAAGGAAGGATCGGCTGGAATTCGCCGCTTGCGCGGGCGCTGCGCGGAGCAAAGGTGGGCGATGTGAAGACGGTGACATTGCCGACCGGTCCCAAGGATTGGGAAGTGATAGGGATTAGCTATCCGTCCTAAGCCACGTCGCACCAGCGTAGGCCGGTGCAACGGCAGTTTATTTGTCGGGCTTATACCCCAAATCCTTCTTGGCCATTTCCAGTATCTCGGCATCTGCCTCGGGAAAATCTTGCGGTACGCTGGCTTCCAACTCGTGCACGACATGCCGTAGCACCGCAATCCGCGCCGCTTTCTGGTTATTGCCGTCGATCACCGTCCACGGTGCCCATCTGGTGTCCGTGCGCGCAAACATGTCGCTCATGGCCTTGAGGTAATCCTCGCGTTTTTCGCGGTTCCGGAAATCTTCGGCGGTCACCTTCCATCGTTTTGACGGATCATCCAGCCGCTCGGTCAGCACTTTATCCTGTGTCTGCTGCGTTACATGTAGGAACAGCTTGATGATCTTTGTCCCAATCTCGCCCTGTCGCGATTCAAATTCGTTGATTTCGTCAAAGGCCCGTCGCCATTCGGCTTCGCTGCAAAATCCCTCGACTCGTTCCACCAGCACACGGCCATAATGGCTGCGGTCGAAGATACTTACTTCGCATTTGCCCGGTAATTTGCTCCAGAACCGCCAGAGAAAATGCTTTTCCTTTTCCTCCGCCGTCGGCGCAGAAATGGAATGCACCTGATAATATCGCGGATCCCAGTTGGCGGTTAGCCGCTTTATTGCCCCGCCTTTGCCCGCAGCATCCCAGCCTTCGACCACAATCAGCGTCCGCGCGCCGTGGAGAATATGCAGCGATTGCAATTCCGCGAGCCGGTCCTGAAGTTTCTTCAGATCCTCATCATAATCGCCGTCATATTTTTTGCCGGATTCATAGTCCGATAGATCGATTGCCATATTCACCCCAGCATCCGTCATCCTGAACTTGTTTCAGGACCTAATTTCTACCGGTAAGCTATCACCGACAGTAAGATGCTGAAACAAGTTCAGCATCAGGAGTGTTTAGTATTGGGACAATCACGCCTTAGGCGGCTGTTCCACAATGCGGATATTCAACTCGCGCAATTGCTTTGCGCTTACCGGCCCCGGTGCCGCCATCATCAGGTCTTCGGCCTTCTGGTTCATCGGGAAAACAATGACTTCGCGGATATTGGGTTCATCGGCGAGCAGCATCACCATCCGGTCGATGCCCGGTGCGCTCCCGCCATGCGGTGGCGCGCCGAATTTGAATGCGTTGATCATGCCTGCAAAATTGGTATCGACTTCTTCCTGCGTGTAACCGGCAATCTCGAATGCCTTGTACATGATCTCGGGCTTGTGGTTCCGGATCGCGCCCGACGACAACTCAACCCCGTTGCAGACAATGTCATATTGGTAGGCGAGGATATCGAGCGGGTTCATTGTTTCCAACGCTTCCAACTCACCTTGCGGCATCGAGAACGGGTTGTGGCTGAAATCGACTTTCTTGTTGTCCTCATCATATTCGAACATCGGGAAGTCGACGATCCAGCAGAAATTGAAGCTGCCTTCCTCGATCAGTTCGAGCTGTTCCGCAACGCGGGCGCGGGCGGCACCAGCGAGCTTGACCGCTTGGCTTTCCTTGCCAGCCGCAAAGAAGCAGCCGTCGTCCGGACCAAGTCCCATCGCGTCATACAACGCGATCATGCCATCCTCACCGTGATTCTTGGCAATCGGTCCGCCAAATTCACCGTTTTTGCGGGTGACATAGCCAAGACCTGCATGCCCCTCACCGCGCGCCCACTCATTCATGTCGTCGAAAAATTTGCGGCTCTTTTCGGCAGTCTTTGGTGCCGGAATGGCGCGAACAACACCGCCCTCGCCGACAATCCGTTCAAACAGGCCGAAACCGGATTTCGTAAAATGCGAACCCACATCATGGATGAGGATCGGGTTGCGCAGATCAGGTTTGTCCGAACCATATTTCAGCATCGATTCACGATATGGAATACGCGGGAACGGCGCAGCTGTTACCGTCCGGCCACGCGCAAATTCCTCGAACAGTCCGTGGAGGACCGGTTCAATCGCGTTGAACACATCATCCTGGGTGACAAAGCTCATTTCAAAATCGAGCTGATAGAATTCGCCGGGCGAACGATCCGCACGCGCGTCTTCGTCGCGGAAGCACGGTGCAATCTGGAAATAACGATCAAAACCGGCGACCATCAGCAACTGCTTGAACATCTGCGGTGCTTGGGGCAGCGCGTAAAATTTACCCGGATGGACACGACTCGGTACCAAATAGTCGCGTGCGCCTTCGGGGCTGCTTGCGGTCAGAATCGGCGTTTGGAACTCGGTGAAGCCCTGCTCGATCATCCGTTTTCGGACACTCGAAATGACATTGGAGCGTAGCACGATATTGTTGTGCAAACGCTCTCGCCGCAAATCGAGATAGCGGTATTTCAAGCGGGTCTCTTCGGGATATTCAGCCTCACCAAATACCGGCAATGGCAGTTCTTGCGCTGACGACTGCACCGCAACTTCGCGGGCGCGCACTTCAATCTCGCCGGTCGGCAAATTCGCGTTCACTGTCGCGGTTTCGCGCGCCACCACGTCGCCGGTAATCGTTACCACCGATTCGGCACGGACCCGGTCCAAGACCTTGAATGCCTCGCTATCGATATCGAGAACAATCTGCGTCAGGCCGTAATGGTCACGCAAATCGACGAAAAGCAGCCCACCATGATCGCGCTTGCGGTGAACCCAGCCCGACAGACGGACTTGGCTTCCAACGTCTGAAGCGCGGAGTTCTGCGCAATTATGGGTGCGGTATGCGTGCATTACATGCTCAATTCAAAAAAACTGTGGAAAGCGCGCCTAACACAGGTGAGTGGGTGCTTTGTCAAGTTGAGATTGCCTGTTAAGGGCTAACACCCATGCAGATTCATCCACTCATCACCAGCACCGAACGCTTGGCCGAACTGTGCGAACGTTTAGCGCAATCGCCCTTCGTGGCGGTCGACACCGAGTTCATGCGGGAAAATACGTTCTATCCCGACCTTTGTCTGGTGCAATTGGCCAACGCGCATGAAGCAGCGGCAATCGACCCTAAAGCGCCGGGACTCGACATGACCCCGATGCTCGAATTGCTGTGCAATAACGAAGACGTGCTCAAAATTTTCCACGCAGGCGGACAGGATATCGAGATTTTCTTCAACCTGACCGGCAAAACCCCCCACCCGATGTTCGATACGCAAATCGCGGCGATGGCATTGGGGCAAGGCGAGCAGATTGGTTATTCGAACCTTGTCGACCTGTGGATGGGCATTCAACTCGACAAAGGCGCGCGCTTTACCGACTGGTCACGGCGACCGCTCGACAAACGCCAGATCGATTATGCAATCGCCGATGTCACGCATTTGTCGGTCATCTTTCCGATGATGCTCGAAAAGTTGAAAACCACCGGTCGCGGCGCGTGGCTTGACCATGAGATGGAGCGGATTTCGGACGTCGCCAATTACCGCAATGACCCGGAAAATGCCTGGAGCCGTGTCAAAATCCAATCGCGCAAACCCGATGTCCTTGGCCGCCTTAAAGCGATGGCGGCCTGGCGTGAACGTGAAGCGCAGCGCAAAAATATCCCGCGCGGGCGGATCATGAAGGACGAGACGCTGGCCGACATTGCTGCTCATCCACCAAAATCGCAGGCCGATCTGCCCAAGGTGCGCGGGCTGTCACCGGCATGGCGCGACAATGAAATCGGCGCGCGGCTGATCGCGGCGATTGAGGCGAGCGAACCGATGACGCGCGACGTCCTGCCCGACCGTGGCCGTAGCGCACCGGGCGCCGGCAAAGACGGCGGGTTGGTTGCGGACCTACTCAAACTACTTCTAAAAATCCGGTCACGTGAAATTAATGTCGCCCCGCGTTTATTGGTGCGGACCGAAGAGTTGGAAAGACTGGCTGCGGGCGAACGCGACGGGCTGGAGATGCTCAACGGATGGCGGTTTGAACAATTCGGTCGGGACGCGCTGGATCTAGTCGAAGGACGGGTGGCATTCGCGGTGGTCAAGGGCAAGCTGAAGATGACACGGACGCAGGACGAGACAGAAGTGATATGAGGACGTTGGCATTGGCAGTGCTACTGACCGGTTGCACAACCCCCGAACGCGAAGCACCTTATACAACCGAGCGGGTTCCTGTTGAAAAAGCGGGTGGCTTTGAATGCACTGCAGACCCGTTACAATATGCTATAGGTCAAAAGACCAGCGTTGCGCTTGCGCTGGAATTAATGGCAAAATCCGGGGCAACTATATTGCGCTGGATACCCCCGCGCACTGCCGTCACCATGGATTTCAATCCGGCAAGGCTGAACATCAGTTATGATGACGACATGGTCATAAACCGCGTTAGCTGCGGCTAGACACCCAATACCTGCTTCACCAAAGCCAGATTGATCGGAGCGTTTTCTGCCAGCGCCAAAGCATTGGCCGCACGGGCAAAACCTTCAATCGCCACATGGCTGCGTTCGACACGCCGCTTTACGTAACCGAGGGCATCCGCGGTGATTGTAGTGCCTCGGGTGGCGAGATGTTTCTGGATGAGTTGCTCGATCAACTCATCATCGGGTACGCCGATTTCCAGCAACATCGCCGCTGCCAGCCGTGAGCGCAGATCGGGTAGCGATATCTGCCAGTCCGCCGGTCGCCAGCGGGACACCAAAAGCAGGGGCACGCTGTTTTCCTGCGCCCGGTTCCATGCGTTGAACAGGGTTTCGGCACCACTCGTATCGGCATCATCGATAACCGTGCAGCCAACCTGCGTCGCGAAATAGCGCGCCATCAGGCTTTTGCCAGAACGTGCGGGGCCGGTCAGAATCGCACATCGCCCGGGCCAGACTGCCGCATTGCCCAGACCGGCAAAAACCCCTGCGTTGGAATCGGTGATGATCAGGCTCGAAGATGCACCGGTCCGGAGTTCATCGAGTGGCAAAGCTATCTGGCGCAGATTAACGGACCTGCTTTGGCAGCGCTGGAGGCACATTAGGTTGATCACCGCCGTCACTCTCGGCTTCCGGAACGATTGACCGGACAACATCATCAAGCGAAGGCGCTTCTGCACCGAGATCCGGGATGCCTGTCTCTTCGACCGGCGCTTCCTCGTCCAGGGTTTCCAGATCTTCCTCCTCGATAACCTCCGGCTCAAGCACCAGCGATGCATCGGCACGCAACCGACCGTCGGCAAGCGCCGACTGGAACAGTTGGTCCATCTTGATTACAGCCTGATCCATCATCGCAGGGATTCCGGCGCTGGTCGGAACCCGCAAGCTGAAGGCACCTAAAAACTTGTTATCCGGGCCGTAACGCGCAGAAAAGCGACCGATCACCGGCCCACCCGGCCATTGCCGTTCGATCCGTGCAATCGGGATAATTACATCTGCCGCGCCGAACTGGTCCAATATGGTACGCCACCAGATACGGCTGCGCCGGTCCATCTGACCCGCATTCAATAGCAGCGATTCGCCCCCTGCCCCGCTCGGCCGGACATAATCGACCGTGCTGTCGGCGGTACGATATTTCGCCCAGCTGCGCTGCCATGAGGTGCGCTGTTCAAAAACCGTCGGCGCTCCCGCCGAATAAGTGACCGGCAACAACAACAACGGCGCCGACCGGCGGACAACACCTGCCACGCCAAGCAATTGCCCCGCGCGAGCGCGGTCAAACAATACGCCAAGCTTCGCCACATAACGGCGCGGGCCGACTTGTTCTTGTTCGACCACAATCGCCGCGACAATACCGTCCAGCGTCGAATCGGATAACATGGCCCCGGCGCTCCCATGGGTTCTCTTCCAAAGCGAACCCCACGCCAGTCGCTGGGCTTCTTCCCAGCCCTTTCGCCGCGCCTCAAATGCGTCTTTGCCGGTGACATTTACCTCGACGCCGGTGACTTCAAAGTCCCCCGTGCTGGCAATCGGCGCGATTCCCCGTTTGGGGCCTTCGATCTGGGCGACGACAATGCTGCCGGTGACCAGCGCCAACGGCAAGCCAATACCCAAAAGTTTGAACCAATTTCCGCCCGACTTTATCATTGCCGCACCTTTAGGCGACATAGACGTGGAATTCCAAGCCTGTTCTCGCTAACGGCGATAAATGGATAGCAAACACAACCAAGCCGAACCCTATACCTACGCCAAAGCTGGCGTTTCGATTGATGCGGGCAACGCGCTCGTACGGGCGATTGCCCCGTTGGCCAAGGCAACGCGGCGGGCGGGCGCGGATGCCGATCTGGGCGGATTTGGAGGGTTCTTTGATCTGAAGGCCGCCGGTTTTAACGATCCGCTTTTGGTCGCCGCCAATGACGGCGTTGGCACCAAGTTGAAATTGGCCATCGATTCGGGTCGGCACGAAGGCGTCGGCATCGATCTGGTGGCTATGTGCGTCAATGACCTGATCGTGCAGGGGGCCGAGCCACTTTTCTTCCTCGATTATTACGCCAGCGGCAAACTCGACCTTGATGTCGCCACCGCCGTGGTCGCCAGCATTGCCGAAGGGTGCAAGCTTGCCGGCTGCGCGCTAATCGGCGGCGAGACAGCGGAAATGCCCGGGATGTATTCGGACGGCGATTATGATCTTGCCGGTTTCTGCGTCGGCGCGGTGGAACGCGATCAGGTGCTGACGGCGGACAAGATTGCCGACGGCGACGTGCTGTTGGGGCTGGCGTCGTCGGGCATCCATTCCAACGGATTTTCGCTGGTGCGGCGCTTGGCGGCGGACAAGGGCTGGAAACTCGACCGGCCTGCGCTTTTTGACCAAGATGTCATCCTGATCGACGCGCTGATGGCACCAACGCGGATTTACGTGAAGTCGTTGCTGCCTTTGGTGCGCACCGGCAAGATCCACGCGATGGCCCATATCACTGGCGGCGGGTTGCTGGAAAATATCCCGCGCGTCCTGCCCGCTGGCCTCCATGCTTATGTCAATGCCAATGCTTGGGAGCAACCGCGTTTGATGGCGTTCCTGCAAGCGCAGGGCAATATCGAGCCCGAAGAAATGGCGCGGACATTCAACTGCGGTGTTGGCATGGTGATTGCGGTTGCCGAAGCCGATGTGGCCGATGTGACGGTCGCGCTTGAGGCGGCTGGCGAAACCGTCCACCGCATTGGCCACATCGCGGCGGGTGAGAAAGGCTGCACCGTGTCGGGCAGCGCCGAGACCTGGAGCGCGATGGAGGATTGGACCGCGACGCATGCGGGGTGATGCTCTCCTTAATCCTCCCCGAACCGGGGAGGTAGCAGTCCTAAGGACTGACGGAGGGGTCCCACCGCTCAGCATCAGAGCAACCTCACCGTGGGCCCCCTCCACCACGCTACGCGCGGTCCCCCTCCCCGTTCCGGGGAGGATTAAGTGAAAGCCAAAGTCGCCGTCCTGATCTCCGGCACGGGCACCAATATGGCTGCCCTGCTCTACGCCGCCAAATCCGCCGATGCCCGGTATGAAATCGCTTTGGTCGCCAGCAACAATCCGCAAGCCGACGGTCTGAAGCTTGCCGCAGCGGAAGGCATCTCCACCTTCGCCCATCCGCATAAGGGCATGACCCGCGAAGCGCATGACGCGATCATGCACGACGCGATCACCGCCGCCGGTGCCGATTATGTCGTGCTGGCCGGATATATGCGCATTCTCTCTGACGGCTTTGTGGGCCAGTGGGAAGGAAGAATGCTCAACATCCACCCATCGCTGTTACCCAAATATAAGGGCCTCCACACCCACCAGCGCGCAATTGACGCGGGCGATGCCCATGGTGGGTGCAGCGTACATCTGGTGACGGCGGAACTTGATGACGGCCCAGTGCTGGGCCAGACGGCAGTTGCCATATGGCCAGACGACACCGCCGAAACGCTGGCGGCACGCGTACTGATCGCCGAGCACCAGCTTTATTCGCGGACTCTCGCCGATTATGTGTCACGCGAGGCCGATCCGGACTGGTTGGTCTCCAAGGTCCGCGAACGCGCGCTTGCACAGCCGGAAACCGATGAGGTCACCTCACACGGCATGCCCTGCTTCGGCATCATCGGCGGCAAGAAATTCGCTTATGTGTCGATGGACCATCACGGCGACGGCAAGACCGCGTTGCTGGTTAAAATCAGCGGCGCGGAAGAACAGGCGATGCTGATCGACAGCGACCCCGACCGATACTACCGCCCCGCTTATTTCGGTGACGGCTGGATCGGCATCAGGCTCGATCTGGGCGATACCGACTGGGACCATATCGGCGAATGGCTCGCCAGAAGCTGGCTGTCGGTTGCGCCGAAAAAGTTGACCAAGCTGATGGATGTCGCTGGGGAGTTTTGATGGTGAGAGTAGATAGGATGAGAGCTAAACTCCCGTCGCACCAGCGCAGGCTGGTGCCCATCACGTCTTTCAGCGCAAACCGTAAGGCGAGAAAGGCACCAGCCTGCGCAGGTGCGACGGAGTGTTGCAATTCAGTATTGGCTTACCCAACAATCTCAACAGGCTTAGAGTATCCGTGATGGTCAAGCGATAGTTTCCACCCAGGTTCGGTTGGCTTTAAGCAGAGCGTTAGCGGTGACAATCAGCTTGCGCATGACGGCAGTGATGGCGACTTTGGCTGGTTTTCCGAGAGCGATCAGCTGGGCATATTTGGTTTTGAGGATGTGATCGCGCGACAAGGCGCCGTTGATGATCTTGACGCCCAGTTCATCGCAGACCTGCCGGATGATCTCGCGCACCCGCAGGCGGACCTCGCCGTGAAGCACCTTGAACCGATATTTGGGTGCCCAAACGATATGGTAGCGATGATGAAAAGTCGTGTGACAACCCTTGCTATATGCCATAGTCTGTAACCTCGGAAAAAAGGAACTTAACGCCCTTCGGGCTGTTCCTTTTTTCCGAGGTTACAGACTAAACACCGAGTCGAAGGCTGAAGCCAGTATCCGACTGAAGTCGGAGGGGTTACTCCTTTAAGAGGACTCTAAAAAAACAGGCACTTTCAATCGCCACATTCTTGTCGCTGCTCGGCTCAAGCCAAACCGACGTTACTTATCCAGCCTTGATTTCTGATTCATCAACAACCGGTCGGCTCTCTCGCGTGCCACGATAACGGGATTCGGGGTCATTGGCATCGCCCGCTATGATGACATAATCATCATGCACCTCGACCAGCTTGCCGACAAAGGGGAAGCCCTCAAGGCTCCCGGTTACGCGGTAGCTAACCTCGTCACCGGGCTTGAATGTCGCCGGATCAAAATTGAATTCAAAGGGGCAATTTTCGCCGCCCTCACCCATGCCTTGCATAAACTGTCTCCTCGCAACGGTGATGTAACGCGGGCAGTCAGCAATGTGCAAGGGCCGGACAAGAAAAAGGCCGCCAAATCGCTCTGGCGGGCCTTCTTATAATTCCGTCGCTCCAGCGAAGGCTGGAGCCCATCACGCCTGTCGTTCTCGCCGAGACACGAGATAGGCCCCAGCCTACGCTGGGGCGACGGACCATTTCAGGCTTGTTCAGCCGACGATTTCTTCCGGCTTGAAAAAATAGGCAATCTCAATCGCCGCATTCTCATCGCTGTCGGAACCGTGGACGGTATTGGCTTCAATGCTTTCGGCCAGTTCTTTACGGATCGTGCCGGGTTCGGCATTTTCCGGGTTGGTGGCGCCCATGATGTCGCGATTGGCTTGCATGGCGTTTTCGCCTTCAAGCACCTGGACAACGACGGGGCCGGAAATCATGAATTCGACCAGTTCGCCAAAGAACGGGCGTTCCTTGTGGACGGCGTAAAAGCCTTCGGCCTGTTCGCGGCTCATGTGGATGCGCTTGGAGGCAACGACGCGAAGGCCTGCTTCTTCCAGCATCTTGGTGACCGCGCCGGTGATGTTACGGCGGGTGGCGTCGGGCTTGATGATCGAAAACGTACGGGTAACCGCCATGGGAGAGCTCCATTATTTGGGGGTGAATAAGTTGGCGCGCATCTAGCTGTTGCGGACAGCCAAGGCAAGGGGGTGACGCTCGTTGTCCCAAATACCGTAAAGCCCATCGAAGTGCGGGGGTCGGCGGTGTGCATCGACCGGCAATTCTACCCTAATTAGAAATATTGTGCTCCTGCGAAGGCAGGAGCGGTGGCGGCGTTGCTCTATGCCTCCAACGCTCCTGCCTTCGCACGAGCACATGGACGATTAAGGCCCCTGAACCCATTTGCCACCATCCTGTTTCCAGTAACGGCGCTCGACGCCTTCGCGTTCGCCCAATGCCCGCCATGCTGCACGGGCGTTTTCGGTGTGGCTGGGCGGGAATAAATAGAATGCGCGGTCAAATTCCAAGGCTTCGTCGCGCCATAGGCCGTCGGCTAGCACAATGAACTTGGCGCCGTTTGCCGCCGCCGTGTCGGTGGACAGCAGGACCGGTTGAATATTATCGTCACCCTCCCCCGCCTTCGCATGGGCGAGGAAACTTTCGGGTTTCCAGTGCCACAGCGCCGACGAGATCGTCTCAAGCTGCGCCGTATCGCCGCCCACCACCAGCAAGCGCCCCCCGCCGTCCAGCACACGCTGGGCAATGGCAGGCAGCACCTTTTCAGCAGGATCGCGGGTCAGTTGGTAGAAATCGACCTGCACTGCCCTTGATCAGCTTTCAAAATTATCGGCCACGAACTGGTCAAGCAAACGCACGCCAAATCCGGTTGCGCCCTTGGCCCAGACCGGACCGTCTTTGTCCGCCCAGACCATGCCCGCGATATCGAGATGCGCCCATTTGACGCCGTCTTGGATGAAGCGCTGCAAAAACTGTGCAGCGGTAATCGAACCTGCACCCTTCGAACCGACATTTTTCATATCGGCAATCGGGCTGTCGATCATCTTGTCATACGCCTTGGACAGCGGGAAGCGCCATAAGGGGTCGCCCGACTTTTTACCGGCGGCAAACAGCTTGTCCGACAGGTCGTCATCGTTCGAGAACAACCCGGCATATTCGCTACCCAATGAAACGATAATCGCCCCGGTCAGTGTCGCGAGATCGATCACATATTCCGGATTATAGGTTTTCTGCGCCCAATGCAGCGCATCGCACAATACCAACCGCCCTTCGGCGTCGGTGTTGATAACCTCGATTGTCTGGCCATCCATCGACGTCACAATGTCGCCGGGACGTTGCGCATTACCGTCGGGCATATTTTCAACGAGACCGCAGATGCCGACGACATGCGCCTTCGCCTTGCGCCCCGCGAGCGCTTTCATCACGCCCGCTACCGCGCCTGCGCCGCCCATGTCCCATTTCATGTCTTCCATGCCCGCCGCAGGCTTGATCGAAATGCCGCCAGTGTCAAAGGTCACACCCTTGCCGACAAAACATACAGGACGTTCCTGCGCGCCGCCGGTCCCGTCCCAGCGCATCGCCAGCATCCGGGCCGGACGGCGTGATCCTTGGGCGACGCCCAACAGCGCGCCCATGCCAAGCTTCGCCATTTCGGCGTCGTCGAGTACAGTGATCTCAATGCCAAGCTCTTTCAGATGCTGGCAGCGTTCGACAAAGCTTTCCGGGTAAATGATGTTGGCCGGTTCGGAGACCAGCTCGCGGGTCAGCATAACGCCGTCGGCAATCGCGGCATGAAGCGGCCACACGGCCACCGCCTCGTCATTAGCACCGACGACGGTCAAAGCTGTCACGCTCGGTTTCGATGTTTCGGCCAGCTTGGTGCGATATTTGTCGATCCGCCAGTTCCGCAACAGCGCGCCAAAAGCCGCCTCGGCAGCCGCTTTGCCCGACAGGTTGGTGCCGTGGATGGCGATATGCTTCGCGCCCGAAGTCTGCACCTTGGCGACTATCTCACCGCCAGCCTTTTGGTAATCTCCCCCCTCACCCTCGGCCACGCCCAGCAGAACGATGCGAACCAGCCGGTCGCCTTCCTCTGCGATCAGCAGGAAGCTCTGCCCCGCGCTGCCATCGAAGCGCGCCAGTTTCGCGGTTTCGCGCACCATGCCTGCTTTTTCGAGCGGGAAGACAAAGCTTTGAAAGCTGCTTTTGGTAACGATGAAGGCCAGCACATCGGCTCCGTTGGGACGTTCTGCCGCAAATTCGATTTTCATGGGGTCTGTCAGCCTTTCCGCTGTCTATATCTTGTTGCGTGGCTCTATAAGCCGATTCTACAGGGCGGTTAAAGCAAAACTATAGGGGATAACGCCCGTTAACGACAGATATAGACGCGTGCACCGACATGTTTGCCGGTCGGGGCTGGACCATCGGTGAACGCGGCGATAAAGGACTATCCGGTTTTTATGAATATCCCCGCCCCATTTTTGCGACCGCCCCGGCCTTTTCTTCTCGCATTGTTGCTGGGCTGGGCTGCGATTCCGCAAATGGCGATGGCGCAGGAGGAACCTGTAAAAACGCAAGCTGCTGCCAGTGAAGTTATAGATTTTGCTGCGGGCACGGTCGTTTATGACTCCAACACCGAAGTCGTGACCGCCACCGGCCAAGTCATCGTGAACCGTGACGGATACAGCCTGCGTGCCGATACGATCGTCTGGAACCGGAATACGGGCGAAGTGACTGCCGAGGGCAATATTCGCTCGATTGGTCCCGAAGGCGATGTTGCTTATGGCGACAAAATCATTCTGACCGACTCCTTGAAAGACGGCGTTGTTGAAAATCTGCTGGTCGTGCTGGCGGACGGCGGCAGGCTCGCGGCGAACCGTGGCGAGCGTAATGACGGCGTGCTCATGCTGGATTATGCGGCGTACACCGCATGCCAGATCGAGGATCCCGATGGCTGTCCCAAAGCGCCAAGCTGGCAAGTCAAAGCGGTCAAGGTCAGCTATGATCCGGTAACCAAACGGGTGAAATACAAGGGCGCCCGGATTGAATTGTTCGGCCTGCCAATCATTCCCTTGCCCTTCCTGTCACACCTGGTCGATGCCAAGGCAGGCAGCGGTTTCCTTGTCCCAAGCATCGGATTTTCTCGCAACAACGGGCTAGAGATCAAGCAATCTTATTATTGGCGCATGGCACCAAATCGCGATCTTACCGGTGCCATAACCGGCTTTTCGGATGCAGCGCCACTTGGTCAGGTGAAATTTCGTTCGCTTGAAAGCAAGGGCGCGTTTGAAGTGACGGGCTACGGCACCTATAGTAACCGTGTTTCCACACTACCCGGTTCGGTCGGCAGCAAGGTTTTCCGGGGGTATGTGGAGGGCGCAGCCCGTTTTCAACTGAACCCTTACTGGTCGCTGTCGGCGTCGGGACGCTGGGCATCGGACCGGACATTTTTGCGGCGCTACGATATCAGCCGGGACGACCGGCTACGGTCAACTTTCGCTGCAGAACGGATCGGCATCGACAGCTATTTCTCGCTTGCGGGATGGGCGGTGCAGACGTTGCGCGTTGGTGATGTACAAGGTTTGACGCCAATCGCTCTGCCCGAAATCGACTATCGACTACGGCTTGATGACCCGGTCCTTGGCGGAAAGATCCAGTTGCAAGCGAACAGCCTGGCGATCGGACGGACTTCCGGCCAGGATTCGCAGCGCGCTTTTGCTTCTGCCCAGTGGGATCTGCGGACGCTGACCGGCCTTGGGCAAGAGCTAAACTTCACGGTGCTCGGTCGTGGCGACATCTATCACAGCGATGAAAACGCCAGTACCGTCACCGCCATTTACCGCGGCGATAGCGGTTTTCAGGCTCGCGGGATTTTTGCCGCTGCTGCCGATGTCAAATGGCCGTTCGTCGGCAAAGCATTTGGCGGAACGCAGATTTTTACGCCTCGCGTCCAATTGGTTGCGGCGCCCTCCATCTCCAATTTGCGCGTACCCAATGAAGACTCTCGTGCGGTTGATCTTGAGGACAGCAACCTCTTTGCGCTCAACCGGTTCCCAGGCTATGACCGGTTTGAAGACAATTACCGGGTCACCTTCGGCTTTGACTGGGCTTTGCGTAAACGCGATTTCACTGCCGACGTTACCATTGGCCAAAGCTACCGCCTGTCCAACCGAGCCTCGATCTTCCCCGATGGCACCGGTCTTTCCGACAAGGTATCCGATGTCGTCGGACGGAGTGAATTCCGGTTCAAGGATTTCGTAAAACTTACCCACCGGTTCCGGCTGGACAAGGACAATTTTGCCATCCGCCGCAATGAAATCGACGCGACCATCGGTTCGCGGAGCACTTATGTTCAGGCGGGCTATCTGAAACTCAACCGCAATATCGGTCCGACCGTCGAAGACCTTGCCGACCGAGAAGAAATCCGGCTTGCGGGTCGCGTGCGGGTGGCGCGTTACTGGTCGGTATTTGGTTCGACGATTATCGATCTGACCGACGCCGCCGAAGACCCGGCGGTACTTTCCGATGGCTTTGATCCGATCCGCCACAGGCTTGGTGTCGCTTATGACGATGACTGTTTGTCGCTCAGCCTGACTTGGCGGCGGGACTATCAACCCACCGGCGACGCGCGGCAAGGCAACAGCTTCCTGTTCCGGCTGGCATTTCGCAATCTGGGTGTGTAAGGCAAACGGGTTACAAGGGGGAAAGACAGGCGCTGCTCATCTGCTGTTCAGCAGGGCCGACCTATTTACCTCCTTTCAAATGAACTATTTACCGGGCTAAAATCTATGAAGTTTTTGAACCGACTTTCTGTTGTGGCAATTCTTGGTACTGCAACTGCGCTGACGCCGCTGATTGCACAGACCGTGGCTGATGACGGGGTTCAAGAGGCGAGGCTCGACATTCCCGATGGCCAGAAGCTGTTTGGCAAAAATGATCCCAATTTGCGCCGGGCGACTGCACAGGTGAACGGCGAAATCATCACCGGTACCGACATCGACCACCGGCTTGCATTGATTTTGGCCGCGAACGATAACAAGCTTCCGGACGACGAAGTGGCACGTTTCCGCGCACAAATTCTGACTAACCTCATCGACGAGACGCTGCAAATTCAGGAAGCAGCAGCCAACGAGATCCAGGTTACGGATGCCGAGGTAAACCAGTATTTCGACCGCGTGGCCCAACAGAATTTCAACCGCCCTGCGGCTCAGGTGGAAAAATATCTGGCTTCTATTGGCTCATCGGTGGCAACGCTGAAGAGGCAGATCAAGGGGGAGCTGTCCTGGAGCCGTCTGCTTTCGCGCAACGTGCGCCCGTCGGCCAATGTCAGCGATGACGAGGTCAACGCGATCATAGAGCGTATCCAGAAAAACAAGGGTTCGACCGAATACCGGTTGGGTGAAATTTATCTTTCGTCAACGCCTGAAACAATGGAGGCGGTGTCCGCAAACGCCAAAAAGATCATGGATCAATTGCGTCAGGGCGGAAACTTTGTCGCTTATGCCCGCCAATTTTCCGAAGCCTCAACCGCCCCCGTGGGCGGTGATCTCGGTTGGCTTTCGCTTGGCCAGTTACCTCAATCGCTGGCCAACGCTGCCGCAGAAATGAACAGCAACGAAGTGGTTGCAGTGCCCTCGCCCGGCGGCATATCGATTTTAATGCTGATTGATAAACGGCAGGTAGCGACCAGCGACCCGCGCGATTCGCTCCTAAGCCTGAAACAGATCGCGATCGCCTTTCCGAAAGGCACAACGGAGGCGCAGGTGGCGCCCATGGTAAAACGGTTCAGCGACGAAACGCAGAAAATCAGCGGTTGCGGCGCGGCCGACAAAATGGCCGAGCAATTGGGCGCAGACGTTGTCAACCGTGACGGCATCAAAGTGCGCGATTTGCCGGCACCGTTGCAGCAGGTCATGCTGGAACTGCAAGTGGGCCAGTCGACCCCGCCTTACGGCTCATTGGACGACGGCGTGCGTGTGTTCGTGCTGTGCGGACGCGATGCACCGCAAAATGCCACCACCGAGTCATTCGATGAGATCATGTCACGGCTGGAAGAAGAGCGCGTCAACAAGCGTGCCCGCATTTACCTTCGCGATCTTCGCCGCGACGCGATTATCGAATATAACTAATCATGATTGATCGACTGACCTTGCCACTGGCGGTGTCGGTCGGCGATCCTGCCGGAATCGGTCCGGAAATTATCGGCAAAGCGTGGGAAGCGCGGCGCGAAAAATCGCTTGCGCCGTTTTTTGCGATCGGCGACGTCGCTAGTTTCGCGCCGCACTGGAATGGGCCGGTCATCAAGATTGATGACCCTGCCGATACGGCAAAACATTTCGGTGACGCGCTACCCGTTATCCAGTTGCACAATTGTATCTCGGTTGTGCCCGGACAGCCCGATCTCGACGGAGCGCACTGCGCTTATCAGGCGCTCGAAATGGCGATCGGTTTCGCCCGTGCGGGAAGTGCTGCTGCGTTAGTGACCGGGCCGGTTTCCAAAGCGCAGCTTTACGCGGTCGGCTTCACCCATCCCGGGCAAACCGAATTTATCGCCGAACGCTGCGGTGTTTCAAAAAACAACGCGGTAATGATGCTCGCCGGGCCTGATTTGCGGGTAGTGCCGATGACCACGCATATCCCTCTGGCGTCGGTTGCGGGCATGCTCGACGGGCGTTTGATCCGCCAGCGTTTGCGCGCGACTGCCAAGGGTTTGCAGCGCAATTTCGGCATCGAAAAACCCAGGCTCGCGGTTGCGGGGTTCAACCCGCACGCTGGCGAGTCGGGCAATATGGGCCGCGAGGAGATTGACCTGTTCGGCCCCGCTATTGAGCAAATTCGGGGTGAGGGATTTGATGTTATCGGTCCGCTTCCAGCCGATACGATGTTCCATGCCGAAGCCAGATCGCATTACGACGCAGCGTTATGTGCCTATCATGATCAGGCGCTAATCCCGCTAAAAACCCTCTATTTTCACGATGCGGTCAATATGACCCTCGGTCTGCCCGTCGTTCGCACCTCGCCCGATCATGGCACCGCGTTCGGCATAGCGGGCCAGAATAAAGCCATGCCCAATTCGATGATCGCGGCGATCAAAATGGCGGAGATGGCGGCGCTCAACCGCATGGCTGCCGACGCGGCGGCATGAGCCACCCCGAACTGCCGCCCCTGCGCGAGGTTATCAAACGGCATGGCCTCTCGGCGAGCAAGGCGCTGGGGCAGAATTTCCTGTTTGACGAGCAGTTGCTCGACCGGATCGCCGCCATCCCCGGCGACCTGAAAGGCGCGCAGGTTTATGAAGTCGGCCCGGGTCCCGGTGGACTAACACGGGCGCTGCTGCGGGCTGGTGCCAACGTAACTGCTGTGGAGCGCGACCATCGTTGCCTGCCCGCTTTGACCGAACTGGCGGAGGCATTCCCGGGGCAGCTTCGGGTTATCGACGGCGATGCCATGAAGGTCGACCCGGCAAAAGAGATCGGCGCGCCATTTCATATCGTGTCCAACCTGCCTTATAATGTCGGCACCGCGCTCGCGGTGGGGTGGCTGAGCGGCGACGCGTGGCCACCGGCTTGGCAATCATTGACTTTGATGTTTCAACGCGAAGTTGCCGAGCGGATCGTCGCTTCTCCCGGCTCCGACGCTTTTGGTCGGCTGGCTATTCTTGCGCAGTGGCGCTCCACGGCAAAAATCGCGATGCCCGTCCACCGCTCCGCTTTCACGCCGCCACCCAAGGTGATGTCAGCGGTGGTACATATCACCCCATCGGTGGCACCTGGGGGCGTTAGCATGGCGACCTTGGAGAAGCTGACCGCTGCTGCCTTTGGTCAACGCCGCAAAATGCTGCGCCAAAGCCTGAAGGGGGTGCCAGGCGGATTGGATGCACTGACCAGCACCGGCATCGCTGCGGACCGCAGGCCGGAAACGCTGCAACTGGCCGAATGGCTGGCAATGGCCCGAGCGATTGATGCAGGGGTGGCAAAGGCAGGCGACGCCCGCTAAAGGTTACAAATGCAATCGCTTTTGCCCCAGGAAACAGCCGCGCTAGAACAGATCGAGCATGATCCGATGCTCGCGCAGGTACAGGCTTGGGTGACGGTAAATAGCGGCTCGGGCAATCTGGCCGGACTTGCCAATACTGCCGAAATGCTTGCGGATGGTTTTTCAGGATTGCCGGGGGACGTTGAACTCATCCCCCCTGCTCCCGTCGAACGCGTCCGCGCCGATGGTATGATCGAGAGCGTCGAACATGGCAGGCATTTAGTCGTCACTGTCCGTCCGGACGCGCCGGTGCAATTGCTGTTCACCGGACATATGGACACCGTGTTTGCAGCCGATCATATATTTCAGGAGCAGCAATGGCTGGAGGACGGCATCCTGAACGGTCCGGGTGTAGCGGATATGAAGGGCGGCATATCCGTCATGCTGGCGGCCCTGCGCGCGTTTGAAACAACGGCAGACGCGGGACGCATCGGCTATCAGGTGATGATTAACAGCGATGAGGAGGTCGGTTCCCCTTCATCCGCTCCGCTGATCACAAAGCTTGCCAAAGCTAAGTTGGCGGCACTGACTTACGAGCCCGCCCTCCCCGATGGCACACTTGCCGGCGCGCGAGCGGGGAGCGGTAATTTCTCGATCATCATAACCGGCAAAAGCGCGCATGCAGGCCGCAATCCGGAGGACGGACGCAATGCCCTGCTGGCCGCCGCTGATCTTGCCTTGCGGATGAAGGCACTGACCCGCGAAGGCCTGTCGGTCAATCCGGCGCGGATTGACGGCGGCGGCCCGAACAATGTCGTGCCCGACCATGCGGTTCTGCGCGTCAACCTGCGGCCGTACAGCCCCGATCTCGAAATTTTCGCGGACACCGAAATCAGGAAGCTGGTGGCCGACATCGAACGCGAACATAACGTGCGCGCGCATCTGCACGGCAGTTTTGGCCGTCCACCCAAGCCCATCGATGCCGGTGCGGAAAAGCTTTTCACTCTTGTCAAGCGATGTGGCACCGATTTGGGCATTGCGATCAACTGGCGCTCGACCGGCGGCGTGTGCGACGGCAACAATATTGCGGCTTGCGACGTGCCGGTGGTTGACACGATGGGCGTGCGCGGCGGCAGCATCCACAGCGCCGACGAATTTCTTATTACCGAAAGCCTTGTCGAACGTGCGCGTCTGTCCGCACTCACCATCATGCGGATTGCCGCCAAAGGAAGTCTATGACCTTTATCATCCGCCCGGCTTTAATGGACGATGTGCAGCCGATTTACGAAATGGCAAAACGCACCGGCGGCGGGTTCACCAATTTGCCGCCGGACCGTAACGCGCTGACCGCCAAGCTCGAACGATCCGCCGCTGCCTTTACGCGCGAGGGCGACAACGTCAACGACGACCTCTATGTCTTCGTGTTGCAAAATACCGAGACCGGCGAAGTGCGCGGGACGTGCCAGATTTTCGGCTGCGTTGGTCAGAAAGGCCCATTCTACAGTTACCGCATCGGTGCATTGACCCAGCAAAGCGAGGAATTGGGCCGCACCTTTCGCGCTGATATCCTCAACCTTTCCACCGACATGGAAGGGGCAACCGAGGTCGGCGGGCTTTTCCTCCACCCCGGCGAACGGGCGGGTGGGCTTGGCATGTTGATCGCCCGCAGCCGCTATCTTTTCATTCGCAACCACCGCGCACGCTTTGCCGACCGGACGCTGGCCGAACTGCGCGGCGTCATTGACGAAGCGGGCGGATCGCCATTCTGGGACGGGGTTGCAGGACGTTTTTTTGGCATGAGTTTTCAGGAGGCCGACGAATTTAACGCCAAGAACGGCAACCGGTTTATCGCCGACCTGATGCCCAAACACCCCGTATATATCGCGATGCTGAGTGAGGCAGCGCGTCACGTCATTGGCGTGCCGCATCCTTCGGGCCGCGCCGCAATGCGGATGCTGGAAGAAGAAGGCTTTTCCTGGGAAAATTACGTCGATATTTTCGACGGCGGTCCTACAATGAGCGCACGCACCGACCAAATCCGCAGCATCAGAGAAGCAAAAGACGCGCAGATTTCAAGAATCAGCGATGATCTTGGCGACCACAAAGAAGGTGCAAAAATGCTGATCGCACATGGGCGTTTGGGGCAATTCAGGGCGGCTTATGGCTGGATCGCGAACGATGCCGACGGCGTCGCGCTCGATACAGCTTGTGCGGATACGATGGGATTGTCTGTGGGCGACGACATCACTTTTGTAGCCCGGTGGTGAACGATGGCGCTGGTTGAAATAAACTTCGACGGCATCATCGGCCCCAGTCATAATTATGCAGGGCTGAGCCTGGGCAATATTGCATCGGCCAGCAATTCGGGAGCGATATCCAGCCCGCGTGCGGCGGCGCTTCAAGGCATTGAGAAAATGCGTGCCAATTTGCAGGCAGGTTTGGCACAAGGTTTCTTCATGCCGCTGGACCGCCCAAACCAGGCATGGCTTGCCGCTCTGGCGACCGACGTGGCGAGCGCCGAGCCACATATCCGCGCCGCCGCTTTTTCGGCCTCTGCCATGTGGGCGGCCAATGCGGCAACGGTTTCGCCAGCACCCGATACCGCAGACGGGCGCTGTCATTTATCGGCTGCCAATCTGTTGACAATGGCGCATCGGAGCCATGAATGGCCAGGCACGTTGGCACAACTGAAACTGGCATTCGCCGACGAGCGCCATTTCGCCGTCCATGCTGCCGTGCCCTCGCCTTATGGCGACGAAGGTGCGGCCAATTTCATGCGACTGTGTCTTTCGCACGGCGAGCCGGGCATCGAGATATTTGTTTATGGCAAGGCAGGCGGCCCCTTCCCGGCGCGGCAGCACATCGAATCGTCAAAGGCGATTGCGCGTGCGCATCAACTCAACCCCGCCAGAACCTTGTTCGTGCAGCAATCCGAAATCGCGATTGCGGCGGGCGCGTTCCACAATGATGTGGTCGCGGTTGCCAATGAACGCATATTGTTCACGCACGAGCAGGCTTTTGAACATCCGGAAGAGACCTATGCGCAGATCAACGCGTTGATGCCCGAGGCGGAGGTCATCATTGTCCCCGCTGAACGCGTTTCGCTGGCGGATGCAGTCCAAAGCTATTTGTTTAACGCCCAATTGGTGACACTTCCGGATGGCCGCATGGCGCTGATCCTACCCAGCGAAGCGCAAGCGAACAGCAATGTATGGGGCTGGCTCAGTGAAATGGTCGCGGGTAACGGCCCGATCCGCGAGTTGGTGCCGGTCGATGTCCGGCAATCGATGGCCAATGGCGGCGGTCCGGCCTGTTTGCGGCTGCGCGTCGTTGCCGATCCCGATACGGTCGACGCACGGTTCATGGCGGATGAGGCAAAGCTGGACCGGATGGCAGCGGTTATATCCCAACATTGGCCGGAAAGTATTTCGCCCGATCAACTCGGTGATCCGGCTTTGGTGAAGCAGGTGCAAACGGCCCGAGCTGCTCTGCTGGATGCTGTGGATTTAACTGAGCTCACGTAAAAACTCATTGTCATCCCCGACTTGATCGGGGATCCATGGTCCAGCGGGCAGGCCGTCGGTTTTTCTTACAAACGCTGTAACCGTTAACCATCGTAACGCAGCATTTCTGCAACTGGCACAGGCATTGCTAATATGTTTGTTAACCTATGAAAAAGCTCAAACGCCTGTTCCAGATCAAGACCAAATTCGAGGTCTTCCTTGTCACTTATGCATTGGGGATGGGTGCCGTCATGCGGGGCCAGGAATATATGCACCAATATCCCGGCAACATTGGCAAAGTGTTTTTCGTGCTGTGCACAGGCGCGGTTTTCCTCGCCTCGGCAAAGATGCTCGAAGCGGTTGAATATCAACGCGCATTTGGGGTGGATTAAGTGTGCTCTGCTTATGCTAAACCGTAGCCCTGAACCTGTCGAAGGGCGCTTGTCGGCTAGCCGTGCATCGACAGGCTCAGCACTACGGTTAATATTTCCGCTTATGTATAGAAGCTTGTAAGTCCGGAGGATTCTGTTGCCCGGCTCCTCCGGGGCCGCTGTAACCTTTCTGTTGCCCGGCCGGTTCGGCCGCGTTCTTTTAGTATAAGTTCAGACCGTGAGGCCCAAAATTATGCTGCGAGAGCAAGTGCGTTGTTATCGTTTGCACCTATTGGTTGTGAACGGTTTTACGGCTCATTCAGGCCGGGCAAAAACAATGTCTTTGAACACACGTCGATCCTAGTTCAGCCCCATCAATAGCCCCGAAGTCCGGGGTTTTTGGTGGAGCTGCCGGGTACCGCCCCCGGGTCCGCTGCATCTATTACACATCACCATTTATCACCATATCCGGGCGAACCCGGCACCGACCTATATAGGCGCTTTTTGGTGAATGGGAAGTGAAGGCGGTTAATTCGGGGTAATTAAGGACTGTCCCTAATTATAAGCCCTGCATATTCCGGCTCTCGGTAGGGATATGCACCACAAGTCCATCCAGTTCTGCCGTCAGTGTAATCTGGCACGACAAACGGCTGGTCCGCCGTGCGCCGCTAGCCAAGTCGAGCATGTCCTCCTCGTCTTCACTGGCACGCGGCAATTTTTCGAACCAATCCTTATCGACAATCACGTGGCAAGTCGAACAGGCCATCTGCGCCTCGCAGGTGCCCTCCAGCGGCTGTCCGGCGGCTTGGGCAACGTCGAGCAGGCAGTCGCCGTCTTTGGCCTCTACGATCTGTTCGTTGTTGCCATCGGCGCTAATGAAGGTCACTTTGATCATAACATTGCCTCGGCTGCGCGGTTGATTGCTGCTGCCGCAATATCGATTTCCTGTATCGTCGTATAGCGGCCAAAGCCCAGGCGGATGGAAGATTTGGCTTGCGCGTCGCTAAGTCCGATGGCGCGCAAAACGTGGCTCGGGCGGCCTGATCCGCTGGCGCAGGCGGACCCCGCTGAAAAGGCTATATCGCGGCATTCGGACATCAGCCGTCCGACATCAACCCCATCACGGCGAATGTTGAGATTGCCCTTGTAACGGTGGGTGGTCGAACCGTTGATCGTCCAGTCACTAAATGCGGCAACAGCACGATCCCACAAAGCCGCCGCATGCGCTACGTCCTCATCCATCCGCTCGCCAGCCAGTTTCGCCGCTGCGCCAAAGCCGGCACATAAAGCAGGGGACAATGTGCCCGACCGCAGACCTTGTTCCTGCCCACCACCGTGTATTAGCGGTTCAAGTTTCACACCGTCACGCACCCACAAAGCGCCAATACCCTTGGGGCCGTGGATCTTGTGCGCCGAAATGGCGATCATGTCGGGGCCGTCGGGAATTGGCATGCGTCCATAAGCCTGAACGGCATCGCAAAGGAACAGCGCCCCCGCTGCATGAGCCGCTGCCGCGTGGTCGCCCACAGGCTGGATGGTACCAATCTCATTATTGACCAGCATGGCTGCAAACAACTTCGTATCAGCCAGCGCGCTTGCTTCAGCCAAACCTTCTGCATTAACCAGCACTATTCTTCCGCCCAAATACTCAACGCAATCAAGCACGGCGGCATGTTCGGTTGCCAACGCCGCAACTTGCCCCCGGTTGGCTATACCCTTGATCGCCAGATTGATCGCCTCGGTCGCCCCACTGGTGAAGATGACACGCCCGCCCGTGGGCAGCAGCGCCGCCACTTGCTCACGCGCGACCTCGACCGCAGCAGCAGCGGCCCGACCCGGTACATGCGCACTATGTGGGTTGGCAAAACCGTCCTTTAGCCAAGGCTCCATCGCCGCAAATACTTCGGGCGCGAGAGGTGTTGTTGCCTGATAATCGAGGTAGATCACGCCGCTTTGGCCCGTTTTGCTATACTGTGCCATGCTTCAATGAAGCAGATGATATCGCTGACACCGGTTTCAGGGCCGAAGCTGACGCGCACCACCTCGCCCGCCGCCTTGCTATCCCACCCCATCGCGCCCAGCACATGGCTGGTCTTGAGCGTACCTGAAGAACAGGCACTGCCCGCAGACACCGCGATCCCCGCCATGTCGAAGCCGATCAGTTGGCTGGACGCCGATACACCGGGCATCCGGTAACTGCCGATTGTGACCAGACGCGGCGCAGACTGCGCCACAATTTCACCACCGGCATCGGTAATCGCAACATCGAGCATCGAACGAAGCTGCGCCACGTCCTCCAGCCAGCCGAAGCCGGTCTCCAAAGCCGCCGCGAAACCCAACACGGCGGGCAGGTTTTCGGTCCCGCGACGATAGCCTTGCTCCTGTCCACCGGTTGGCGTCAAAAGCCCTAAATTACGTACCAGCAACGCGCCAATGCCGGGCGGTCCGCCAAGCTTGTGCGCTGACACTGCAATCAAATCCGCGTCAGGTAACGGCAATTTTCCGGCACTTTGCGAACAATCCGCAAACAGCGTGCCACCCGCCGTGCGAATTGCCGTCGATATTGCGTCAAGCGGCTGGATAACGCCCGTTTCGTTGTTCACTGACTGGATGGCGAAGCGTCTGGGCAGGATCAGGACGCCGGGGTCGACCAGACCGTCGGCGTTGACCGGCACCCTGGTGCCATCCACCACCGCCAGCACGGCACTATGTTCCACCGCACTGGCGACGCCGTCAGAACCAAGCAACCCGATAGCGATCGCCTCGCTCGCTCCGCTGGTGAGGATGACTTCACCATCCCACCCTAACGCTGCTCCAATTCGCACCCGCGCATCCTCCAGCGCCGCCCTTGCCGCACGCCCCTCATTGTGCGGCGACGACGGATTGGCCCAATATTCCAGGCCCTCGGCCATCGCTGCGCGGGCAGCCACCACCACCGGCGTGGTCGCGGCGTGATCGAGATAGATGCGGGCTGTGGGCGACATAAAGGCGTCAGTGTTCCATGATGGTTGCGAAAATCGTGACTGCTTCTATATAGCCCTTCAAATTCCTGCAAAGCCCGAACTCTCGGGAAGCGCGTGCAATCAAATATTAGAATCGAAAACAGAATATGCCAGCAATCGCAATTCCCGGCCCCGAAGGCCGCCTCGAAGCCCGTTTTTCACCTCCGCCCCGCCCGCGTGCACCGGTAGCGATGATCCTGCATCCGCATCCGCAGGCTGGCGGCACGATGAACGACCGGATCACGCAGGCGCTCTACAAGACCTTTGTGGCGCGTGGATTTGCCGTTCTTCGTTTCAACTTCCGCAGCGTTGGTCGCAGCGAAGGCGAATTTGACAATGGCATCGGCGAACTGTCCGACGCTGCTGCCGCGCTCGATTGGGTACAAAGCTTCCATCCAGAAGCGTCAACCACCTGGATAGCAGGTTTCAGCTTTGGTGCCTGGATCGGCATGCAGCTTCTGATGCGCCGTCCCGAAATCCGCGGCTTCATCTCGATCTCGCCACCGGCCAACATGTATGACTTCAGCTTCCTTGCCCCCTGCCCTTCATCCGGCATCATCATTCAGGGTGTGCAGGACGAGGTTGTGAACCCGAACGCCGTACAAAAACTTGTCGACAAGCTCCGCACCCAGCGGCACATCACCATCCACCATGACGAAATCCCGCGTGCCAACCATTTTTATGAAAATGAAATGGACATGCTGATGGCGTCGGTGAACAATTATCTGGATTTCCGGCTGGACCCGAATTCGCCGATCAAGTGAAGGGTTAAAGTAGCCCAAAATTATGCGTCATCCTCGCGAAAGCGGGGATGACAGTGATTTAGTTTGGGGCTTGCATGTCTTCACTAACCAAGCTTCGACCCTGTTTATCCGGCACCACCCAAACCGCAACATTGGCGAACAACACCAGCGCGGCGATGATCATCAGCCATACCTGTTTGACCAGTCCGTCGTAGCGCCACTGCCGATATGCTCCGAACAGCAGCAGAAAACCGGCAATCATCGCGATGGAAAGAAACGCGTTAGTCATCGCGTTGACATAACCGCCCTGCAAACCCGACACAATCGGGCAAATTCGCCATGGCAATTTTTGCTACCCTCCCCTAGATGGGGGCCATTCCGAGTCCCCATGCCACAGGATATGGTTCATGCGCATTGCTATTGCCTCTGATCACGCTGCTCTCGCGCTGAAATCTGCGCTGGTTGAGCATTTGCGTGCAGGCGGCCATGACGTCAGCGACCTCGGGCCGTTTGACGAAAGCTCGGTCGATTATCCCGATTATGGCTATAAGCTTGCCAACGCAATTGCCGCTGGCGAGGCCGAACGCGGCGTTGTGCTTTGCGGGTCCGGGATCGGTATTTCAATCGCGGTGAACCGCAATCCGGCATGCCGCGCGGCACTGGTATCCGAGCCGCTATCGGCCAAATTGTCGCGCGAACATAATGATGCCAATGTCATCGCCATGGGCGCAAGGCTGACCGGCATCGACATGGCGAAAGCCTGCATCGATGCCTTTCTGTCCACAGATTTTGCCGGTGACCGCCATGTCCGCCGGGTCGATAAACTTTCCAACCCCGCGATCTCCAGGGAAACAGTATGAGCACCAGCCCCGCCTCCGTAACCGCCATCCGTCCCGACGGCTTTTTCACCAAGGGCCTTGCCGAGACCGATCCCGATATCGCCAACTGGATTGGCAAGGAACTTGGTCGCCAGCGTGACAAGATCGAACTGATCGCGAGCGAGAACATCTGCAGCCGCGCGGTGCTTGAGGCGCAGGGCTCGATCCTCACCAACAAATACGCCGAAGGCTATCCGGGCAAGCGTTATTACGGCGGATGCGAATATGTCGACGAGATAGAAACGCTGGCAATCGAGCGGGCCAAGGCGCTGTTCGGCGCCAATTTTGCCAATGTGCAGCCTAACTCCGGAAGCCAGATGAACCAGGCGGTTTTCCTGGCACTGTTGCAGCCTGGCGACAGCTTCATGGGGCTCGATCTGAATGCAGGTGGCCACCTGACGCACGGCCATCCGAAGAACATGTCGGGCATGTGGTTCAAGCCGGTGCCTTATGGCGTGCGCCCCGACGATCATCTGATCGACATGGATGAAGTTGCCCGCATCGCGCGTGAAAACCAGCCGAAGCTTATCGTTGCCGGCGGCACCGCCTATTCGCGCTTCTGGGATTTTGCACGTTTCCGCGAAATCGCCGACGAGATCGGCGCGATTTTGATGGTCGACATGTCGCATTTCTCGGGACTGGTTGCGGGCGGGGTTCATCCCTCGCCAATTCCGCATGCCCATGTTGTGACCAGCACCACCCACAAATCATTGCGCGGTCCGCGTTCGGGCATCATCCTGTCGAATGACGAAGGCATCGCCAAGACGATCAACAGTGCAGTGTTTCCCGGCCTGCAAGGTGGTCCGCTGATGCATATCATCGCCGCAAAGGCAGTAGCCTTTGCCGAAGCGATGCGGCCCGAATTCAAGTCCTATGCCCGTGCAGTTACCGAGAACGCCAAGGCACTCGCTTCTTCGCTGCAAGAACAGGGGCTCGATATCGTTTCAGGCGGCACTGACAATCACCTGATGCTTGTCGACCTGCGCCCCAAACAAGCTAAGGGCAAACATGCCGAAAAGGCGCTCGATCGGGCGTCGATTACCTGCAACAAGAACAACATTCCCTTTGATACGGAAAAGCCTGTGCTCACCTCGGGAATCCGTCTCGGTACGCCCGCAGGCACGACACGCGGCTTTGGTGTCGCAGAATTCCGCCAGATTGGCCAGCTCATCGCCGAAGTGGTCGAAGGGCTGCGCAAGAATGGCGAGGCGGGTGATGCCCAAATCGAGCAATCAGTGCAAGCGCGGGTGGAGGAACTCTGCGCACGCTTCCCGATCTACGAGGGAATGTAAGAGTTGCGCTGCCCGTTTTGCGGCCATGATGACAGCCAGGTCAAGGACAGCCGCCCGACCGAAGATAACAGTGCGATCCGCAGAAGGCGGCAATGCGAAGCCTGCGGGGCAAGATTCACCACCTTTGAACGCATCCAGTTGCGAGAACTCACCGTCATCAAATCCGAAGGCAAACGCGAGCCGTTTGAACGCGAAAAGCTCGAAAGGTCACTGGCGGTTGCCTGTCGCAAACGCCCGGTCGATGCAGCGCAAATCGAGAAGCTCGCCTCAGGCATTCAGCGGCAATTGGAAACACTGGGCGAGAGCGAGATCGAAGCCAAACGGATCGGCGAATATGTCATGGACGGCCTGAAAGCGCTGGATGCGGTCGCATATATCCGTTTCGCGAGCGTTTATAAGGAATTCACCGAAGCTAAGGATTTCGAAGACTTCGCCGGGAGCGTTGCCGAAGCTGTAAAACCGTGAGCAATGCTCCGGTTATCATCCTGGTCCGCCCGCAACTGGGTGAAAACATCGGCAAAGCCGCCCGCGCGATGTTGAATTTCGGACTTACCGAAATGCGTCTGGTTGCCCCGCGCGATGGCTGGCCCAATCCATCGGCGGGACCAGCCGCCGCCGGGGCCGATATTGTACTCGCTAACGCACAGGTTTTCGGAACGCTGGCAGAGGCGGTAGCGGACATCAACCATGTCTATGCCACGACAGTACGCAAACGCGGCGTGACCAAACCCGTAATCACTCCCGCCGAAGCAGCCGGTGAAATCCAGGGCAATGTGGGGCGAAGCGCGATATTGTTCGGGGCGGAAAGGTCCGGCCTTGAAAGCGACGAGGTCGCGGTCGCACGCACCATCATCACCGTACCAATCAACCCCCAATTTGGTTCGCTCAATCTGGCGCAAGCGGTCATATTATGCGCCTATGAATGGTCAAAGTTCCAAACACTCGCCAGCCCGCCGCGCGTCGATCTTGATCCGCCCGCCCCGCAAATTGAACTCGACGGCATGATTGACCAGATTGTTGGAATGCTGGAACCTAACGGCTATTTTTATCCGGAAGACCGTGCACCGGTAACCCACAGGACATTGCGCAGCCTGCTCTCAAAGCCCGGATGGAACAGTCTGGAAGTGCGGACGGTGCGCGGGATATTGAGTACTTTGCGCGGGCGAAACCGCGGAAAGCCTAAACCGGATTAGCGTTATTCCGGTCCCAGGCTTCCAATTCATAAACAATGGAAGCCTCAACCAGACGATCCCACAGTTCCGCGATCAGTTCGGCGGGCATGTTGGTTTTTGACGCAGCCATCCGCACATTGTTAATCACCTGCGTCTTGCGCGCCTCGTCACGCACCGCCGCACGTTCCGTCTTAATTCGCGCGGCAGCATCCATATAGGCGAAGCGTCGCGCAAAGAGCGTTACAAGGGTTTCATCGACAGCATCGACCCCGGCGCGAACTTCGGCCATGGTGCTGCAATCGGCGGGATTGATGACATCTGTAACGGTGGTTTTCCCTGACATGGCCGCGCGTTTAGAAAGCGTGGCCGATAAAGTCGAGGCCGATGTTGACTTGTGCTCGCTTTGCAGCCATAGGCGCGCCTTCGCAATTGACCCTGCATTCCGGTGAAGCAGGTGTCCGGCTCATCCAGCATGTGTCGCGCGGTACCGGAGACAACGTAACAAGCAATTGGAGACATGACATGTCGAAGCGCACAAGCTCGAAGTATAAACTGGACCGCCGGATGGGTGAAAACATCTGGGGTCGCCCAAAATCACCGGTCAACAAACGCGAATATGGCCCCGGCCAGCACGGCCAGCGTCGCAAGGGCAAGCTGTCCGATTATGGTGTTCAACTGCGTGCCAAACAGAAGCTCAAGGGCTATTATGGCGACGTAACCGAAAAGCAGTTCAAACGCGCTTTCCTTGAAGCCAGCAACATGAAGGGCGATACCTCGCAGAACCTGATTGGCCTGCTTGAACGCCGCCTCGACATGATTGTGTACCGGGCCAAGTTCGCCCCGACCATCTTCGCCGCACGCCAGATCGTCAGCCACGGCCACATCCGCGTCAACGGCGTAAAATGCAATATCGCCAGCCGTCAGGTTGCTGCTGGCGACGTCATCAGCCTTGGTAACAAGGCGAAGGAAATGGCGCTGGTTATCGAAGCCCAAGGCCTGGCGGAACGCGACATCCCGGAATATGTGTCGCCAGACGGCAACGACAAGGTCACCTTCACCCGCGTGCCGACGCTTGATGAAGTGCCTTATCCAGTAAAAATGGAACCAAATCTGGTCGTCGAGTTCTATTCGCGCTGATCTGACAAATAAACTGATACAAAAAAAGGCGGTCCTTTAGGGCCGCCTTTTTTGTGCCCGCAGAACAAATAGTATTGCAATAATACAACACAAATAAATTATTTATATGCCGATAGCCATAGCTTGCTTCCTATTAAGATTTGGCCAGCTATCTGCCTCTTTGTCTGCGTTCTGCGGGCAAATATGAAGTATCAAGGGACTATTTAAATGAAAAAAATTCTTGTTATCGCCGCTTCGGTGATCGCCCTCTCCTCAACCTCCGCTTTTGCAGCCGGCGAAGGCCGCGTTGAAGCTCGCGGTGCGATCGCTTGGGCCGCTGGCTCGGAAGACTTCTTCGCAGGCGTTGCTGCCGGTTATGACGTCGATCTCGGCGACACTGTTTTTGCAGGCCCCGAAGTTTCGTATGACACCAATTTCGATGGAGCCGATCTGGTCAATCTTGGCGGTCGTCTGGGTGCCAAGATCGGTGCCCAGGGCAAGCTTTATGTCGGCGCTGCTTATGAAGTCGTGGATGCCGAAGAATTCAACGCGAGCGTTGGTTACCAGCACAGCTTTACCGACAAGTTTTACGGCAAAGTCGAGTATCGCCGCTACTTCTTCCCCGGCACAGATCTTAATGCAGCTGGTGTGGCCATCGGCATGAAGTTCTAATCGCAATCTTTCGAAAGCGAAATGAGAAAGGCGGTCCTTCGGGGCCGCCTTTTTTTTTGCCAACTATCCTCCCCCAAAGGAGAGGGTTTAATACCTTGAAATGTAGGATTTGCCCTGTCAGAATCGTCTGCAACATCGTCAACCGCCCAATGGCTGTCCGGGCACGCAATCAGCCAAACACAAAGTGGCGTTTAAGGTGAGACCTTCGTGTGACTTTCCAGCCGCAACGTGTTGTTGAATTTTTGCAAACCACTATCAACTTGCCGAGATTTCTGCGGGTCTTGAGGTTCAGAATCTTTTTCATTTGAGCCTTCATCCACCCTCTGGCACAAGGCGCAACAATATTTCCCGCTAGGAGAAGATAATGCGTATCCTGACGCTTGCCTTGATGTCGACATTGGCACTGACCGCCTGCAAAAAGGTGGATTCGCCAGATGCTGTTGCGACAGATGCCGTCGCGCCCTCTGAAATTGTAGTTCCCGCATTGTCCGAACAGACGATGAAGGATGTGACCAAAGAACTGTCGCTCGATAGTTACGAAGGCCGCGCGCCCGGTTCTGTCGGCGAAGCGAAGACCGTCGCATATCTCATCGACAAGTTCAAAGCCGCGGGGCTTGAACCTGGCAATGGGGAAAGCTGGACGCAGGATGTGCCGCTCGTTGAAATCACAGCCAAGAATGTTTCCGCACTTAGCGTTGCCGACAAAACCGGCAGGGCAATGTCATTTGCCTATGGCAGCGAGTTTGTGGTCGGCAGCTATCGCGAAACGCCGAAAACCGAAATCAAGGCCAGCGAAATGGTGTTCGTCGGCCATGGCATTGTGGCCCCGGAAAAAGGCTGGGACGACTATGCCGGTGTTGATGTGAAGGGAAAGACCGTGGTCGTCATGGTCAATGATCCAGATTTCGATGCCAAGGATTTGGAAGGGCCGTTCGGTGGCAAGGCAATGACCTATTATGGCCGTTGGACCTATAAATATGAGGAAGCGGCGCGCCAGGGTGCGGCCGCTGTACTGATTATCCATGACGATGCGCCTGCTGCTTATGGCTGGAATGTGGTCAATTCCAGCTGGACCGGAACGCAATTTCTCGCGCAGTCGAAAGATGGTGGTGCCAGCCAGACCGCAGCCAATGGCTGGATCCAGAAAGCGGTCGCAAAAGAGATATTCGCGGCTGCCGGTCAGGAACTCGACAAGCAGATGGCTGCGGCCAAGCAAAAGGGATTCAAGGCAGTTCCGCTGGCGCTGACCGCAACGCTCAGCTTTGACAATGACATTACGAAGAAGAACAGCAAGAATGTTATCGGCCTGTTGAAGGGCGCAAAACAGCCCGATGAATATGTGTTCTATACCGCGCACTGGGACCATCTGGGCCGCTGCACCCCGGCACCCGACGGCGATGATATCTGCAATGGCGCAGTCGATAATGCCACAGGGTCGGCGGCATTGGTCGCCCTTGCTGAAGCGCACAAGAAGGCAGGCACGCCTGATCGCAGCATTGTTTTTCTGGCTGTAACTGCAGAGGAATCAGGCCTGCTGGGTTCGAAATATTATGCCGAAAACCCCATCTTTCCGCTCAGCCAAACCGTTGGCGGCGTGAATATGGATGCCTTTTCGATGGCCGGACCGGCCAAGAATCTGACGGTGATCGGCAAGGGCAAATCCGGGCTCGACGCCTATCTGGATGCAGCGGCCAAGGCTGAAAACCGGACACCCGACATGGAACCGACGCCGGAGAAGGGTTTCTATTATCGTTCCGATCATTTCAGCTTTGCCAAGCTTGGTGTGCCGATGGTCTATTTTGAAGGCGGCGATGATCTCGTAACTGGCGGCAAGGAAGCAGCGAAAGCCGCCGCCGAGGATTACGAGAAGAACCGTTATCACGGGCCCAACGATGAATATGACGAGACATGGGATTGGTCGGGCGTGATGGCCGACCTTCGGCTCTATTACCGCGTTGGCCGGATGTTGGCGATGACCGATGCCTGGCCGAACTGGAACGAAGGCGATGAGTTCCGCGCCATCCGCGACAAAAGCCGGGGCGGGAAATAACTTGTATGACATTCCACATGCCCGCAGAATGGGCCCCGCATGAACGCGTCTGGATAGGTTTTCCCAGCTTTTCCGAACATTGGGAGGAACCGCTTGCCGCCGCCCAGCGGCAGATGGCTGCTTTCGCCAATGCCATTCATGACTGCGGACGGGGAGAGACTGTCCACTTGATCGCAGGCAACGCGGACGCCGCGAAAGTGGCCCGCGATCTGGTGGATTCTGGAGTAATAGTAGAAGAACGTCATATCGGCGACATCTGGCTCCGCGATACCGGATGCATCATTGTCAACGATGGCAAAACGCGGATAGCCCGTGACTTCGGTTTTAACGGATGGGGTAACCGGTTCCACTTTGATGGCGATCAAGACATCGGCAAAACCCTGGCCAAAGCGGCAGGTTTAACGGTGGCCAAATGCGACTGGATCCTCGAAGGCGGATCGATTGATGTTGATGGCGAAGGTGCTGCTATTACCACTGTCGATTGCCTGCTAAACCCCAACCGCAATGCAAGCTTGGACAAGGCTCACATTGAGGCACGGTTGCGTAGCGATCTCGGGATAGAGCGGTTGCTTTGGTTGGGTGATGGTCTTGGCAACGATCATACCGATGGTCATGTCGACAATCTGGCGCGCTTTGTCGGCGTCAATCATTTGGTCTTGCCCGAGGCGCGCGATGGCAATGACCCGAACAAAGCGGTCTATGCCGACGCCCGCGCCCGCGCGGAAGCGTTTGGTTGCACGGTAACACCCCTACCCTCTGTCGGCCGTTTTGAGCAATATGGCGAGGCGGTGCCGGCAAGCTATATGAACTTCTATATCGGCAACTCGGTTGTGGCCATGCCGACATATGGTAGCAAATATGATGATGCGGCATTAGCGGCGCTTGAAACGCTGTTTCCTAGCCGCCGCACCATCGGGCTACCGGCGGATGCGGTTCTCACAGGCGGCGGCAGTTTTCATTGTTCAAGCCAGCAAGTTCCGCTTTGAACCGCTTGGCAAAAGATGGCTTCGGTTCCATATAAGTGGAACCCGACAGAGAGGAACTCCCCATGAAAAAGCTGATTCTTTTGACTCTGGCTGCCGCCGCCTTTGCTGTACCCGTTGCCGCCCATCAACCCGGCATGAGCAAAGCCGCACATGACAACATGCATAAGGAGCATCAGGCGCGACTGGCGGCCATTCTCGCTGACCCTGCACGCGCCGAAGACGCCAAGCGTGACAAGTATCGCAAGCCTGCGGAAACGCTGGAGTTCTTCCGCGTGCACCCCGATCATGTTATCGGCGAATATGCGCCTGGTGGCAAATGGTACACCCGCATCCTTGGCCGATACGTCAATGAAAAGGGCAAATTTTCAGGGCTTTATTTCGGCACGAACACCCATTTTAATGAAACGCAAAAAGAGGGCATCGCTGCCGATGTTGTCAAATTTCCAGCAGATGTTGCCAAGGTAACCGGTCGACCGGAAACTGACTTTTCTGCCTTCTCGCTGAGCGCAATGCCGGAAGGAGTTAAAGGGACCTATGACCGCATCCTAATCATGCGGATGATGCACAACATCATGCGCTGGAACATTGCCGATGCTGAAATCAAGGCGATGCGCGATTTGCTGAAGGACGACGGCCTGATCGGTATTGAGCAGCACCGCGCCAAGGCGAATGCGCCTTACAGCTATACCGATGGCAACAAAGGCTATCTGCGCGAAGCCGATGTCATTCGGTTTATGGAAATAAACGGCTTTGAACTGGCCGGTACAAGCGAAGCCAATGCCAATCCAAAGGACAGCTCCAATTGGCCAGACGGCGTGTGGACGCTGCCACCAGCCCTCACCCTGAAGGACAAAGACAAGGCGAAATACGAAGCGATCGGCGAATCCGACCGGATGACCTTGCTGTTCAAAAAACGGCCTTGATGCTTTGACAGCGGCGTTCATTACCCGCGCCCTGCTCTCGGGCTTCATTATCGCCCTGATCGCTTTGGTTGGGCGGAAGGCTCCAGCAGTGGCGGCGTTGGTGGCGTCGTTACCGCTGATTTCTATTCTTGGCATGATCTGGCTGTGGCGTGACACTGGTGACAGTGCGCTGCTTGCCAACCATGCCGAGGCGACTTTTTGGTATGTACTGCCTAGCCTGCCGATGTTTTTGTTCATTCCGTGGATGTTGCGCACTGGTTATAGCTTTTGGTTGGCACTTGGTGCGGCGGTTGTGATGACATTCCTGCTCTACCTCGCGACAATCGGCATTGCCGCGCGTTTCGGTGTGCGGCTATAGCAAGCCCATGACCCGCAACATATCTGTCGCAGCGCTTCAATTGTCTCTGAATGGCGACGAAGCCGAAAATATTGATGCCGTTGCCGATTTGGTCGCGCAAGCGGCGGCAAAAGGCGCGCAGATCATTCAGCCGCCGGAATTATTTTCCGGCCCTTATTTCTGCAAGACGCAGGAAGAGTCACATTTTGCTCTCGCCCGTCCGACGCTGGAGCATCCATCGGTGCGGGCCATGGCCAAACTCGCCAAGCAATTGGACGTTGCCATCCCGACGAGCTTTTTCGAACGCGACGGGCAACATCATTACAACAGCCTCGCGATGATTGATCCGTCCGGCGACGTCCAGGGCGTTTATCGTAAAAGCCATATCCCCGACGGTCCCGGCTACCAGGAAAAATATTATTTCCGCCCCGGAAATAGCGGTTTCAAGGTGTGGGATGTGTTTGGCGCGAAGATCGGCGTCGGTATCTGCTGGGATCAATGGTATCCGGAATGCGCGCGCGCGATGGCGTTAATGGGGGCAGAGATGCTGTTTTATCCGACAGCAATAGGTGCCGAACCGCAAGATGACACGCTAGACACACGGCATATGTGGCGCCGCGCGATGGTCGGCCATGCCGTCAGCAACTGCATGCCGGTGATCGCCGCCAACCGTGTCGGTAGTGAAGATGATCATGGCGGAAGTCCGCAAAAATTCTATGGTACCAGCTTCATCGCCAACGAATGGGGCGATATTGTCGCGGATCTCGATGACAGCGAAACCGGCCTGTCAGTCGCAACCTTCGATCTCGACCAGGCCCGCGCCCACCGGGCATCAATGGGCTTTTTCCGTGACCGCAGGCCGGAATTGTACGGCAGATTGACGGAGGATAGCTAAGCTGGCTCATCTCTATTTGATTGCGCTCGGCTCCAATCAGCGACACGCGCTGCTTGGGAGCCCCGAACGCGTCCTGACAGAAGCGATGATCGCACTCGAAATGCCGGATATCGACGTCTTCGCGCAATCCCCCATCACCCGCAGCGCGGCAATTGGTCCTTCGCACCGCATTTACGCCAATGCAGCCGCAATCATTTCCAGCCCGCTCGATCCGCCTGCACTGCTCGCACGGCTTCATGAAATCGAAGCCCATTTCGGGCGCGAACGGCGCGGACAAAGATGGCGGGCGCGGGTGCTGGATCTGGACATCATCCTGTGGTCGGGGGGCATCTGGGCGGACGCTGCGCCAGCGCTTGCTATTCCCCACCCAGCCATGCGCACCCGCGGATTTGTGCTGACTCCAGCTGCGATGATAGCGCCCGGCTGGCGCGACCCGGTGACCGGTTTTACCATTCGCCAGCTGCAGAAACGATTTACCCGTCCAAACCCGCTTGACGCCCAAGAGTAGCACCTTTAGGGGGAGCGCTCTCGCATCGCACCATATCAATGGTGCCGGTCGGGCCCTTAGCTCAGTCGGTAGAGCAACTGACTTTTAATCAGTAGGTCGCTGGTTCGAACCCAGCAGGGCTCACCACAGTTTTCCGCCATTTTTGGCTCCTTTTTCGTCAATTTGGGATTTGTATTCTGGAGTTCGTTCCGATGCCATTCCGACAATCTGGATTTGTTCCGCGATATAAGCAACGCGGTTGATGCCGATACGCCGCGCCTTTTCTGCTGACGCTTTGTTGTAAATCGCCGTGGTTTTAAGTTCGGTGTGGCCTGTGATCGCGCGCGGGTCAGCCTCGCCCATGTCGCCAATCTCGGTGCTGCCGCCGTGGCGGAAGCCGGTGAGCATCATATCCTTTGGAAGTCCTGCCTTCTGGCAGATACGGCGGTGGATCGTTGAGGCGTAGCGGTGCGAATAGGGCTGGCCAGTTCTGGGATCGAGAATGATCTGATCGCCGATACGCTGGGTCCGCGCCAGTTCTTCTTCAAGCGCGTGACAGTCGCAATCCCGACGCAAAACCGTGTCGAGACCTGTCCAATCATATGCCCCTCAACCTTGCAGACCGAGATGACCTTACGCCGAAAATCCAATGAATATGTCATCCATACTATATAATCAATTTATATGAGAATAGCTATACGGCATGCGTGAGGCGCGGATCCATCAGTGTACGACCGAAGCCGCGCGGCATGTCGATCAGCAGGTCAGGATCTGGAGGCCCGCTTTCGATAAGCAGCACGTTAATGCGGCCACTCCCAGTTAGCCGCTCGGCGAGAACGCAACCCGACGAACCCGTCCCACAATGATAAAATCATACATCCCGACGTCGCCTGCCACTCAGATTTTTTCCATTTCAAATTCTGATTTGGCGGCGCCGCAATCAGGACATTTCCAGTCGTCCGGAACGTGTTCCCATCTTGTCCCCGGCGCGAGGTCCGACAACGGATCGCCGACCGCCTCGTCGTAGATCCAGCCGCAATTCATGCACATCCAGACATCCATGATTAGTCCCGCTCGATGCCTAGTGTCGCCAATATGGCATGCGTGATGGGTAGGATCGGATCGTCTTCGGGCGTGCGTGCATTAAACATCCGATTGTGGCAAATCGCCACCGCAAGTCTGTTGTCCGGATCCGCCCAACCGATCGACCCGCCGGCCCCCGGATGCCAAATGGCCCGGTCGCTTGAAACCCGATGACCCCCGAGCCAATAGCCCCCGACGCTGATCGGGATGGGTGCACCGAACATCACCGGATCCGGTTCATCGCCATTGTCTCGAAGCGATGAAAAGCCGGCTACGCGATCACTTGAAAGAAGACGCACACCATCAAGGGTGCCGCCCTCGGCAAGCATGGCCCAGAAGCGCGCTTGATCGCGCGCGCTGAAAATGCCGCCCACGCCCGGTATGCAGGCCCGCTGCACGTCCGCCTGCTCGAAAACCGACGGGACCAAGGAAACCGCAGGAGGCATGGACTGGCTGAACAAGGTAGCCAGCGGTGGAGGTTCGTCGCCAGCATTTCGATCGGACATCACTGCCACGCGCGAATGCACCCGGTCCGGTATTCCAACCCACAAATCTGCAAGGCCGAGAGGGCCGCTAATTTCATCGAGCAGGAACTGGCGAAAATCGCGACGCTTGGGGTCTGTTCGCCGAACGATTTCACCGACCAACCATCCAAAGGTCATCGACTGATACAGCGTCTTTTCCCCCGGCGGGGCAAGGGGCACCAGATCGGCGATCCTGTTGCACATCATGTCCCAGTCGCAGATCATCTCAGGGGTAGCGTCAACAGGCATCTGCGGAATACCGGCACGATGGGTCAAGGCGTGGCGAACGGTTGCAGCGCCCTTGCCATGAGCCGCGAATTCCGGCCAATAGTCAGCAATTTTTGCGTCATAGTCGACGAGGCCACGCTCCGCCTGCAGATGCAGGGCTGTCGCCGTGACCGCCTTTGTGACCGAATAGACGTTGTAAAGCGTGTCGCTCTGCGCCGCCACCCCACGCGCAGGATCAGCCAAGCCGTCCCAAAGATCGATGACCTTTTCACCCCGGTGATAGACGACGACGTGAAGCGCTTCTTCGTACCCACTGGCGATAGCATCCGCCATGGCGGCTGAAACTGAGTCGGGCCCGCATTGATCGTCCATCGCGCTCTCCATTTTTCGCAATCAGCCTTGATTCGCCATTTTCTGACAAAATGACATATTTTGCCAACTTGTCAAAGGTAGTCTTGAGATTCCGGGAAAGCGACTCCGAACAGCATATCGACAATCAATTTTCTGACGTCCAGCGCAATGCGTCGGTGCCAGATCAGAAGTTGACATTTTTGCGATTTTTGTCATGAAAGTCGCGATGACGAAAATTAGCAACAATCGAGAAATCAAGACCCATCAACTGCTTGATGCCGCCGACGGGGTTTTCATGCGCTATGGCTTCGACAGAACGACCATGGGTTTGCTGGCGTCTGCTGCAGGCATGTCGCGGCCGGCGCTCTATTTGCTGTTTCCCGGGAAAGAAGAGATCTTCTCGGCGCTGGTGATTGAACTTAACGACCGACTTCTGGAGCGCCTGAAGACTGAAGCGGGCCGTCTTGCGGGGATTGAAGGGAAGCTCTTGTACGTGATTCAGACCTGGAACGAAGGGGTCTTCGATGTTCATGCCGCGCATCCCGAATCCCGGGACATGGACGATCTGGGTTTTGCCGCTGTGCGTGAACTCTATGACAGGCTCGCAAACTTCATTGCGCTGATCGTTGAGGGTAGTTCGAGCGCCGGTGCAACTGCGAAAGCGCTCGGACGGATGCTGGCCTTTGGCGCAAGGGGGTGCCGCATCGCAGCCCGCGACAGGGAGGATATGAAGTCGATGATCACCCAGCTTGTAAATGCGGTTGCCAGCTCACTTGCCTGACACACAGGGCCAGTCGGAGCCATATCTAACTTATGAACGGCAGGCAGCATGCAAGTCGAAGGAGACTGTCAATGTCTGCGCCAGAGAATTGAGGATGATGACAAGTGCTTCGGGGTTCGAATAAAACGGAGAGTGATCTGTCTCCAGCATAATGACAGGATCACAGGGCAAGGAACGCAGCATTTCGCGCTGTAGGGCCAGCGGCACGGCATATCGTATAGGCATTCAATATAGGCACGCTGAACCGAGCCATTTCTAGCTGCGGTTAGTTGCGGAGGCGTGACGAAAACCGCCATCGGCTACGCATTGACGGACCGCATCATTTATCATCTATTTAATTAATATGTTTATTTGATCGCGGTCAATCGATTTAGGAGACATAGTTTCCAGCCCTATAGCATCTGGCGCAACCCATAAACATCCGATTTCCGCCATATTATGGCATTCCTACCCTACCTTTTTGTGTCGAAACACGGAGCTGCGCGCAACGTCCTAACTCCGCGACACAGTGGTGGAAATCGCTTTTCGGTTGACTCAACGGGTCGAACGCGCTTGTTGCTAATCGTCTAGATGTTTAATAATGGAGTGGACAGATGGCTGAAGCTACGGCACTTGACGAAACCGTCAAAAAGGATTGGGAAAAGGCAACTGAGTACGAACTGAGCGACAATGATATCGAGCGCGCGAAGCTGCTCCTCGGAGTCGACTTACCGGTCCGGTATCAGGAATATGTCGGCACCGCCCAAGTTGATAATATCCGCAATTTCGCCGCGGGATGCGGCAACGATAATCCCCTTCACCGTGACCCCAATTATGCATCGGGTACGCGCTGGGGACAAGTCATAGCACCGACGATGATGGCTGGCATCATCAACAACCCGCTTCTGGGCGACCCCATCCCCGATGAACTCAAGGCCGCAACAAAAAGCCTTTTCCGTGGAATCCATGTGTTTGTGTCCGGGGGTGAATGGGAATTCTACAATCCGATTTTTCCCGGCGACGCGCTTTACAGTTTCAAAGGTGAGGAAAGCATTGCCGTCAATCCATCCGAGTTCGCTGGCCGCAATGTCATCCAGATCAGCCGCGAAGTGAAATTCAACCAGCGCCAGCAGGTCGTTGGCGTATACAAGACGCTGCGCGTTCTGACCGAACGCAAGACCGCTGCAACCAAAGGAAAATACAGCCAGATCGAACCCCAGACCTACAGTGACGAGGATATGGCGAAGATCGAGGAAATCTATGCGGCCGAACAGGTCCAAGGTGCCGACAAACGCTATTTCGAAGACGTGCAAGTCGGCGACTCGCTCGGGGTCATGGCGAAAGGCCCGCTTACCGTCACCGACGTAGTCTGCTTCCATGCCGGTGGTTACGGGTTCGTCCCTTATGCACCAACGGTGGGCCGGATGGCGCACAAAAACCGCAAGCGAATTGCTCCGTTCTACGTGAAAAACGAATATGGCATTCCCGATGTCGCCCAGCGCCTTCACTGGGACCCGGCCTGGGCACAGCAGATCGGCAACCCGATGGCCTATGATTACGGCGTGATGCGCGAAAACTACATATTCCACTATCTGACCGACTGGTGCGGCGACGACGGTTGGGTGATGAAACAGTATGACGAAATCCGTAAGTTCAACTATATGGGCGACACTCAAATGATCACCGGTGAGATCACGGATAAGCGTCGGGAAAACGGACGGTCTATCGTCGATGTCGATTTCCGGATGATGAACCAGCGGGACCAAGAGACGGTCAAGGGTCGGGCATCGATCCTACTGCCAAGCCGAGCAGGTGGAATTCCGACGCTTCCGCAAGTTCCCGATGAACTCCAGACGAAGGTGAACCAGATGTGGGCCCGCCACACCGAACTCACAGCGCAAAATCTGGGCAAGCGCTAGCCAATGGCACTCGACCCCCGCGTCCGCGACAACCTTGTGCTACCTGCGGTCTGCGCTCCGATGTTCCTCGTATCCGGCCCGGACCTTGTCCGCGAGGCGTGCCGTGCAGGCATCATCGGCGCGCTTCCGCGGGCAAACGCGCGCAGTTTCGAGATGTTCGAGGTTTGGCTCAAGGAAATCCGTGAAGCGCTCGACGAGCATAAGGTGCAAAACCCGACTGCGCGTGTCGGGCCAATTGCCGTCAATCTGGCAACCCGGTTGCCTCCCGATGAGGTGCGCCAACACCTTGAGGTATGTGCGCGTTATGGTGTCGAAATTATCATCAGCGCGGTTGGTAATCCCGCCGAGCTTGCCCAGCATGTTCATGACTGGGGTGGCAAGATCTTCCACGACGTCACGTCCCTCAAGTTCGCCGAAAAGGCGATCGAAGCCGGGGTCGATGGTCTCACCTGCATCGGCGCCGGCGGTGGCGGACATTCGGGGAATATCGGCCACCTTGTCCTCATCCCGAAAATACGCCAAATCTTTGACGGTACAATTCTGATGGCTGGCAGCATTTCGACCGGTGCTGCAATACGGGCAGCGGAAATCCTTGGTGCCGATCTGGCCTATATGGGTACGCGCTTCATCGGCACGAAGGAAGCAGCAATCGATCAGGCATACCGTGAGATGCTGGTCGAAGGCACCTCGTCCGACCTCATGTTCACTGAGCGCATCGTGGGGGTTCCTGCAAACTGGTTGGTAAAGTCGATGGAGCGAATTGGGCTCGACCCGAAAAACCTTCCCGTTCCCGAAGGAAAGGGCATGCGTCACGATCATTTGCCTGAAGGGATTCGACCCTGGAAAAATCTGTGGTCGGCGGGACAAGGTATAGACCTGATCCACGATACGCCCGACGTTACCGAACTGGTCTTGCGGCTGCGGCGCGAATATGTCGCCGCATGCGAGACGCCCGACATGGCGGACGTTGCGCGGCTTGTGGACCGTGCGCTGGATGTGCCTGATTGACCGGCATTCTCGGCGATCTTATCGAGCATCATGTTCGAAGATGATACGGACGCAGACAGCAATTGCCTTTGAGATCACTTCGCTTCGATCTGATCAATATGGCTAAAGCGATTGGCGCGGTTTGCCAAGTGTAACGATGAGGAGCACAGCAAACACGCACCCGGCCGCCAGAAAGCCGAGAACTGAATCGTAGCTGTTCGACGCGTCATAGACCTTACCTGCCGCCCAGGCCGCGATCCCGATCGCGAGACCATAGACGCTGTTCAGGATCGCAAAGACGAGGCCGTAGTGCGCGAGACTGAAATAGCGGCTGGCAAGATAGGCAGCGACGTCCAGTTCGCTTCCCATCCCCAGTCCGATCAACACCGCAAGAACTGCGGTCGAAGTCGGCGTGAAGTTCATCTCCATCATCATCAGGCAGGCCAGTGCGGGAAGCAAAAAAGCGACAGCGGAAACAAGACGAGCGGGAAAAATATCAAACAATACTCCTGTGGCCAGCCGCCCGATTATAAGCGACGGGCCAATATAGAATGCGACATTGGCTGCTGCACTCTTTGTCATGCCGCCATCGGTCAGGATCGGCTGGAGGTGGACGATGAAGATACCAACGCAAGCGGCCACGAACACGAATGCCAGCGCCATTCGCCATAATCTGCTGTCCGAGATCACCTCGCTCCAGTGCGGGGCATCGGCTTTGCGAATAATTTTGTGCGCATCGGTTTTCCGGGGCAGAAAAATCCACGCGAGCGGAAAGATCAGGACGAACGCTGCGAGTGCGATCATCGGATAGACGGCGCGGATACCGAAGCTGCCGTCGACCCAAAGGACGAGATTGGGCACAATTGAGACCATCACCCCCGTCCCCGCCAGCGTAAACGCCAATGCGAGACCTCGACGTTTGTCGAAATGATCGACAACGGCCTTTGTCCAGACGATGTAACTAATCCCCACCGTCAGCACCGCAAAGAGAACGTAGGCGACGTACCAGCTCCAGAGCGCCGGACCGGCGACACCAAGTCCGGCGAGCCCGAGCGAGAAGGCTGCAACGCCTGGAAGCGCAACACGTCTCGGCCCGAAGCGATCGACGAGCAAGCCAAGCGCCACATTGGTGAACGGGTGGATCAAAGTCGACATCGTCAGAGCCAGCGCGATCTCGGCACGGCTCCAGCCATAAGCGGATTGCAGCGGCGTCATCATCGCGCCGATGATGTGGGTTGGCGCGCTGTTGACTGCAGCGCCGATGGTCGCGGCAATGAGAAGGCCTACGCTGCTAATCTTGACGATCGCCTCTCCCTCGCTGGACACTGCCCCGCTCCCGGTAATAACACCCTCTAATTTTTTCTCCATATCCCGTCCCGATCCTATTTCCTCGAGTGAGCAGCGGCCGTTTCTCAGCGCGTTACGGGCGAAGCACAGCTCCGAGATTTCCGGCGAGCATTTCGCGCAGACGGGGCTTGATGATCTTTCCCATGGCATTACGCGGAAATTCGTCAACGATGATCCATTCATCCGGCACCTTGTACCGGGACAGGTGCTCCAGACATTGCGCGCGAAGTTCAGCTTGCAACGCCTCCTCTTCGGCAGCGGGATGGCTGCGCTGGACGAAGGCCACCGTCTTCATTCCCAGTCGCTCATCGGGCTGCCCGATAATGGCGCAATCCGCAACACTATCGAGCATGTGCAGCACCCGTTCAATTTCGGCGGGATACACATTGGACCCGCCACGAAGGATAAGTTCGGAACTGCGGTCGGCGATCGTCAGCCAGCCATCTTCATCCAGGCTGCCGACATCACCCGTATGGACCAGCCCATCTTTGAGAAGCTCGGCTGTTTTTACCGCATCACGCCAGTAGCCTAGCGGCGGCGTGTAAACATTGGCCCATGGGCCGTCCGGGATCGCACCCATACAAACCTCGCCAATGGTTTCTGGCGAAAGGGCGCATCCCGCCTTGTCTCTGATGGTAATCTGCAGATATGGCGCGGCAAGCCCACTGGCGCCGTCGGGCCCTACCAGTCCGTTGGACGTGGCAACAATAGTTGGGGCCTCGGTCAGGCCGTAGCTTGTCTCTAGCGGATAGCCGTAACGCGTCCGGAATTTTTCGCGTATGGGTTGCGCGACGGGCGCACCGCCGCATCCGACAACCAATTTCTCCGGAAGATCGAGATCCGCTTGCAGCAGATCGTAGACCATCGTTGGAACGAACGGGATCTGACCGATGCCTTCCTTGTGAAGCCATTCGATCATCGGCTCGATTCGGGTTGTCTGGCCCAGACTGAAAGGCTGGAGGTTCCAATAGGAAAAGACCGGACCAAGAATCATGACGTTCGTGATGGTGACGGGAAGCGCCGACCCGCGTCGCGCTTCGGGCGACATCAGACCATGCGCTGAATTGCCAGCGGCGACGGTCACCATGTTGTGCTGGCTGTGGACAACCCCCTTGGGAACGCCGGTCGTGCCACTAGTGTACATGATCGCGGCAGGCACAAAAGGGTCGATTTCCGGCCATGGGAGTGCCGGCGCGCGAGGGCACGACAGAGCCGAAACCCAAGCGGGGTCGCTATCAATATCGACCAATCGCATAAGTTCGGGAAGCTCCGCCTTCAGCGCTTCGATTTCGGCAAAGGAGATCGTATCGGCAAGCATTAGCTTGGTGCCGGAATGTGCTAAAATAAACTTCTTGTCCGCTGGAGGCAGAATCCGGTTCATCCCGACCCAGACAAGTCCGAACTGCATTGCGGCAAAGAAGGCGACCACCGCCTCGACCCGGTTCAAGACCGACATCGCAATTCGGTCGCCAGGCTCGAGACCGCTATCGCGAAAGAATCCGGCGGTGCGGGTAACCTGTTCGTCGAGTTCGCTGAAGGTATAGCGAACCTTGTCATCGGCAAGCGCTTCGTTGTTGGGAACGAGCGCCTTAGCGCGGGGAACGAGGCTGGCAACGTCACGCGGACCAACCGGCGGGTCAATGCGATGGCGCGGAGGCTGCAGACCAAATGCTGCGTAGTCAAACTGGCCGGGCATCCCTAATCCTATTTATTAGTTATATCTATATTCATGCCGCGATAGCGCCTGCGTGTCAAATGAGCGATCATGCGGGAGCAAAGGGACAAGCCAAGCACTTAGCAAAAAACCCATTTCCAAGCCAGATACAAGGTGCCAGCCTATGCGTGGGAGTTTTCGACGCTTGATTCAATCGATAAACGTAGTTAGATGATTAATGACAACCAAGGGTCGTTGCGATTGGGTAGATGGACCGGACTGGGGAACGCTACACGACGTGGTCGGAGAGGATGACGAGACATGCAACTTGGCTTTGGACCCGAGTTCGATGATTTTCGCCAAGAGGTCTTAGCCTTCCTTTTGGAGCATTGGCCGCCTGCGGACGGCAACCTTAGATCGAAGGAGCATGAACGTACCTTTACGCTCGCGGCAATTGATCGCGGCTATCTGCACCGCAGCGTGCCAAAGCGATTTGGCGGTTCGGAGCAGGCCCCGGATATTGCACGCGCCGAGATTATACGCGAGGAATTTACCAAGGCTCGGGCTCCGAGCGGCCGAATCGCATCGACAGGCAAGCTGGTTGTTCCGACCTTGCTGGAGTGGGGCACGGAAGAACAATGTGCCTATTTCATCGAAAAGACGCTTACGGGTGAGTTCGTTTGGGCGCAGGGATTTTCCGAACCCAATGCGGGCTCCGATCTCGCCTCGCTGCGAACCAAAGGTGAGCTACTTGATGGACAATGGGTCATCAACGGGCAGAAAATCTGGAGCACAGGCGCCCACAAGGCAACACACATGTTCGCGCTGGTTCGGACCGAGCCGGACGCAAAGAAGCATGACGGCATTTCCTATCTGCTGATCGATCTGCGCCAGCCTGGCGTTACAATTCGACCTCTCGCACAGATGACCCGCCAGAAGGAATTCAGCGAAGTCTTCTTCGATGATGCAAAGACCCCAGCGGACTGGATCGTCGGCGAGAGGGGCAAGGGCTGGTATGTGACGCGGTCGACACTGAAGCACGAGCGATCGGGCATTGGCGGGCTCACCTGGAGCCTCTCAATGTTTCGCGATCTCGTCAAACTCGCCCGATTGGTCGATTATAACGGCAAGCCAGCAATCGAGTGTCCTCGCATTCGCGAGGAACTGGCCGCGATCGAAGGACAACTGATGTCGCTTACCTATTCTACCTACCGGGCGACAAGCCATATAGTCCACGATCGGGATACCGGCATGTTCTCGACAATGCCTAAGCTTTACATGACCAACCTGGCGCAGCGGATTTCCAAGGTCGCGCGCGACATTGTCGGCGACGGATTTCTCGACATGTCGGGCGAACATCTCAAATGGATCGAACGATTCATGATCTCGCTGTCAATGTCGATCGCCGGCGGGACGTCAAACATTCAACGCAACCTGATCGCCGAACGCAGCCTGGGCCTACCCCGCGATGCGCGAGGAGCCGTGCAATGAACTTTCTCCTCTCCGACGACCAACAAGCCTTCCTCGACGCTATCAGGCCGGTTCTGAATGATCGATGCGACAGCCAGCAGGTGCACAAGATCTTCGACGGCGACGACCCATACGACACAGCACTCTGGTCACATCTTGTTGCGATGGGCATTCCAGCCATCATGATTGACAAAGCGCATGGCGGTCTGGGGCTCCAGCTTTTGGACCTTGCGATCATAGCGGAACTGCTTGGCGAGTTCGCAGCCCCCGTGCCCTTCTTCGGAAACGCCATTGGAGCGCTTGCGATTCAATTGGCCGGTAGCGCCGAGCAAAGGGCAAATTGGCTTCCGCTCCTGGCAACAGGCGAACGTCTCGCAACGATTGCGTTTGGCGAGGGGAAAGGCCGCTGGCTGCCGGGGGAATGGGAAGTGCCAGGCGGCAACAGCATCTCCGGAACGAAGGTGCTCGTTCCGAATGCCGCCGAAGCCGATCTTATCATCGTGGGTACCCGGGACGGGTTGGCATTGGTTGAGCGCGGCGCCGGATACAAGACCGCCCGGACTGACAGCGCTGACCGCACGCGACGGTTGGACATTGTGACATTCGACGGGACCGCCAGCGAAATGATGCCGGGAGACGGCGCGACAATCGATCGCCTGATCGATGCCACCGCCACGTTGCTTGCTGCGGACGCGTTTGGCGGGGCCACTCGCTGCCTCGAACGAACCGTCGACTATGCAAAGGTTCGCGAGCAATATGGCCAGCCGATCGGTGCTTTTCAGGGTCTGAAGCATCAGCTGGCCAACATGGCGCTTGAAATCGAACCGAGCCGCGGACTGTATTGGTTTGCGGCGCACGCCTGGGATGACTTGCCAGATAAGGCCCGGCATGCAGCGGCGCAGGCAAAAGCGCATTGCACCGACGTCTATCTCCAGGCGACACGCGACATGGTCGAGGCCCATGGGGGCATTGGCTTCACTTGGGAGCATGACGCCCATATTTATATGAAGCGGGCCATGTTCGATTGGACCTGGCTTGGCCAGCCCAGCCTTCACCGTCTTCGCGCCGCTGACTTGGCGGGCTGGTAAGGCCGCGCGCTCGGCTCAGAAGGACTGATCACTCGCGCTTAAGCAGTCGCTTCGAACAATTTTCGCAATTCTGGCTGGCTGGGCTTCATCGAGGGGGTCCGTGGCATTTCTTCTAGTTGCAATAGCCGGACCGGGACCTGATAAGCCGTCAGTCTGGCGCGCAAGAATGCCTTGAGCTCATCGGGACTGACTTCCTTCCCAGATTTTAGCAGGTAAGCCGCCACCGGAATTTGTCCTAAGCGCGCATCCGGCAGAGCCAATACGCAGGCTTCACGAATGGCGTCATGGCTTTCAATCGCACGCACAACATCATCCGGCATGATCTTGAACCCCCCGCGGATAATCGCATTGTCTGCGCGCCCTAAAATCCACAAGAACTGTTCTTCGTCCATTTTAGCAAGGTCGGTCGTTCTAACCCAGCTTGTTCCATCACCCAAATGCTGTGCGCGAAGTTCGAGTAAGCCCATCTCACCATAGGGTAAGGAAGCGCCCGTTTCCGGATCGACTATCCGTCCTAATACTCCCGGATTCATCCTGCCGACACTGCCGCGTCGCGCCGCGCCTGACTCTTTGAAATCGGCGAGCGTCCACCCCGCGACGCCGCCGGCAAACTCTGTTGCACCATAGTTCTGGAGCACCGGGATGCCATATCGTTCAAAAAATGCGTCGGCCAAATCAGGATCGAGCGGCGCGGTGGATGTTCGAAACACCATCAGGCTTTGGAGCCTTTCGTTGGGAACTTCCGCATCAAGGATCATCCTGAGTGCAGACGGCGGTGCACCTGCCATCTTCGGCCGGTGCCTTGCAACGGCATCAATGAAGGTCTCAACCTGGAACCGGTCGAGCATACAGGCCTTGCGACCAGCACTCAGCGTCGTAAAAAGACTGAACAATCCACCAATGTGCGAAAACGGAGTATTGAGAATCGAGACTGATTTTCGAAGAGTGGGAACATCGTTCGGATCGCGACTCTCAAAAACGGAAGCATCGAGGATCATGCGCTCGAAGTTTTTGGCCTTGAGTGGTATGCGCTTGGGGGTCCCCGTCGTGCCGCTTGTCAGCATTTCGATGCCCACCCCTTCAGCGTCGTTTACGAAATCGGTCTCCCCTTGTTCCTGGATTACCCTTAAGGGCGCAGCCCTGTCCCCGGTGACCTCGATGCACAATGCCAAGCATTCAGCAGCAGCGGCGCGGATTTTGGGACGCGCCCAATCGCGACTCATTGCAACAAGAACGGGTGTTTTCAGGTTCCGGATGTCTGCCGCCAGTTTGTCCTCCGGAAGCATCGGATTAAGTGTGACAATGCAGCGGTCCGAGGTGATCACACCGACGATGACAGCGGCCATTTCCGGCGTGTTCGAGAGCATGCCACCGATGCGTGTTCCGACTGGAATCCTCCGGCTTAACAGAAGTTCATCGAGGCCGTCGACAATCGCAGTCAGTTCACCCCAGCTGTGCCATTTCTTCTCGAACTCGATGGCAGGCGCCTCGGGATCGATCGTCATCACGTTGCGAATAATGGACTTTAGTTGTGACATATCAGAATCCTGTACTTGTAGCTTTTATGGCGTTTGCTCGTCTGGTCACGAAACAAGAAAACCTCCATCGAGGACGAGGCTCTGGCCGGTGATGAATTTGGCGGCAGGTGATGCGAGATATAGAACCGCCGCCGCGACGTCGTCCGCATCGCCGATTCCAAGCACAAGACGCCCCGGTTGGGTCGCTGGCCCCCCTTGGCTGACAGCGTCCTCCGGGATAGGTCCAACTGCCACCGCACCGGGCAGCACCGCATTGACTAGAATACCATCGGCAAGATGGTCGGCGGCGACGGCTCGAACCAGCCCGTTTAAGCCTGCCTTTGACGCGCTGTAGCCGGCGTTGCCATGGAGGACGGGATGCAGCGATCCCATGGTCGACACGGCCACGATGCGGCCTGACCGTTTGCCCTGCATCAATTTGACGGCCTCGCGCATGGCGACGAACGCCCCGCGCAAATTCATGTTATGAATCCCATCCCACTGTTCGAGCGTCATCTGTGTGAGAGGGTAGGTTCCAACCCGTGTCGCGGCATAAACCAATATGTCGAGTCCACCTGACGCACTTGCAAAAGCTGAAAGCCTTTCGGCGACCGCTCCCTCGTCACAGGGATCAAGTACGTCACCTTCACCTACGGTCGGGAGCAGGCATGTCCGCGCACCCGCCGCATCGAATAGGCTCGCCACTGCCTGTCCTATCGGCGTGTTTCCGATGACGGCGGCCGCCTTGCCGCGAATACCATAATGCGTTTCAAGAACTGTACTCATTGGCGGCTTCTCGCAATCATTTCGGCTGCGCGCTCGGCGATCATGATCGTCGGCGCATTGGTGTTGGCGGAAACTGGCGCTGGCATTACCGATGCGTCGACAACCCGCAGCCCTTGGACTCCGCGCACCTTGAGGGTCGGGTCGAGAACCGCCATCTCGTCGCCCGCCCCGCCCATTCGGCATGAGCCCACCATGTGATACCCGATTCCGCCCCAGGTCCTGACATAGGCTTTCCATTCGTCGTGGTTTGTCGGCACCGGGTCGGGGCGTAACGGTCCGGTAATAACCTTAGCCAAAGCTGGGCTCTGGCAGGCTTGCTCGACAAGCGCGCAAGCCTTGGCGAGCTTTTCGAGATCGTTTTGGGAACCCAACAGGCGGTGGTCTATGACTGGTAAGTCGGTGGGGTCGGCGCTTGCGAGCAGTATCTGGCCGCGGCTTTCGGGGCGCGCGACATGGAACCCCATCGAAAAGGACGGACGCTTTTCGACCACTGCGTCACCCTTGTCATTGAAGGTAACAGCGACGGGCAGCATCGACAAGATGATGTCGGGATCTTGCAGATCTGGGTCGGTGCGCAAAGCCGCCATTACTTGTACAGCGGGGGTCGTTAGCAAGCCTTTGTGGGCTACCAGATAGCGCAACAGATGCCCAACCATCCGCAAAGGCCCCAGCTGCGCACTCATGGTTGGGATATTGACAAGCTTGGACAGCGCAATCGTATTGTGCTCGGTCAGATTCTGTCCCACGCCGGGTATATCCGAAACGACCGCGATGCCATGCTCGGAAAGGTGTTTTGCCGGCCCAATGCCCGAACGCATCAAGATCGCTGGTGATTGCGCACAACCGGCGGAGAGAAGCACTTCGCGTTTTGCTCCGATGGTCCGCGACCGGTCGCCGATGCGGACAGCTACCCCCGTCGCCCTGCCTTCAGTCACGAGAATGCGCTCGACGAGCGCCCCGGTAATGACCGTCAGGTTCGGGCGCGATCGCGCCGGCTCGAGATAGGCTCGGGCTGCCGAACAACGCTGCCCGTCCTTTTGCGTTGCATAGATGCGGTAAACGCCAGTCTGGTCGCCGGCGCAATAATCATCGTTGTAGGGCAAGCCGACCTGTCGGAACCCGTCGATTACATGATCAGCGATCGGTTGCGGATTCCGTACCGGGGACACGCTCAAAGGCCCATGGCTACCATGACTTTGAGATGGGGCGTCATGGAGGGTCTCTGACTTCAGGAAATAAGGAAACACCTCGTCGAACGACCAGCCCGCACACCCCATCTTCGCCCAGTTGTCATAGTCGCTGCGTTGTCCGCGCATGTAAACTTGGCCATTGATCGCCGAGCTTCCCCCGAGCGCCTTTCCCGCGGACCATTGCATCGTCCGCCCATTTATCGAGGAATCGGGAAGCGTCGGGAAACACCAGTCATATTTCGGGTGGCCCATCAGCTTGGCCGTGCCAGCCGGCATCTTAATGAGAAAGTCCCGTCCCTCGCCGCCTGCTTCGAGGAGGATGACCCTGACGCCGGGGACTTCGGACAATCTGGCCGCTAGCACACAGCCGGCGCTGCCGCCGCCCACGATCACATAATCAGCTGTATCAATCATCACAAACCCTCACCTGCGCGACGCCACCCTATAAATGCAGCATGATCTGCTTGACCTGCATGAACTCCTCCAGCCCGTACCGTCCGCCCTCGCGGCCAAAGCCGCTCTGCTTGTATCCGCCGAACGGGAGATTGGGCGCCATAGGCAACATCCCATTGATCGACACGGCACCTGCCTTCAGTCCCGCAGCCATGCGATGGGCGCGCTTCAAATCGTTGGTATGCAGATAGGCGCCGAGACCGAATCGGCTGTCGTTCGCCATAGCCAGGGCGTCCTCGTCCCGGTCGAAACGCACGATTGCGAGTACCGGACCGAACACCTCCTCGCGCGCTAGATGGCTGTTATGCGCGACGCCGGCAAAAACCGTCGGCTCGACAAAGCTGCCGACGGCAAGTTCGCCCTGCCCGCGCCGGCCACCCGTGACGAGCTGACCTCCAGAGTCGACCTTTGCACGCTCGATAACTCCCATGATTCGTTGCGCAGCCGCTTCATTGATAACTGGGCCCACCATCGTGGAATAATCCAGCGGATTGCCGACAGGGAAGGATTCGGTGATGCCCTTGATGCGCTCGACGAGACCATCGAAAATGGCGCTATGCGCATAGACGCGCGTCGGGAGCACGCAGCCTTGCCCCGTCGCCACCACCGTCGAACAGACCGATGCCATCTGCGCTGCGGCGTCCAGATCGGCATCTTCAAAAATGATATTTGCCGATTTGCCGCCCAACTCCAGCGCGAGCGGCTTCAACGTCTCGGCTGCCATCCGCATGATCGCTTTTGCGACCTGATCTCCACCCGTAAAGCTGACCTTGCCGCATTCGGGATGAAGCACGAGGGCCTGACCGGCTTCTGCGTCACCTGGGACAACGTTCAATGCTCCAGGCGGAATGCCTGCCTCAAGCGCTAGTTCTCCAACCCGGATGGCAATGAAGGGCGTCTGCGTCGGCGGTTTGAGAACAACAGCGTTGCCAGCGGCTAGGGCCAGAATGGCGGTCATGGAGATTGCTATCAGCGGCGAATTCCAGGGGATGATAACGCCAACCACGCCGATGGGCTCATGCGTGGAATAAGCGAGGCCCGGCGCGCCGATCGGTTCGGTCACGGTTCCCTCAACCTTGTCGGCCCATCCGGCGTAATAACGCATCCAGGCAAGCGCGAGATCCGATTTACCGATCGAGATCGGAGTTCCGACCTCGAGCGCCGCCATTTGTCCGAAGCGCTCAGACTCAGCCTCGACAAGGTTGGCCAGCCGGAACAATGCATCGCGCCTGCCCGCCATCCCAAGGGCAGCCCAGGCGCGTTGTCCATCGATGGCGGCGGCAACTGCGGCGTCGATCTCAAATTTGCCGCCAATCAGGATTTCTGCCTGAGGCTTGCCCGATGCAGGATTGATGTGATCACGCGCCCCGCCAGATAGCGAGTCCGGGCGTGTATCGCCAATCACGGGGCGATTGCTGTCAAGCAGGCTGCGCAATGTTCATCTCCTGAATGAATATTATTTCCTGTTCGGCGCGCACAACGACCGGGCTCAGCAGGTCAGGATTGGTCAGCATGACGAAATGATCGGTATTGAGCAGCACAGGTTCACGCCGTCAGACGTTCCGGGTCTTTGCAGGATCCCATGCGAGATCGAGACGCGTGACTCCGTTCACCAGACCGGTTGCCATCTGAGGCCTGGTTCCCGGCTTGATGTAGAAGTCTGGAATACGCTTCAGCCACTCTTCGATGAAAACGGAGATTTCACGCCGTGCAAGGACGGCGCCCGGGCAGGTGTGCGGCCCATTGCCGAACGCCGCGTGCTTGATGCGCTTGCGGCGGAAATCGACGGTCAACGGATCTGCGACAAGACGTTCATCGAGACCTACGAGAAGGTTTGGAATCTGGATCATATCGCCGCCCTGCAATGGGGCACCGCGCAGTTCAAAGTCGTGCGTGATCCACCGCGCTGTGTTCGAAACACCGTGGCGCCTGAGCAGTTCCTCGACCGCGTCCCGATTGAGTTCGGGATGCTCGGCCAAGTCCTCGCGATGTTCCGGATGCATGGCAAGGAATCGTGCAATGAAGCCCATCATCGAGGCGACCGTGTCGAGCCCGCCGAACAGAAGGAGCGACAACAGCGCAAAGACCTCGTCATTAGTGATCGGCCGGTCTCCGACTTGGCTATGCACAACCGTGCTAATCAAATCGTCGCCAGGCTGTTCCCGCCGCTGCTCTACCCACCCCTTGAGATATTCGTGCATGAACGACTGGGAATCCCGGCGCGCCTTCACGTCGTTGCTGCGAACAACGGTCTCGGCGTGCGGTAGGAGGATCGTCCTGTCTTCGAAGGGTAGGTCGACGATCGTCATGAAAACGGCGATCGGCAGTTTGCGTGCAAAATCTTCGATGAACTCGCATCCGCCCTTCGGCGCCATCTCTTCAATCAAACGGATCGCGACATCCCGCACGACATCTTCGGCCTTGTTCACCTGCTTGGGTAGAAAGGTCGGCATGATGATCCGCCGGTATTTTCCGTGTTCGGGGGGATCAAGGCTCAACGGCAAGGGTGAGAAAAGCTTGTTCGGGTCAAGCGGCAGCGTGAACTCACGGTGGCTGAACTTTTCGTGGTTGGTCTGAATCTCGAGAATATCTTCGTAATGAAGCGCGACCCAGTGGCCGCCATTGCGCGGCGTCCAGAAGACCTCGGGTGCCTTTTCGCGAAGTGCCCGCCAAGCCAGCTGCACGTCTTCGTCGGCACCGGGGATATTGGTGAAGTCAAAGTCGAACACGCGCTCGTCGGGGACGTGCGCGGGCTTGGAAACGGTCAAGTTGGATGTTGCTTGCATGCAATTGAGTCCTTTTAGATTGATCAGCCCTTCGTGAAGCCGGCGTCCACCAGCAATTCGGCGCCAGTGATGTAGCTTGATGCATCGCTCGCCATAAAAAGCACGGCGCGCGCCATTTCGATTGGATCGGCTGACCGACCGAACAATGACCGCCCGGGCTGGGTTGCCGGGCCGACGATTGCCACATCACTCTCGTGCATGTTGGTGACACCCTGCGTCACCATGCCGCCTGGCAGAACAGAGTTCACACGGATTTTGTCGGGCGCGAATTCGACCGCGGCGAGACGGGTAATGGCGTCGACCCCGGCTTTTGCCGAATCATAGTGCATATTGGGAAGGATGGTTGGATGCCGGGCACTCATCGATGAAATATTGACAATCGCACCACCTCCCCGACCGCGCATCTGCTTCACGGCTTCACGCAGACAGAGAAAAGTACCCCTGGCGCAGACAGCATGCATGCGATCCCATTCCTCGACGGACATATCCATCGTGCTTGCCTTATTCCGGTAGGCTGCATTGTTGACGAGAACATCGATGCCGCCGAACTCTGCGGCAGCGGCGGCAAAACCCGCCTGGACCGACGCTTCGTCCGAAATATCCATCTCAACCGCTAAAACCGGGCCAATCGCCTCAAATTCCCGACAAGTCAGTTGCACGGCGTCAGCATTCAGGTCTGCGATGACGACTGACGCTCCGACGTCGAGAAACAATTTGGCGGTGGCTTTACCCAGACCCGATGCGCCACCGGTGACCAGTGCAACCTTGCCGTCGAGTGTAAAGGGTATCAGAGCCTCTCTGGCGGCGTTCATGCTATCCCTCCTTCGTTTCTTGTTTGTCAGGTGATACACCCGTTCACACAATGAATCATTGTATAAATCATGCAACCTATTTATCTGATTAGCGCAGCTTGGTATGACAACGCAAGATAAGAGAGAGGATTTCGATGTCAGCACGTTTCCATGGGAAAACCGCGGTCGTCACCGGCGCCGGGCGCGGCATCGGTCGCGAGACCGCGCTGCTGTTTGCGAGCGAGGGCGCCAACGTTGTCGTGAACGATTTGGGCGGCGGCCCGCAAGGCGGCGGAGCCGATCAGTCGATCGCGCAATCCGTTGTCGATGAGATTATTTCCAAGGGCGGACTTGCCGTTGCTGAGACATCGAGCGTGTCAACGATGTCCGGCGGCAGGGCGGTTGTCGAATGCGCCATGGATAATTTCGGACGTCTCGATTTTCTCATAAACAATGCAGGCATCATTCGTCCGAAAAAGGTGATGGAGATGAGCGAGGAGGACTGGGACCTAGTCCTTAACGTCAATCTCAAGGGATATTTCGCTACCATTCGTGCCGGCGCCAGCCATCTGGCGAAACAGGGCGGAGCGATCGTCAACTATTCGTCGCCTTCGGGCTTTGGCCATTGGGGCATGAGCAATTATTCGGCGGCGAAGGAAGGGGTCGTCGGCTTGACCCGCTCAATCGCCCGCGAACTCGGCGAATATGGTGTACGCGCGAATGCACTGAGGCCCGTGGCGCAAGGCAGCGCAATGGCCATTCCAGAAGTGTTTGAAACCATCTCCTATCAGACCGAAAAGCTCAATATCCCTTATATTTCCAATCAATGGCTTTCCGATGGTGGGGTCGAAGGTCGGCCCGAGCATGTGGCTGCCATTGCCGCATGGCTCTGCACCGATTTTGCGTCGGGAATCACCGGCCGCGAAATCTATCTGAACGGCGGTCAATTGAGTTTCGTTCAGGAGCCCGAACTGATCCGCACACGCTGCAATCCGATGGGCTGGACGCTTGACAGCCTGTGTGAGCCGCAGACGGTAGCCGCGCTCACGTACGACCAGCGGAACCGATACACCGGCTAAATCTAGGAAGGAATATCCGACGTGACAGAAGACCGTGCGACCGAGATCATCAGCTATGACAATGCCCGTCTTGAAATCGACGGTGCCCTTGCAACATTCTGGTTCGATGACCCAGAAAAGCTGAATGCGCTCAGGCCGTGTATGGTCGAAGCACTGTATGCCGCGTTGATCGAGATCGGCAAGCCGCGGCGCTCGATCCGCTGCCTGATGATTACCGGCGAAGGCCGAGCTTTCTCTGCCGGAGCCAATCTGTCTTCCGGTGCGGCGACAGCCGATCGCACACGGGCCGAGCCGCCTGTTATCCAGTCAGTCAGTGGTATTTTTCATCCGCTGGTCCGCCGCCTGCGTGATCTGGAAATTCCGGTTGTTGCGGCCGTCAACGGTCCATGCGTCGGTTTCGGGTTCGCAATCGCGTTGCTTGCCGATTATGTCATTGCTTCCGAAAACGCGTTCTTCCTTGTCCCATTCGCCACACTGGCGAGCTGCACGGATTCGGGCATCACCTGGCTCTTGCCGCGTGCCATTGGCACCCCGCGAGCTCGAGCGATGATCATGCGCGCTGAAAAACTGCCCGCTCCAAAGGCGCTCGAATGGGGCATGATCAACCAGCTCGCGGCCGAAGACGCGTTTCGCAACGAAGCGCGCACCGTTGCCCAGAGTTTTGCGGATGGCCCGACGATCGCACTCGGCATCATGCGGCAATTGTTCATCCAGGGACCAGAACTGACGCTCGATCAGCATCTCGAACTGGAGAATCGCGGTGTCGCGCGGACGGCGCGAACCAAAGACAATACGGCGGCAATCATGAATTTCGGCAAGAAGGAAAGACCGGTGTTCACCGGCGAGTGATCGACCGGAGGGGACCGATACCGTCCCAGCTAAGGCGGCGGGGAGAGAAAGCATGTTGGCTGGTTCCGATTTGGGCCGCTCGGAATGGCGAAACGGGTGGCCGGTGCTCGTCGCTTCTGCGATCGGCTGCGGAATGGTCGCTACCCATGCGATCACTCTGGGAAGCTTCGTCGTACCCCTCACGCACGAATTCGGGTGGACGAGAGCTCAGATCACAGCGGGGCTTTCATTCGGATCGCTGGGCACGATCTTTTTGAGTCCGCTTCTCGGGCGGCTTCTCGATTGGACCGGAGCGCGCCGCGTCGCATTGGTCGGCGTCCCGCTCTACGCAATAGCTCTCGCATTGCTCGGCTTGGTCGAACCATCGATCCTTAGCTGGTACGGCGCATGGGCCTGCCTGGCTATCTTGAGCATGGGAATGAGCCCCGTGATCTGGACGCTAGCAGTCGCCAGCCGCTTTGAACGCAATCGGGGATTCGCACTCGCACTGGTGCTTGCCGGATTGAGCCTTGCAAGCGCCGTCATGCCCCTTGTCGCGGTCACCGCGATCGAGGCTTGGGGGTGGCGGGCGGCCTATTGGTCGTTGTCGGCGCTGGCCTTGATCCTAGTCTGGCCGCTAACCTTTGCCTTTTTCTATGATCGTTCTGACCTCGCGCGATCAGGACAGCCGCATGAGCAGGGAAACGCACCACCCCTTACCATGCAGGCAAGCGGCTTTTCGGTGCGGCAAGCGCTTTCGCGGCGCCAGTTCTGGCAAATAGTAGTGGCGCTCACACTTGTGGGCGGATGCTACAACGCGATCTACCAGCACTTTCAGCCGATGTTGATCGATGCAGGTCTGGATGCCCTGGGGGCAGCGGCTATTGCCGGGATCATCGGTCCCATCTCGTTCGCTTCGCGCCTGCTGACAGGATTCCTCCTCGACAGGGTTCCCGCACCGTTTGTCGCTGCGCCCGCATTCGCGCTTCCCATTGTGACATGCATCCTTCTGTCGGGTTTCGACGGCAGTAGCACGACTGCAATGATCGCGATTGCCTGCACCGCCATGGCTGCGGGCGCCGAAGTCGATCTGATTGCCTTCCTGGCGGCACGTTATTTCGGAATGCGTAGCTATGGCGCAATTTATGGATTGATCTTTTCGGCTCACACGATCGGTTGGGCGATTATGCCGATTGTCGCGGGTATAACCTTCGGTCGTTCGGGGAATTACGACAGCATTCTGTTCTTCATGGTCGGCATGCTGGCGTTGAGCGCAACGCTGGCTGCAACGCTTGGACGTTATCCTGCACTGCCTGTGACCAGAGACGGATAAGGACTTTTCCAACAGCCTGCACGAGGCGAAGCGATGCAAGGCGCTTATTCCGTTTTCGAGCGTGATGCGAATAAGTGGGAACCGGTTATTCGCTTAAAATCACGCGACCACAAATAGATATAGAGCATGATGCGATTCAAGCAAAGCGCATCATGCTCTAGAACGCGAAGCTGTTGCCTTTTTAGAGCGCGAAAATTTTGCCGATACGCTCGGGATCAATCGTCAGGGGACGCTCGTAACTCACGTCGCTGTTGTTACGCGCGGCCGTTCCGCCGCTCGCAAGCGCTGCGGACGCCTCGGGCGAGAGCCAGGATTCTGTCGGTTGGCCACCCCAGTCGGGAATGCATTTGCGCGCTGCGATGCGCCACTCGCCTAATCGCCTTTCCATCCGATCGATGTATCGGCCACCGCCGATGGTCAGCTTTGCGCCTTCATGATGCATCCCTGCAAACATCCAGTAGGTTTCAGTATGCGCCGTATCGCCGTCCAATTCGCAACTATGGTTTGTCACGATATGCTGGTGTGCAAATTGCACATGCGTATGTAGCGCGAACGCCCAGTCGACAAACGCCTCCGGTCCGCCGACGAACAGTCCGTGATCATCTATCGCCTCAGGGTGATAGCAGCTCAGGACAAGTGCGCGGTCCATCCGGTCGACACCGCGGCAATATCGAATGACGACATCGCGAATAGCTTGCCGATCATGAAGTTCGCGAACCATGGCTTCAATTTCGCTGCCCATTGCTCGACCCTTTCTAGTTGATTGTCTGGCCAAGCGCGTGGCGCGCGGCCACCCACCCAAACACGAATGACGCGCCGATGCTCGCGCCTGCGCCCGGGTAGGTTTTTCCCGTGACCGAAGCAGTGCTGTTGCCGGTGGCATAAAGGCCGGGAATGACACTGCCGTCGGCTTTGAGCGCCCGGCCAAACTGGTCGGTTACGATACCGCCATAGGTTCCGACATCGCCTGGAAAGACCTGAACGGCATAGAAAGGCGGCTTTGCTATTTCGCCTAGACAGGGATTGGGTCCGACACTCGGATCGGTAAAGACGCGGTCATAGGCCTTATCGCCACGCTGGAAATCCAAGTCCTTGCCGGTCTTGCAAAATCCATTGAACCGCTCGATCGTCGCTTTCAGCGCATCGACCGGAACCCCGCATTTGTTTGCCAATTCCTCCATCGAATCGGCCTTCTTCATATATCCACTCTCAATCCACCCCCCCGGCGTCTTTCCACCTGGTGTCACACCCCATGGATAATTGTCCCGATGCCTTGATTCGATGATGACCCATGCCGGCACGGAGCCGTTCGCATAGATGGCCTGACCGTTGGCCATGTATGACTGGCTTTCGTTAGCGAACCGTTTTCCCTCGTTGGTCACCATGACCGTATGGGCCTTGGGCAGATCGAGGACATGAAAAGAGCGGAAGCCGCTGGGCTCTAGGGACGTAACCAGCCACACGGCCTGATCCATCAGGTCCAGTGCCGCACCATGCCTGCTGGCAATCTCGATCATTTCGCCGGTGTCGCCGGGATTGGCGTTGGTCCATCCGGTGGATGAAGGCTGCGGACCGAATTTCGCGCGCATGCCCGCATTGTGCGAAAAACCGCCAGCGTTGATCAGCACTCCGTCACGGGCCGCGATCCGCCAAGGCTTGCCGTTCTTTTGGGTGATTACGCCCACGACACGGTCGTCTTCCTCGACCAGCTCGGCAACCGGCGAAGCGAGGCGTATCTCAACATTCTGCTTGAGGGCCATTTGCAACATCCGGCCCTGGATCGCAGCGCCCATGCCTACATATTTCTTCCCCAATAGTTTCCCCCGGATCATTCGAAGGCCGAGCGAAACTGCGGCCATTTTTCCGGTCCAACTCCGCTTCATCAGCTGGAGCCTGCGCGATTCGGTGCCGCGCACGGGAATGTCGAACGGACCGCGCCGTAGGCGTCCCTCCCATTCAGGCCCCAGTTCCTTGGCATTAAATATCTCGACTAGAAGCGACCTGCCTTCAGGACAGCCGCCGGGCATGTCATCGTGATAGTCGGACCATCCCGACCCACGCAAGAATGGCATTCCCTTTGCTTGGAGATACCCTACCATTTTCGGCCCCATCCGCAAATACATGTCCTTGCGTTCCGGCGACGTGGACGGCCCGACGTCGCCGACAACGGCATCCATATACGTCCGGGCTTTTTCGTAGCTATCCTCGACGCCGGCGGCGGCCTGAAGCGGATGGTTGGGGATCCAGAAGACCCCGCCCGACATGGCGGTCGAGCCGCCAACCTTGTCGGTTTTCTCAAGAATCAAGGCATTTTTCCCGACATCCGCATAAGCTAGAGCCGCGATCATCGAACCCCCGCCACTGCCAACAACCAGAAAATCTGTTCTTTCGTCCCATTCACTCATTGATCAATATCCCTCGTCCATAAACTCAACGAGAGCCCTGTGAAAATTGGAGATGGCGGTCTCTTGCAACGGATTTGGGCGGGCCCCGCGAAATGCGCGCGACTTCATACCTTTTTGCACCTGTCCCATATTCTGATAATCCTGCGTAAGGATTTTTCCCCAGAACTCGACATCGCCGAGGTCCTGGCTCCACTCCTGCTCGACCTCAGGTTCGTTTCCTGACGCATATCGCTGCAGCGAGTAGACATCCCAAATGCAGGTATCGGGATCAACGCCGTTCGGCCGCGCACGATAACCCAGGAGGCCGGTTGCCCCTTGCAGCATGATCTGGTTCGGGAACAAGTGCCAATCGATGCCAGCAGCATACATTTGTTCAGCGGTAATATTCGGCCATTTCATCCCCTGACTTTCGGCATGCTCATAAATGAATTGTCCGAATTTCACGAGTACTCCCTGCGCGTCGGTGCCTTCAGGTACTTCCTGCATTACGCGGCGAGCGGCATGGACGGTCTGGACCGACGAACCCGCATTGAGGGTCGCAGCCATATCTTCCATATATTCGCGAAGTCCGGGGCGGATATCCTCGGTCGGCGCACCGTTGGTCAAACGTCGTGAGCGGGAGCCCGACGGCAGGGCCTCCCAATAACCGAAATGCGCGTGGCGTCCGTGCGCATAGCTACGCGTAATGTCGTCCATGTAGCGCAGCATCTGGTTGTGCGTCGTCTGGACATGATAGCCCTCGTTGAATGCCTCAAGTGCAACCTTCCAGTTGCACGGCAATATGGTCGATTTCCGCCAGTGGTAGCGCATACCTTCAAGTTCATAGGGGTCGAGGAATATCTTCGCGGGGGCGAGATGCTCTTCTAGACTGACGCTGTCGGGATCCATGTTAATGTACACCCACCCACCCCAGCGATCAACTTTGATCTTGACGAGGTTCAGGTCTTCGTCGCGGAGTTCGGAGGCGGGCCATTCGTGACGATCGACAACCTTGCTAATCGTGCCGTCGAGTTTCCATTGCCAACCGTGAAACTTGCAGAAAAGACGCGCGGTATGCCCGCATCCCTCTGTAATCGTACGCCCGCGATGGGGACAGACATTATAATAGGCGCTGATCTCATCCTGAGCGACGCGTATGACGATTACCGACTGATCGATGATATCGTAGGTGTAGAAATCCCCGACATTGGGAATTTCTTCCTCGCGGCAGGCCATCTGCCAGACCTTGAACCACAAATTTTTAGCTTCTAACTTGGCGAAATCGGGGTCAATGTAATTTTTTGCCGGGACGATATGGCCGGACACCATGGGGTTTTGAGGCGTAGAGGAATCGATATTCATCGCTCGCAATCTCTCCGTTTAGCCGGTCGAATCGCAGCCGTCAGCAGCTCGAATTCCTTCTCCGGCATCTTGACCTAAGACCAGTTTTCCCTGTTCTCAACGACAGTTTCAAAGCCCCATTAACATCTAACTAGGTAATATGACAATCCACTAAGCGACATGTCTATTCATCCTCGAATTTCGGGGACCGCTTTTCCAGAATGGCACTGACGGCTTCAATATGATTGGGCGATTGCCAAGATTGCGTTTCAAGGCGCAACATCTCGTCCATATGTGCCTTGGCTTTCACAACAATGTCGAGGTTGAGCGCCCGTTTGGTGGTTTGCAGAGCGATGGGGGATTTGGCCAGAAAGAGCGTGGTCCAAAAATCCACGCGCTCGTCCAGCGTATCTCGTGCCGTCGATTCCGTGACGAGGCCAAGGCTTGCGGCTTCGGCACCTCGCAACGGCTCTCCAGACATGAGATAACGCCGCGCGGTAGGGAGACCGACAAGCGCAGGCCAAAGCAATGCACCGCCGTCGCCCGTCGCCAATCCAACATCGACATGCGAGTCGCCGATTTTCGCATCATCGACGATGATCGTGATGTCGCCTGCAAGCGCAATGCTGGCACCAAGGCCCATCGCGTGGCCGTTGATCCGTGAGATGATGGGCTTGCCGCACTCGAGCATGCCGACGATGATGGCCCGGGCTTCTGCCATACGCAGCTGCCATGTCGGGGTATCGCCAAAATTTTCAATCATCGATCGCAGATTGCCACCGGCACAAAAGGCCTTCTCGCCCTCGCCAGTAAGGACAATGACGCGCACGCCGGTGTCGGCGTCGGCTACGCTGAATATCGTCCCAAGTTCGGCATGCGCGTCCGGGGTCATGGCGTTAAGCGGCGGGTTGTCGATCGCAATGTGCAATATGTGCCCCTCATGCTTGATCCTGAGGGCTACATAGCTTTCATAGCGGTTATCCACGGCCTCGTCCCCTTGTTCGTATTACTTCTGAGACCTTGCTCTGCAGCAAATCTTGGTCCTAGATGTCCGGCGCTTCGAGCGACGCAATCCGGTCGAGCAACATGCCTTCGTTGCCGGTGGCAAATTCCCATAAAAGCGCCCGCTTGAGCAGCAGGTGCCCGATATTTTCTGTCGTCGTGCCGATGGCACCATGGTTCTGAATATTGACCTCCGCGTTCAAGCGCGCCGCGTCTCGTGTGATCCATAGCGCCGAAAGGACCTGAAGTTCGGCATCGGCCCCGCCGTCGCGCAGGGCTACCGCCGCCATATAGGTCTGCGCTTCCGCACGCCTCACGCGCAGTTCCATGTCGCTGAGCCGGTGCCGTACCGCCTGAAAGCTGCCGATCGGCTTACCGAACTGCTCGCGAAGCTTTGCAAAATCATTACTTTCCGCAAGCGCGGTTTCGGCGAGCCCTTGAAGCTGCGCCGCCACAAGCAGTTCGAAGCGAAGCACCAGACGCTTGTCCTCGATCTCGAAAACCGTCTCGCCCAATGGACCATCGCAAGCGCTCGTCGTCCAGTCGAACCCGATGGAAATGGGCGCGGCCTCAAACAGGTGGAGCGAGACGTGATTGTTAATGATGCGCAGCGCGTAATGAGCCGAGCCTGCCCCGAGGATGACACCGGCGCCAACGGTGCTTGCGAGCGCAACTGACGCCTTGCCCGACACGATTTCTGCAGCAATTTCCGACTTCCCTGCTGCCAATGCCCCATGGACCGCAATCGCACCTGTGCATAAGCCGACCGGCGCCATCTGGGCACCAAGCCGCATGAAGAGGAGGACTTCGTCCGTCAAATCAGCTTCCGACCCGCCTACGGTTTCAGGTGCGGCAAACCCCATCCAGCCCATCTGGGCCCCGAAAGATAACAACCGCGCCTCATCGGCTAGTGCACTCGTCTGCGGTAGGAACCAGCGGCTGAACGGCGCTTCGGATATCAGTGCATCCGAAACCGCTGCAAGAAATTCGCGCTGTTCGTCATTGGGTGCGAGAAGCATGATCCTATTCCTATCGACTTCGCGGCAGACCGAGAACGCGGTCCGCGATAATTTCCCGCTGGATGTCGGCGGTACCGCCGCCAATGGAGTGGAGGATGCTGCGATAATAGGACAACGCCCATTCCTGTTCCGGCGCGTTCGCGTTGAGCAGTCTCCCACCGATGATATCGACTGCTGCGCTTTCAAGTCGCTGTGAGACCTGGTTGGTGAACAGCTTCACTACCGATCCCTCGGCACCAGGCGTGGCACCATGAATATAACGGGACAGATTGGAATAATTCATCGCGCGCAGGGCCGCCAGTTCAGCCCGCAAACGGGACAGCGTGCGCCGAACGCTGTCATCGCTCCACGCCGGTCGGCTTTGCCCTGTCAGCGGATTTTCCTTGGCGTAGGCGATCAGTTTTTCGAGGTCGAGGACCAGCGTCACCATTTCGCCGATAAAGGCCGTGCCGCGCTCGAATCCGAGTGTTGCCATCGCCGTTTTCCAGCCCTGATTTACCTCCCCAACGACATTTGATAGCGGGATTCGCACCTCATCGTAGAATACCGAAGCAAACTCGGCTTGGCCGTCGAGCTTCTTGATAGGATGGACTGTGATCCCCGGAGACTTCATATCGCAGATGACCCAACTCAGTCCGGTGTGCCGTTGACTTTCGGGTTCGGTCCGAACGAGCAGTTCCTGAAAGTCGGCAACATCAGCAAAGGACGTCCAGATTTTCTGCCCCGACACGATTAGGTCCGTGCCGTCGATAACAGCTTTCGTGCGCAACGAAGCCAGATCGGAACCCGAGCCAGGTTCGGAAAATCCCTGGCACCACACCTCGTCGCCGCGCAGGATTCCCGGCAGATGCTTGGATTTCTGTTTTTCTGTTCCGAGCGCGATCAATGTTTGGCCGGCATGAGCCTGCGCAACAAAGAAGACGCCAGGCGGCGGTGCGCCGACCTTCGCGTTCTCCTCGAACCATATCATCAGCTGATTGAGGGTCAGACCGCGACCGCCATATTCCTTTGGCCAGTTCAACCCGGCCCAGCCACCCGCGTTCAACGTGCGCTGCCAAGCGCGGTCAAAATCGACGCCTTCATTGCCGGGGGGCCGCGTCTCCGCTGGCACGTTGGCTGCCAACCAGTCGCGCACTTCCTCGCGAAAAATGGCGTCTTGCGCCGACCATTCCAGATCCATCGCCCATCCCGATTTTTGAGTTCTTGGTTGACCGATTAACATCTAAATAGGTAATATGACAATCTGCTTTTTTGCAGGAAGAATTGAGCGGCGCAGGCATATGGTTGTTGTCAGAGTTCTCGCATTCTGTTTATGCACCGACCGAAAGGAACGATTACTTGTCTATACAATTTATCGGGAACAAAGATCGGCAAAAGCGTAACGCTGCTTCGGTTCGCGTTCCAAAAACAGCCGAACTGGTTGCGCGTCAGATCAGGAATGCGATCGTCAGGGGAGAAATCGTCGATGGTGGGACGCTTCCCGCTGAGGCGCACTTGATCGCTGAATTCGAGGTATCACGGCCGACCATTCGCGAGGCCATTCGGATACTCGAGTCCGAAGGACTGCTGCGCGTCGCGCGCGGTGCAAGAGGCGGCGCGATGATCAAGAGCCCGGACTATGAGATGGTCGCCCGGGCAGCCGGGATCACGCTACAAGCCCAAGGTACAACGATCGGTGACCTCTACGAAATGCGAACGCTTATCGAGCCGCCGGCCGCGCGGCTAGTAGCCGAACGCAACAGTGTGGAAGGTGCTCGAGTGTTGCGCGCCCATCTCGAAACCGAGTGGGCCCTAGTGAAGGATCGTTTTGCCGAATCCCAGGCCATCGCCGAGTTTCACCGGCTCATGCTCGAGCAATCGGGCAATCAGACGTTGATCATGATCGCGCATGCGCTTCAAAATCTGGTGGAAAAGCATCTCGAGCTTGCCCAGCATAGCGAGCCGTCAAAAGACATGGTTGCGCTCGAAAAACGCACCCGCTTCGGCTTGAAGTCGCATGCGAAGCTGATCGATCTCATTGAGAAGGGCGATGGTGAAGGTGCGCAATTGCACTGGCACGCGCATATGGTCGCGGCCGGTAAAATATGGCTTAGCCAGGTGGGACCCAACTCACTCGTGGAATTGCTCGAATAGTATTCTCGCTTGCAGATTGCCGCTGACCTGATAATCATATAACGAATATATCTGTTAATTGGTTATAGGAGAGGCTGGTGACAACCAACGACTATGTCCCCGACGCAAGCACTTTGCTTGAAATTTACAAACGAGTCGTACTGTTGCACGCAAATGACGAGCGCTGCCGCAAGGTCATAACCTCAGGCAAAATTGCGATGGCCTATTACAGTTATCGCGGTCAGGAGATCATTCCGGCGGCGCTTTCCGTCAGTTTGCGCGAGGACGACTATCTCTGCACGATTTACCGCGGCATCCACGACATGCTCGCCAAAGGCTTTCCTCTAAATGAGCTTTGGGCGGAGCTCGCAGGCCGCAAGACCGGATCGTGCAAAGGCAAAGGCGGGCCGATGCACCTGACCTATCCCGCGAAGGGCATCATGGTAACGACGGGGGTCGTCGGTTCGGCCGCGCCGATCGCAAATGGTTTGGGGTGGGGCATACAGATCGACAAGTCGGACCGCGTGGCTGTAGCCACGTTCGGAGACGGCGCTTCGAACATCGGCGCAGTTCACGAGGCGATGAACCTTGCATCAGTGTGGAAGTTGCCGGTCATTTTCCTGTGCCAGAACAATCTGTTTTCCGAACATTCAACCTACGAAAAGATGACGGGCGGAGAACGTATTGCCGATCGTGCGGCCGGCTACGGCATGGCTGGTGTACGGGTGAATGGAAACGATCCCGTCGCGATGTATTCGGTTGCGGCCGAGGCGATTGCCCGGGCCAGGGCGGGCGAAGGGCCGACCCTTATTGAAGCGATGACGTTTCGATTCATGGGCCACAATTTCGGGGACCCGGGAGAATATATTCCCAAGGATATGATGGCCAAGGCTTTGGCCAACGATCCTGTTCCCGCGTTCCGTGCGAAGATATTAAGCGACGGCATTGCGACCGAAGCAGAACTCGCGGTGATCGAGGCCGATGTTGACGACCAGATTTCCGCAGCCATCGAGTTTGCCCTCGCCTCGCCTTGGCCCGAATTGGACGATTTGCGGCATGATGTTTTCGCCCAGGAGATTGAAGCATGAGCGCGACCGGAAAACCCACGGTGTCGATCCTTGCGGCGCTCAACAAGGCGCTCGTCGACGCGTGTACGGAAGACGAGAAAGTGATTGCCCTTGGCGAGGATCTTGCGGACCCCGAAGGCGGCGGCATTGTTGGGGTGACGCGTGGCCTCTCGACCAAGTTCGGGGACGACCGCATCCGCTCGACGCCCATTGCCGAGCAGGCAATCATCGGTGCTGCGATCGGGGCAAGCCTGATTGGCTACAAACCCGTCGCTGAAATCATGCTGATGAACTTCACCACCGTCGCCATGGACATGATCGTCAATCATGCAGCGAAGCTTCGCTTCATGTCAGGCGGCCAGACGAATGTTCCAATCGTTATTCGCACCATGACCGGACTGGGCTTCGGCTCGGGCGGCCAGCATTGCGATTATCTGGAGGCATGGTTTGCGCATACGGCGGGCATTAAGGTCGTAGCCGCTTCAACTCCGGAGGATGCCTATGGTCTACTGCGGTCGGCTATCGACGATCCTGACCCCGTCCTGATGATCGAAAATTTGCCGACCTATTTCGCACCTATGTCGCACGAATTACCCGACAGCAGCCACCGGGTACCACTCGGCAAGGCTGCCGTGCAGCGCAAAGGGACAGACGTCACGCTCGTCAGCTATGCGCGGACGGCCGTCGAGGCCCGGATCGCCGCAGAAAAGGTTGCCGCCGAGGGAATCTCGGTCGAGGTCATCGACTTGCGTACGATCGCGCCTTGGGACCGCGAGACTGTGCTCGCATCGGCACAAAAAACCGGTCGCGTCGTGATCGCACACGAGGCCGTCAAGCGGCACGGAATTGGCGCCGAGATTGCCGCAGTTATCAATGAGGACCTGTTCGGCGCGCTCAAGAAACCGGTAAAGCGCCTCGGCGGAGCCTTTGCGCCGGTCCCCTATTCGAAGCCGTTGGAAGACGCGTTCGCGCCAAACGCGGCACGCATCGCCGATGCTTTGATTGAAATCGTAAAATAGAAGGAAGATCGATGATGGCTGGGCACCATAATCGAAAGATGACAAACTACCCCCGCGCGCGGTACGTCGCGCTTTTTGTTGCGCTCGGCCTTGTTGGAATCGTGAACGCCGGAGGAAAAGCCATGGCAGAAGATTCCCGCGCACCCGATGCTGCTAAAAGTAGGATCAAGCTGCTCGAAGAACACGAGATGACGCCGGAGCAGCTGGACAATTATCGCAACACGGCGAGCGGCAAGCTCAATCTCTCACGGCTGTTGGGGCAGGCGCGTACTATGCAACCCGGGTTGCAGGCGATGGTCAGCGCGATGATGACCGATATCACGATCCCGCCTGATGAACGGGAAATCGTCATCCTGGCGGTGCTTCAACTTGACCGTGGTGCGTATGAATGGGCCCAGCACCAGCAAGTCGCCGCTGAAATGGGAATAACAAAAGCCAAAGTCGACGCTATCGCTGCCGAACGCTTTAGCGATCCCATGTTCAACCACCGTGAACGCGCGCTTTTGGCGTTCACGCGACAGGTCGTCAAATTTGTTCGCGTCGACGACGTTGTCTTCAACGAGCTATCGTCCTTCTACGACGATCGGCAATTGGTCGAACTTATCGAAGTGATTGGAATCTACATGATGATCTTGCGTGTTTCGGAGGTCGCAGAGCTTGAAGTCGATGCCGTTCACGGCGCCGACGTTTGGAAAGAGGCCGCTCGCCAAGCGAAGTAATGAGATGCGCGACGCTCGGGAATGAGCTTACGGTCACGACCTAGACGGGATCGAACGTAACATAGATATGTTCGGGTACACGGAGCAAGTGCCCCCGGATGTCTGGCGCAGGCGCCGTCGGATCGAGACGCAGATTGGGCAAACGGTCGAAGACGGCTTCGACCGCACGGATCATCTCTATACGCGCCAGATGCTGACCGATGCAGACATGCGGGCCACTCGCGAATGCGAGGTGCTGGCTCGAGCGACTTCTGAAAATATCAAAAGTGTCGGGATTCTCAAATTTGCGCGGATCGCGATTCGCGGAGCCAAGAACGACGTTCAGAATAACGCCTTTCGGCAGCCTGACGCCATCGATCTCCGTGTCTTTTGCAACATATCGTAGCGTCGATGTCACCGGTCCATCCCAGCGAAGCGCTTCGTCGATTGCCTGAGGAAGGAGGCTACGGTCCTGTCTGACGGCGTCCATTTGGTCGGGATTATTCAAAAGGCAAGTCATGAGAACGCTGCTTGCGCGGTAAGTTGTGTCGCCTCCGGCATTCACCAACTGCCGCAGAAACGAGATCAACACATCGTCGGGAAGACGTTCGCCATCGGCCTCGACCGTCGCGAGATGACTGACAAGATCCGTTCCCGGACATGCGCGCCGCACGTTGAGCAGCTCCTGAAAGAAAACACCCAACTTCCGACTCGACTCTTCCCCTTGCGGAGCCCCGACGACCGACAGGAGCTGGGCAACAGCCAGTTTGTGAAAAACAGGCGCCTGCTCAGGTTCAAGTTGAAGCTGGCGATGAATGATCTGGAAAGGAAAGTGGTGTGTGTACTCCTCCACGAGATCGGCCGACCCGCGCGCCACGAAATTTCTCATCAGGTCATCCACAACAGGCTCAACCACCGACTCGCCCCATTGCCGCACGATTTGGGGAAGAAATGCCTTCTGGAATACCTTTCGAAAATGCGGGTGTTCGGGAGCATCCATGACGGTGACCGTGCGCCCGAACGATTTTCCGAGAGTGTGAAGGAAAGCCTCCCGATTCGTGAACGTCTGTGGATCCATGAGCACCTGTCGCACGGCGTCGTAACCCAAAACCATATACTGTGGCAGGTGGCCGATCTGTACATCGGGAATGTCTGTAAACAAGGCCCTGTAACTTCCCTCATGCACACTGCCTTTTGACAGCATTTTCTGAAGGATCGGATAGGGATCGTCCGCATCGCCACGCGAAGCGCGCTCGACTGCGAACGCATCAAACGTCGGGTCTTCAAGGTCTTGGAGCTGTGGAAGCGATCTTGACATGAGCTTGGCAACCTCATTTTGTGTAGTTCTGACATTCTGACATATTTCGATATTATGTCAAGTGTAGGCAGCTCACTGCCTGCCTCAAAAAAATAATTAATCGTATTGACGATTGAGATGTTTCACGGCTAGCTTCCATCCCCTGATCCTAAGTCCGTTCCGACGATTGTTGGTTGGTTAGGGATCGCAATAAAGCGCCGGTCGAGATGGGCGGCATAATAGGGAGGATCTGATGAGGCATTCAATTCGCGCCACACTTGCGCTCGGCACAATGCTGGCCAGTGGGCTTACTGCCCCCACTTTTGCGCAGACGACCGCGCCGGAGGCGTCCGAAGAGACCAACACCGGCGGCATTCAGGATATCATAGTGATAGCGCGCAAGATGTCTGAAAGCATCCAGACCGTGCCAGTAGCGGTGAGCGCGTTTTCGAGCGAGGATCTGGAAAAGCAGCAAATAACTAGCATCACACAGCTGCAAACGACGACGCCGAACCTGAATTTTTCGAGCGCCGTTGCGCAACCGGGCTCGGCCACCGTGTTCATTCGCGGCCAAGGTTCGTCGGATGGTTTGATCGCAATCGATCAGGCGGTCGGTACCTATATCAATGGCGTCTACAATGCGCGCTCGACTGGCGGTGCGTTCGACATGGTCGATGTCCAGCGCGTAGAAGTTCTGCGTGGCCCGCAGGGAACGCTGTTCGGACGCAATACAACGGGTGGTGCGATTAATATTATCCCGAACGAACCAACCGGCGAATTGGAAGGATCGCTTCGCGCTGACTACGGCAATTACAATGCGTTTCTGACGCGGCTTGTACTGAACGTGCCGATGGGCGACGAATTCGGCGTGCGCGTTGCCTACCAGCATCGTCAACATGACGGTTACGGTCGGAACGTGTCGCTCAATCGCGACCTTGGTGACGCGAAGTCCGACTATGTCCGCGCGACCTTCAAGATCGAGCCGACCGATTCGGGGTTCAAGGCCCTTCTCTCGGCCGACTACACCAATTTCCGAAATCATGGCGAACTGGTCGGGTTAAAGTCGGTGACCGCTGGGACAGCTTTTTCTCCCCAGCAGCTTCTCATTGGTGCGTGTAACGGCACCGCGCCGATTCCGGCCCTCAATGGGTTGCAGGTTTTCTGTCCGGCCGTGGCTCGCGGGCCTTTGAGCAACTATATCTATGGCCAGAACGGCAACACCAATATCTATAACGTCTATAACAACACGCCGGCCTTCGGTAAGTCGAAGTCGCACGGTGCGTCGGGAATTTTCGAATATACCTTCTCCGATGCCGCCGTAGTCAAGTCAACCACTGCCTGGCGTGGCGTTACCTTGTCGGCGCTTTCGGACAATGATGGGACGCCTTATGTATTCTCGGGTGGCCTGGGAACAGGCCCCGCCAACATGATCGAGCAGGACCAGTTCAGTCAGGAGTTGCAGCTCTCGGGCACGATCGACCGGTTGCAGTACATACTCGGAGGATTCTACTTTGTCGAAAACGGCACTGATCGTTCGCGCTCGGCAAGCCTGTTTCCGCTGAGTTTCGCGATCGGGAAGGTTGACGGCACAGTTCGCAACAAGAGCACTGCCGGATTTGGTCAGCTGATCTACGAAATCGTCGATGGCGTACGGCTGACCGGCGGTTTGCGCTATACGGAAGACAAGCGCCGACTTGAGGCACGCAACCGCGACCAAAACTTCCTGACCGGCGTTGAAACATCCTCGATCCCGACACTGCTGGACGGAAATCCAGACGATCCCTTCCTTGCCACCTTCAATCGTTCATTCAATTACTGGTCGTATCTGGCCAGTGCCGACTGGCAAGCGACGCAGGACCTGTTCTTCTACGCGAAGACGAGCCGTTCGCAGCGTTCTGGAGGGTTTAATACCCGCGCTGTCGAAGGTGGTACCCCGCCGATCAGCTTCCGCCCGGAAGAGGTCACCGACTACGAAGTTGGCGCAAAGATCAGCCTTTTGGACAGAAGGGTGCGGCTAAATCTCGCGGCGTTCAATTCGGACGTGAAGGACGTACAGCGGAACCTGATCGGCGTTGCAGGCACCCGACTGGTATCGGGCGTCGATAACGCGGCGTCGGCTCGTATCCGCGGCGTCGAAGCCGAACTGACATTCATCCCCGTCACAGGCCTGACACTCGGTGCCAATTTCGGTCTTACCGATGCAAGCTACAAGAACTTCATCAACAGCATCGACGGCTCGGACTGGACCAACGCCGAGTTCCCCTACACACCGAAATACACGATCGGCATCAAGGGTGACTATGAATACAGCTTTGACGGTACCGGCACGCTAAAGCTGCATGGCGATTATGGCTGGCGCTCGAAGCAATATGCAGCGCCGATTCAGCTGTCCGCTGCAGGACGCGCCGGACTTACAGCCGCCCAGATCGCTGCGGGTAACGCTGCGCTTCAGGATACCGCGCGCATCCCGGGTTATGCCCTCTTAAACGCAAGGATCGCGTTCCAACTTGAAGAGCCCGATCTGGAATTCGCTCTGTTCGCGACCAACATCACGAAGGAAAAATACTTTACGCGGCTCTTGCCGCTTGAGAACACGCCCTTTGGGCTAACGTCATATTACCCGGGTGACCCCCGGACCTATGGCATCAGTGCAACCTTCAAGTTCGGCAACTGAGTAACTAAGCGCTCGGGTCGGCTGGTTTTCTCTCCTCGCTGGCCCAAAGAGTGGCAGGCAACGAACGGGGTTTGTTGCCTGCCATTCTATTTCAAGCGCAATAGACCTTGAATCCCCGGAGCGGTGCTTGGCTGCCAATCGGTTGAAAACCGGCCTAGAGCAATTGCCCATCGTCGATGATGATCTCGGCACCGGTGATCTGGCGCGAAGCATCCGAGGCAAAGAGAAGAGCGACATCGTCGAGCGCGGTGACTTCTAGAAGCCGCCTGCGATTCATGCTGGCGATGTGCGCCTTCCCGCCTTCGGACTGATACCAGTCACCGCTGATGTCCGTATCGATATAGCCGGGAGAAATCGTATTTACGTTGATCCCTTGGCGGATCCATTCGCGTGCCATCGAACGCGCCAGATGCGCGACGCCCGCCTTGGTTGCTGCGTAGGCCGTGTCGGTGTGTGCGGCAAAATGGCTCGTGATCGATCCAATGATGATCACCCGGCCATTTTCGCGTTCCGCGCTGCCACGGGTCATAAGCCGCTTGGCCCCTTCCCGTACCGTAAGATAGACTCCCGTCAAATTCGTATTGATCACGCTTTCGATCTTGTCGGCATCGAGTTTCGTTGACCGGCCGACGGCAGCTACGCCGGCATTGGCGACGATTGTATCGACCGTACCGAAGGCACCTTCCGCCTGATCGTAGGCCGCGATGACCGACGCCTCGTTGGTGACGTCCATTTCGACGGCGATCGCGTCGATGCCTAGGCTACCAAGCCTTGTCGCCAGCACTGACAGACGATCGGCGCGGCGGGCGGCCAAGACGACGCGTGCACCAGCCTTTCCGAACAATTCCGCGAGATGCGCGCCGATACCCGACGACGAGCCTGTCACCAATGCCGTGCGTCCGGCGAGTGATTGGGAGACTTTCATTCAGGGTCCTTTTTGAAAAAATGGCTGGAAGTGGATCGGATTGGCTGGGCGCGTCAGTTTCGTGCGCCATCGAGAATGAGATCGACGAGGCGCGTGACATAAGCTGACGCTTCGCGGTCGAGCGTAGTCGCTACCCTTTTCTGATGCTCGGCCTCGGACGCGTTGCGCGCGGCATAATGTTCAAGCGCTGATGTGAGGACTTCGGCTATCATTTCGGCGCTAACATGATTGCGTAATTCTCCGCGCCTCTCTGCCCGCTCGACGAGCGCGACGCACCCAAGTTGGACCTCAACCAGAATGGGGCCGATCGTGTCACGCACCTCGGGTTGTGTCGCGATATCACGGCGCAGATGCATCGGTATCCGTCCGCCCGACTGCTGGACATTTGTCAGAACGAGTGTGGCAAATGCCGTCATGTCATCGGCGAAATTGCCGTTGTCGATATCCATCAGCCCACGCCAGCGAAATGCGATGGCATCGCGCAAAAGCGCGGCGGCACTCGCCCATCGCGCATACAGCGAACTTTTACCGACCCCTGCCAAGCGCGCGACGGCATCGAACCCATAGCCCGACCAACCATGATCGCCATAGATCTTTGCAGCAGCATCAAAAACACGCGCTTCAATCTGCGGATCGCGCGGTCGCCCTCTCGATTTCGCAGGATTTTGTACGTCTGCTGCTTGCATTGACCAAGAACCTCATATATTTCGGACGATAGCAGTCCATAATTAGTAGCACTCTCTGTAGAGCGAGGCAAATGATCGCAAGCCAAGAAACTGAAAAGCCCCTTTCGGGGATCAGCGTTGTCGAGATTGTCGACAGCGCGTTGGCCGGTATTGGCCGAAGCCTGGCGGAGCTGGGGGCTGAGGTTGTTTCGGTCGAAATAACTGATCGCGCAGCCGTTCCTGCAGAAGCGCCGATGACGCGGGAACGGGTTGAATATGTCGCGCGCAACCTCGGCAAACGGATCGAAAGCATCAGCCTCGAAAATGATGGTGCACGGCTTGCGCATCTGCTTGCCTCGGCTGACCTCATTATCGAAGATGTGAGCATCGATCCGCGATATGCTTCGGCATTCGACTTCGACGCATTGCGACGCGACGCCCCCTCGCTCGTGATCCTGACCGCCACATTGTTTGGCAGCGGCAACAGCTATTCCGGGTGGCAGGCCACCGATCCAGTATTGCACGCCCTGTCAGGCGAACTTGCTCGCTCTGGAATCAAGGGGCGCGAGCCGGTACTTCCGCCGGGTGAGCTCAGCCTGCAATGCGCCATTGCACAGGCAAGCTATGCGGCGGCGCTGGCGATCTATCATGCGCTGGCAACCGGTTGCGGTGATCATCTGGACTTTTCCGCTCTCGACGGCGCCGTCCAGTCGCTTGACCCAGGCTATGGCATAGGCGGCAGCGCAACAATGGGTCGCGCTGCGAAGCTCCAGGGTCCCGACCGGCCAGTCAAGGGATTCCAATATCCGATCCTGCCCTGTGCTGACGGCCATGTCCGGATTTGCGTGCTTGCCCCGCGCCAATGGCTGGGCATGTTCAAATGGATAGGCGAACCGGCCGAGTTTGCCAGCGAGGAATTCCTTAAAACGACAGTTCGATTCAAGTCCCCCGACCTGAATCCTGCAATCGCCCGTTTCTTCGCAGACAAGTCGCGTGCCGAGCTGGAGCGCGAAGGACAGGCGCACGGCGTGCCGATTGCGGCGTTGCTTTCGCTCGACGAATGTCTCGATACCGAACATGTCAAAGTTAGAAACGCGTTCGTCGAAGCGTCTGTGGCGCTCGGAGTAGTTGCCCCCTTCCCCAACGGCACCGTCGAGATCGACGGTCAACGCATGGGTCCGGCTCAGCCGAACCGATACCCGAAGATCGCAACCACTGCCCGACCTCTCTCGCGCCCGCTTGAAGGGATCAAGGTCCTGGATCTGGGCGTGATCGTTGTTGGTGCGGAACAAGGGCGCTTGCTCGCCGATATGGGCGCAGATGTCATCAAGCTCGAATCGACCGCATTTCCAGACGGCTCCCGCCAGAGCGATGGCCCGATTGGCTTGTCTGCGGGCTTTGCCGCCGGACATCGCAACAAGCGCAGTCTCGGCCTCAATCTGAAATCCGATGAGGGCAAGGCGATTTTCAGACAGCTAGTCGGTGAAGCCGATGTCGTTCTGTCCAACTTCAAACCCGGCACGATGGACGCGCTCGGCTTTTCCCGGGCGGCGCTCGAGGAGATCAATCCATCGATCATCACCGTGGAAAGCAGTGCGTTCGGATCGACCGGCCCATGGTCCAAACGCATGGGTTACGGTCCGCTAGTGAGAGCCGCTGCAGGGCTTACGAAGAAGTGGTGCTATGCCGGTGACGCTGAGGGCTTTTGTGATGCCGTTACCATTTACCCTGACCATGTGGCGGCCCGGATCGGCGCGACTACGGTTCTCGTACTGCTCATTGGCAGGTTGCGCTCGGGGCGCGGCGGTCATGCCTCGATTTCGCAGGCCGAAGTCATGCTGGCCCACCTCGCGACCGAGATTGCGGGCACAGCATTGGGTATCGACAGCATCGAAGACCCGCAGGATGCACCTTGGGGCGTGTTCCAGGCAAAGGGGGACGATCAATGGTGCGTCGTCACGGTCACCAACGATCACGAGTGGCTATCCCTTGCCCAAATAATCGGACGTGACGATCTTGCAGGCGACGACGCTTTGGCGCAGCGGACAGGTCGGCGCGCCAACACGGTCCGGCTGAACGCGGCAATCGCGGACTGGATGGCAACCCAGGGTGCGGATGCGGCAATGGAAATGCTCCAGGCTGCGGGGGTGCCTGCCGCGAGAATGCTTCGGGTCGCTGAGCTGCCGGAATTCGGTTATTTTAAGGAACGTGGGCTATTCCGCACGGAACCTCACCCGCATTTAGACGATATGCTGACGCTCGAACGCTTCCATGTAAAAAGCGAGACAATAGCTGAACCGGCAATGCGGCCCGCGCCGCTGATGGGCGAACATAGCATCGAGGTTATGCGGGAATGGCTCGGGCTCGACGACGCAGAGATTGATAGATTAATCGACGAGCAGATCGTCGAGCCGACAAATCCCACGGTCATGAAATTCATCGAAGACCGGTGTGCGAAGGAGTCAATGAAGTGAGCGACGAAAATGCCGAAGCGATCCTGGTGTCGCGCCAGGATCATGTCCAGTTGATTATGATCAACCGCCCCGAGGCGCGTAACGCAGTGAACCTAGCTGTTCATGTGGGGCTTGGGACGGCGCTCGAAGCCGCCGACAAGGATCCGGAAGTTCGGGTTGTGATCATAACGGGGGCCGGCGACCAGGCCTTTTGCGCCGGTGCCGATTTGAAGGCTTTATCCCGCGGTGAGTCGCTCAGCCCGTCCGATGAAGTTCAATCCCGTTGGGGATTTGCCGGCATGGTCCAGCATCCGATTTCCAAACCGATTATCGCGGCCGTGAATGGCTTCGCCTTGGGCGGCGGCACAGAGATCGCGCTCGCCAGCGACCTCGTTGTTGCAGCGGACAGTGCAAACTTTGGACTCCCCGAAGTCAAGCGCGGCATTTATGCCGGGGCCGGTGGCGCGTTCCGGCTCGCCCAGCAACTGCCACAGAAAATCGCCATGGAATATCTTCTGACCGGCGAACCCTTTTCCGCGGCCCGGGCGCTCGAGCTCGGCTTGGTCAATCGGGTAGTACCTTTGGCCGACCTCTTAGCAGAAGCATTCAAGATGGCAGAGCGGATCGCTGTTAATGCACCGCTCTCGGTTCAGGCCAGCAAACGGATCGCGCTGGCCATTACCAATGGCACCATCGATAATGAAGCAGCCAATTGGGCGCAGAGCCGCAAGGAGGGTGCCGCATTGATGCGCTCGGACGATGCGCGCGAAGGACCCCGCGCATTCGCTGAAAAACGTGCGCCTGTATGGCAGGCGAGATAAGGGAATAGCCAATGACTGACGATCCCAATCGCATTCCGGTTATCATCGGCGTGGGACAAATCAATGACCGACCGGACACCCTGGAAGACGGCCTAGATTCGCTGGGCCTCATGGCCGCCGCACTCCGGGCTGCGGAAAGCGATGTCGGTGGCCCGTTGCTCGCCGACATCCAATCGCTCGCGATCGTCGACCAGATCAGCTTTCGCGAGCTTGGGAACCTCTGCCTGCCGCTCGCAAGCGCGATCGGCGCCACGCCCGCAATCAACTATCAGTCGGAAGCCCCTCATGGGGACACCCCGATCCGGTTGTTGAACGAGGCGGCCAACCGCATCGGCGCAGGAGAAATCCAGCTTGCCGCCGTCGCCGGCGGTGAAGCGCTGAGGACGGCTGCGCACAAACAAGCGGCCATGACGGCAGACGGCAAGGTTCCGAACCTCGTTCGCTCTTCTGCCGCGCGGCGCGATCCGGGCTATGCAGGACGGTATGGCCTGATGTCGCCTGTCGATGTCTATCCCCTTTATGAAAATGCCGGCCGTGCAGCCTACGGACAATCTTTGGAAGAAGCCCAGGCCGAAAGCGGGACGATCTGGGCTCAATTCTCTGAGGTGGCTGAAGCCAACGCCGGTGCATGGATCCGGAAGGTGGTGTCCATTGACGAAATTGTCACGCCCGACGCGAAGAACCGCCCGCTTGCCTTTCCCTATTCGAAGCTGATGGTCGCCAATAGCTCGGTTAACCAGGGCGCGGCCTTTATCGTCGCGAGTCTCGCTGAGGCCCGTCGCCGCGAAGTCCCCGAAGACCGGATCATTTATGTCGGCATGGGGGCAGCCGCCAAGGAGGACCACGACTTCCTGAAGCGTGACCGTTACGACCGGTCGGTTAGCATGAATGTTGCTCTCCAGCGGACGATGGCATTGAACCAGCTGACGAGCAGCGATCTGGACTTCGTGGAGCTGTATAGTTGTTTTCCCTGCGTCCCGAAAATGGCGCGCCGCACGCTTGGGTGGCCACTCGACAAACCCGCGACCGTTTTTGGCGGATTGACCTTCGGAGGCGGGCCAATCGCGAACTATATGAGCCATGCTGTCGTCTCTATGGTCGAGAAACTGCGAAACGAAGGCCGGTTCGGCTTTCTTTTCGCCAATGGCGGATACGCAACCGACAACCATTGCATTGTTTTGTCCAACGCCAAAATCGAGGCAGCCTCGTTCCCGCAGGATTTCAACTATCAAGACGAAGCAGACCAGGCTCGCGCAGCCATTCCGTTACTCGACAAGGAGTATCAGGGATCAGCGACCGTCGAAACCTTCACGGTGTTCTACGACCGCGACGGCAGCGCGAAGAGCGGCGTCGTCGTATGCAAAACCGAAACGGGGGAACGGACCCTTGCGTTGATCGACGTTTCGCAAAACGATATGCTTACCTTTTTCACAAGCGGTGAGACGGAACCCGTCGGCACATCCGGCACTGTCGTTTTTCAGGGTGGCCAGCGTTATTGGAACCGCAGGAGTTAGTCTGGAGTGTGATGGCGTGCAATCGCAAGGGCAGCCAGCCGGTTATCGCGATGATAGCGCACGGTGCCGGACGGGCCAATGTCTTAGGGGGCTAAGCGGTGACACTCATGGGAGGACCGGATCGGTAACCTGTTAGGATGCCGCTCACGAAGCTGCAAGGCTAACCAAAGGAACACTGTTTTTCCGAGTATACACTCCAAACGCTGCAATGAGGGCGTAACATAGCGCGGGCAATAAGAGGGCAAATCCAAGACTTCCGCTCATGTCGGCCAGTTGACCGGTTAGCGGGGGAATAACCGCGCCGCCAACAATGGCAACGCAGATCACGCCCGAGCCGTCCGCTGCACGTTTGCCCAACCCTTCGCATGCCAGACTAAAAATCGTGGGAAACATGATCGAGTTTACCAGGCCAATCGCCAGCAGGCTGTAGCCGGAAAGCACTCCTGTGGCATTGGCAGAGATCAGAATGAGGGAAATTGCACCGAACGCTACCGCTGCCAACACTTTGCCGGGACTGATTACCCGCAGCACCGCCGAACCGATGAACCGGCCAATCAGCGCGCCACCCCAATAGACCGGGATCAACTTGCCTGCGGCTTGTTCATCAAGCCCCATGACGCTGGGTTCCATCAGATAATTGACGATTAACGATCCAATCGCAACTTCTGCGCCGACATACAGAAAGATGCAGGCCGATCCAAACCCGAAGCGCGGGCGCTTCAGAAGACTAAGGCTGGAGAGTATCGAACCGCTCTCATGATTTTCCCCAGGCAAGCGATTGCGGTTGAACCAGACCACAGCGGCAACAACCATTAATGCAATCGCAAGTCCGATATAAGAACGGACGACCATTTGCGATTCTTCCACCCGGTACGCATCAAGTGCCGCACCGGACAATGTGGAGACATCCACCTGCGCCAGACTTCCTAGAATGATGATGGCCCCGACATAGGGGAATATCGTCGTACCCAAAGAGTTAAATGCCTGAGCAAATGTCAGTCTGCTATGTGACGTGCTCGCAGGGCCAAGCACAGAGATTAGAGGGTTGGCGACAACCTGTACAATGGTAATGCCGCTGGCCAAGACAAACAGTGCCATCAAAAATACGCCAAATGTGGCGCTCTTTGCAGCCGGGATGAAGAGCAAGCAGCCTACCATCATCGTCAACAGCCCGATCGCCGCGCCGCGCATATATCCAACCCGTTTCACTAACGCAGCCCCAGGAATCGAAATGATAAAATAGGCAGCGAAGAATGCCGACTGAACGAGCATCGCCTGCATATAATTGAGCGTGTACAATTCCTTCAACTTGGGGATGATCACATCGTTGAGACTGGTGATCCCGCCAAAAATGAAAAACAGCGAAAACACGAAAATGCGCAGTTCGGGGGCATCCAGATGCGTTGCTGCGGTGCTTGACTGATGGGAACTGCTGTTTGCGGCCAACACGGGTTGCAATGCCATAATTCATTTCTCCCTTGGAGTACCCCGATTGACGCGTCTTTTTTGGTGCCGTGAAATATTGAACCAAGCGTGCGCCACCGCCATTCCAAAGTGACTGCTGCCATAATAACTATTCTTTCGCGTTGATAGCGCTGAATATCGCGCGTGCAAATCCAATTTCTGCTTGCAGCGAATACATTAGAGCCACGAGCTGTTAAGGCCCCTGCAGCCGCCTAAGCAACGCTGTTACCCGACGAGCCGCGGTGTCGCGAAAAGAGATTGTGCGGAGCGAGGTTCGCTGGAAATGATGCATGGGAAAACACACAAAGTGGGACGCTTTCAATCAGCTGCTTTATGTTCAATGTTCGACATTAAATTCGAAATGCGACATAGATAGCCGCAGCCATGGCAATCGACTTTTCACATTATGCAGCACTGCGCGCGATCACCGCGAGGCCGCATGAGTGAGGCATTCATACCGGTCGTCGCGGTGGCCGACATCCCTGACAATGGAAAGTTTGCGGGTCAGGTGAACGGCTGGCATGTTTTGATCTGCAAGGTCGATGGCGGCTATGTGGCGGTGAATGATCGTTGCACCCACGCCGCTTCTGCGCTTGCGGGCGGACGTATCCGGCGCGGTACAATAATGTGTCCCCTGCACGGCGCGCGGTTCGATCTGGCGACCGGGAATTGCATGGGCGGCATCTACAAGGCGCTGCGCATGTTCCCCTCGCGCACCAGAAATGGCCTGATCGAGGTTGCCGTGCCTGAAACGGTCCCAGGTATGGAAGACCTTCCGGTCAGCATTGGCTAATCCCTCACAATAGCGAGAGGTTTGCGCGGGCTAAACGCCGTCTAGCCTGCGCGAGGCCGATGCCCTTCGGCGTTACCGTCAATTGCCTTCAGCCCAATGTCATCGAAAATTATTTTACTCGGCAAGCAGTGCAGCGGCTTCCTCGACCAATGCCAGTGCTCGTTGTCTCTTTGCATCAAGGGCGTTGACGTTTGCCGCACGATGAGCGTCAGTGGAGATATTTATCAGATTTTCTGCACCCAGCGAAGTCCAATATGATATCAGGCAGTGCTTCAGCATCCCGATCAGTCTGCCTCGCCAAGCCTCCGCATCGCTGCCGAAACGATAGATGGAGAGACCTTCCAGGAACACCATCGTAAAATGGCGGGCCAGCTTGATCTCGGAATCCCCTATTTGCGCGAGTTCGGGATAGGCTTGCTTGGCTGCGGGAACCGAGACCTCCTCATAGTTGGTGGCGGCTTGCGCCATCAGCACACGCAGTTCCGGGTTGGTTCGCGCACAGGCTTCCAGTTCCTGCTTTGCGATGTGCAGAGGGTCTTCCATCATCGCCCAAAGCACATCGATTCCGCTTTCGAAGCGCGCCGTTGCGTCGCTGAACTGGTCGATGGTAGCGAAATATTTTTTCTGCCATTCGACATTCAAGTGGTTAATGGCCGCGCTAAGGAGATCGTCCAGCGTCGGAAAATAATACTGGATCTTGCCGCGTGTCATGCCGGTGCGCCGCGCGATGATTGACATGTTGGTGCCGTTCCACCCGAATTCGGCGAAGCAGGATATGGTCGCTTCCAGAATGCCCAGGCGGGCTTGTTCGCTCTTCTCGCCATTGGTCGAATCGATCAGCTTGATATCTTTTGGTATTTTAACTGGCATCACGCTTCCCGATCCAATGCTCTCACGCCCGAAGGACCGACTAAAGAACAAGCGATCGATCAACGCAACGATTTTCCTGTCAGTATGATTGCAGCCAGCGGCATGAGTTGCTTGATCCCTGTGAAAAATTATGCATTAGTGCTGCTTGTAAATATCCCGGATTAAAATCCGGCGGCAACGGTGAGGAAAATGGTAGTGAATGACCACGCGCTCCAGCGCCTGCTCGATGAGGCGGCGTGCACGAAAATACTGAAGCGCTATGGTCATGCCGTTGACTGGCTGGATAGCGCCGGTCTTGAAAAGCTGTTCTGGCTTGACGCCGAAATTGACCTGGGGTTTTTCAAGGGCAGTGGCATGGAGGCACCCGGGTTCCTCATCACAAACGCCCGTTTGTCGCTGCGACGATGCCATATCACGACCAATATCCTGATCAAGGTTTCGGGCGACACGGCGCAATCGGAAAGCAGCGCTATCACGCACGCGATCAGCACAAACCCTCAACAGGGTTTGGATATGCACCTGTTTTACGGTCGCTACCTGGACGTTTTCGAATGTCGTGACGGGGAGTGGCGCATGGCGGCGCGCCGCTACCTGCTGCACAGTTACAGCGTTCAACCCTATGCCGAAGATCCTGCCCTGTCCGCAGTTCGAAAAGCCGAAGGGTTTGGATTGGATCACCCGCAATTTTGCCAATTTTGAACACGCAATTCCACATGGTCCCGCAGGGAGAAGAAGATGACAAGGATTAGCTTTATACCGGTTGCCGATTGGGATGCCGATCTGCGCGCCATGACACTGGCGGATGAAGCCACCTCCATCGAACAAGGGCTGCTGCGGGTGCTTGCCCATACACCAATGCTGGCCAAAACGGTAATGGCGTTCGGGGCAGGCCTGTTCGAGAGCCGGACATTGCCAAGGCGGCTGGTTGAACTCGTCCGCCTGCGCATTGCATTTCATAATCAGTGTCGCAGTTGCATGGCCATCCGCTATCATTCAGCGGTGGAAGACGGTCTCACGGAGGGTGCAGTTTGCTCGCTGGAACGGCCGCAAGAGGCTGCCGATCTGAGTGCGGCGGAGAAAGCCGCACTGCAATATGCCGACCTTTCATCCACCAATCATTTCTCCATCGACGATGCTGTTTTCGACACGCTCCGGGAGCATTTTTCCGAACCCGAGATAGTCGAGTTGGGCGTCTTCATCGCCTTTTTTATCGGCTTTGGCCGCCTGTCGGCAGCGTGGGACATGACCGACGATTTGCCTGAAGGCTATCAGGCGGACAAAGACCAGATTGTGGCCCCATGGGCCGAAGAATCGGTCCTCGTCCGCGGTTAGCGCATCGGGAAAAATGGAAACCGGTTTGCTGCCCCATGCGGTAACAAATCGCTGGAGCAAGCGAACTGCGTCAGATTAACGCAGTTCGCTTTACGTCACGGGGTCAAACGACAGATGCAACGACCCCAGAGCGCGCAGCACAAAACCCGGAATATATTCGAAACGGTTCTTGTCCGGCGTCAACCGGAGGTTGGGGAGCCGGTCGATGAGCGCTGAAAAGGCAATATTCTGCTCAAGGCGCGACAATCCCGCTCCCGGGCAATGATGTTCGGCTTGGCTGAAGGCCATATGCCGAAGCGCATTCGGGCGCTCGAGATTGATCTGGTCGGCATCCTTGAACACGGTTTCATCGCGGTTGGCAGCTGCGAAGCGCAGGTGCAGCGTCGCCCCCTTGGGCACCTGGACGCCCCGAATTTCCGTGTCCCGCGTGACGGTGCGGTATAGGCCCTGCGTCGGGGATTCCAAGCGCATGCCTTCTTCCGCGAAGGTTCGCATCTTGCTTTTGTCAGCCTTTAGCAGATTGTAAACTGACGGGTCACGCAGCATCAGCCACATGCCTGATGTCAACGCATAAGCCGTCGTCTCGTTCCCGCCGATATAGAGGTGATCGACGGTCGAGATGATTTCGCCATCGGTCAACAGCCTCCCGTCGTCCAGCCGAGCATGCGCCAGCTGGCTGATAATATCGTCCGTGGGAGCCTTGCGACGATCATCAATGTGCGATTTCAGATAATGCTGAAACGCCACCCCTTCTTCGGCCACCCAGATTTCCTGTTCCAGGCTCAATCCGCGCGCAAACGGTGCGGCCCAGGCCAGCGACCATTCTTTCAACTGGGGGATGTCCTCTGATGGCAGCCCCAGCAGTTCGGTGATGACAGCCGCTGGCAAATGTTCGGCGAACGCTGTCACAAATTCGATATCGCCGTCGCCCTGAAACCGGTCGATCAAGGCGTTGACGTGACGTTCAATCAGCGGACGGGTGCGCTCCAGCGCACTCCCCATAAAGAAATGATTGACCAGCGAGCGGTAAGGTCTGTGCTCGGGGGGATCTACCGCCAGCGGGAACGTCTTTGGCCAGCCCCGCTCGGCATATATCTCGCGCGCCTGCGCATGGAGCAAAAGCGGTTCTCCGCCATGCTTCTCGGATTCGTTGGAAAATGTCACATTATCCCGAATCACCGCAGCGATATCGTCATAGCGGGTGAGCATGAACATGTTCAGGTCCGGCACTTTGTAAACCGGCGCCGTTTCCTGCAATTCCCGGTAGGTCTGATACCAGCTTTTGTGCGCGTCAGGACCAAACAGGTCTGGTGTGATGGCTGTCATGTATATTTCCGATTTCACGTGTTCGATACCAATTGCCGCTTGCAAGCAGCAATGCTGCATGTAATATGCTCGACATCTTCATACGGTCAACAAAAATTATAGGGGCAGGAATTGGCAACGATATTGGCACACATCACGCTGAAACCCGGTTGCTCGTCGGAGTTCGAGGATATTGCGCGGGCAATGTTCATGTCTTCGCACGGCAAAGAGCCAGCTTTGAAACGATATGAATATTGGCGGGCACAATCGGAGGACCAATATTACTGTCTGCTGGCATTCGATGATTATTCCGGATTTCTGGATCATCAGGCCAGTCCCCACCACGAACTGGCGGCGGCCCCGTTGATGAATGTCATTGCGGATCTGAAGCTCGAATGGCTTGATCCCGTTCCGGGCGCATCGCCGCTCCCTCCGACCATGCTCCAGCCGCTGCCTGAGGATGCCAGTGAGCTTGTTAAACGCTACGCCGAGATGTTCCCTGTCGCGATGGCACAGTGGTGGGCACCGCTTCGTTAAGAGTTAAAAACACGCAAGAGAGGAAGACGGGCATGGGACGGGTTGCAGGTAAAGTTGTAATGATCACAGGCGCAGCACGGGGTCAGGGTGCCGCCCATGCGCGGCTGCTGGCGAGTGAAGGCGCACGCGTTGTCGTGTGCGACATCAAGGATGATGAGGGGCAGGCATTGGCGACCGAGCTTGGCTCTGACGCAACCTATTTGTCGCTGGATGTGGGCTCCGACGTGTCGTGGCAGTCAGCGATTGCCGCCGTTCGCGAGCAGCATGGGCGGCTCGATGCTCTCGTCAACAACGCCGGTATTGCGATCATGGCAGGCCTCACGGAAACGGAGACAACTCTGTTCGAGCGTACCGTGCGGGTCAATCAACTGGGCACGTTCCTCGGCATCAAATTTGGTGCCGAAATGATGATGCAAACCGGCAGCGGGTCAATCGTCAATATCTCCTCGATGGCAGGCCTCAAGGCCAATCCGCTGTTCATGGCCTATACCGCGACAAAATGGGCAGTACGCGGATTGAGCAAGGCAGCCGCGCTTGAACTGGCACCCAGCAATATCCGGGTGAACACGGTGTTCCCCGGCATCATCGATACTCCGATGCTGACCGAAGCCGTACCCGGCCTCGATGTGGCCGAATTTGGCAGCACACAGACACCACTGGGGCGGGTGGGCATTCCGGGCGATGTGGCATCAGCGGTCCTGTTTCTGGTGTCCGATGAAAGCAGCTTCATCACGGGCGCGGAAATTAGCGTCGATGGCGGGCTGACGGCCTGAACCATTAGCACTTTTGCGAGGTGAGTTTCGCGCAGGACGATGCGACAAAAGCCACGAAGGAAACGAACAAGGTGACCCAACCAGCCACAACATTCCGTCCGGATCGCCATCCGTCTGAATCATATGAAGACATCTTGGACCAGGACACCAGACCGGTTCCGGCTTTTCTACGCCAAGGCCCGGTTCCCGATATCGGCCTGGATCCGGTTCCCACCAAGAATTATTTCTGCCGCGACTATTTTCAGAAGGAAATTGATTTCGTCTGGTCGCGCGTCTGGCAAATCGCATGCCGCGAAGAAGAAATCCCCAATATCGGCGATTATCATGTCTACGACATTGCCGGAAAATCCTTCATTGTCGTGCGGAGCGGACCGGACACGATTCAGGCGTTTCACAATTCCTGTTTGCACCGCGCCCGAAAGCTGGCGACCAGCGACGGCTGTAACCAAGCCATTCGCTGTCCCTTTCACGGCTTTACCTGGAACATCGATGGCAGTTTCAAGGAAAACCCAATCGCCTGGGACTTCCCGCAATGGGAAGGCAAGGATATGCGGTTGCCCGAAGCCAAGATGGATGTCTGGGGCGGTTTCGTTTTTATCAATCCCGACCTGAACGCCCTACCGCTTGATTCCTACATCAAACCCTTGGCGGATGATTTTGTCGGTTATGACTATGCCAATCGCTACAAGGCCGTGCATGTGGCCAAGCTGGTACGCTGCAATTGGAAAATCGCTGCGGAGGCGTTCATGGAAAGCCATCACGCGATCGCTACACACCCGCAGATACTGCCTTTCCTTGCGGACGCGAACAGCCAGTATGACCACCTTTCTGACTATGTGACGCGGCAATTCTCGGCGACCGGCGTACCGAGCCCCTTCGTCGCCGACGAGAATTACACTGCAGACGAAATCGTCATGGCAATGAACGGCATGGACTATGGGGCCAAACAGGATGCGCCCGTCGTGCCCGACGGGCTGACCGCACGCATCTTTGCCGCCGAACATGTTCGACAGAGCCTGTCTGCGGAGGATGGTTGGGACTATACGGGCGCCTCGGACGCGGAGATGCTCGACGCGTTGCTCTACAATCTGTGGCCGCATATGAGCTTCTGGGCGAGTTACGCCCCCAATCTTGTCTATCGCTGGCGCCCCAACAGTCTCGATCCGGAAACGTCGATCATGGACGTCATGATCCTTAAGCGCGTCCCCAAAACCGGCCCGCGCCCAAAGGCAGCCGTTGTGCGCGAGCTTGGCTTTGACCAACCGTGGGGCGACGCGCCAGAACTTGGTGCACTGATCGACATATTCGACCAAGACATGGCGAATCTTCCCTATGTTCAACAGGGATTGCATGCATCCGCTACGGGCGTCGTGCATTTTGGCCGCTATTCGGAAATGCGCATCCGCCAGATGCATCTGTTGATCGACCGTTATATCGCCGACGGGGCGTAAAACCGGCAATTCCGAAATGCCCTAGGAGCATTCATTTGTATCGTTTCTATCATGCGTGGACACCCAATGTCATAAAAGTCTCCATCGCCCTGGAGGAAATGGAACTTCCCCATGAACGCATATCGGTAGACATCTCCAATGGGGATCAGTTCAAACCAGAATTTCTAGCAATAAGCCCGAACAACAAAGTTCCGGCAATTATCGATTTTGCACCGACCGGCCGCACTGAGCCATTCTCCTTGTTTGAAACGGGCGCCATACTGATTTACCTTGCCGAAAAGACGGGGTCCTTCCTGCCATCCGGCTATTTTGACCGAAGCACGGTTCTTCAGTGGCTGATGTGGCAAATGGCTGGCTTCGGCCCGATGCTGGGACAGGCGCATCATTTCATTTATTCTCCGGCCGAGGCGCAACCCTATTCCGTCAGGCGATATGTGGCGGAAACAGCGCGTCTCTATGGGGTGCTTGATCGCCGGTTGGAAGGGCGCTCCTTTATCTGCGACGAGTATTCCATTGCCGACATGGCCTGCTGGCCCTGGGTGATCTATCGCGCGCTGCACCAGCAGAATCTCGAAAATTACCCCAATGTGGAACGCTGGTTTTTGCGGATCCAGGAACGCCCTGCTGTCCAGCGGGCAATCGATGGTCTGGTGATTCCGCCCCTGACCCCCAGTGCGGATGTGCAAGCGGTGTTGCGGGATCTGGAAGAAGCGGTGCCATGAACCTGCCGGAGAGACTGGCCGCGGTCGAGGAAATCAAGCAGCTCAAGGCGCGCTATTTCCGCTGCATGGATACGAAGGATTGGGTAGGATTAGCCGCTGTGTTCGCACCCGACGCACTATTCGACCTGCGCGCCGTGAACAGCGTCAGGCACCCCGTTTCGGGAAAGATCGACCCGCCGCACGCGGACGATACGGCACTCCATCGCGGCAGAGACGCGATCCTCTTGATGATCCGGTCAGCGTTGGGAACGCTCATCTCGGTCCATCACGGCCACACGCCGGAGATCGAGATCATTGGCGACACCGCAGCCACAGGGATATGGGCGATGGAAGACGTTATCCGTAGCGCGCCGGAAGCTCCTCCCTTTCACATGCGCGGCTACGGCCATTATCATGATACCTATGAGCACCTGGATACCGGCTGGGCAATCAAAACCACAGCGATCACCCGCCTCCTCCTGGATATGGATTAAAAATGGCGGTCAGAAATCCAGCGGCAAACCGAGATGCTGGGCATAGATGAAATCGCGGTGCTGCAAGAGGATGGGATCCTTTGCCGCCGCGATAACGGGTCCGATCATGTCATAACCGATGCGCATCCAGTCAGGCATCGGATTCACCTCATGCGGCAGCGGCTCAAGCGCCATGGAGAAAACCGCCCAGTAAATATCGCACGCTGTCATGCCATCTCCAACCAGATAGGGCGAGCCCGCAAGCTTCTGGCGATGCAATCGCGTCGTGAGCATATTGAGGATAGCAGCGCATCGTTCGGGTGCCTGCGCTGCAGAACCGACCGATACGGTATATGACTGTTGCATGCGCGCGAGTTCTTCCGGGCCATAAGGCGGCGGCGACAGCCTTGCGATCCGTTTGGGATCAGGCGTACCGGCATAAGGCGTCCCCATCATCGCACGACGTGCCCAGCCAAAACCCCATTCGCTGCAAATTTCAGAACACATTCCCAGCACCAGCGCCCGCACCTCTGAATCGGTCGGCAGCAAGGGGCGCTCCGGCGCCAGACGCTCTCCGAGCATCAATATCTCATACCAGCCGGTGCGAGGCGTTTCGTCATTGTAGACCGCGATCGGTGCGTTCCGAATTCCCGTCCAGGCAACGAGGTCGGCGTTTTCCTGCCCGGGATATTGGGCGACAGGACGGTAGGGAACAGACTTATATTCGAATATCTTTTTCGCTGACTCACCCCAAGGCCCCGGAACATGGGCCGTCAACGCCAGGCGCAACCCGGTCAAATTCCTGGCATCGGCAGCTTCAAGATAGTCCACGCCGGGTTATCCTTTGGAGCGAACGACGGCGCGGGTGACACAATTTTGTGTCACCCGCGCCGTCAGATGCACCGCCTTTAGAATTTTACCTGGATTTGCGCTCCGTAGCTCCGTGGCGCTCTCGCGATACCAAAAGTAAACAGTCCTGCGACCGGCAGGGCACCCGATATCCCACGGTCATTGGTCAGGTTCCGCGCGAACACCGTGAAATCGACCTCGGCACCATTTAATTTCCACGCATAACCGGCAGAAAGATCGAGAACATTTCTTGGATCCGACAGGCAACGCGGATCATTGGTAACCTGGCCGAGTACAATCGGTTGGGCGGGCACAATGCAGGTTTGCATACTATCGGTATGCCGGAACAGCGCGGAAAAATTCACGTCACCGGAACCCAGTTCATGTGTGTAGTCCGCCCCCAGCGACCACGTCCATTTCGGTGCGCGGCGCAGTGTCAAGGTGGAGACATCGTCCGGCACATTGTCGCCATTCACGTCCTTCAGGAAATTGCTGTATTTTGCATCAATGTAGGAAAGCGATGCGCTGAAGCTCAGTCCCTCGATCGCGGGCTGGGCGACAATCTCTGCCTCAAAGCCGCGAATACGGGCGGACGCAGCATTCTGGATGACCGTTTCCTGTGGATTTGGCGAACCCGGCGCGCTCGGCTGGACGACCTCTTCCTGCTTGTTGTTATAGTCGTTCTGATACACCGCAAAATTGGTGCGAAGGTGCCGGTCAAACCAGTCCGCTTTCAATCCGACCTCATAGGCATCAACCACTTCGGGCGCATAAGGTCCCAACGACGTTGGTGAGCCAGCGCGGGCATTGAACCCACCTGAACGGAACCCCCTGGAAACCGACGCATAGAGGCGCTGGTTGTTCGATAGCTCATAGCTGGCCGTGCCACGATAGGTGAACTTGCTGAAACTCTTGGTCGCGTTGCAATTGGACGCGGGACCATAAGCCGGCACGCCGGGGAACAATAATCCAACGATCTGCACACATTCCCCGTCCCATCCCGGCTGGGTCAGATCGACCAGAGCGGCGACTTGCCCGTAGTTGTTGAAAACCGCCTTTTTGTCATGTGTCCAGCGCGCGCCCAGCCCGATCGTGAGTTGTTCAGTTGGCTTGATCTGCAGATCGGTAAACGCTGCGTAGGATGTGGCGTCGCCCGTGGTATCCTGGCGCAAGACAATCGGCGGAAAACCTGCCCCTGCGATGCCTGCGCCAAAATTCGAACTCTGCGATAACTGGTAGTGGCTGTCGTAATAATAAACCCCGACAAGCGCGTTAAGCCATGGCGCGATATCCCCGGCCAGCCGCAGTTCTTGACTGAACTGACGGAAGGTCTGCGGACGATGGGTGGCAAACAAGTCAACCGAAGTCGCATCGAAGTCCTGGGTCAGATCTTCCTTGTTTTTCCGCCATCCGGTTACCGACGTCAGCTTGAGCGCACCAATATCGACGTTGATGTTGGCCGTTATCGCATCAGAATCGTTCGAAAGTGGCGTCTCTATGTTCTGGAAGATCGTATATATGCCCCCATTGGGGAGGCTCCCACGATTGCATTCCTCCGCCGGAGCAAGCGGCGACCCCAGAAAACCGGAAATTGCAGCACTGCAGACGACCTCGCTTGAGGTCGAGAGCGAGCTTGAAATCGTTTCCCCGCGTTCGCGGCCATGCTCGTAAGTGACGATCGCTTCAATATTGCTGGCCGGTGTAAACAGGGCCGTGACGCCTGCTGAGAGCGACTTGTTGCCCCCTGCCCGGCGGTTGAGCGTTTCGTTCCAATAATAACCGTCGGTCTGGTCGTAATAAACGAAGCCTTTGAACGCCAAGACTCCGCCGATTGAGGGCGTGTTGATCACCGCCTTTGCGGTCTTCGTATCGAAGCTGCTGTAGGACAGGCTTGCCTTACCGCCGAACTCACCAGTTGGCCTGGACCTTGTAACGTTGATGACACCGCCAATCGTATTCCGTCCGAACAGGGTTCCCTGCGGTCCACGCAAGACTTCAAGGCCGGAGAAATCGAAACTATCAAGCAACTGGCCGGTATTCGTCCCCACGAACACACCATCGACGACGACCCCCACTGCCGGGTCGAAGCTTTTCTCGATGTCATCGAAAGAAATGCCGCGAATGGAAATCGCTGCTGATTTCGGTCCTGACGACACGGTATCGATTACGAGGCTAGGTACACGACCGGCAATGTCACGAATGCCGGTGAGAGTGGGAGCAGCCAATTGGTCCTGCGAAAGCGCAGACACCGCAATCGGAACGTCTTGTATCGATTCAGAGCGCTTTTGCGCCGTGACCACGATATCGTCGATCGCGCCGCTATCATCGGCAACCGCCTGATTTTCAACTGGCGCGGTCTGCGCCGCAAGTGGTGTTGTCGCAACACAAATAGCAGCCAAAGTTGTCCCTGCCAGTAACAGCCGTTTCATCATCCCCAATCCTCCGATATAAAATTATGTTTATTTCGCCTGACAGAGCGCCAGGTTTCTCCCGTGCCGGAACGTCTGCCCGAAACCCCTCCTTTTCAACCATCAAAATTGATAGTCGAGGTCGGTGAAACGCGATTCTGGGGCACTGTAGGCGAATGCGGGGACAGATAGCCTCGCCTGAACGAGAGACTTCAGACAGAACGCAAATATCCCACGCTCACGGGTGCAGCATGCGCATAAGCTGGCGACGCGGCTGCAGGAATATCCTGCCAGGCAGAAAACAGGTAGTCCCATTAGGACCGGCTGTCGTGCCGGACAAGGACGCCTCGAAGTCGACATATAACCGTTGTTTACGAATAACTTAGCCGACGCGCTAAGTACGTCTTCCCGCCTGCCGCGCTTAGTTGACGAGTTCCGATCCTTGATCGCAGTTGCTTTGAGATATGGC
>JBDTUD010000009.1:0-120408 GCA_040007915.1 Sphingorhabdus sp.
AAGATTCTTTGTTAAGGTCTGGACCCCGGCCTTCGCCGGGGAACACAGCAAACCTAATATCACGCTCTGAATCTATTTGTGGTCGCGTGATTTTAAGCGAATAACCGGGCCCCACTTATTCGCATCACGATCTATACGCCGGACATCCCGGCCGTCGTAGCGCCGTCAATTACATATTCTGAGCCAGAGATGAAGGCAGCTTCGTCACTGGCCAGATAGGCAACTAGGCCGGCAATCTCGTCGACCTGCGCCATGCGCTTCAGCGGAGCCATCCCTTCGAACTGCGCGCGAGCGGCCTCGGGGTCGGGTGATCGGTTAATTACACCGCGGATCAGATCGGTTTCGACAACGCCGGGCAAGATGGCATTGCAGCGAATTCTATACCCTTGATTGCCACAGTGATTGGCGACCGACTTGGCGAGCGCAACTACAGCACTCTTGGTGACTGAATAGGCCAGAAAATTGCCCATCGCCCGATGGGCGTTCATCGAACTGTTAATGATGATCGAACCTGTCGGGCCGTCCGGATTGTGGCGCATCGCCGCCACTGCTGATTTGACGGTCAGCATCACCCCGGTCAAGTTAACATCCAGGATGGATTGCCAGCCCTCCATGCTGATCGATTCGATGCTGCCATCCCCGGCTTCGGTGCCGGCATTGGCAAAAGCGATGTCAAGCCGTCCATGGACCTTAGCAATTTCAGCCATGATCGTATCCCAACCCGCTACGTCCTGCACGCGATGTGGATAAAAGGTCGCACCCGTTTCCGCACAGAGGCTGGCAGCGGCTTCGGTGTTCGAACCCGTGAAGATGACCAATGCACCGTCCGCCGTCAGCCGTCGCACGGTCGCGGCACCAATCCCGGAGGTGCCGCCGGTGACAAGGGCAATTTTTTGATCAAGTCGCATGGTCATTCTAGAATCTCCTCATTGCAGGATGGCAGACCTGATACAGATTTGAACCTATACATTCCGCAAGGTGACGCCACATGCTGCATCTGCAATCGTGCGCTAGAGTCGTATACCTACACAAAAATTTGAGAGGACCCAGGCCATGGCAGACGCAGACCACAAATCCGGCGGCAAAAACCGGTCCCCCGGCATCAGCTGGGAGGCGCTCATGGAAATTGACGGGCGCCCTGTACCCGATTTCCTGAAAACGGAAAGCTATAGCTATGGCGGTTCTGACCCGATCGCGGCGAGCCGCTACACCAGCGAAGAGTTTGCCGCGCAAGAGCGGGAGAAGATGTGGCCCAATGTCTGGCAGTTTGCTGCGCGCGAGGAGGATATGCCGGCGAGCGGTGACTTTGTCGTTTACGAAAATGCCGGGCGTTCCTTCATCCTGTCGCGGCAGGAGGATGGGTCGGTCCGCGCGTTCCACAATGTCTGCCTGCACCGCGGCCGCAAGCTTAAGACCGGAAGCGGCTCGGCAAATCGGTTTCAATGCCCATTCCACGGTTTCGCGTGGAACAAGGACGGCAGTTTCTCCCACATGCCGTGCAGCTGGGATTTCGAACATCTCAGCAAGGAAAACCTGCACCTGCCTGAAGCCGAAACTGGCCGCTGGGGCGGCTATATTTTCCTGCGCGAAAATCCGGGCGGGCCTAGCCTTGAGGAATTTCTCGCCCCTCTGCCTGAACATTTCAAACGCTGGAAGCATGAGGAGTGCGCGACCGCGGTCTGGGTTGGCAAGGTGGTTCCCACCAATTGGAAGGTCGCGATGGAGGCCTTCATGGAATCATGGCACACCATTATCACCCATCCGCAAATCCTGCCCTTCACCGGCGATTGCAACTCGGCCTATTGGACTTGGGGTGATCATGTAAACGCCAATCTGGTGCCCTTTGGCATCATGTCCCCCCATCTGGAGGCGAAGGGCCGCAGCGAGCAATGGATCGTGGATGAATTTATCAAGTTCAACGGTCGCTCGGCTGATAATTACGAAGAATCCGACAGCCCCTTTGCCGTGCAAGTACCCGAAGGCTCCACAGCCCGTCTTGCCTTGGGCGAAGCGATGCGGGAAAGTTACAGCAAGGCATTTGGCCATGATCATAGTCAGGCAACCGATGCCGAACTGCTTGATGCTCTTGTCTATAATGTCTTCCCGAACTTCGCACCGTGGGGCGGCTTCATGCCCAATATCATCTACCGCTTCCGTCCCGGCAAGGATGTCGATCACTGCCTGATGGAGGTACGCATCCTGACCCGCGTTCCGCCGGGAGAACCCATTCCGCACAGCCCGCCCATGCATTTCCTGACGGAGGACGAGCCGTGGACGGCCTGCGCCGAGATCGGTACGCTGGGCGATGTCTTCGAACAGGATATGTCCAACCTTCCTTATGTTCAGGAAGGGCTGAAATGTTCCAAAACGGGTGAGGTCAACCTGGCTGACTATCAGGAAATACGGATTCGCCATTTTCACCAGACCATGGATAAATATCTGGCAGGTCAACAATGACCGACATCCCCAATCCCGCCCGCATCAATTGCGTCCTGATTTGCGGAGGCGTTTGGCATGATATGGATTTTGCACGGCTGGAACTGCTCAAGCTGCTTGCCGAGGACGAACGGGTGCGGACCCGCGTGTTCGAAGATTATGAAAATGTCGCAGCCATTGAGGCTGCGGATATTCTTGTCACCTACACCTGCGACGTAACACCCTCTCTGAAAGCACAGGAAGCCTTGCGTGCGTGGCTTGCCAAAGGCGGACGATGGTATGCGCTACACGGCACAAACTCAGTGCTGCGCCTGCTGGAGAATGGATTGTGGGATGCCCCGCGCTGGGCGCCCCTGATGACGGACATGCTCGGGTCGCAGTTTATTTCGCACCCGCCAATCGTCCCCTACAAGGTCAATGTGGTCGATAAGGCGCATCCCCTTGTGGCCGGAATCGAACCGTTCGAAACAACCGACGAACTCTACCATCTCGAACAGCATGGACCGCTCCATGTCCTGCTCGACACCGAATGTACCGAACCCGGCACCGGTTTTGTCGAGGCCGACGACGCGCCCGGCACACATCCGGTTTTCTATATCAAGGAGCACAATGCAGGCGCGGTGCTGTATTTGACGCTGGGTCATTGCCGTGGCCATTATGATCTGCAACCGATGCTCGATTGGTGGCCGACCGTTGACCGCTGTGCATGGGATTTACCGGTCTTTTACGACCTGCTCCGGCGCGGGATTGACTGGATTAAGGCCCGTCAGCCCGTCACGCCTGCATAACGATCAAGCTCATGTCCGGCATCGCGGGGATGGCGGGCCAGCATCATCAACCGCTTGTGGCCATGGCCGATGATCAGTTCATCGGTCACGCCCATCCCACCATGCATCTGGATAAGGTCATGGCTCAATTTGATGCTGGCTTCAGCGATGAAAGCGCGCGCGCCTGCAATGGCCTTACCCCATGCATCGCTGTCTGACGGGTCAGCCATCGTCGCCAGATGGAGCAAAGCGCGCGCCTGTTCGATACACGCATAATGTTCCACCATCCGGTGCTGCAGCACCTGAAAGCTGCCCAATGCCACCCCGAATTGTTGGCGGGTCTTGAGATGGTCGAGCGTCTCCGCGAACAGGGTCTCCATGATTCCCAGTGCTTCTGCGGACCAGGCGATGGCCGCGCGGGTTTCGGCATCGCCAATCGCCTCAAGTCCACCAGACAAGCGGCAATCCGCCTTCACAACCACGTCATGCAATTCCACTTCGCAGGCTACCGTACCATCGAGGACGCGGTACGGGTGGATCACCAAGCCCGGTGCATCCCTTTCAACCAGAAAAAGCCCCACACCATCATTCTGGCCTGCATCGCCCGAAATTCTCGCTGACACGATAAAGGCATTCGCATTCACACCCGCGCGAACCATATCTTTTTTGCCGTTCAGGCGCCACTCGCCCGACACCTCAACCGCACGACTTTCGACCCATGCCGGATTGTAGCGTGCCGCCGTCTCATGATGGGCGAGTGCGAGCCTGAGCTCTCCACTCACTATGCCGGGCATCCACCGGGTCTTTAGTGCCGGATCCGCCTGGGATTCAAAAAGCTTACCCGCCACCAGAACTGACTCGATCAGCGGTTCCACGACCAATCCACGCCCTAAAGCCTCGGCAACTAGGGCAATATCAATCTGGCTCGCACCAAGCCCGCCATTTTCGGCATCGAACGCCATCGCGATCAGGCCCAGATCGCCCAGAAGCGCCCAGTTTTCAACGCAAAAGCCAGCGTCACGGGCCAGATAGGTCCGGCGGCGCTCACCGTCATAGCGGTCCGATACAAAGCGTTCGGCGACCGCCTTCAGCATCTCTTCGTCTTCGCTTAGATCAAAATTCACAGCTTTTCCTGCGTCCCCGCTTCGTTTTCATTCTGCTACGCTATCAGCACAAACCCGCCTGATCGTGATGCTCCCTAAAAGGTTAGGCTCAAACCAATTGTGTTTTGGAGGACCGCATCATAAACTCCTGTAACAACCGGTTTGTCGGGCCGGATCATATCTTGGGAGGGAGTGAGCGGCCAGCGATGACATGGCGCGAGGATATTGAAAGCGTTCGCATCGCTAGCCCGGAAGATGTACGTCGCGCTGCCGAGGCGCTACATCGCTTGTCGATGGACGCCAAAATGCGGGCAGCACCTTCGCATAATATTGCTGACAAGCGGACACCGGTTGATGTCGAGGGCGCGATAATGGCGCGCGATGTTTTCGGCTGGCAGGATGACGGGCGCGTTTGGTGGAAAAATACACGGATTGCGCTTGATTCGCCAATCACCGCAGCGTGCCGCTATGAAAATGAACCCTTTTGGGTGAATGCACACGGCTTTCGTACGCGCCAGCCCAACCTTTATTTTGATGCAATAGACATGACGAAATTCGAACACCGGGCAATGACGCGTGCGGCAATCGTTGTGCCTGTCCACCTGCCTTTCGGCCAAATTGGCGCCGTCAGCTTCAATCCGCTTGACCCTGACAAGACCGAACTGGACGAAGAATATAAGGAATATGGCGATTATTTCGGTGTGTTGTCCCACAGCTTCATCAGCAGCTATGTTCGCACCATGGGTTCGGCGCACCGGTTGCCATCAGGATCACGGCTGTCCAAGCGCGAAGTGGAATGCCTGCGATGGGCCGCCATTGGCAAGACCGACCTCGAGATCAGCATGATCATGTCGCGCAGCCGGGCCACGGTAAGATTCCACATCCACAATGCTTCGGTCAAACTCGATGCCGTCAACCGCAGCCAGACGGTCTTCAAGGCCGCTCAATTGGGTTATATTTCGCTGGGTAGTTAGAGCGCGCATCAGCTCAGGCCGGGTCAAGCCCACCCAAATGCACAGCGCCGGGCAGTGTCAAAAAGTGAATGTCATCTTCTGTTGGCCGCACCAGTGGTCAGGCGCTTTTGAACATATCTGAGCAAATTTCAGGTCGAGCGTCAGCATCCGTCGTTTACCCTATCGTTTTAACGAGTCACGCTCGCCGTCGTTTTGCGGCTTAGTGTACTTATGAGAATCAAGGATGTTATGCGGCCAATTGCCGATCAACTGTTCACGGACGAAGACCCGCCCCGTTTAATCGGGGGCCGGGACGTCGCGAGTGGGCGGATCGTGTTCCCCTGCCCGACTGGAAACAACTTCGAGCCCTTTCCGCTGAAACGCCAAGGCACTGTGTGGTCCTACACGATCCAGCGCTTCCGGCCAAAATCGCCCCCTTATGCCGGGCCAGAGGCATTTTCGCCCTTTCCTGTCGCTTATGTCGAACTCCCCGGGGAAGTGATTGTCGAAGCTCGGCTGACCAATGTGGCGCTTGAGGACGTAAAAGTGGGCATGGCCGTGGAGTTGACGCAGATCCCGCTTGATCCCGATGCCGCCGAACCGGTTCTGATCCACGCTTTTCAACCCGCAGGAGCAACTGCATGACTGACGTTTGCATCGTTGGCGTCGGCATCCACCCGTTTGGCCGCACCGACGGCCTGTCGGGTATCGATCAAGGCGTTTATGCCGTGCGCGAGGCACTGAACGACGCTGGAGTCGAGTGGGGAGATATCCAGTTCGCTTATGGCGGATCAGAAGCGGCGGGCAATCCGGACACGATGGTCGATCGGCTTGGCCTTACCGGCGTCCAGTTCATTAACGTACGGAACGGCTGCGCGGCGGGCGGCTCATCGCTGTTTTCGGCGCAGATGGCGATCAAGTCCGGCGAATTTGATCTTGGCCTCGCTGTCGGTTTTGACAAGCATCCGCGCGGCGCGTTCGACGCCAAGCCCGCCGAATATGGCCTGCCCGACTGGTATGGCGATGCCGGCTATATGGTCACCACCCAGTTTTTCGGGAACAAGATCACGCGTTATATGCACGAATACGGCATTTCGCCGACCAGCTTGGGACGCATTTCGGAGAAGGCGTTTATCAACGGCGCCAAGGCCCCCCACGCGTGGCGGCGCGAACCGGTCGCGCTGGAAGAGATCATGAATGCCCCGATGGTGAGTGATCCCTACACCAAATATATGTTCTGTTCCCCGGCAGAAGGCGGCGTGGCGCTGATCCTCGCCAGCGAGAAAAAGGCCCGCAAGCTGGGTATGCCGCTCATTCGGCTGAAGGCGGCGACCATGCGGACCCGCCCCTCGGGTTCATTTGAAGTATTTGCCCCAAGTATCGATATCGAACGAGGCGGCTCTGCGACAATGCTCGCTTCTGCAGCGGCCTTTGCACAGGCCGGGATCGGGCCGGACGACATAGATATCGCCCAGTTGCAGGATACCGAAGCGGGTGCGGAAATCATGCACATGGCCGAAAACGGCTTCTGCAAGGATGGTGAGCAGGAACAATGGCTTGCCGAAAAGCAGACGCATCTGGATGGAAAGCTGCCGGTCAACACCGACGGCGGCTGCATTGCCTGTGGCGAGCCGATTGGCGCGTCGGGACTTCGGCAAGTCTATGAAAATGTTATACAGCTTCGCGGTGAAGGCGGCGCGCGGCAGGTTGCGGGCAACCCCAAAACCGCATACACGCATGTCTATGGCGCGCCTGGCGTTTCAGCAGTGACGATATTGGAACGCTGATGGATCTGAGCTTTTCCCCTCAGGAACAGGCGTTCCGCGATGAAGTGCGCAGCTTCCTTGCAGAGGCGCTGCCCGACCATCTGAAGCAGGGCATGGCGGCTTCCCCGTCGGTGTTTGTCGAACCCGATATCGGGCAGGAATGGCAGGCCATTCTCAACAAAAAGGGCTGGCTCGCTTATCAATGGCCAGAGGACGTCGGTGGCACCGGATGGACGCCTGTGCAGCGTTATACCTTCGAAAAGGAATGCGCGCTCGCCGGAGCACCCTCGTTGACCGCGCTCAGTCTCAAGCTGTTGGCGCCCGTGGTGATTGCCTTTGGAACGCCTGACCAAAAGGCCCGGCTGCTGCCGCGTGTCCTTTCAGGCGAAGACTATTATTGTCAGGGATTTTCCGAACCCGGGTCCGGATCCGACCTTGCCAGCCTGCAAGCCCGCGGGACGCTGAACGGCGATCATTACCTAGTTAATGGCTCCAAAATCTGGACCACGCATGCCCATCACGCCAACAAGATGTTCGCCCTTATCCGAACCGAAGCGAGCACCCGGAAGCAGGCCGGAATCAGCTTCCTGCTGCTCGACATGGATCAGCCGGGAATCACGGTTCGGCCGATCCTGACGCTTGCCGGCGATCACGAAGTAAACCAGGTTTTCTTCGACAACGCAGTCGCGCGCGTGGAGGATCGGATCGGTGCAGAGGGAGAAGGCTGGAAAATCGCAAAATTCCTGCTGGAAAATGAGCGCGGCGGTTCTTGCCATGCGCCCAAATTGCTGGCCGATCTGGACTCGGTCGACAAGACAGCGCAGGCTGAACCCGATGGGCATGGCGGCGTTCTTTCCGATGATCGTGACTGGAAACGCCGTATCGCCAAAATACGCCTTGAAGTCCAGGCGCTCGAAATGATCGAGTTGCGGATACTTGCCGATATCGCGCAAGGCAGGCCCGCGGGGTCGCAGACTTCGCTGGTCAAGATGCTATCGTCCAATTTGCGGCAGGAAATTGATCTCGCCTGGCTGGACGCATTCGGCAGTGCGGGGCTTCAGCTTGAAACGCGCCGCCCGCTTTATGGCAATGCGGCGCCCGAACCCGTCCATTCACGCGCAGCGCAAATATCTGCACCACGCTATCTAAACAGCCGCGCATGGACCATCTTTGGCGGTACCAACGAAGTGCAGGCAGGCATCATCGCCAAGACGGTGCTCGGCTTATGAAAGAGGAACTGACATGCAATTGAGCCGCGAAGCGCTGCTGCGCGCCTATCGCCAGATGAAGGTGATCCGCGAATTTGAAGAGCGCCTGCATCTTGAAATCATGACCGGCGAGATTGCCGGCTTCACCCATCTCTACTGCGGACAGGAAGCGGTAGCGGTTGGCGTGTGTGAACATCTCGACAAGAATGACATGATCGTTTCCACGCACCGCGGCCATGGCCACTGCATCGCCAAGGGAGTCGATGTAAAGCCGATGATGAAAGAAATATGGGGTAGCAGCGAAGGCACTTGCAAGGGCAAGGGCGGATCGATGCACATCGCCGATATTGACGTCGGAATGCTCGGCGCCAATGGCATTGTTGGCGCAGGCTCGCCCATTGGCGTGGGCGCGGCCTTGTCCGCCAAACTCGATGGCCCGGACGCCGACGGAAAGCTCAAGGTCGCGATTACCTTTTCAGGAGACGGTGCCTGCAATCAGGGCACGACATTCGAGGCAATGAACATGGCAGTCGTGACCCATGCGCCGTGCATTTTCCTTTATGAAAACAACCATTATTCCGAACATACCGGCTTTGAATATTCGGTAGGGACGAACAAGGACATTGCCAGCCGCGCCGAGGCATTCGGGATGAAGGTATGGCGCGGCGATGGTACCGACTTTTTCTCGGTCCATGAGACAATGCGCGAGGTGCTTGATTATGTCCGGGCCGGAAATGGTCCTGCGGCTGTGGAGTTCGACACCGAACGCTTCTTCGGCCATTTTGAAGGCGATCCGCAACGCTATCGCGGCGAGGGCGAGCTCGACCAGATCAGGGAACACCGCGATTGCCTGAAAAATTTCCGCCAGAAGGTGGGCGAAGCCAAATTACTCGATCTGGCCGAACTCGACGCATTGGATGCCGAAGTTATGACCCTGATCGAGGAGGCCGTAACCGAAGCCCGTTCCGCCGCCCGTCCGACCGCCGATGACGTCCTGTCCGACGTCTATATTTCCTATTGAGCGAGAGCCGAACCATGACACAAATGATGTACCGGGAAGCTGTACTCAGCACGCTCTTTGCAGAGATGGAGCGTGATGCGAATGTCGTCGTGCTCGGCGAAGATATTGTTGGCGGCATGGGAACACCCGGCGGTCCCGAAGCGATTGGCGGTATCTGGAGCACCAGCGTTGGCCTATTCGCGAAATTCGGCAAAGATCGTGTGATCGACACGCCGATTTCAGAAAGCGCAATCATGGGTGCGGCAGCAGGGCTTGCACTTGCGGGCAAGCGCCCGGTTGCAGAATTGATGTTTGCGGATTTCATCGGCGTGTCGCTTGACCAGATATGGAACCAGCTCGCCAAGTTCCGGTACATGTTCGGCGGCAAGACCAAATGTCCGGCGGTCATTCGCATGGCCTATGGCGCAGGCTTCAATGCCGCCGCACAGCATAGCCAATCGGTCCACCAGATGCTGACGGGCATGCCCGGGCTGAAGGTGGTCATGCCGTCCACGCCCGCCGATGTGAAGGGCCTGCTCACGCAAGCAATACGCGATGATGATCCGGTCATCTTCCTCGAACATAAGGCGCTTTATGGGGTGTCGGGCGAAGTGCCGGATGGTGAATATCTCATCCCCTTTGGCCACGCCCGGCTGACCCGCGCGGGGCAGGATGTGACGATCGTTTCCTCCGGCCTGCTACTCGGATTTTGCGAGAGCGTTGCCGACAAGCTGGCCGGTGAAGGCATTGGTTGCGATGTCATCGACCTGCGCACGACAAGCCCGATTGACGAGGAAGCGATTCTCGATTCGGTCGAGGTGACCGGGCGGCTGGTGGTCGTTGATGAGGCACCGCCGCGCTGTTCGCTGGCGACTGACATTTCCGCGATGGTGGCTGAAAAGGCCTTCGCCAGTCTGAAAGCACCGCCAGCGATGGTGACGCCGCCGCACACGCCCATTCCCTTTGCACGGGAACTGGAAGGTGCCTACCTGCCCTCTGCTGACCGGATCGAAGCTGCGGTCCGCAAAACGCTGGCGTGGAAGTGAGAACGGCCCATGGCTAATATCCGCGCTTTTACCATGCCCAAATGGGGCATCGAAATGACCGAAGGAACGGTCGCACAGTGGATGATTGCCGAGGGCGACGCTTTCACACGCGGTCAGACCCTATGCCTCATCGAAACCGCCAAGATCACCAACGAAGTTGATGCCGAATTTGACGCGGTGCTAAAGAAGCTGATCGTGCCCGCAGGCGGCGATGCGCAAGCGGTGGGTGTGCTGCTCGCCGTATTCGCCGACGCCGATACCAGTGCCGCAGAGGTCGAGGAATTCATTGGCAATTTCAAAGCGGCAAATATCAGTGTAGCCGCGAAATCGTCCGCATCTCCCACAGCCGAACCGGTATCTGCGCCCAAGAAGATCGAAACCAACCGGCCGATCAGCCCCGAGGCTCTCAAACTCGCGGAGCAAATGGGTGTCGACCTGGTCACCGTTACGGGATCGGGGAAGAATGGTCGGATCACCTATCAGGATGTCTATCAGACAAGCCGCCCTGCCGCTGCGCCCGTCTTAAAAGGCCCCGCCGACATTGCGGCCAGCCTGGACGGCTTCTACGCCTCGCCTCTCGCGAAACGACTGGCCGTGCTCCACAAAGTGGAACTCGCTGGCATCAAAGGCAGCGGCCCGCGCGGCCGCATTGCCAAGGCGGATGTCCTGGCGCTGGTTTCAGCCGCACCCGTGGCAGTTCAATCGGCATTTGTCGCTGGAGAAAATCTCCCCGATATCGTGCCGATGGACAAGATCAGAAAGGTCGTCGCCCGCCGCCTGACCGAAGCCAAGTCGACCATTCCGCATTTCTATCTGCGCATGTCTGTCCGCGCAGATGCACTGCTCGAACTTCGCAAAACGGCTAATCTTGTGCTCGGCGTCAAGGCATCGCTCAACGACTATCTGGTCCGCGCCGCCGCCATTGCCCTTGCGCGCCACCCGGATGTCAATGTGCAGGTCCACAATGACGCGATCCACCACTTCCCGCACGCCGACATCTCAGTTGCTGTTGCGTCACCCAAAGGGCTGGTCACTCCCATCGTCCGCTCGGCAGACATGATGCGGATCGACCAGATCGCCCAAACTACCCGAGTCCTCATAGACAAGGCGCAGGCCGGCAAGCTCGCTTATGCCGAGATGGATGGCGGCACCTTCACGATCTCCAATCTTGGCATGTTCGGGATTGACCAGTTTGACGCGATCATCAACCCGCCCCAAGGCGCAATCCTCGCGGTCGGCGGCATCACCAGGCAATATTGCGAAGGCCCCGACGGCGAAGCTGCATTTGAAAGCCGCATTGCCCTGTCGCTCTCGGTCGATCACCGCGCGATTGATGGTGCTGCCGGTGCGCAGTTCATGGCCACGCTCAAAGGCCTGATCGAAGCGCCAGAAGGATTGTTTGGCAACATCGGTTGAATGCCCGGGCCAGCTTCCGTACGGGAAGGTGCGCTCTTCAATCCATATCAAAGAGAGATGTTTTATGACCGTATCGGCACGCGCCCAGAAAATTGGTGCAAATGTTGAGAAATTCGTCCGCGAACAAGTCATTCCGTTCGAACGGGATGCCCGGTGCGGGACGCACGGCCCATCTGACGATCTGGTGCAGGAAATGCGTGCACTAGCGCGCACCGCCGGTGTCCTCACCCCCCATATACTGCCCGACGGAAGCCACCTGTCCCAGCTCGAAACCGCGCATGTGCTGCGCCTGTCCGGCCTTTCACCGCTCGGCCCACTGGCAGTCAACACCATGGCGCCCGACGAAGGCAACATGTATCTGATCGGCAAGGTGGGATCGCCCGAACAGAAAGCACGCTTTCTTGATCCGATGGTACGGGGTGAGGCTCGATCCGCGTTTTTCATGACCGAGCCCGCGAGTGAAGGCGGCGCAGGGTCCGACCCGTCGATGATGAAAACGACTGCGGTGCTGGACGGCAATCACTGGGTCATCAATGGCCGCAAGGCGTTCATCACCGGCGCGCAAGGTGCCAAAGTGGGCATTGTCATGGCAAAGTCTGATGACGGGGCCTGCATGTTTCTGGTCGACTTGCCAGACCCCGCAATCCGCATCGAACGCATCCTCGACACCATCGACAGCTCCATGCCCGGGGGCCATGCGATAATCGTTATCGACAATTTGCGGGTGCCCGCGGACCAGATGTTGGGGCAATCCGGAGAAGGCTTCAAATACGCGCAAATCAGACTTTCGCCAGCGCGGCTTTCGCATTGCATGCGCTGGCTCGGTGCCTGCGCGCGCGCCCAAGAGATCGCTACCGATTATGTTTGCGAACGCCATGCCTTTGGCAAACCGCTAATCGATCATGAAGGCGTGGGCTTCATGCTTGCCGAGAATATGATCGACCTGAAACAGGCAGAACTGATGATCGACTGGTGCGCAGGCGTTCTGGATAGCGGTTCTCTCGGCACCGTCGAAAGCTCAATGGCCAAGGTTGCAGTTTCCGAAAGCTTGATGCGCATTGCGGATCGCTGCGTTCAAATGATGGGCGGCACAGGCGTATCCGGCGATACCATTGTAGAACAGGTGTTTCGTGAGGTTCGGGCTTTCCGCATCTATGACGGCCCGACCGAGGTCCACAAATGGTCGCTCGCCAAGAAGATCAAGCGCGACCATCGCGAGGCAAAATTAGTTTGATGACATTGGGTTGGTTCGACGTGTTTCCCAACCTCTCGTCACCCTGAACCTGTTTCAGGGTCTCACTCTGCGGCGGTGAAAAGTAGGATGCTGAAACAAGTTCAGCATGACGAAGGGCCGGGGCCCAGCCCCCAACGAAGACCCTTTTGTTTAGACCTTGCCCTGTTTAGATAGAACCGTAGTGCTGAGCCTGTCGAAGCACGCCTAGCCGACAAGCGCCGTTGGCCTCTGGCCGCCTTCCCCAACAAGCTCAGGGCGACGGTGATGGTTCAACCCAATCAAGACAAACTCTAGGCATGGGCCCCAGCCTGCGCTGGGGAACACGTCAACCTGTTGCCATCATGCTCCGGGACGGCTCCGGAACGACTAACGGCAGGGGGCGACCCTCCCCTGCCGTTTCGTCCCTGTCCGCTTTTTAGTAGCGTATCGTCAGCTGCATCTGCACCGTGCGCGGAGAAGCGGCAAAGCCGACCTGATCACCATGGGCAGAAACCAACCCACCGGCCGCGCCGCCCGATGACGGTGTCCCGGTGCCGCCCAGCGCGTAAAAGCGGTTTGTCAGGTTCTTGCCAATCACGGCCAATTCCCAACGACTGTTGTCGCTGCGAAGCCGCAATGAACCATCAAGGCTGACGTAGCTTGCCATGCGGCTGGCCGGGTTGCCAAAGCTGCTGGCAAGATAGCTACCGCTATAACGCGCGTCGGCGGACAAACCGAAAACCATTCCTCCCACCGGTGTTTCATAGGATGCACCGAAAGTACCGGTCCAGCGCGGTGCAATAGCGGTCGGCACCCCACTCAGGTCCTGAAACGGCGCTCCGCTTACGAGCAGGGTGCAGCCCTCAGCCTGCGACTGTCCTGTATAGCATGGCGCGATGAAGTTCTTGTACCGGGCCTTGTTGTAGTTGACCGTTCCGTGAAGGCTGAACCCGTCAAGGTCACGAGGCGCATATTCATATTCGACCTCGATGCCCTTGCTGGTTGCCGCGCCCGCATTCAACGTCTGGAAAGCAAAAACGACAGAGTTGAAATAGTCCACCTGCAGATTCGAGACTTTGTAGCTGTAGGCACCAACATTGAAGCGCAACTGATTGTCGAGCAACGTGGTCTTCAAGCCAAGTTCAAAACCTTCTGCCTTTTCAGAACCAAAGATAAAGTCTTCAACCGGGTCCGGGGAAAATGCGCTGTAGATGCCGCTGTTCGAAAAGCCGCCGGACTTGTATGCGGTCTTGTAAGCGGCATAGGCAGTGATATCGTCGGTCGGTTTCCAGGTCAGGGTGGCCTCTGGTGCCCAGTTGTCAAACGTCTGATCGCCAACAATCTGCGAAGTCGGATCGGTCGCTACAAACGGCCTGAATACGCCGGCGAAGGCCGGGTTAACATAAGGATGCCGGAAAAAGCTGTTCTTGGTTTCGTGAGAATAACGCACGCCTGCCGCAGCTTCGAGTTCAGGCATGATTTTCCAGCTCGCCTGACCGAATGCAGCGATCGTTTCGCCCTCGGTTTCCGAACTCTTGGCAAAGGCGACATAGCGATTGCTGGCGCTCGCTGCCGAATTGTCGACGCCGGCCGTGTTGACCCACTGGTCAAACTTGCGCTTGGTAGACTGGTAATATCCGCCGGCCATGACGTTGAACGGTCCGTCAAATGTGGTCAGCACCCGCAGTTCCGATGAGAACGCCTTCCAACTGGTGTTTTCGGTCGCAAACGTATGCGCAGTCCCTGACTGGAAGTCGCAATCACAAGCAAAGCGGTTCCGGTTCCAGTTATAGTTGGTCACCGACGTGATCGTCACATCGTCCAGCTCATAATTGAGCATGTCGGTCACTGCAAACGAACGATAATCGTTATAGAGGCTGCCATCGGACTTCGCGAACGGCAAGTTTTGCAACTGCGTCGGGAAATCATTCTGGTAGATCGTGAAATTGCGACCACATTGGTTAGCTGCATCAAACTGCGAAAATCCCGACGGGCAGTTGTAGAGAACATAGTTCCAGGACGGGTTGTCGTTCTTGTTGATGTCTCCGGTAACTTTAAGCGTGTTGGTCAAACGGTCGGACGGTGTCCATTTCAAGGTCAACCGACCGAGCATTTCACGCTCTCCGGGCACATCGCTCTGCCCTGCTGGTGCGACGCCGGTGGCATCAAGCGTGGCAGTTGCCACGTCGAACGACGCGAATCCCCGGCTGCGTGCACGATTGGTGAACAGCCCGCCATACATTTTGGAACCGCGCAAGGCCAACCGGACCCCCAAGGTGTCAGAAATCGGCCCCGAGGCGACAAGTTCGCCTGTCACATTTTCTGAGTTAAACTCATAACCCGCGCGGGCCATCAGCTCAAACTCGTCGGTCGGGTCTGCCGTCGTCAGCGACACCACACCGGCAGTCGCGTTCTTGCCAAAGAACAGCGCCTGGGGACCCTTCAGAATCTCAACGCGGGCGAGATCGAAGAAGCCTTCGTTGATTACGCGTCCCTGGCCGTAATAGACGCTATCAACAACAACCGCCACCGATTGCTCGATCCCGATCGAACTTGCTGAGGAACCGATACCGCGCAAGGTCAGCGACGCACCCGATCCGTTTGACGCGCGACCGACAGTAAATTGCGGCGTTGTCGCAGCCACCTTTTCAAGGCTCGTCAGGTCATATTGTTCAATCTTTTCTGCCGAAATTGCTGTCACTGAAACAGGAATGTCCTGCACACTTTCAGCGCGCTTTCGCGCCGTGACGACAATATCCTCTACGCCGCCAGCAGATTCGTCTGCTGCTTCTTCCGCAGCGGGCGGCGCGGCGTCCTGCGCATAAGCCGAAGTAGCCCCAAGCATTGCGGCCAAGCATACGCTCGCAAGTAAGGCAACTGCCTTTGGCGAGTGTGGAAATTTATTCATTTAAGTCCCTCTCTTGTGCGATCCGGCCCAGCGGACAGCTTCTCGTTTGAATGTCCCCGCCAGCTATCGGCATTGGCATTAACGGGGTTTCGTGCTTCTTATGCCATGCCAGCATGATTTCAGCACTTACCTATATGTCCGCCAAAGCATGCCCGCTGGTAACTATCAATTAAGTCAGGCGTACTGTTGTTGGCTGATTCCCTGCCCTTACGCGGGTAAGGGCAGCCCGATAGCGTCGGCAAAATTACGGTGTACGCTCTGCAGCAAAGCCTCGTTTGCGCCCAGGACGATGTGATAATCCTCGGGCGCACTCAGCAGGTTGGCGTAACCGGTCGATGCGACCCGGTAGTCCTCGGTCTGCACCACTTGCGCAGTGGCATCATAAGCCATGACGCAGGTCGCGCGGTAGTCTTCGGACGTGATCCCGAACGGGGCATAAACCGCGAACTGGCAGCGTGTTTTGCCAACGCCGTCAGGAAACAAACGAAAAACTTGGGTGAAGAAAATTCCCGGCGTGATCGATCCAAAAAAGATGATCGTGTTCGGGAAGAGGAAGTGGACGGCGCCGTAGTCAATATCGGGCCATTCCTCCTCCGGCTTCCCCAACAGATCGGCCTTGCCCTTGTCCGGGAAAGTGACCCGGTAGTGCGGACCAAAACGGTCTGCTGCGGCAACATCGCTATAATGGGTCTGGCCGATCGTCGTGGCGTGCAGCATCGAGAAATGATAGCTTTCGCCGTAAGTATCGAGCGCAATTTTCCAATTGGAATCAGCGGTCAATATGCCTTTCTTGACCGGCTCGGCGCGGTGAAGCTCGAGCGCTTCGAGCACCGGCGCCAGATCGCCGAAATATGCGTCTCCATCTATGGGTTCTCCGGGTTGCGCGCGCACCAGCAATAGACCGTTATATTCAAGCGCTGGCAGTTCGATCAAGTCGCGCGCACCAATTTCGCAATCCTTGAACGCAGGCTTGGAGGGCTGTCCGATGAGTGTGCCTTTGCTGTCAAAAGTCCAGGCGTGGAACGGGCAGACCAGGCGGCTTGCATGCAGGCTGTGGGGCTCACTTTCCTCCACCAGCTTTGCACCGCGATGGGTGCACATGTTGAGGAAGGCGCGCACAACGCCGTCCTTGCCGCGCATCACCAGAATCGACGGCCCGGCAGCATCGAACAAGATCGTGTCACCGGGATTGGGAATATCACCGCTGAGTCCGGCAACAAGCGGCTGCGAAAGAAACAGCTTGTCGCGTTCAGCCGCAAAGCGCTCCTCACTGGTATAGACCGATTTGTGCAGTGCGAGGGGGGCATCCGCACTGTCAGTGGTTTTTGCTGCAATATGCGCGAGCAGGGTGCGCAGCTGCTCGCGCGCCATCTGGCGACGGACGGTTGCCGGGTCCGGCTTGGGAATTACTCCGCTCATTTCCATGTCCTCTCATTATCGGTAGCTTTTGTTATGCGCCCAACCATGCCACTTTAAAATGCCGGCGTAACTTGTCGGATTTGATAGGGAGCAGGATGATGGGTGGAATAACCGATATTGGCCCGGTGATGCAGATAGCTTTTGTGCCCGAAGATTTTGATTCGGCACTGCGTTACTGGACGCAAACAATGGGAGTTGGTCCCTTTTTCCTGCTCGAAAACATAGCACTTGGCGACATGACGTTTCTCGGCGAGCCGTCTGATTTCATCTTTACCATTGCTCTGGCCTATTGGGGAGACATGCAGATCGAACTGATCCGCCCCGAAAACGATGCTCCGTCGATCTATTCCGGCGAATATGGCGAGAATGGGCAGGTGATGCACCACACCTGCGTTCTGACCGACGACATCAGCGCGGCAAGGGCGACTGCCGAAGCTGCGGGTGCGAAAATCCTGGTTGCAGGTAAGGTCGGGGATGATGGTGCAGTCCTGTATGTCGATACAGGAAACGGCCCCGGCAGCATTGTCGAGATTTTGCAGCCTGCAAGCGGCAGCGACGCGTTGTTTGCGATGATCAAGGACGCGAGCAAAGGCTGGGATGGCAGCGATCCGGTCCGCAAGCTGGGATAGATTGAAGTTCTGCGTCAGGTCGTTTTTACAACCACCCGGCCCGCTTGAACCGCACGTAAAGCGTGAGACAGACGGTCGTCATCGCTCCGACCACGGCGTAATAGCCATATTTCCAGCGCAGTTCGGGCATGATGTCGAAATTCATCCCGTAAATCCCCGCAATCGCCGTCGGCACCGCCAGAATTGCGGCCCACGCCGCCAGTTGCCGCGTGATTGCCCCCTGCCTTTGTTGTTCCAGCAGGCCGCTTGTCTCGATCACCGATGTCAGCGTGTCGCGTAGCCCTTCGACGCGGTAAATGACGCGGCGGATATGGTCGAGGAGATCGCGGAAATATGGGTGAATATTATCATCGATCTGCGGCAAATGCAGGTTCAAAAACTGGCTCGCCAGATCCTCCATCGGCCCCAATATCCGCTGAAAGCGGAACAGCTCGCGGCGCAATGTAAACAGCCGCGCGGTTTCGGTGCGGTTGAGGAAATGATCGACGGCATGATCCTCCATCGCCAGCACCTTTTCCTCCAGCGCATCGACAACCGGGAAATAGCCATCAACGACGAAGTCCAATATGGCGTGCAGCACATAATCCGGCCCATGCTTCAACAGCCAGGGCGTCGCCTCCAGCTTGGCCCTAAGTGGCGTATGCGCCCGGTCCGATCCATGGCGCACCGTGATGACGAACTGCCGTCCGACAAAGATCGCGGTGTTGCCATATTCGATCTTATCGCCGTGCAGATGCGCGGTGCGGGCGACGAGGAACAAATGGTCGCCATAAGGCTCCATCTTCGGCAAATGTCTCGGGTCCAGCGCGTCTTCGACCGCCAGCGGATGCAGCCCGAAATGCTCCTGTATCCGCTTCAGCGCACCGTCATCGGGTTCATGCAGCCCGATCCAGATGAAGTCGCCGGGTTTTTCGACATGCGGTATCGGTTTTGCGAGGTCAATGTCGGCGACCATCTTGCCGTCGCGGTAAAGGCGGGCGGCGATGACCGTCATTTTGCGCTGCCGTCATCGGCTGCGGTAATTTTGCCCACTTGATCGATCAGATGATTGACCTTCTCGTGCAGCCGCAAAATCTCCAGCTCGGCGCGCAGATTGACCTCATAATCATGCGAGGCGGCGGCCCGGTCTTTGTCGGCTTGCCGGTTCTGGCTCATCATGATGATCGGGGCCTGGATTGCCGCCAAAGTCGACAGCAACAGGTTGAGGAAAATGAACGGATAGGGGTCAAAAGCTGCGCCGATCCGTCCCAATATTTGCGAGTTCAGGATCATCCACCCAAACAGCACCACACCAAAGGCTATGATGAAGCCCCAGCTGCCACCGACCGCCGCGACATGGTCTGACAACCGCTGTCCAAAGGTCGCGTCTTCCTCGTGGACAACGCCCATGTCCTGGCTGATGGTTTCTCGCTTGTGGATACGTTCCAGTACGCGGCGCTCGGTTGGCGACAAGGCATCGCTGGTTTTGCCCAGCAGTTCAAGCGCAAGGTCGTCGACTGTGCGCGCGGTCGTCATGCAAGCGCCTCGGCGATCAGCTGGCGGCTATTCTCGATGCCGTAGAGCGCGATGAAGCTGCCCATGCGCGGGCCTGCGCTGCTGCCCAGCAAAGTCTCATACAGCGCCTTGAACCAGTCGCGCAGGTTCTCGAAACCACCGTCCTTGCCAATGGCGTAGACGATATTCTGGATATCCTCGGCGCTAGCACCTTCTGGCAACGCCGCCAGCTCGGCATCGAGTCTGGCCAAGGCCGCACTCTCCACACCTTCGGGCTTGCGCCGTTGCAAAGTGGGTGCGACAAAATCGCGATTATAGGCAATCGCGTGGCCGATCAGTGCATCGACCTCTGGATATTTTTCCGGAGAAGCGTCGGCTACATAATTGCCGAGATAGCCCCAAACCTGATCCGCACTCGCGCCCGCACCCATCACGCCGACCAGGTTCAACAACAACCCGAACGTCACCGGCGGCGTATCGGCTGGCACCGCTCCGTTGTGGATATGATGCACCGGGTTGCCGAGGCGTTTGTCGAGCGGCTGCTCCTGCCACTGGGTGCGGAACTGGAAATATTCGTCAACGGCGCGCGGGATGATGCCCATGTGCAGTTGCTTTGCGCTTTTCGGCTCGCGGTAGGCGTAGAAAGCGACGCTTTCCTGCGGACCGTATCTCAGCCAATCTTCCAGTGCCAAACCATTGCCCTTTGACTTCGAAATCTTCTCGCCCTTTTCGTCGAGGAACATTTCGTAGATCAGGGCTTCGGGTGGACGCCCGCCAAGTACCCGTGCGATCTTGCCGCTTTGCACGCCGCTGTCGATCAAATCCTTGCCGTACATTTCATAATCGACGCCCAATGCGACCCAGCGCATCGCCCAATCGACCTTCCATTGCAGCTTCGCCTTGCCGCCCAAGATCGACTGCGTGACCATATCGCCACCATCGTCGAACCGGATCAGCCCGGCCTCGGCATCGATCACCTCGACCGGCACCTGCAACACAATGCCGGTCTTCTCGCTGATCGGCAGCACCGGCGAATAGGTCGCGGCACGTTCCTTGCGCAAGGTGGGCAGCATGATGTCCATGATGCCCTGATAATGGCGCAGCACGCCCTTCAACGCATCGTCAAACGCGCCGCTTTCATATTGGCTGGACGAGGAGATGAATTCATATTCAAAGCCGAACTGGTCGAGAAAATCGCGCAGCATCGCGTTGTTATGCGCGGCAAAGCTTTCAAACTTTTCGAACGGGTCGGGAATGCGCGACAGCGGCTTGCCGAGATGCTCGGTCAGCATCGCCTGATTGGGCACATTGTCAGGCACCTTGCGCAGCCCGTCCATGTCGTCGGAAAACTCGATCAGCCGGGTCGGCGCATCGGACAAAGCCGCAAATGCATGCCGCACCATTGTCGTGCGCAACACCTCGTTAAACGTGCCGATATGCGGCAGGCCTGATGGGCCGTAACCGCATTCGAGTATAATCGCCTCGCCATTTGGCTTGCCGTTCGGATAGCGTTTCAGCAACCGCCGCGCCTCGTCATAAGGCCACGCCTTTGAGCTGCTTGCAGTTGTGCGGAGGTCAGTCACGGTCATATTCTCATTCATTGTGTTTTCGCCCTGCCCTTTCCCGCTTTTGACCCGATTTGCAAGTGCGGGGGAAAAATGTTGGATGCACCATCCTCGCAAACCCGCAGATTTCCGGGCAAGTTCACACCCAAATCGGGGGTCGGAATGCGGGCATGAAAGTTTAGCTGGGTGACACAAGTGACACCTATTCGATACTTTTCCGTTTCCGGTTTCTGGTGTTGATGCAAAGTGGCTGATTGCATGCCCCTACAGCCAATGGGCGGTTGATGATTTCGAGCAGGAAGCTGTCAGAGCAAATCCTACATTGCAATAGCCAACCTCGCTTTCTTATTTGGGACAGGCCTTAATTAGAAACTGGTGTTCCCCAGCGTAGGCTGGGGTCCAGACCTTAGCAAAGAGTCTTATGTACAGGGCTGGACCCCGGCCTTCGCCGGGGCACACTTTAGCCTAATAATTGCATCCCCTCTTTGTGGCTTCGTGCCTTTGTGCGAGAAAATTTGAATCGCACGAAGACACAAAGCCACGAAGAGGCACAGGGTAATTAGGGACAGTCCCTAATTACCTTCAAAATGTTTCCCTTACGTTCCAACCACCGCTATGGCTAACCGCGTGAAAACTCCGCCGCCCGAATTCCCCTTCCCCGCTCTGCATGCCAGTCATGCCGGGATCTGGCTGGCGACGCCCGATGGGCAATTGCGGACTGTCAGCAAGGGCGAGGCTGTGGGGCGGGCGGCGGAGACGCCACTCGTCATGCTCAACGCGCCACTGGTGGCGCAGCGTTTGGGTTATGCAGAATTGTCGGGGCTGGATTTGCTGGAGTTGTTTGCGTTTGTGCATCCGGCGCGGTTTGTGGTGCCGACGCCGAAGGGGTTGGCGGGGGCATTGGGGATGGAAATCGGTGGAAGCGACATCAAGCCCCTCCCCTTCAGGGGAGGGGAGGAGCCGCGAAGCGGCGGATGGGTGGGGGCTGTCCTCCGGGCGCAGTCCCTGACTGACAGCCCCCACCCCAACCCCTCCCCTGAAGGGGAGGGGCTTAGAGCAGGCGACGAGGACATCCCCTCCTTCCTCCTGACCGCCGCGCAGAAACTGCTCGCCACCCTCACCGACCCGGCATGGCCCGAACGTGAGGGCGCGTGGGATGCGGCGCAGAATCTGGCGCGGTTGCGCTGGCCGTGGGCCAATATCATCGCGCGCTACCTGGCCAAGCCGGAAAAGCCCGAGCGTTGGCTATTTTCCAAATTGCCCGAATGGGAGGAAACGGCGCCGCGCACGCCGCCGCGCGTGGTGACCTTGAACCCCGCTGCGGTGCAGGCACAACTGGCGTCGCTGATCGGCGGCGATGCCGAAACGCGGCAAGGCCAGCGCGACTTTGCCCAGGCCGCCGCGCAAATATTCCGCCCGCGTACGCGCAAAGGTGAGCCCAATATGCTGCTCGCCGAGGCTGGCACCGGGATTGGCAAGACCTTGGGTTATCTTGCCCCCGCGTCGCTTTGGGCGAGCGCTGCCGATGGCGCCGTGTGGATTTCGACCTTTACCAAGGCCTTGCAACGGCAGTTGGTGCGCGAGGCAAAACGGATTTACCCCGACGCGGAGACTTTCAAATCGAAGGTCGTGGTGCGCAAGGGCCGCGAGAATTATCTTTGCCTGTTGAACCTGGAGGACGCGTTGCAGGGCGGTTTTGCCGGACGGGCGGCGACGCTGGCGCATCTGGTCGCACGCTGGGCCGCCTACACCAAAGACGGCGATATGATCGGTGGCGATTTGCCCGGCTGGCTGCCCACACTCTTCCGCCGCAATGGCTCCACCGCGCTGACCGACCGGCGCGGCGAGTGCATCTATGCCGGGTGCCCGCATTACAAAAAATGCTTCATCGAACGCGCGTCGCGGGCGAGCATTCATGCCGATATCGTCATTGCCAACCACGCATTGATGATGGTCAACGCCGCGCGCGGTCGCGATGAGGGCAACCGGCCAACGCGGATCATTTTTGACGAGGGCCATCATCTGTTCGATGCGGCTGATTCGATGTTCGCTGCCGCGTTGACAGGGCAAGAGACGGTTGAACTGCGCCGCTGGGTCATCGGGCCGGAAGGCAAGGCGCGCGGTCGTCGCCGTGGGTTGGCGGCGCGACTGGCGGACGTCGCGTCTTATGACGAGGAGGGCGGGTTGGCTATTGAAGCCGCCCGCGTTGCCGCCGAGGCGCTGCCCGGCGACGGTTGGTTGCAGCGCGTTGCCGAGAATATGCCGTCGGGGCCAGTCGAACGGTTGCTGTCGGCGATACGTGTTATGGTGTTCGCGCGCGACGAGAGCAATGCCAACGAAAGCGGCTATGGGCTGGAAACCGAACTGGCCGATCCTGATGCGGCAACGGTGGATGCGGTCGCCGATACGCTGGTCGCGCTGGAGGCCTTGGCGCGGCCTTTGACCGTGCTTGGCGGGCGGCTGGAGGCGATGATATCTGATCCGCCCGACTGGCTCGATGGTGGGGCGCGGGCGCGGGTTGAGGGCGCGGTGGCGAGTCTGAGTTGGCGGATCGATACCGTGCGCGCGTGGATCGCAATGCTGGCGCGCGCGGTCGGGCCGGTTGACCCGGACTTTGTCGACTGGCTGGCAATTGACCGGTTTGAGGGGCGTGACATTGACGTAGGGCTGCACCGGCATTGGCTCGACCCGATGAAGCCGGTGGCGAACATCGTGCTGAAGCCCAGCCACGGCGTAATGGCAACGTCGGCGACGCTACGTAGTGGTGGCGATTGGGCCAATGCCGAAGGCCGCACAGGCGCGGTGCATCTGGACCATGCCGCGACCCATTTTTCCGCCGAAAGCCCGTTCGATTATGCCGCACAGGCCGAGGTGCTGATCGTTACCGATGTAAAGCGCGGTGACATGGCGGCACTGGCGGGGGCTTATGCGGCGCTGTTTAGCGCATCGGGTGGCGGGGCTTTGGGGCTGTTTACTGCGATCCGGCGGTTGCGGTCTACTTATGCGCGGATCGCCGATCGGTTGGCGCGTGACGGATTGCCGCTATACGCGCAGCATGTCGATCCGATCGACACCGGCACGCTTGTCGATATTTTCCGCGATGACCCGCATGCCAGCCTGCTCGGCACCGATGCCCTGCGTGACGGGGTCGATGTGCCGGGGCACTCATTGCGGCTGGTGGTGATGGAACAGGTGCCGTGGCCGCGCCCCGACATTTTGCACCGCGCGCGCAGGCTTTCTTATGGCGGCACCGACTATGACGACCGGATGATCCGTGCCAAGTTGGCGCAGGCGTTCGGGCGGCTGATCAGGAGCGCGGACGACAAGGGGCATTTTGTCCTGCTGTCCGCCGCTGTGCCGAGCCGTCTGCTCACCGCCTTTCCGCCCGGAACGCCGGTGCGACGCGTAACACTTGACGAAGCGGTGGCGAGTATCAAATCAGGTCTTTCCCCCGTCACAAATTTGCGGCAGGACGCGAATGAAATACTGGACGAAAGTAACCCGATTTGACGCTGACCCTGACTTTGTTGCGCCATGCCAAATCAAGTTGGGACGACGCGGTCCCCCGTGATTTCGACCGCCCGCTGAACAAACGCGGGGAGAAAGCGGCGATAGTCGTTGGCAAATGGGTCAAACGTGAAGGGCTGACCTTTGACCATGTCGTCGCCAGCCCGGCGGTTCGGGTCATCGACACCATCGACCAATTTGTCAAAGGCACCGGCCAACGGATTGACGCGACGTGGGACCGGCGGATCTATCTGGCGTCCTCTGCGACATTGATGGACGTGCTACGCGACCAGTCGGACGAATATAAAAGCGTGCTGATGATCGGGCACAATCCGGGAATGGAGGATCTGGTGTTCGACATCGTCCCCGACGATGGCAGCTCGCCCTTGCGCGACGTCGTCTATGAAAAATATCCGACTGCAGCGGTGGCGAGGATGGAACTCGACATCGACAAATGGGCCGATATTGATCGCAAATGCGGTCGCCTGACCCACTTCATCCGCCCGCGGGACCTTGATTCCAAACTGGGGCCCGAGGATTAGGCTTAAGCAGCCGCCAACGCCGCCGACAACCGGTCACGAACGGCACGAAGGGCGGCCACATCAAATTGGGCCACTGGCGCAGAAACGGGCATCGCGGGTGTTTGTGCAGCCGGTGCCGCACCCGCCGCTCTACTGCCCAGAAACTTCAGCGCGCCTTTGATCGTATAGCCTTCGCTATTCAGTAACCGGTGGATGGTCAGCAGCAACGCCACATCTTCGGGCCGATAATGCCGCCGTCCGCCCGCGCGCTTCAGCGGCTTGAGCATCGGGAATTGTTCTTCCCAATAGCGCAAGATATGGGTCCGGACATTAAGCTCTTCCGCCATTTCGCCAATGCTGCGGAATGCGTCTGCGGATTTTTCCATTCGCAAAAGCCTTATTTGACTTTTTGCCGCATGCCCTGGCTGGCGCGGAAGGTCAGGACACGACGTGGCGTGATCGGCACTTCGATACCGGTTTTGGGATTGCGGCCAATGCGCTCGCCCTTGTCGCGCAGCACAAATGTGCCAAAGCCCGAAATCTTCACATTTTCGCCGTCGATCAGCGCTTCGGTCATATGACCCAATATCGATTCTATCATCGCGGCGGCATCTGCCCGCGAAAGTCCCACTTGACGGTTGAGCATCTCCGCCAAATCGGCCCGTGTTAAAGTTCCTGCATCGGCCATTTATAGTCTCCGGACGTGCGACCCGTCATTGAGAAACTACGGTTATATAACATAAATCCAGCGTTGTAAAATAAGCATCACAAAAAAGCTGTCCTACATTCGGACAACCGAGGCCCCCCAAGTGAAGCCGCCGCCCATCGCTTCCAGCACAACGATGTCCCCGAACTTGATCCGCCCGTCACGCACCGCGACGTCAAGCGCCAGAGGCACCGAGGCGGCGGAGGTGTTCGCATGCTGGTCAACGGTCAGCACGACCTTGTTCGGATCCAGCCCAAGCTTCTTTGCAGTGGCTTCGAGGATCCGGGCATTGGCCTGATGCGGCACCACCCAATCAACATCGATTGCGGAGATATCCGCCGCTGCCAGCGTCTCGGTCAGCACATTGGCGAGGTTGGTCACGGCGTGGCGGAATACCTCGCGACCCTTCATCCGCAGCTTGCCGACGGTACCGGTGGTCGAAGGCCCGCCATCGACATAGAGCAATTGGTTATGCCGGCCATCGGCATGCAAACGGGTGGCGAGTGCACCGCGCGTGCCGACTTCGCCCGACAGCACAACCGCCCCCGCGCCGTCACCGAACAGCACGCAGGTCCCTCTGTCTTCCCAATCGAGAAGGCGGCTCATCGTTTCCGAACCGATCACCAAAGCATTTTTGGCGGAACCGGCGCGGATCATGCTTTCCGCCACTGAAAATGCATAGAGAAAACCCGAACACACCGCCGCCACGTCAAAGGCAACGCCACCATTGGCACCCAGCTCGTGCTGGACGATGGTGGCTGAGGCCGGAAAGGTTTGGTCAGGGGTAGCGGTGGCAACGATGATCAGGTCGATATCCGCCGCCGTCATTCCCGCCGCGTCGAGCGCCTTGCGCGCTGCCTCGGTCGCCAGCGTCGCGGTGGTTTCGTCTGGGTCGGCGATATGGCGGAATTTGATGCCGGTCCGTTCAACAATCCATTCGTCCGACGTATCGACCCGCGCCGCCAGTTCGGCGTTCGACACACGGTTCCTGGGCAAAGCCGAACCGGTGCCCTTGACAACCGCGCGCAGAGCTACCTCGGTCATGCTGCGTCGATCCTTGTCAAGTCTTGCGCGATCCGCGCGGTGATATCTTCCTCAACCAGCCGCGCCGCAACCTCGACCGCGTTGGCCACGCCTTTGACATTCGCGCTGCCGTGGCTTTTGACGACGACGCCGTTCAGCCCCATGAATACGGCTCCATTATGGTTATTCGGGTCCAGATGATGGCGTAGCAATTCAGTCGCGGGCCGCGAAACCAGAAATCCGAATTTGGACCGGATCGAGCTGGTAAAGGCACGACGCAGCAGATCGGTCACAAAGCGGGCGGTGCCCTCGATCGATTTCAGCGCGATATTGCCGGTGAACCCGTCGCACACGACCACATCGCATTCGCCACGATTGATCTTGTCAGCTTCGACAAAGCCCTGAAAATCCATGTGCAGCCCGGTCGAATCGCGCAGATGTTGGGCGGCATCGCGCAGTTCGTCGGTGCCCTTCATCTCTTCGGTGCCGATATTGAGCAGGCGGACACGGGGCCGGTCAAAGCCAAAGATGATCCGCGAATAGGCCGCGCCCATAACGGCAAACTGGACAAGGTTCTTGGCGTCGCAATCGGTGTTTGCACCCAGATCAAGCATGACGACATCGGTGTCTTCGAGCGTTGGCAACAAGGCCGCAAGCGCCGGCCGGTCGATGCCGGGCATTGTGCGCAAAGCCAGCTTTGCCATCGCCATCAGCGCGCCGGTATTCCCGGCGCTCACCGCTGCGCTGGCATTCCCCGCCTTCACCGCATTGATCGCCAGCCCCATTGAACTGGTTTTCGATTTACGGAGCGCCAGGCTTAATTTGTCTTCGCCGTTGACGACGTCGACGGTATGCAGGATTTCGGATGCCGCGCGCAGATTGGGATGTTTATCAAGCGCTGTCTTGATCCGTGCCTCGTCACCCACCAGCAAAAATTTGAAACTTTCGTGCCGGTGTCGCGCCAGGGCAGCGCCTGCGATCATTACAGACACGCCCTCATCTCCGCCCATCGCGTCAATTGCGATACGCGGCTTCATGGTCACCAGCTATTCTCCTGACTGATCGGAGGTTACGCTACCGCCAGCACTTCGCGGCCATTATAATGGCCACAGGCATCGCACATGTGGTGCGGACGTTTCAGTTCGCCACAGTTCGCGCATTCCTGAAATGCAGCGACCTTCAACGAATCGTGGCTACGGCGCATGCCGCGCTTGGAAGGTGATGTTTTTCTTTTGGGGACAGCCATTTCGGCACCTGTTCCATTTCAAATCAATAAGTTCTGGCGCATGATAGGTAAAAATGATGGTCGTGGCAAGCAATCGCCAGAATCGCATCTTTTAAACCCGGCATGTCCGTGTGAGCGGCGCGCTATACCGCTTTCTCTGCGCTTTGCAAGCCGAGAGATAGTGGTTAGAGCAGCATTCACACACAGGGAGGAATATATATGCTTTCATTACCGGTTACACTGACGATAGCAGCAGGCGCTGCATTGGTGAACATCTGGCTGATGATCCGTTGCGGCAAGGCGCGCACCACGCAAGGTGTTTCGATTGGTGACGGCGGCAACGAATTCGTCATCAGGCGGATGCGCGCACACGCCAATTTCGTCGAAAGCGCGCCATTTGTGCTGGTGTTGATCGCGGCGTTGGAGGCCACCGGTGGCACCAGTAACTGGCTATGGGGCTTGGGTATATTCTACATCGTCGGACGTCTGGCCCACGGGCTCGGCATGGACGGCGGCACCTTGGGCAAGGGCCGGATGGTAGGCACTCTGGCCACGATGATCACGTTGCTGGGGCTTGCTGGCTGGGCTTTGCGGACGGTGTATTCGGCGGTTTTGTGATCCGCTAGGGACTGTCCCCGCATGGGGACTGTCCCTCAATCAGTTTACGCGCGACTGAAAACAGGGACAGTCCCCATACGGGGACAGTCCCAGCGCGAATTCTACCTGGCCGCCAACACATCATCGGCAACGTACATATTGGTCCGCCGCTCATGGCCAAACTGGCTGGTTGGGCCATGGCCGGGGATGAAGGTGACATCGTCGCCCAACGGCCATAATTTCTGTGTGATCGCGTTGATCAAATCGGCATGGTTGCCGCGCGGGAAGTCGGTACGGCCGATAGAGCCTTGAAACAACACATCGCCAACAATCGCGAGGCGGCTGGGCGCATGGTAGAACACGACATGGCCGGGGGTGTGGCCCGGGCAGTGGATGACGTCGAGCGTCAGGTTGCCGACCGTAACCGTGTCGCCGTCATTAAGCCAGCGGTCGGGTTCGAAAGTTTCCGCATGCATGCCCCACCGCGGACCATCCTCGTCCAACTGCGCTATCCAGAACCGGTCTTCCTCCTGCGGCCCTTCAATCCGCAGCCCGAGTTCCTTCGCCAATATGCCGGTTTGTCCGCAGTGGTCGAGATGGCCGTGGGTCACCAGCAGCTTTTCCAGTTCCACCCCGGTCTGCGCAACCGCCGCCTTCAGCTTGTCGAGATCACCACCCGGATCGACCAGCGCACCCTTGTTGGTTTCGGTGCACCAGAAAAGCGTGCAATTCTGCTGCAGCGGCGTGACCGGAATAATCATAGCCTTCAGCGGCGGTTGGGCGTTCGGGGATGAGGTGACGTTAGACATGGGCGCTATGTGGCGACTAACGCTGTCGAGAGCAAGACCGAGCTAAGCGCTGACCTCATCTTCCAATGCCCTTTTGATGAGATGATCTAGCTGCTATCGTTGGCGTTTGGCATATTCTTTTCCTGGCAAGACACTTACAACCGCCGCCCCGCCCAGACAACCCGGCCAATCACCGCCACCGTCGCGCCCTCAACATCGGCCCAACCGGGATAGGCGGGATTGTCCGATAGCACCGACAAGTGCCCCGCTGGCCCTCTCGACAACCGTTTGACCATCAGCACATCGTCCATGCGGATAACGTGGATGCCGTCGCGTACCGGGGTGGTCGCGGCAGCACGGTCGACCATGATGTCATCACCGTCGGCAAGCGTCGGCAGCATCGAATCTCCCTCGACCCGAATCAAAGATAACTGCTTGGGATCGAGGCCCAACTTGCGCAGCCATTTTTCGTCAAAACCGATCTTGCCGGCCAACGCCTCGCCGTCGTTCATCGCTCCCGGACCCGCCGATGCGCCAACCGCAAGCTTTGGGATGAGCCGCAAACCGGCTTTGCCAGCAGGCGATGCAAACCCGCCTAAAACGCGTTCATCGACACCGAAGTATCGCGCCAATATGCCGCGCTCGGCTTCGGGCAAGCGCTTGGGCGTGCCGCGTTTGATGAATTGCTGCACATAAGCGGCGTTGCGGCCGATCAGTTTGGACAGACCGGCATAATCATCGCCATTTTCGACGATCAAACGGTCCAGCGCCGCGCGGGGATCTTCGTTCACCATGATTCTTTCCTATCATAGGATTTTTCCTAGACAAGTAGGATTTTGCCTATCAATCATGTTCTATATTTGTTCCACCTGATTCGGAGAAGCGAAAATGCATATCAACCGCCTTGTCGAGCGCTTTTTAAGAGAGACCGGATTACCGCCAACCAAGTTTGGGCGATTGGCAGCGCGCGATCCTCGGTTGGTGTTCGACATGCGGTACGGGCGTGAGTTGGGCGAGAATGTCGACGCACGGGTACGCAGGTTCATGGCGGAATACCGAACGATGCGACCCGCAAAAGAGAGGACCGGCAAGTGAATCCAACCGCTACATCCAATAAACTGGTTCGTGCGCTGCAACCGATCATGCCCGATGCGACGTTCGCCATCAGCCAATGCCGCGACTGGTACAGCATGACTTTTTCGGGGGCGCAAATTGTGATCACTGCGCAACTACAAGGGACAGATGCGGCGGCGCTGGCAAGTCAGTTTGTGCAGATGCTGCCCGAACACGAGTTCGTACTGCCGCGTCTGATTGTGGCCGATATCGCGGTCGTAAGCCAGCAGATGTCAGATTACGGAATTTGTTTGGAGATCGAAGCGCTTGTGCTCGACGAATGAGGAGTTTTAAAGCGCGTTGGCATTAGATTAAATGAATGGTGTTCCCCAGCGCAGGCCGGGGCCCAGACCTCAATCAAAGAATCTCTTGTTAGGGCTGGGACCCCAGCCTGCGCTGGGGAACACTTCAGCCTAATGTCATCAGCGTTGCTCTAACGGTCTGTGCCATTCATCCGGTGCAACGTGGCAAGCGCTGCGGCGAGCGCCTCGTCCATGTCGTCGGCCTTTGCCGGATCGGCGGGTACAGCCTCCAGCGGCGGGCGTTCAGCGCGCACGGGTTGGGCAGGAATTTCGACTTCGGTTGGCGCAGGGTCTGGCGTAAGCGCTGAGGCTTGCAGCATTTCGACCGATTTTTCCGCTATCAATTTTGCAGCAACGGCTTCCAGTTCGTCCAGCTGCCGCTGCCGCTGTGTAACTGCGGCTTCCAGTTGCACGACCATTTCTTCGAGCGAAGGCTGGACATCACTGTTTGCTATCCCGGCAGTTACCAATGGCTCGGCCGCAGTCGGCATTTCGGGAGCGGATTCATTCCTGAGGTCAGGACCAGCCACATCTTCGACAGTTTCTTCAATCTGGATCTCAATCAGATCCAGCGCCGGCAGATCGCTGGTTGCCAACAAAGGACGCCGGGCCGGTGCGTCGGGATGGATGTCGCCACCGCGCAATTTGGGCAGGTCGGCCAGCTCGGTGATGTCGTCCTCGCCTTTCACCCAGGGCATTTTCGGCAGCTTGAACTGAGGCAATCGCAATTTGGCAAACCGCTCCCTGAATGTCAGGACCAGATATTCGTCATCTTCGAGAATTTCGACGGCGGTCGCTTCGACGATAGCCAGCTTTGCAGGCACCGCCTCTCGGCGCAGCAACAGCACCGTCATTGCCGCCAACGTCAAAACCCCCGCGCCAAAAGCAATCAAGGCCCGCGCGGTATCACCGAGCGGTGCTGCCGTGGCTGGGACCAGTTCTGACACGCCCGTAGCACCGGTGATGCTTTCCAGCGCGGGAACGGGGATGAACATCGTTGCAACAGCTGCCAATATGCTGGCACCGGTGGCAATGGCGACCGCCTTTATTTGCCTGCTTTGCTTTGACTTGTAATCCATATTCCGTCCTGCTTCACCGCTGCTGTCATGCCGCTTTGGCTATATGCCCCCGTCGTAGCAGCAAATGGTAAACAGGATCGTAACGATGTATATTCTTGTGCCAACTACGTTCTTTCTCGACGAACGAACGCGCACGGGTCCGTAGCGCATCCCAATCGTCCTGATCGGCCAACAACTTGTCGAGCGCGGCGGCCATGCCGGCCGGATTGTCGGCGGGAAACAAAGTCCCGGTGTCACCATCGCGGATGAGTTCTTTGTGCCCGCCCACATCGGATGCCGCGACCAGCCGTCCTTGCACCATCGCTTCCAACGGCTTCAGCGGAGTCACCAGATCGGTCAGCCGCATCCGTTTGCGTGGATAAGCGAGGATGTCGACAAGGCTGTAATATCGTTCAACCTGTTCGTGGGGTACGCGACCCACAAAATGAATGCGGTGGGCGACACGCGACGCGTCGGCCTGCGCCTTAAGTGCTGTCTCCATCGGCCCGCCGCCGACCATCAACAAATGCGCGTCGCTTTTCAGCATCGGCATCGCCGCGATCAGGTCGTCCAGCCCTTCATAATCATAGAAGCTGCCGATATAGCCAATCACCGTCTTGCCGGTAAAGCCAAGCGCTTGGGCCAAATCAGCGTCGGCTGGTGGAGGCGATCCGAACAATTCCATATCGACGCCGTTTGGCGACACGACGATTTTGGCGGGTGCCACTCCGCGGGCGATCAGATCGCCGCGTAATCCGTCGCAGATGACCGCGACAGCATCGGCATTGCGGATAACATGGTTTTCCAGCGCGCGGGTCAGCCGGTATTTGGCCGATCCTTCGGTGCCGGTGCCGTTGCCGACGGCAGCATCTTCCCAAAAGGCTCGGATTTCATAAACGAGTGGCACGCCGAGCCGCTGCGCCGCGCGGTGCGCTGCCAAGCCGTTCAACGCGGGCGAATGCGCGTGCAAAAGATCAAAAGGCCATTCGGCATGCAGGGCGATAATCGCGTCAGCCAGCGCCGAAACCTCGCGCCATTCGCGCAACGGACTAGGGCCGTTTGCACCGGTCATGGTACGGTGAAAAGTCAGCCCGTCGATGGTCTCCGACGTTCGACCCGGAGTTTTGCCGTGCTGATATTGCCGTACGCCGGTAATACCGGCCACATCCCACCCCGCCGCCGCCTGCGCCTTCAATATGGCACGGGTTCGGAAGGTGTAGCCGCTGTGCAGCGGCAGGCTATGGTCAAGGACGTGTAATATGCGCGACATCGGCCAAATCCATAGGATAAAAGGATTAACGCGACGTCAACCCGGCCGGTATATGGACGCAGGAACCGCAATTTCGCGGTGGGCAACGGGACACGAGTTCGGCAAATGATCGACAATTTTTCGATTCTGCTCAGCCATGCCCTGATCCTGCTCGCGCTCTGGATATTGTCGGGTCGCGCCGATCTCGACAAGGAAGATCCGCCGGTTCCCGATACCGAACCCGAAGGCTTCGCACGCAAACGCCCGCCCGCCGACCAGAAACGGAACGCAACCGATGCGTGACCTGGTCTTCGTCGGCTATCTGGCGGCCATCATGCTGCTGGCATTCAAGCGCCCGTTTTTGTTCACATTGGTCTATGCCTATGTGGACATCGTGTCGCCGCAGCGGCTCAGTTATTTCCTGCTCAATTCGGTGCCATTGTCGCTGATATTGTTTGTGCTGGCGTTTCTGGGCTTCATGGTCGGCGATGATAAACGCGATGTCCGCATAGCACCGCGGTGGGTGCTGTTGTTGGTACTGCTCGCTTATTGCGGATATACCACAACGGTTGCCGCCGAACCTGTGGCCGCGCTCGAAAAATGGGGCTGGGTCTGGAAGGCCTTGGTGTTCGCGGCATTCCTGCCGCTGACGTTGCGTACTAAATTGCGGATAGAGGCATTGGCGCTGACCATGGTACTCTGCGCATCGGCGCTGATTGTCACCGGCGGGATTAAAACGATGGCGGGCGGTGGCGGTTACGGGGCGCTGGTGTTGCTGATCGACGACAATAGCGGGCTGTTTGAGGGCAGCATCATTTCATGCGTTGCCATCACCATCATCCCGCTCATCCTGTGGCTGGCCAAACATGGTACCGTTTTTAAACCCGACTGGAAAGTCGGGGTTTATGCCGCCGCCCTGATTTTTGCCTGCTTGCTCATCCCTATCGGCACACAGGCAAGAACCGGTGTGGTTTGCATCGCGGTGCTCGGCATATTGCTGCTCCGATACGCCCGATTCCGCCTGCTTTATGTGGGTGCCGTCGCATTGATCGGACTGGCGGCGATGCCGTTTTTGCCTTCGAGTTTCACCCAACGCACCGACACCATCAAAAACTACAAAGCCGACGAATCCGCTTCCACCCGCCTGGCGGTCTGGGCGTGGACGTGGGAATATGTCAAAGAGCATCCGATGGGCGGCGGGTTCGAGGTCTACCGCCAGAACCGCATCCGTTACGACATGGCGCAAAGCGAAAAGAATGGCGAATCACCGCCGATTGACGCGCCTGATGTCAAACAAATCGTCGATCAGGGCCGGGCTTTCCATTCCAGCTATTTCGAGATGCTGGGCGAGCAAGGTTTCCCCGGCCTGGTTATCTGGCTCATCATCCAGATCGGCGGGGTGTGGCGGATGGAGGTTATCCAGCGCATGTACCGGAAGCGTAACCGGGAGGATGAAGCATGGGTCGCCCCGCTCGCGACCGCGCTGCAAAATTCGCAAATCATCTATCTGGTCGGCTCGCTGTTTGTCGGCATCGCGTTTCAGGCCTATTTCTTCATGCTCACGGCGTTGCAGATCGGCCTTGACACATATCTGGCTCGGCGGCGGACAGAAGCCGCGTGGCGCCCCATCCGTAAATGGCGTCAGGAACAGGTGAACGCGTAGCAAAAGTTGCAAGCAGCAAAAGCCGCCCCTAAACGGATGTTATGTCGACACCTTCTCCCGCAAAATTACCGCTAAATGCCGCCGCCTATGAGGACATGGGCGCTAGGCTAGAACGCTATTGGGCTTTATTGTCCGGCTGGGTGCAAGGCAATTTGCTGGAACTGACCATAGCGGTGGGGGCCGCAGTCGCCATATTCCTGCTGTTGAGCTGGCTCCGCAGTGTTGCATCAAAAGTCGCCCGCGCCAGCGAACATCGCTCCGAACTGAAATCGATTATCGCCCGAACGCTTGCACGCACGAGCATATTTTTCCGGATTATGATTTCGGTCGAACTGGTCAATGGTTACGCCAACGCACCGCAAATGGTCGCGAGCACCATCGATGTCCTGTTCACGATAGCCGCCGTTTTTCAGGTCGCGGTATGGCTGCGCGAGATCATATTGGGGCTGATTGAACGCCGCGCGGAGCAAGGCGAGCATGAACATGAAACGCTGGCGAGCGCGATGGTACTCATCCGGGTACTGGTGAGCTTTGCACTGTTCGCCATTGCCGCGATTGTCATTCTCGACAATTTGGGTGTCAATGTCACGGGCCTGGTTGCAGGGCTTGGCGTCGGCGGCATCGCCATCGGCCTTGCGGCGCAAGGGATATTTTCCGACCTGTTTGCCGCGATTTCGATCATATTCGACAAGCCGTTCCGGCGTGGTGATGTCATCAGTTACGGCACCACCACGGCGACAGTAGAAAAAATCGGGATGAAGAGCACCAAGCTGAGGGCTTTGTCGGGCGAGGCCAAGATAATTTCCAACAGCAAATTACTGGATCAGGAAATTACCAATTTCACGCTGCTGTCATATCGCCGCACGACATTTACTTTGGCGCTGGTCTACAATACCCCGACCGAAAAAATCGCGGCACTTCCCGACCTTCTGAAGGCAGCTATCGAAGCAAATAGCTGCCATTTTGTCCGCGCCGGTTTTGCCGCCTTTGGCGCGAGCTCGATTGATGTCCAGTTCACTTTTGATGTGGAAAGCACAGACTACAACGAAGTATTCGGTCGGCGCCACCATATAGGTCTTGCGATATTGGATATGCTGCGTCGCGAGCAGATCGAAACTGCCTATCCGACACAGACCACATTTACCGCAGCACCCGATGGAACGCTGGTGATGCCCTATGCGCCACCGACTCCAAAACCGGTCAAGGTTTGATTCAACCGGCCGCCCGCAGCGCAAATAAAGCATGCCGTAAGGTCAAATCCACAGGACTTGTGTTCGCGCGCTGAACGCGGCACGGTAGGTCAGAACCACAAAGCAGAAGGAATACACATGGCAGCAATTAGCCCGGCCGAAATGGCGACCAAAGTCGGCGAAACTTTGGGGTCATCCGAATGGATATTGGTCGATCAGGGCATGATCAACAAATTTGCCGATGCAACCGGCGACCACCAGTTCATCCATGTCGACGAAGAAAAGGCCAAGCTTACCCCGTTCGGCGGGACCATTGCCCACGGCTTTCTGACGCTGTCGCTGTTTCCAGTGTTTATGGAAAAATCTGACTGCCCCAGCGTCGAAGGCGTCAAAATGGCTGTCAATTATGGCGGCAACAAAACCCGTTTCCTTGCCCCGGTCCGTTCGGGCAAGCGCGTGCGCGGACATTTCAAACTGCTTGAACTGGTCGAAAAACGCCCCGGCCAATGGCAGCAGACACTGGAATTTTCGGTCGAGATTGAGGGTGAGGACAAACCCGCTCTGACAGCCGAATGGATTAGTCAGTTTTTCGTTTGACCCCTAACCCCTCCCCTTCAGGGGAGATGGCTTTTAGAAAGAAGGAACCATTCCCATGCGCGACGCAGTCATCGTTTCCACCGCCCGTACCGCCATTGGCAAAGCCTATCGCGGCGCATTCAACATCACACCCGGGGCCACGCTCGGCAGCTATTCGGTGAAAGCTGCGGTTGAGCGCGCCGGGCTTGATGGTGCCGAAGTCGATGACGTCTTATGGGGCTCAGCGCTTCAACAGGGCACGCAGGCGGGTAACCTCGCGCGTCAGGTCGCACTTCGCGCCGGTCTACCGATTACCACTTCGGGCATGACCATGGACCGGCAATGTTCGTCGGGCCTGATGTCGATTGCGACCGCAGCCAAGCAGATCATTGTCGACAATATCGACGTGATGGTGGCGGGCGGACAGGAATCGATTTCTCTGGTCCAGACCAAAGAGATGCGGGTCGAGCCTGACCGCGAGTTGATGGAAATGCACAAAAGCATCTATATGCCGATGCTGCAAACCGCCGAAGTAGTGGCCCAGCGTTATGGCATTGGTCGCGACGCGATGGACGAATATGCCCTGCAATCGCAGCAACGCACCGCCGCCGCGCAGGCTGCTGGCTATTTCGATGCCGAAATCGTTCCCGTGACCACGACAATGAACGTGACCAACAAGGAAACAGGCGAGGTCACCCAAAAAGAAGTCACGATTGCCAAGGACGAGGGCAACCGGGCCGATACGCAATTGGCTGGCTTGCAGGCCTTGCAACCTGTGCTCGGCCCCGACATGACGATCACTGCGGGCAATGCCAGCCAGTTGTCCGACGGATCATCGGCAAGCATCCTGATGGAAGCCAAAGTCGCCGAGAAAAAAGGCCTGAGCCCGCTTGGCCGTTATGTCGGCATGGCGGTTGCGGGCACCGAGCCTGATGAAATGGGTATCGGTCCGGTTTTCGCAATCCCCAAATTGCTCCAGCGTTTTGGCCTGAAGATGGATGATATCGGCCTTTGGGAATTGAATGAAGCCTTTGCCGTGCAGGTGCTTTATTGCCGCGACAAGCTCGGCATTCCGAACGAATTGCTCAACGTCAATGGCGGCTCGATCTCGATTGGCCATCCTTATGGCATGACCGGTGCACGGTGCACCGGCCACGCGCTGATCGAAGGCAAACGGCGCGGGGCAAAATACGCCGTGGTTACGATGTGCGTCGGCGGCGGCATGGGCGCGGCCGGATTGTTTGAGATTTTCTAAAGGGAACTGTCCCCGATTGCGTCGTTTCCTGTGTATCCCACAGGAGACGAACAATGACAAACGAACAGGAAATCAAGGAAAAGTTCTGGAAGGCTCTAGGGGCTGTTGAGATTCAGATAGCAACTGAATCATAATTAAAAACTATCGTCATTCCCGCGCAGCCGGGAATGACGAATGAAAAATTCATTTAATTGCATCGCTGTATCTCAACAGCCCCTAATGTTTGGCGGGCGGGATGATCATCCCGCTCTCAAACCGAAACCCATCCGCGCAGTCGTCGGCCAACAACGCAGGGCCATCCAGATCTACCCAATGCGCGCGTTGCGCCAGCAGAAACGCGGGAGCAATGCCGAGGCTCGTGGAAAGCATGCAGCCGACCATGATTTGCAGGCCCGCCGTTTCTGCCGCATCGGCCAGTTTGAGCGCTTCGGTCAGCCCTCCCGCTTTGTCGAGCTTGATGTTAATGCCATCATAAATAGGAGCAAGGCGGGCGACATCGGCAGCGCTGTGGCAGCTTTCGTCGGCAAGCAGCGGCAGCGGTGACTTCACACCCGCCAGCATCGCGTCCTGACCCGCAGGCACCGGTTGCTCGACCATCTCGACCCCCAGCTCCGCCAGCGCAGCCGCCTCGGCCGCTATATCCAGCCCGCCCCAGCTTTCATTGGCATCGACAATCAACCGGGCATCCGGCGCCCCTGCCCGCACGGCCTTCACCCGCGAACGGTCGCCCTCGCCGGTCAGCTTGAGCTTGAGCAATCCGTAACCCTTGGCTGCGGCGTTTGCGGCATCGGCCTCCATCACCGCTGCGTCGCCCAGCGAAATAGTGAAGGCTGTCAACAGCGGCCGGGGTTCTGTCGTCAATCCGGCATATTGCCATAGCGGCACACCCGCCGCCTTTGCCGCCAGTTCCCAAAGCGCACAATCGACGGCATTTCGGGCTGCGCCCGGCGGTAGCAGCACCTGGACCAATGCGCGCGCTGTGTCTGCCGCCATCGGTTCCAGATCACCGATCACCGATTCGACTTGCGCCAGGCAGCTTTCGGCGCTCTCCCCATTATAGTAGATTGCGGTGCCTTCGCCGAAGCCGAAATGGTCGCCGTTGCTGACCGCAACGACCAGCACATCGACATGCGTCTTCACCCCGCGCGAAATGATAAACTGGCCAGCCACCGGCCAGCGCTCAATCATGGCTGTAATACGCAGTGACATCTGGCCCCCCGACCTTTCGAACAGCGGGCAGGATGGCTATTTTTTACTGGTAATACAAGAACTAACGAACAGCATCCACATCAATTGTGGCTTGCGATCCAGTCTTCCACCACCGGTGCAATCCGTTCGCGCCATTTGCTGCCGTTGAATATACCATAATGGCCAACTTCGGGCGCGAGGTGATATTTCTTTAACGCTGCGGGGAGGTTGGTTGAGATTTTTAACGCCGCTTTGGTCTGGCCAACGCCGCTAATATCATCCCGTTCGCCTTCAACCGCGAGGAGAGCAATGTCGGTGATTGCCTTGGGGGCAACCAACTTGCCACGGTGCGTCATTTCGCCCTTGGGCAGCAAATGCCGTTGGAACACAACATCGACAGTTTGCAGATAAAACTCCGCCGTCATGTCGCATACCGAACGATATTCGTCGTAAAATTCCTTGGTCGCATCCGCGCTGTCATCGTCGCCTCTGACCAGATGTTTGAACATTTCCCAGTGGCTGTTCATGTGATTGCCGAGGTTCATCGTCATAAAGCCGCCAAGCTGCAAAAAGCCTGGATAGACTTTGCGGCCGGAGCCACGATGAAGCGCCGGGACCGTCGCAATCACATTCTGCCGGAACCAGGCGTGCGGACGTTCGGTGGAGAGCGTATTGACCGCAGTTGGTGCTTCACGCGTGTCGATCGGGCCACCCATCATCGTCAGCGTTTTCGGGCGGCATGGATGTTTATCCGCACTCATGACCGCAGCGGCGGCGTAGCAGGGTACCGATGGCTGGCAAACGGCCAGCACGTGCCCGCCCGGTCCGATATGTTCCAAAAACTCGACCAGATAATCGACATAGTCATCAAGATCGAAATAGCCGTCCTTTAGCGGAACGTCGCGCGCATCGCGCCAATCGGTAATCCAGACATCATGGCCCGGCAGCATCCGTTCGACCGTGCCGCGCAACAGCGTCGCATAATGGCCCGACATCGGTGCCACGATCAGCAGCTTTGGTTGATCCTTCGGCGCGCCGTTGCGGACGAAATGTTTAAGTTGACCGAACGGTTTGCGGCATTCGATGTGCTCGACAACCGCAACCGGTTTGCCTTTGATGAAAGTAGTGCCAAGCCCGAATTCGGGTTTGCCCCGCGCCATGGCAGCATGGGCAAATACATCGAGGGCCGATGCAACAACGGATCCGCCACCCATATAAGAGAACGGATTGATTGCACTATTCAGCCAATTGGCCTGGATCTGCGCAAGATAGCTTGCACCAGCAAGCCAATTTTTCTGAAACTCGTACCCGGCATACAGCATGTTCTGACCCCATCTTCCTGCCCCATCGACGCATTTGCGGTCCGTGTCGGGTTGCAGACCGTCCTGTATAGACATTAATTTGTGCGCTGCACCATAGCAAAAAGCAACTGTTTTGCCGGTTCGTCGCTTTTTGAGACATTGTTAGTCCTCGAAGCGACTGCTAGGCGGGCCGCATGACCGACAATCTATCCAGCATGCCCGATATCGTAGCTACCAAGGTTCCCGCCGAACCCCCTGTTGCGCCTGCTCCACGCCAGTTGGGAAATCTTGCCATGGTGTGGCGTCACGCATCTGCATACCCCAAACAAATTCTGTTTGCGCTGATCGCGTTAGCAGTGGCGGCGGCTGCAACTCTTGCTATCCCTGCGGGTTTTCGCATGGTCATTGACCGGGGGTTTGCGGCGGGTGGGCGTGCGGAGGATATTGCCCGCTGGTTCGAATATCTGCTGTTGATTGTCGCTATCATGGCAGTTGCCAGCGCATTTCGTTTTTACTTCGTATCATGGCTGGGCGAACGCACGGTTGGCGACATTAGGCTATCAGTAAACCGTAATCTGCTGCGACAGAGTCCGGCCTTTTTTGAAGAGAACCGTCCTGCCGAAATTGCCTCGCGGATGACCAGCGATACCGCAATTATCGAACAAGTGGTCGGAACCACGGTTTCTGTCGCGTTGCGGAATATCGTCATGGGTATTGGCGGCACCGTTTATCTCTTCACTTTGGCACCGCAACTGGCGGGAGGACTTTTGATCGCCATCCCCCTTATCGTACTTCCGATTGTGCTGATTGGACGACGTCTGCAGGCAGTGTCACGGGCGAGCCAGGACCGCGTCGCCGATGTCGGCGCGATGGTGGCCGAAACATTGGGTGCGATGCGGATTGTTCAGGCATTTGGGCAGGAAGGCCGCGAGAACGAACGCTTCCAGGGCAGCGTCGAGTCAACATTTTCGACGGCAAAACGGCGTATCCGGTTGCGGGCGTTCATGACCGCGATTGTTATGGCGTTGATATTCGGTGCGATCGTATTGCTCATGTGGAAAGGTGCGATCGATGTCGCCGAAGGCCGTTTGTCCGGTGGAACCATCGCCGCTTTCGTGCTGACGGGCGGCCTGGTAGCCGGGGCCTTTGGGGCGCTGACCGAAGTTTATGGCGATCTGGTGCGCGGCGCGGGGGCGTCGGGGCGGCTTGCCGAATTGCTGGCCGCCGAACCGGATATTGCGCCGCCAGCAAAGCCCGTCGCTCTGCCGCAACCGCCGCGCGGGCAGGTCAGTTTTGAAGCGGTCCGTTTCCGTTACCCGACCCGACCCGAGGTTGCGGCTCTCGATAGCTTCACGCTGAAGGTCAACCCGGGCGAAACCGTCGCGGTTGTCGGCCCTTCGGGTGCGGGCAAATCAACATTGTTTCAGCTTGTCCAGCGTTTTTACGACCCCGAAGGTGGGGTCATCCGGGTTGACGGTGTCGCGCTGACCAGCGCCGATCCGGCGGAAATCCGCGGGCGAATGGCTTATGTACCGCAAGAGACAGTGCTATTTGCCGCCTCCGCGCGTGACAATCTGCGTTACGGCCACTGGTTGGCGGACGACGCTGCCATCTGGCATGCGGCCGAACAGGCCAATGCCGCGAATTTCCTGCGCGAATTGCCACAAGGCCTCGACACATATCTGGGCGAAGGCGGCGCGCGATTGTCCGGTGGTCAGCGTCAACGCATTGCCATTGCCCGCGCCGTGCTACGCAATGCGCCGATATTGCTGCTCGACGAAGCAACCAGCGCGCTTGATGCCGAAAGCGAGAAACTGGTGCAGGATGCGCTTGAGCATCTGATGCAGGACCGCACTACAATCGTTATCGCACACCGGCTGGCAACCGTGCGGTCGGCTGACCGGATTATCGTAATGGATCAGGGCAGGATTGTCGAAGAAGGCAACCACGCGACGTTAAGCGCGGCGGGTGGCCTATATGCCCGTTTGGCAAGTTTACAGTTCGACGCTTAAAACGCGGCGCGAATGCGCTCCCGCATAGCGTGCGGTTCCGGAACCGGATCGGCCGCAGCTCGAACTTTGTTGCTCATCCTTTGCAGGCGGAAATAAAGGTCTTCGCTTGCGGCGATGAGCGCCTGTGCCTCGCGTGGAAACCGGCCGACCTGAAAATCATCGCTCGCGGGCGCATAGCCCAGTTCGCGCGCTTCGCTATCAGCCTCGAACTGCGACAGCTCACCGGCGCGCAACGCCTTTTGGTTTAACAACCAGGCAATACTATGCATTAACCTTGTTGTGACCTTCAGAGACTCGCACGAAAACGCAACCGATATCTCCGGCGACAAATTGCCGTTCATCTGGTCACGGTCGAAATAGGACCGCGCTTCATCCGCCAAAAGCATAGCTTCTGTATAGAGCGCGGTTAGCAGTTTAGGGGTCAATTCATGATGCGCCATCGACATGATCAATCTTATGTCAGAGACTTGGCGACATTGTTAGCGTAAAAATGGCCTGAATTTGGACAACTGAACGACTGTACCGGGATGAAACGGTACCCCGGGAAAAGTAAAATAGTTAAAGCTCGCTCTGTTGGTAATCCCGTATGATTTGCGCGAATGACCGGTGCTCCCTTATTCGCATCACACGCTAGGCGATAATGTCTGGAACCAGCTGATCCTCCAGCCGCATGATCTGATCCTTCAAAATCAGTTTCTTCTTCTTCAGCCGCGCAATCTGCAATTGATCCACCACGGTCTGCGCCATCAATGCGGTTATGGCATCGTCCAGATCGCGATGCTCAACCCTCAACTGCTCCAGTTGGTTCTGATATCCTTCGTCGTTCATGGCAGACGTCTAGCCCGATTGATCCTCACAAGTCACCGCCAAAATCAGGGCACATATCGCAATTAACCAGCAGGTTCCATTTTGGGGGAAGACAGGGCAGAAAATTCGTGATTTACTTCTCCTGTTAGTCGTCGAGTCTCACAACAAGGAGAATAAGGTGAACAACAGCCATATGTCCGCGCTCCGCATGAAACATGCCGAACTGGAAGATAAACTGGACCGCGAAGAAAATCGCCCTTTGCCCGACACCAATCTCATACACGCTCTCAAAAAACAGAAGCTACACCTCAAAGATGTTATGATGCAGGAAACGCTGCCTGCATAAATTGCATTAGGGTATCGCCCAAACATGCTGCGTCTGCTAGGCGCAGCTTATGGAAAGCGCCACCCGATCTGCCCGTAATATATTGACTGGCCTGCACGAAGTCATGGCTTCGAAAAGCCATGCGCAGGCCAAGCTCAACCACGTTGTCAATATCATCGGCGAGGCGCTCTCAAGCGAAGTTTGTTCGATTTATTTGCTGCGCGATTCCGAACTGGAATTGTTCGCAACGCGTGGACTTAATGAGGAAGCGGTGCACGTCACCCGGTTGGGTTTTGGCGAAGGTCTGGTCGGTACAATTGCCGAGAATGTCGAGACATTAAACCTTGACGAAGCCGCCGCCCACCCGAATTTCCGCTATATTCCCGAAACCGGCGAAGAGCGCTTTCACAGTTTTGCAGGTGTCCCGATTGTGCGCGCCGAACGCGCGGTGGGTGTGCTTGCGGTACAGCATGTCGAGCCGCGCAAATATGAAGAGGTCGAGATAGAGGCCTTGCAGACGGTGGCAATGGTCCTGTCCGAATTAATCGCCAACGCTGACCTGATTGACGATCCCTATGCCGCTGGCGTCGATGCCACCGGTACCGTTGTGCTAAGCGGACTGCCGCTGGTAAAAGGTGCGGCGGCAGGCGTCGCCATTTTCCACCAGCCCAATGTCCGCATCGAACAGACCGTCGCCGAGGACACCGAAGCCGAACGGCAGCGCGTTTATTCCGCTTTTGACAAAATGCGCGAACAGATCGACCGGATGGCGAGCCAGATCGATTTCGGCACGGGGGGCGAACATGAAGAGGTGATCGCCACCTACAAGATGTTTGCCTATGATGAAGGTTGGTCACGGCGGATTAATGAGGCCATTGACAGCGGCTTGACCGCCGAGGCCGCGATCGAACGGGTCCAGCAACGCACCAGAATGCGGATGCGGCAAATCGACGATCCCTTGCTTGCCGACCGGATGCACGATCTGGAGGATTTATCCAACCGGTTGCTGCGCATCGTGTCGGGGCAAATGAGCACCGCAGCGCAACTCGGCCTCAAGCAGAATTCGATACTGATAGCGCGTAATCTGGGGCCTGCTGAACTTCTGGAGTATGACAAACGCCGATTGTGTGGCGTCATATTGGAGGAAGGCTCGCTCACCGCGCATGTTGTTATCGTAGCCCGGGCAATGGGTATACCCGTGCTCGGTCGCGTTAGCGGCGTGCGGCACAAGGTCCGCGACGGCGACATGTTGCTGCTCAACGCCGACGAAAACAGCGTGATCGTCCGCCCAGGAACTGGCGCCGAGGAGGCGTTTCAAGGCGAACTTGTCGACCGGCAGAAGAAGAAAGCGCGTTATGCAGCGCTGCGTGACGAAGCAGCGGTCACGCTTGACGGTGTGCCGATCACGTTGATGATCAACGCAGGCCTGCGCGATGATATGTCGGCGCTGGCGCTGACGGGGGCGGAGGGGATTGGACTGTTCCGTACAGAGTTCCAGTTCCTCATTTCAGCCACCCTGCCGCAGCGCGAGCGACAGCAGCGCTTCTACCGCGACATTATCGAGGCGGCGGGCGACAAACCCGTAATATTCCGCACGCTCGACATTGGCGGTGACAAGGCGTTGCCTTATCTGAAAGACGAGACTTCCGAAGAGGAAAATCCGGCACTGGGCTGGCGCGCGCTTCGCCTGTCGCTGGACCATGCGGGATTGATGAAAGTGCAGGCCCGTGCGCTGATCGAGGCATCGGCAGGCAGGACACTGAATGTGATGTTCCCGATGGTTTCGGAGACATGGGAATTTGACGCCGCCCGCGCGATTTTCGACGCGCAGATCGAATATCTGACCAGACAGAAAAAGCATCTGCCCAACCGCATCCGTTATGGCGCGATGCTCGAGGTTCCCGCTCTGGCCGAGGTTCTGGACCAGTTGCTGCCAAAGCTTGATTTCCTGTCGATCGGTACCAACGACCTTACCCAGTTCCTGTTCGCGGCGGACCGGGCCGACCCCAGGCTGGCCGAACGCTATGACTGGCTGAGCCCGGCCATTTTGCGCTTCATTGCGCGCGTGGTGAAATCAACCGACGGCCATGTCGTCGATGTCACGGTATGTGGTGAAATGGGCGGGCGCAGCCTTGAGGCAATGGCGCTGATGGGTTTGGGAATTACCAGGCTTTCGATCACCCCGGCGGCCATCGGTCCGGTCAAGGCGATGATCCGTTCGAGCAATTTTGCAGCAGTCCGGTCACGGCTGTCCGAACTGCTGATGACACCGCCGCACAACATGCGGGAAACGCTCGGTTCCTGGGCATCGGATCAAAAAATAGAAATCGGTTAGCTGTTTTCGTTTTGGTGGTGTAAAATTCCCCTTGCGCCATTGACATTGTTTTACAGAATGCCATTGTCCGCGCACTGCCCGACAGAGGTGGGAAAGAAAGCGGGTCTGTGGAGAATAACGTGGGCGAAGATTCCCCGAATGAAGATGAATTCCGGTTTCAAACGGTAGGCGAGCAGCTAAAGGCTGAACGTGAGCGTAAATCCCTGACTTTGGCCGATCTAGCTGCTCGGACACGGGTTCCGATGCGCCATCTTGAAGCGATCGAAAAATCTGATTTTGCTGCCCTTCCCGGTACCACCTACACGCTGGGCTTTACCCGGTCTTATGCGCGCGCGCTGGACATGGATGCCGCGAAGCTGAGCGCGGAGCTGCGGGCGGAACTTGCGCAAGGTGGTTATGATGGTTACCAGGCGCCCACGCAAAATTACGAGCCGACTGACCCCGCCCGTGTGCCCTCCAGGACGCTGGCCTGGACCGCTGCTGCCATCGGTGTTTTGGTTGTCGCCGCTTATCTCCTCTGGCGGAGTTACAGCCTGGATGACGCCCCGGTCACCGCACCGCAAACCACCGCCCCTTCCGTTGTTGCAACCCAACAAACACCAGATGCGGGTACCGCGCCCCCAGTTAACCAAAATGCAGTAGTGGTGTTGACGGCCACAGATTCGGTATGGGTCAAGATATATGACGCTGAAAACAAAGCGCTGTTTGAAAGCGAGATGAAGGCGGGAGACACATATAAAGTACCCCAAAATGCCAACAAGCCGATGATCGTAACCGGCCGTCCACAGGCTCTAGCGGTTACAGTTGACGGCAAAGCAGTACCGGCGCTTGGGGGCGCGGATCGCACAATCGTCGATGTCGGGGTTAGTGCTGCATCGTTGCTGGCGCGCAGTGGAAATACCAGCGCCAATCGCGGCACAACTCCTCTTTCGCCAGCTACTCTGAACTAAAACGATAAATTTAACAATAGTTTACTGGCTTATTCAGTGATGACTCTTTATCGCGCGCCACGGTGCAGCTATAACCGCGTCAATCGTCCATGAAGGTTAGAAATCCATGAAATTACGGCTTGCCCTATTTGGCTCAATCATGCTGTTCGTTACCACGCCTTCGTTTGCGCAGGATACCAGTGTCGAAGGCCGCGTGGGCAAGCTGGAAAAGGAAATGCGCGCGGTCCAGCGTGAGGTTTTCCCCAACGGCGCTGGCAAGTTTTTTGAACCGGAAATCAAGCCCGCAGACGGCAAGGCGCCCAGCCCTACGACATCGTCAACGGCAGTAGCAGACCTGCTTGCACGCGTCGACGCGCTCGAGACACAACTTGCGACCCTGACCGGTCAGGTTGAGCAGCAAGGCAATAATATGCGTTCTGTGGAAACGCGGCTGAAAACGCTCGAAGCCAGTCTGAAAGAGCAAGAGGCGCCTGCCGTAGCGGTTACGCCAGCGGCAATCGTCGCAGCAAAGCCAACACCAAAACCGGCGGCAGTCACCCCCGCTGCAAAACCCAGTGCTGCCCGCACCGCCGCTGTATCCGCTATCGAAAAGCCGGCAACCGGTGACGCATTTGAAGATGGCTATAATTATGGCTACCGCTTGTGGGAGGCCAAATTTTACCCCGAAGCGCAGATGACACTGGAGGAAACCGTCAAAAAATTCTCCAAGCACAAACGCTTGAGCTATGCCCGCAACCTGCTCGGTCGCGCCTGGCTTGATGACAAGAAACCTGCGACCGCCGTCAAGATTTTCTACGATAATTACAAAAATGACCCGCGCGGTGACCGCGCTTCAGACAGCCTCTTTTTCCTGGGCTCTGCACTGATCGATCTCGGCAAGCCGGTCGAAGCGTGCGAAGCCTTTGGCGAGCTGGCAAAAGCCTATCCCGACGCTGCAACCGGTCGGCTGGCCGAGCGCTTGGCGGCGGGGCGCACGCGGGCGAAGTGCAAGTAATTTTGGCGGGTAGCGATGGCGCTATCCGTTTCAAAAATGCTGTCGAAAGGCTGAGCCCGAAAGGCAATCCACGCATTTTGCTCGCGGTTTCCGGTGGGCCCGACAGTCTGGCGATGCTGTTGCTGGCCCATGCCAGCATGCCTGACAATATTGTCGCGGCGACCGTCGACCACGGATTGCGGCCAGAGGCAGCAGAAGAGGCCGATTTTGTGGCCACTCTGTGCGCAGAGCGGACCATCAACCACCGCATCCTGACGCCCGACCAGCCGATCACCGGCAATATCCAGTCCGCCGCCCGATATGCCCGATATGCCCTGCTCGAACGCGCTGCCGATGAACTGCAATGCGATCTGATCGCCACCGCCCACCACAGCGACGATCAGCTGGAAACCATGTTAATGCGGCTGGCACGCGGCAGCGGGGTTAACGGCCTCGCCGGTATCCGCGCCCGGAATGGCGGGATTATTCGTCCGCTGCTGGGCTTTTCCAAAAGCGAACTGGAACAAATCTGTGCCAATGCAGGCATCGAACCGGTACGCGACCCGAGCAATGCGGACAACGATTTCGACCGCGTGGCGATGCGGCAATATCTCGGCGGCAACCCGCATCCGTTTGATCCCGCCCGCGCGGCCCGCACTGCATCGGCGCTGGCTGACGCGGTGGAAGCTCTGGACTGGATGACACAGCAGCTGGCCGCAGACCGGCTAACCCGACAGGATGAGGGCATGACCCTCGATGCCAATGACTTGCCACGCGAATTGCAGCGACGTTTGGTGCTCTCCGCCCTTCGGACTATAGCGCCCGAAATCACCCCGCGCGGGGACGCCGTGGAACGTCTGTTGGATGACCTCAGCGACGGAAAAACCGTAACCATAAGCGACATCTTGTGCAAAGGCGGCGATGTCTGGCATTTCTCGGTCGCACCACCGCGCCGCACCGGTTAACAAATCGGGTGATTTTTGCCGGTCGTTATATTGCCATTCACCCATTCGAGCCTACATAGACCGTAGATATCCCGCATGCGCATCGTGGGCGGGAAGCATGATAAGGTCAATGCAATGAACGACGAGCAGGAACCCAAAGGCAACCCGTTGCTGAAAAATATGGCCATTTGGTCAGGGATAATCGTCGCGCTTTTGCTGATCGCATCGATTTTCAGTGGCGGCGGCGCCGAGGCTGCCAAGGGAATCAGCTACTCCAGTTTCCGGGACAAGGTTGCGGCTGGCGAAGTTAAAGCGGTCTCGATTGCCCCCGAACGGATCACCGGCAAACTTGACGACGGCGGCACTTTCTCGACTGTTCCGATACCCGGTGACGGTAGCCTGTATCAGCTGCTCGACGAAAATCAGGTCGATGTGCAGGGCCAGGCAGAAGAACAGCCAAGTCTGCTCTTGATCCTGATCTATCAGGCGCTGCCCTTCCTGCTCATTCTCGGTATTGCGTTTTTTGTGCTGCGACAGATGCAAAAAGGCAGCGGCTCGGGTGCGATGGGTTTTGGCAAATCGAAGGCAAAATTGCTGACCGAAAAGCATGGCCGGGTTACGTTCGAGGACGTGGCAGGTATCGACGAAGCGCGCGAAGAATTACAGGAAATTGTCGAATTCCTGAAAGACCCGCACAAATTCTCAAAGCTGGGCGGCAAGATTCCGAAAGGTGCCCTGCTCGTGGGTAGCCCGGGCACCGGCAAAACCTTGCTCGCCCGCGCGATTGCGGGTGAAGCGGGCGTGCCGTTCTTTTCGATCTCGGGCTCCGATTTTGTCGAAATGTTTGTCGGCGTCGGCGCCAGCCGTGTGCGCGACATGTTCGAACAAGCCAAGAAAAACGCCCCGTGCATCGTCTTTATCGATGAAATCGATGCTGTCGGACGCAGCCGTGGCGCTGGTCTGGGCAACCAGAATGATGAGCGTGAACAGACACTCAACCAGTTGCTCGTCGAAATGGACGGGTTTGAAGCTAATGAAGGCGTGATCATTGTCGCCGCCACCAACCGTCCCGATGTGCTTGACCCCGCCTTGCTCCGCCCGGGCCGGTTTGACCGTCAGGTCGTGGTGCCGCGCCCCGATATCGATGGCCGCGTCAAAATCCTTGAAGTGCATATGAAGAAAGTGCCGCTCGCACCCGATGTCGATGGCCGCGTGATTGCGCGCGGAACTCCCGGTTTCTCCGGTGCGGACCTTGCCAATCTTGTCAACGAGGCGGCATTGCTTGCGGCCCGCCGTGGCAAGCGGATGGTGGCGATGCAAGAATTCGAAGATGCCAAAGACAAGGTGATGATGGGCACTGAGCGCAAGTCGATGGTGATGACCGAAGACGAAAAGAGAATGACCGCTTATCATGAAGCAGGCCACGCCATCGTCGCGGTCAACGAGCCTGCATCGGACCCGATCCATAAGGCAACGATCATCCCCCGCGGCCGTGCGCTTGGCATGGTGATGCGCCTGCCCGAACGCGACAGCTACAGCTATCACCGCGACAAGATGCACGCCAATCTCGCCGTGTCGATGGGCGGACGTGTCGCTGAAGAATTGATCTTCGGCTATGACAAGGTCAGCTCGGGCGCGTCGAGCGATATTCAATATGCCACCAGCCTTGCCCGCGACATGGTGACCCAATGGGGCATGTCAGACGAAATGGGCCCTCTGCAATATGAAGAACGCCATGACGGCTATCTGGGCTATGGCATGTCACAGCGTTCGGCGATGTCGGACGAGACCGCCAAAAAGATCGACGCCGAAATCCGCAAGCTGGTTGAAGGCGGTCACGACCGTGCCACCGGCCTATTGAAGAAGCATAACGCGCACCTGCATTTGCTGGCCAATACGCTGCTCGAATTTGAAACGCTTTCGGGTGACGAGATCAAGCAACTGCTGGCCACGGGCAAATTCGAACGTGACGATGGAGCGGTGATCAAACCGTCGAGCATTCCGCAAATCGGTACCGCCATACCAAAGGCAGGACGTCGCAAAACAGCGGGGCTGGGCAACGCCAAACCTCAAGGCGCTTAATTCAGCTGTTCACTTCGCGTTCAACGCTTTACTGCCTTAACGTAGGAGAGTTGAGGTCGCGAAAATATAATGAAATTGAAGCTGTTATTCGCAAGCGGCGCATTAGTATTTTGTGCCACTGCTGGGCACGCAATGGACGCGGAAACCTTCTATATGAAGGCGGTAGCGCTCAAGAAGCGCGGTATGGGGGCGATGTTTTCGAAAGACATCAAGCCAATGATGACCGTGTTCAAAATGGCTGCCGATTCGGTAAAAGCCGAAAATGAGCAAGCGAGAGCGACCGGTCTGCCGTTATTCTGCGCGCCCGCCAAATACCGTTTGACCGCCGACCAGTTTTTGACGGAGTTCGGCAATATCCCACAAACGAGACGAAAAGCACAAACGGTGCGCGATGCCTGGCGCGAAATAGTTATCCGCCGGTTTCCCTGCTAGCCCACTCTGGTACGCGCGGGGCATGCCAATCTATTGCGATGAATCGGGCGGCGTCGGGCGCGGGGTGATGACGCTCGCGGCCGTGTCGATTGAGCCCGGTGCCGCAGATAAAGTGCTTGCCGGGTTTCGTGCGGCAACCGGCCTTGGCGGCGAATTGAAGGGCAGCCGCATCAATCTGACCGAACGTGCTTTGGTTTTCAAATTGCTCGAAGATGTCGCCTGGATAGCGACGGTTGGCGTTGCGATTTCGGCGCTCAAACCGGAACCCAACGGAGATCGCGGTGATCATGATATAGCGGTTTATGCCGAATTGCTGGAGGATGCGATTGGTTCGGTGATGGTGTCATCAGCCAGTTGTCCGCAAGTCATTATCGATGACGGTCGCTACGGCCCGGCGACGCTGTCGCTCGTCCGCCGTGATATCGCCGAACTGCTCGGACCGTGCGGTATAGCTACGCTCGACCTGAGCCACCGGCTGGCAGGCTTGCAGATCGCAGACGTCATCGCCAACAGCTTTTTCAACCGGGCTCTGGTATCAGCCAGACAAAGCCATATGGCCGCAATTGTAGCGCCGTTTCTGGAAAGCGGGCAGATTAAAATGCGGATATTGGAGCGTGATGCGAATAAGTGAGAACCGGTTATTCGCTAATAACCACGCGACCACAAATAGATCCAGAGCGCGATGATCTAGCCGGTGACCCCCAGAGTGACTATCAGCGCAGCGAAAAGCGATAGCGCCGTCAAAGCAAACAGCGACAGCGCGCACATGCGCCAAAATGCCCCGAACCGTGACGTTTCGTAAGCCTGGCGCAATTGACGGTACATGTGGTTTGGCGGGACAAATACCAACGATAAGACACCAATGGCCTGAGTTGCCGGGAACTGGACAAGCACTGCTCCTATAATGCCAAGCAACATCATGAAACTGAGCGAATAAGTGATAAAAACCGCGTGGTCGAACAGCTTGAATTGCCGCCGCCAGAAAAATAGCAGCCACAAGAACGGCACCGATATCGGGATCAGAGCCCAGGAAAATTTATACGCATTGGACTGCACCTTATAGGCGAGCAGCTGCGGGTTATCGACGGCATGCTCAAAGGCCTCGTTCAAACTTTTGTCGCCAAAAAAATCAAACTTCAAACCTTTGATGCCCCCCGTCATCGCATCTGTGGTTTTGCCCATGAATTTCAAGCCAGTTTGTGCGCTAACGATGTCTTTGTCGATTTCTGCAATTTCTGTCGGCGAACTCCCGTCTTTCATGGCAGCTTCGCGTTTCGCTTGCAGCCTGCCGATTTCTTCAGCAACCTTCGCCCGCCCTTTAATCAATTGCTGGTTCGCTTGGGTTACATTGATATTGGTATTCGGACCAATATCATTGGGTAAAACCCAACTGAACACCGCAAACATCAGGAAAACGGTGAACAGGAACAAGGCCAGCGGCGACACGAAATTTGCGCGTTCTCCGTGCACATAGCGGCGGGTCAGTTCGCCCGGACGCCAGGCGAGCATGGGCAAAGTGCGCCAAATCTTGCCATCGAAATGGAGCACGCTGTGCAATATGTCATGGCCAAAGGCATGGAGCGTACGGTGGACCTGCGCCTTTTGACCACAGTGATGGCAATGTACCCCGGCCAGCGTTGCGCCACAGTTCAGGCAATCAGGGTGACCCGATACCCGTCCTTCGCCAGCCTCAGGCTCCACCGCCCGCGCAATCACCGCGCCGGTCAATATATCGCCTGCCCCTGCCAGCTCGTCACTCATGCCATTGATGTATCAAGGCCGCTACGATTTGCCAAAAGAAAAGGCCCGGACAATGCCGGGCCTCTCTCAACGTCAGTTTACGAAGTGCTTACCGGTCATAATCCCGCTGCATACCCGCACCACGCGCCGGGGCAGCTGCGGTCAGACGCAGTGCTTCAGCCGAAAGGCTGATCGAACCGATTTCATCCGGCGCTTCGTCTTCATCGACCTGAACCTTCTGCAATGACTGAACGAGGCCTTCTTGCAGATGATCAGGGCGGACGGTTTCCTCTGCAATTTCGCGCAAGGCCACGACCGGATTTTTGTCACGGTCCCGGTCGATGGTCAGTTCGGCACCGCCCGAAATTTCGCGTGCGCGTTCGGCTGCAAGCAACACGAGGTCGAAGCGGTTGGTAATCTTATCAATGCAATCTTCAACGGTTACGCGTGCCATGCTGGCTCCTGATTCTCGGAAAATGTCGGAAAGTTGAGCGCAACTAAGGTTTGTGAGCTCAAATGTCAATGAAAACGCCGCACGCCTTGCCCCGGTACGGCATCGGCACTATTTCAAAGGCATGGCGACAACCCCCAACAAAAAACAGCTTCCCGGTGAGGCTTTTGACGTTGCGGGCCACCAGATCCATCTGGTGCACGCACCCGAGGACCGGTTGCAAGCGGTAATGCAGCTCATCGCCGTCGCAAAAAAATCGGTCCGCATGTTCAGCTATATGTTCGCCAATGACCAAACCGGCCAAGAGGTGTTGGCGGCGCTAACGCTGGCTGCGACGCGCGGGGTCAAGGTGCAATTGATCATCGACAGCTTCGGGTCAGCCGAAACGCCGCATGATTTTTTCGATCCACTGGTAAAGGCTGGCGGATGCTATCATTGTTTCAGTTCGCGCTGGGGTTTGGGCTATTTTGTCCGCAACCACCAAAAAATCCTGCTCATCGACGATATGACGGTGCTGGTCGGCGGCTATAATATCACCGATTTCTATTTTGGCCGCAAAGGTGACAAAAGCTGGGAAGATTTGGGGCTGATTGTCGCCGGTCCGGAAGTCGCGCCGCTCACCGATTATTTCGACGACCTGAGCGGGTTGTCGGGCGACGGCGGGGTTCCCTTTACCCAGATGCGGCGCCTGATCAGAAGCTGGCGTCCGGCGGATGGCCCCATTCAATGGCTCCTCGGTGGCCCGACCAACCGGATTTCACCATGGGGGCTGGCGCTCAAACGCGCGCTCGAATGTGCCAAAAGGCTGGACATTGTCTCCGCCTATTTCTCGCCGTCGCAAACCGTGCTGCGCCGAATTGGTAAAGTTACCAAGCGCAACAAGGGTTCACGTCTGGTGATGGCTGGCAAAACAGACAATGGCGCGACGATCAGCGCCGCACGGCTGCTTTACCGCTTTCTGCTGAATCGCAGGGCGAAGATTTACGAGTTCCAGCCGCGTCCCTTGCATATGAAGCTGCTGGTGATCGATGATGCGGTCTATATCGGTTCCGCCAACCTCGACGTGCGCAGCCTGTTCATCAATCTGGAGATCATGGTGCGGGTTAAAGACGCCGCGTTCGCAGCGGCTGCCCGCACGCTAATCGATGGCATGGTAGAACAATCATATCCGCAAACGCCAGCTTTGCTTGCCAGGCGTGACACTTACTGGACCCGGTTCAAATCGATGCTGGCGTATTTTCTGGTGAACTCGGTCGACTACAGCATCGGCCGCCGGGTCAAATTGGGGTTGCTGCGGAACACTTCAAAAAGGTGACCGTCCGCTTTAGTCCTTCCAACCCCAGAACAGGTGGCAGGGCAGGATATTCCACGCCTCAAAACCATTGTCGATGCGGCCGAAATGCGGTTCCATAAAATCACGTGCGCGGGCACGGAACTGATATACGAGAAAGGCACCGCCGGAGCGGATCGCGCGCGCGGTTGCATCGGCAATTACCGGCCCCAGATTATCCGGGAGCGTCGAGAATGGCAGGCCAGACAAGATATAATCGGCGTTTTTGAAACCGAACTGGGCGATAATCTCGTTCACATCGGCCGCCGAGCCGTGCACGGCAATAAAGCGGCTATCGCGGATGGTTTTGCGCAGATAGTCGATAAAATCGGGGTTCAGGTCGATCACCAAGAGTGTCGCGTCCGGTCGCATCCGGTCAAGGACGGGCTGGCAAAACGTGCCGATGCCCGGACCATATTCGACGAATAGTTTGGTGGTTTCCCAATCGACGGGTGCCAACATCTTGCTCACTGTCCGGTCGGACGACGGAATGATCGAGCCGACCATTACCGGATGCTTGACAAAGCCTTTGAAAAACACGCCCCAAGGGCCAAAAAACCGGCTGACCCGGGTTTTGACGCGGTCCAGCAATTGGGTATTGGCCAGTGATGATGAATTCATGTGATCGGGTCCGGGGACTGTTTTCGAGAGCTGCCTGCAGTCGCAAATCAGAACGGTTTATGCAACTGGATTAAGCATAAACGCAATTCGGGCGGTTGCGTTCCAATGTCTATTCACCCTATGCCTCCGACATGGCAACGCTTCCCACAGGCACGATCGCGGTGATTTTCGTCGCTCAACGCACCGACGAAGATGATGCCGGATATGCCGAGGCGGCGGGAGCGATGGACGCGCTGGCCGCACAACAGAGCGGCTATCTCGGCATCGACTCGGTACGCGGAAACGATGGATTGGGTATCACGGTGAGTTACTGGGCGAACGACGAAGCGGCCAGGGCATGGCGCGACCATCCGGACCACAGCGAGATCCGCAATGCCGGTCGGGGCCGCTGGTATTCGAGCTATTCCCTGCACGTCGCCGAGATCGCGCGAAGCTATGATTGGGCCAGGCCGTGACCACCGTTCCTGCCATTCCCGGGAGCCGCGTTACTGTATTATTTCTGGTGATGCTGGTGGCGGCCGCCGGTAATACCGCGATGCAATCGGCGCTGCCCGCGATTGCGAGCCAGCTCGACATGCCCGATGTCTGGGTCAGCCTAGCGTTTAGCTGGTCGGCGCTGTTATGGGTTTTCACCGCGCCGAAATGGGCGCGGATGTCGGACCGGCGCGGGCGCAAGCAGTTGATGACCTTGGGTGTCGTCGGATTTATCGCGTCGATGGGGCTATGCGGACTGGTGTTGTGGTTTGGGCTTGAGGGCATGATCGGGCCGGTGGTCACTTTCATCCTGTTTGCAATTTTCCGCAGTTTATATGGTGGTTTTGGTTCGGCCGCCCCGCCTGCCGTGCAGGCCTATGTTGCCGCGCGCACAGAACGGGCCGAACGCGCAAAGGCGTTATCGCTGCTCGCTTCCTCCTTTGGTGTTGGCACGGTGATTGGTCCTGCAATTGCGCATTATCTGCTGTTTCCGCCATTCGGGTTGGCGGGCCCGTTGATCATGTTTGCGATTTTCGGCACGGGCGTTTTGATCGCGCTGCATACTCAATTGCCTAATGATACGCCACGCTTTGCCGCACGTGGCGCGGTCGCGGCTTATCCCAGTTCTGAGTCAATGAACTCTCCGGATCTGGAAAACACGGCGGGTCAGGCGCTTGATACAGGTCTGCAGCGAGAAGAGGTCCGCTTGAAGTGGCGCGACGAACGGTTGGTGGTCTGGCTCACCGCCGGATTGATCGGCGGCCATGCTCAGGCAATATTGCTCGGCGTGGTCGGCTTTCTGGTGCGCGACCGGTTGGGCCTTCACGACCAGCCAATGCAGGCAGTGCAGGCCAGCGGATCGGTGATGCTGATCGGGGCGATGGCGACATTGCTCGCGCAATGGGGGCTGATTCCGATATTGTCGCTCGCGCCGCGCAGTTCGGTTTTGGTGGGAGCGGTGTTGGCGCTGGCGGGTGTCATCCTGACCAGCGCCAGCCATGATTTTTACGGTATTAGCACCGGCTTTGCGGTGGCGTCTTTGGGTTTCGGCCTGTTCCGCCCCGGTTTTACCGCAGGGGTGTCACTCGCCGTCGGTCGGCACGAACAAGGTGATGTCGCGGGCAAGATCGCCGCGATCAACGGCGCGGCTTACATCTTTGCACCGACGATTGGCGTGGCACTTTTAAGCTGGTGGGAACCGGCAACCTTTGCGCTGACCGGCGCGGCGCTGCTGTTCCTAATTATCTGGGGACGACGGGCGCTTTAATACAGGGACACAATACCTATTTCTGCTCGCCTGGTGCTTGATATAGAGAAGTGTCGAGGTGGAAATAGGTATTGTGTCCTTGTATTAAACCTAGGGCTCGTGCTTCAAATCGCGTACCGGCTTGACCATGCCCGGTGAGACAAATCCCATACCATGCGGCTGCAAGGCAGCCTGTTTCAATTTAGTTTCCATGGTGCCATATTCTTCCTCCATCTCCGGCGTCACTGTGGCGCGTGACGCTTTCAATGCATGGCTGAAATGCGCCATATTGACCTCGCTCACATCATTGCCGCCTTCACGTAGCGCGAACAGCCCGGCGCGGCGGACGAGGTCTTCTAGGTCGGCACCGGTATAACGGTCAGTGCGTTCGGCAATTGCATCGAGATCGACATCCTTGCTGAGAGGCATTTTCGAAGTGTGAATACCCAATATCCGCCGCCTGCCGCCCTTGTCAGGCACGGTTACGTAGATCAGCTCGTCAAACCGGCCTGGGCGCAGCAACGCGGGATCAAGCAATGTCGGCCGGTTGGTCGCACCGATCACAACCACCGATTGCAGTTCCTCCAGCCCGTCCATTTCGGCCAATATGGTATTGACCACGCGCTCGGTCACTTGCGGTTCTCCGCGCCCGCCGCCGCGTGCGGGGGCAAGGCTGTCGATTTCGTCGAAGAACAACACACAGGGTGCCACCTGCCGCGCACGGGCAAAAAGCCGCGCAATTTGTTGCTCGCTCTCGCCATACCATTTGGACAGCAAATCCGACGATTTGACCGCAATGAAATTCGCTTCGGCTTCACGCGCCACGGCCTTTGCCAACAAAGTCTTTCCCGTCCCCGGCGGGCCGTAAAGCAGAAAGCCTTTCGCCGGGCGAATACCCAGCCGACGGAACGCGTCAGGGTTTCGCAAAGGCAACTCGACACCTTCCTTCAACCGGATCTGGGCATCATCCAGCCCGCCGATATCTTCCCAGCGGACATCGGGGGCCTGCACCATCACCTCGCGCATCGCCGAAGGTTGCACCCGTTTCAGCGCCTCGAAAAAATCATCGCGTGTAACTTTTAACGATTCGAGAATTTCGGGTGCAATCGTGCCGCTGGCGAGATCAAGCTTGGGCATGATTCGCCGCACCGCCTCAATTGCCGCCTCCCGCGCCAGTGACGCCAAATCCGCGCCGACAAAACCATAAGTCGTGCGCGCCAGTTCCTTCAGGTCGACCCGTGGGCCAAGCGGCATCCCGCGCGTGTGGATGGCCAGTATTTCCCGCCGCCCGTTCTCGTCGGGTACGCCAACGATGATTTCGCGGTCGAAACGACCCGGTCGCCTGAGCGCCTCGTCAATCGCCTCGGGCCGGTTGGTGGCCGCGATCACCACCAGATTGGTGCGCGGCTCCAGACCGTCCATCAACGTCAGCAATTGGGCCACGAGCCGCTTTTCGGCCTCGCCGTGAACCTGGTCACGTTTGGGAGCGATCGAATCGATCTCGTCGATAAACAGGATCGACGGCGCTGCGTTGGTAGCGGCTTCAAAAACGTCGCGCAGCTTTTTTTCCGACTCGCCATAAGCCGACCCCATGATTTCGGGTCCATTGATCAGGAAAAATTCGGCTTCGCTTTCATTAGCAACCGCGCGGGCCAGCCGGGTTTTACCGGTCCCGGGCGGGCCGTGCAACAACACCCCGCGCGGCGGATCAACGCCCAAACGGGTGAACAATTCCGGATAACGCAGCGGCAATTCGACCATCTCGCGCAATTGCTTGATCGTGTCACCCATGCCGCCCAGATCGTCATATGTTACGTCGGCCCGCCTGCCGTCCTTCGCCTCTGCAAATTCGGCCTTCAACTCGACCTCGGTGTCATTGTCGATATGGACGATGCCTTTCGGCACGGTTGAAACCACCGTCAGCCGAATTTCCGCCAAGGCAAAGGCCGGTGCCGCCAGCATCTGGCGCAATTGCGGAGGCATATCATCGGGTGCCACGCGTTGCTGACCGTGCGTCGCCACAACATCACCGGCAACCACCGGACGGCCCAGAAAGCTGCGCTTCAACGCCTGCGACGGCCCCTCCAGCCGGATTTCGCGCTGTGCCGGGGCAAACACCACTTTGATCGCGGGTTTCGATTCGACCTTGCGTAGCTCGACATGATCGCCCGCCCCTACGCCTGCATTGGCGCGTTGCAAGCCGTCCAGCCGCACCACTTCCAGCCCTTCATCCTCGGGATAAGGGTCCACGGCGCGCGCCGCCGTGCTGCGTTTGCCAACAATTTCCACGACATCGCCCTGAACCAGCCCGTTCGCACCCATATATTCGCGCGACATCCGGGCCAAACCACGTCCCGAGTCTTCGAGTTTGGCGTTTGCGACTTGCAATTTTGAGGGTTTTGCTTTGGGGGACATTGAATGCGCCTCTCTTGGTGAACAACCAAAATAACCATTCACCAACGAATTGCGACCCTAACACGCCAATTTTGCACAAAAAAAGGGCCGACCGAAGCCGACCCTATGAAAGTCTTTAGGAGAGGATGCCTATAAGGCACGACCTATTTGGGGAATTTCGAATTATTGTGCAAGTGCGAAGAATGAAATTAGAGTTGCATGTTTTGCAACCTTGGAATATAAAAAGGCTAGGATAAACGACGTTTTGTCGTTTATCCCGTCCACGATGATATTTGTTGCGTTGCAACCAAATAAGGAAATGACAATGCGTCGGTTACCGCCGCTTAGATCTTTGGAGGCATTTTTGCGGGTTGCCAAACTTGGTTCGGCCAAAGCTGCAGCCAGCGAACTTGCTTTATCTCCACCCGCTTTGAGCCGCCGGATCAAGGCGCTCGAAGACTTTATCGGCAAATCGTTGTTTGACCGCCGCGCGCAATCGATGGTGATCAACGCCGACGGGCAGACTCTGCTGGCGGCGATCGAACCCGCGATGGACGCGATGGCCGAGGCGGTTGACGAATTGGCAGGACGTGGTGGTGAATACCGGTTGCGGTTGGGGGTGTTGCCCTTGTTCGGTACCCAGCGTCTGGTCCCGCGTCTGGCCGAACTGCGCAAGGCCTTCCCCAAGTTGCATATAGATGTGGACACATCTGCCCATGCCGAAAATCTGCTCGGCGATGTCGTCGACGCCGCCATCATCATCGCTGCCGAGGTCGATCCCAAGCTCTACAGCGTCCGCCTGGACCGCAATGTCGTTTACGCGATTGCGTCGGAGGAATGGGCGCAGGAGCAGAATATCCGCGAACCGGAGGACCTCGCCAACCACACGGTGATGGTGCACAGCGATATGCCGCTGATCTTCGATGCGTGGCGGGAAGCGGTCGGCCAGCCGAGATTGAAGCCGGCGGCCATCGACCATATCGGCAGCGGTCCATTGATGCTGGAGGCGGCGGCGAATGGCTTGGGCGTCGCCATCATGCATGGCAGCCATTTTTCTGACGCCCGCGACCCACGCCTGACCCGGTTGTTCGATATCGAGGTGGAAAGCCCGTATAGCTATTGGTTTGTATGCCGCCCGCGGGCGCTCAAGCAACGCGCGGTCAAGATTTTTCACGACTGGCTGATTAAATCGGGTGTCTAGAGCGTGATGATATTAGGTTTGCTGTGTTCCCCGGCGAAGGCCGGGGTCCAGCCCCATCAAAAAGATTCTTTGTTAAGGTCTGGACCCCGGCCTTCGCCGGGGAACACAGTCGACTCAATCAAATGTCATCACACTCTAATACAAAAAAGGGGCCGGTTTTAACCGACCCCTTTTGGTTGAACAATATGGTCTGGCTTAGCTCTTGCAAGTCTGGGCGCCCTTGCCCGCAAGCTTTACGTTGATCTGCGCACCGCTGCCCGAAAGCGTGGTTTCGCCGTCGGCAGATTTCAGCGGACCGGGTGCGGTTTCAGCAGCCGGAGCAGCAGGCGCGTCGCCGGGTGCAGGTGCGGCAATCTCGGGGGCAGTTACCCGAACAGCAACGGCAGTCTTCTCACCGACGCGGATGTCGGCGGCTTCATTTTTGCCCAATACATCAACGTACAGGATGGTATTATCGGCGCAACGATAGGTACCGGTTGCGGTGATCGCAGGCGGCATTTCAATCGGCGCGGCGGTAGCCGCCGCAGCATCTGTACCGGTCACACCATCAGCAGAGGTTTCGGATTTGTTGCATGCCGCTAACGCCAGCACAGACAACGGGGCGAGGAGGAGGATAGTTTTTTTCATAGGCGGCGGCCTTTGCCCCAGCTTTGTGGCATTGGAAAGTAAAAAACATCTATTAGCGTTGTTGAGCGATCATGCGGCGAAATGCTTGACCCATCCCGTCCCCCGCGCCAATGCTACCGCGCATGAGCACAGACGTATCCGAGATGAATTTTGAACAGGCGCTCCGGGCGCTCGAAGACATTGTCCACACGTTGGAAAGCGGCGAAGCGCCGCTCGACGAATCGATTGCCCTGTATGAACGCGGCAACCAGTTGCGGGCATTATGCCAGAAGCGGCTGGATGCGGCGAAGGCGCGGATCGAAGCGATTACTCTGGGTGCCGATGGTACGCCCGCCGGCACCACGCCTTTTGATGCCGCCTAATGCCTGCAATCGCTCCTTCGATGCTGTTGCACGATGCCCTGGCGCAAATTGCCACGGATATAGACCGCGAATTCGACCAACTCCTCGCCCTTCCCGGCGACCCGCGCGACAGGCTGTATACAGCGATGCGTCATGCCACAATGGGCGGCGGCAAGCGGCTGCGGCCTTTATTGGTCACGGCTACCGCTTCGTTGTTTCACGTCGGGCGCGACGTCGCGCTACGGATCGGGACAGCGGTTGAAGCGATCCATGTCTATTCACTTGTCCATGATGACCTGCCATGCATGGACGATGACGATGTCCGGCGGGGGAAGCCTACTGTGCACCGGGCATTTGACGAGGCCACGGCCGTTCTGGCCGGAGATTCGCTCCACGCCCTGGCCTTTGAAATATTGGCCAGCTCCCATACCCACCCCGACCCGTTCGTGCGCAGCGAGTTGATCGCTACTTTGGCATTGGCCAGCGGCCCTGACGGCATGGCGGGCGGGCAGATGATGGATCTGGAGGCCGAGAAGACCAGGTTCGACTTGCAGACGATTACGCGTCTGCAGGCACTCAAGACGGGCGCATTAATCGCCGCTAGCGTCGAAATGGGCGCGATTGTGGGGCATCTGGCGCCGGAGGGCCGCACGCATTTGCGCGGCTATGCCCGTGACATCGGGCTCGCGTTCCAGATTGCCGATGACATATTGGACGTCGAAGGCGATCCCGAACTCGCTGGCAAAGCTTTGCACAAAGACGCCATGGCGGGCAAGGGCACATTTGTTTCATTGATGGGGCTTGAACGCGCCAAACAGCAGGCGGCCATGCTGGTCAAACAAGCCATCGGGCATTTGGCGGGATACGGACAGGAAGCCGATCTGTTGCGTGGCATTGCCAATTATATCTTGGAGAGGGACCGGTAATATGGGGCATCGTATCGGCGTATATCCGGGGACATTCGACCCCGTCACACTTGGCCATATGGACATCATCCGCAGGGGAGCGAAGTTGGTTGATGAACTGGTAATCGGGGTCACCACCAACGCCAGCAAATCGCCGATGTTTGGCGACGAAGAACGTATCGACATGGTAAAGCGCGAAGTCGCCGCGCTGGGTAACGGAAGCATTCGCGTCGTCGGATTCAACTCGCTGCTGATGAATTTTGCCGAAAGCCAGGGCGCGAGCATGATCGTGCGCGGGCTGAGGGCGGTTGCCGACTTTGAATATGAATATCAAATGGCCGGCATGAACCAGCAACTGAATGCCAATATCGAAACAGTCTTCCTGATGGCCGATGTGTCGCTGCAACCCATCGCTTCTCGGCTGGTGAAAGAAATCGCTCTATATGGTGGCGACATCACCAAATTTGTAACGCCCACCGTCCGTAGCGACGTCATCGCCCGGGTCGAACAACTTGGGCGCTTAGGCAGCTAAAGTCAGGACTTACAATAGCTTCGTACGGCGGCGTGTCCGTCTCTGTTTTGGCGGCAGATCAAGATACTGATCGGGTACGTGGATGGTATGCGATCATGGTGCAAACGGTCACCGCCGACAGCACACCCAGCATGATCTATATTCCGACCACCCGCATCCGTTTCTCGCTGATCCGTAATTCTTCGACCAGCCGCGCATGATCGTCGCCTTTGGTGTCGGCATATAGATCCTGCAACAAGCGAGACCGGTCAGCGATGCGGGACAAGCGGCCCGTAAACAGATTGAGCAAGCTGCCCAGTGCAACCAGCAGAAATGCTGGTGTAAGTGCGGTTTGTAAAACCGATATCACTGCTTGTAGATCTTGAGGCGAGCCTCCGGCCATAGTTACGCTCCATTCTTTTTCAGCCATATCGCGCAATTCGGTTTTCAGCACTTTGCCAATGTGGCCGCACGACATATCGGCGCGACCTAAAGCCATGGAAAACCCTGTGGAAAAATGGCTGATTTTTGCGGCTTTTCCTTGGGCTTTACACACCTTTGCTGTATAGTCCGCCGATGAACGATCAAACACCCGAAAACCCGCAAAATTCCCCCAATTTGAACGAATATGGCGCCGACAGCATCAAGGTGCTGAAGGGCCTCGACGCCGTGCGCAAGCGTCCCGGCATGTATATCGGCGACACCGATGACGGCTCTGGTCTTCATCACATGGTTTTCGAGGTTTCGGACAATGCGATTGACGAGGCGCTTGCCGGACATTGCGATCTGGTTTTGATCGAGTTGAACGCCGACGGATCGGTCTCGGTCGAGGACAATGGTCGCGGTATTCCAACCGGAATGCACACCGAAGAGGGCGTTTCGGCAGCCGAGGTTATCATGACCCAGCTCCACGCAGGCGGGAAGTTCGAGAATACCTCGGACGACAACGCTTACAAAGTATCGGGCGGCCTGCACGGTGTCGGCGTCTCCGTCGTGAACGCGCTTTCGGAATATCTCGATCTCGTCATCTGGCGCGACGGTAAGCAGCATGAAATGCGATTTGCATATGGCGATGCAGTCGCACCGCTCAAGATAACCGGGGACGCGCCCATAGTCGATGGCAAGGCCAAAAACGGTACCAAGGTGACTTTTCTGCCATCGTCGCAGACATTCAAAAACGTGCTTGAGTTTGATTTCGACAAGCTCGAGCACCGGTACCGCGAACTCGCCTTCCTTAACTCGGGCGTCCACATCTTGCTGCGCGATTGCCGCCATGCCGACATCAGGGAAGTAGATTTGTTTTATGAAGGCGGTATCGGCGCGTTCGTCAAATATCTTGATCGCAACAAAGTGCCGCTTGTGTCCGATCCAGTGGCGATCCATTCGCAACGGGACGGCATCGGCATTGACGTCGCGCTCGAATGGAATGACTCATATTATGAGAACGTCCTGTGCTTCACCAACAACATTCCGCAGCGCGACGGCGGCACGCACCTTGCTGCATTCCGCGCCGCGCTCACCCGCACGATCAACAATTATGCCGAGAAATCGGGGGCGCTCAAAAAGGAAAAGATCAGCCTGACCGGCGACGACATGCGCGAAGGGCTGACCGCGATTGTATCGGTTAAATTACCCGATCCAAAATTCTCAAGCCAGACCAAAGACAAATTGGTGTCATCCGAAGTGCGCCAGCCGCTCGAAAGCCTTATGTCGGACAAGATGGCCGAATGGCTGGAGGAAAATCCCGCCCACGCTAAGGCTGTGATCCAGAAGGTGATCGACGCAGCCGCCGCCCGCGAAGCCGCGAAAAAGGCACGCGAACTGACGCGGCGCAAGGGCGTGATGGACATCGCCTCGCTGCCTGGAAAACTCGCCGATTGTCAGGAACGCGACCCCGCGAAGTCCGAATTGTTCCTGGTCGAAGGAGATTCGGCAGGCGGTTCGGCGAAGCAGGGTCGCGACCGGCATTATCAGGCAATATTGCCCTTGAAGGGTAAAATCCTCAACGTCGAACGCGCGCGATTTGACCGGATGCTGTCGTCGAAAGAGGTCGGCACACTCATTCAGGCGATGGGGACCGGCATTGGCCGTGATGATTTCAACATCGAGAAGCTGCGTTATCACAAGATTGTGATCATGACCGACGCTGATGTCGATGGATCGCATATCCGCACTTTGTTGCTAACCTTCTTCTACCGGCAAATGCCCGAGATTATCGAACGCGGGCACCTCTTCATCGCGCAGCCGCCTTTGTACAAAGTCGCCAAAGGCCGCAGCGAAATCTATGTGAAGGACGATAACGCGCTCGATATCCATCTGGTTGGTACCGGCCTTTCCGGCATGATCCTCGAAACATCGGGCGGCGCGCGCAGCGGCAATGATCTCGCTGCTTTGGTCGAACATGCAAGGCGGATGCGCAGCCTGATGGCTTATATCCCCCGCCGTTATGACGGTACGATAGTGGAGGCGATGGCGCTCACCGGTGCGCTCGACCCCGATCTGGGCGGCGGCAACCGTACAGCAGCGGTGGCCAAAGCGGCGGCATGGATGCAGGCGCAAGACCCCGAGGGCAAATGGGCTGGCCGCGTTTCCGAAGACGGTGGCTATCATTTCGAGCGGCTGTGGCGCGGCGTGACCGACCATCACATCATCGAAGCGACATTCCTGCTGTCTGCCGAGGCGCGCAAGCTGCACAAACTGGCGAGCGAGGAAAGCGCAAGTTATGATACCCCGGCACGGCTGATCAAATCCACCGCAGCGGCCCCGCAAAGTGAGGCAGAGGCCGATGCAGACGACGCAATCGATACCGATGACACCGAAAATGCCGACGATCAGGTAAAGCGCGCGCCGAAAGCAGAGATGAATGCAAAAGGCCTCATCACGCGGCCGTCCGAGCTACTCGACGCGGTGCTGGCCGCTGGCCGCAAGGGCCTTTCGATCTCGCGTTACAAAGGTTTGGGCGAGATGAATGCGGAGCAATTGTGGGACACCACTCTGGATCCCAACCATCGCTCATTGTTGCGTGTGGAGATTGAGCAAGCCGATCTGGCCGACGATATCTTCACCAAGCTGATGGGCGAAGTGGTTGAGCCAAGGCGTGATTTCATCGTCGAGAACGCGTTGAACGTGGCCAATTTGGATGTTTGATCTGTAATAGTGGATGCATTGAACAGTTGGTATGAGAGCTCCATTGGAGTTCTGGTTATTGGGTTCGGATAACGAACTATTGGGTTGACGCTTGACCGGGCGGTGGACGCGCTCGGCCTATCGCGCCGGACGATTGCTTATTATTTGTCGGGTGAGCAACCTATTCCCAAAACCGTGATGCTGGCGACCGAGGGATATGACCATCGCCGCGCAGCATGAACGAGAATAGTTTTCTTCTGCCGGGCTTTTCTATGCTATGCCACGTGCGGGGCGCTGGAGAAATCTAATGAAAACACTATCATTTTTGGCGGTTCCTCTTGTGGTGATCGCGGTCTTCGCTGCCACACCCATATGTGCCGAAACCGCGCCTGCACGGGTAGAAATCACCCTCGCCAATTTCAGTTTTACGCCGTCAGCCATCCAGTTGCACGGCGGGCAGCAGGTTACTTTGCATTTCGTCAACAATGGATCGGGCGGGCATGATTTTACCGCGCCAGAATTTTTCAAAACAGCGATGATGGATGCGGCGATTCGGGCCAAGCTTGGTAAAAAGGGCAAAGTTTCCTTAGAAAGCGGGACAAGCATGGATGTGACGCTGACCCCAAAGGTGGGCAGCTATAAAGCGAAATGTTCGCATTTTCTGCACGCCGGGTTTGGCATGACGGGGACGATCTCCGTCAACTGATTGCAACGCGTTGCCAATCGGGAAGGTTTAGCGTCCTCATATCCTCCACCCGCCGATGTTCGACCGATAGGCCCAGTTCGGGATAGACCACCCGCTGCCGTTTCGGGTCGGCGTCCGCCAGCGGCACCACGACCAGCCGCCGGTTGACCTTTTGCCGCCAGTTCATCCGCGCGGTGTTTTCCTGACCTACGTAGCAGCCTTTGGAGAACGACACGCCGTTCAGTTCGGCGGCGTTTGCCTCCAGCCACAATGTCTGGTCGCTGCCGAGCTCGGCTACGCCTTCGGTGATGCCGAGCGACAGACGGTGGGCGCGGTAGACGGCGCTGACGTCTTCATCATCGGGGGCGACTGGAGCAATCCATCGGTGGCCCAGTTCCGGGTGCCGTGGGTCCTTGTGCTCTTGCGAAGGCAGGAGCGTTGGAGTTTCGGTGCCGCTTTGGCCGTCCTGGACTCCTGCCTTCGCAGGAAAAAAACAAAAAATGCCTATGGTGGGATCGACCGCAATAGTTATCTTGCGCCGTAGCCGATAGATCGACAACCGCCGGACCAACGCCTCGGCTTGGGCCCTCTCGCAGTCTATCAGCACATTCTCGCCTTCTGCCCAAAGCAGGAAATCGAACAGCGCCTTCCCCTGCGGGCTGAGCAACCCCGCCCAAAGCGGCATTTCGGCGGCGGTATCTTGCGTCACCAGCCCTTGAAGAAATCCGCGCACGTCCTCGCCTGCTTCGATAGGCGACAGGCGAATAACATTACGGTCGAACAGGCGGGGATTTGGCATAGGTGACAGATAGGGTCGCGCGCGCTTAAAGGGAAGGCATGAGCGACAATATGATTCTGACCATCCGCCGCCCCGATGACTGGCATGTCCATTTGCGTGATAATGATGTGATGCGCGGCGTGGTACCCTACACGGCGCGACAATTTGCGCGGGCGATTGTCATGCCCAATCTGTCGCCGCCGGTGACCAGTGTACGGGCCTGCGCAGCCTATCGGGATCGCATATTGGCGGCGGTGCCTGACGGTATCGATTTCACGCCGCTAATGACCGCTTATCTGACCGATAGCACCGATGCTGACGAACTGACGCGCGGATTTTCTGAAGGCGTGTTTACCGCCGCCAAGCTCTACCCCGCGCACGCCACCACCGGCAGCGCGCACGGCGTGACTGATGTTGCCAATATCATGGGTGCGCTGGAACGGATGCAGACTATCGGCATGCCGCTCCTCCTCCACGGCGAGGTAACCGACAGCGAAGTTGATATTTTTGACCGGGAAGCGGTATTTATCGAGCGCACTCTCTCTGGTCTCGTCCGCGATCTGCCGGGCCTGAAGATCGTGTTCGAACATATTACTACCGCTGAAGCCGCCGACTTTGTAACGGGCGCCGGTCCCAACGTAGCCGCGACAATCACCCCGCAACATCTCCACATCAACCGTAACGCGATGTTTGTCGGCGGCATCCGTCCGCATGCCTATTGCCTGCCCGTCGCCAAGCGCGAACGCCACCGGCGTGCCTTGCGCAGGGCGGCGACATCGGGTTCGCCCAAATTCTTCCTTGGCACCGACAGCGCACCGCACAGCGTTAGCGCCAAAGAATCCGCCTGCGGCTGTGCCGGGATATTCAATGCCCCTTACGCACTGGAAAGCTATGCTGCGGTGTTTGATGAAGAAGGCGCGCTCGATAAATTCGAAGGCTTTGCCTCAGAACACGGCCCGCGTTTCTACGGGCTACCACTCAACGAGGGCACAATCACGCTGGAACGCGGCGAAACACTGGTCCCCGAACGGTTGGTAACAGGCGAGATCGACATCGTGCCCTTCCATGCCGGAGAAACTTTGGGCTGGCGTTTGAAAATTTAGGCCCGTGCAGTCCGGTACACGCGGACCGCATCAAGGCAGAATATCGCGATGCTCACCCAGATCAGCATGAAGCACGCAAGCTTGGTCGTGCTGAGCGGCTCGCCATAGGCAACCACAGCCAGCACGAATACAATGGATGGCGCGAGATACTGGACGAAACCGAGGCTGGTATAACTCATCCGCCGTGCGGCCGTTGCAAACCACAATAATGGCATCGCGGTGACCGCGCCCGACAGAATCAACAGGCCGGTCGTGTTTGCATCGCTGCCGAAACCGGCCGTCCCGGTGCTAACAAACCAGATGATTGCTGCTATCGCAAAGGGCGCAAGGAGCGTTGTTTCCACCGCCAACCCCGGGACCGAACCCACCGGCGTGATCTTGCGGAGAAGGCCATAACAGCCGAAACTGAGCCCGAGCGAAACCGACACCCACAATGTATCAAGCGCACCCCCGATTAATATCGCGACGCCAATGGCGGCCACCGCAACCGCGACCAACTGCATCGGCCGCAGCCGTTCGCCCAGAAACATGCGGCCCAGCAACACATTGATTAGTGGATTTAGATAATAACCGAGGCTGGCCGCCAACACATGGTCATTGGTAATCGCCCAGATATATATGAGCCAGTTGGCGGCAATCAGCACTGCCGAGGCCAGCAGGTTGCGCAAATTCGCCTTGTGCCGGAATATCGCGCCAAAATCAGCGAGCTGCTTCCTGAAGAACATGATGACCAGAAGCAACGGGACCGACCATAATATTCGCTGCGCCACGATTTCAACCGGCGGTACATTGCCCAGCAATTTGAAATAAACAGGGACAACGCCCCAAGCCAGATAGGCAGCTATCGCGTGCGGCAAGCCACTTGGCTGCGTGCGTTCACCCTTGATGCTCATAAATTTCCTGATGGGGCTCAGATAATCCCGCCGCCCATCCACAAGCGAAGCGCGCAAATCGCCATTACCACAAAGCAAAAATTACGGCCTGAATTCTTGCTGGAGGCCATGCCGAAGACAGCGCCCACACCTGCAATTATTATGATCAGCCAGTTGAGCCAGCCAAGCAATGGAATGAAGCCGATAATAGCGAGGACAAGAGCGATGAGTCCGAAGAGAAATGCAATGACGTTGGCCATAACCATTTGTAACGACGCGAAGCCCTGTGTGGCAAGGAGAAATGCCGGTCCGGAATTACAGTCGCTTTATCGTTGTCAGACAACCGCTCACCCTTTCCTGAACGAGAAATGCAACCATCGTTCAGCTTGGGGCGTTTAGTTTGTAACATGGTTCACAAAAGGAGACCTTCGATGAAGAAATTTATGCTCGCACTGGCCGCCACAACGTTAGTTGTGCCGACGGCCGTGCTCGCCGATCCGCCCGCCCATGCGCGCGCTCATGGCTATTACAAAGACAAGGATCGTGGCTATGAACGTGGGTACCGCGAAGGTCGCCGTGATGCACAGCGCGTATCTTCCAATACACGTGTGTGGCGGGGCAACGATGGCCGGACTTATTGCCGCCGCAGCGACGGCACAACTGGCCTGTTGATTGGCGTCGCCGCTGGCGGTGTTGCCGGCAACGTGATTGCCGGTCGCGGCGACAAGACGCTTGGCACGATATTGGGCGCGGCTGCGGGTGGCCTGCTGGGTCGCGAAATCGACCGCAGCAAATATCGCTGCCGTTAATAATTCAATCCGCAGTGTCCCCTCCCCTGCGGGTTGGAGTGAGGCACCATTCCTGCACGGGAATGGTGCCTTTTCCTTGGGCAGGCTTGCGGTATCAACCACGCGGTCGCATAAGGCATCAATCACAAAATAATGAGAGAGACAATATGAGCAACGGACCATTTTTAATGACCGAACGGCTCATCCTGCGTCCGCCTTCGGCTGAGGACTTTGATGGCTGGGCGGCATTCCATGCCGATGCCGAAACCATGCGCTTTTTGGGCGGTGTGCAGAGCCGTACCGAAGCCTGGCGTAGTTTATGCACATTTGCCGGCGCTTGGACTATCCGGGGTTTCGGCATGTTCTCGATGGTCTTGCGCGACAGCGGGCAGTGGATTGGCCGCACCGGTCCGTGGATGCCCGAAGGCTGGCCGGGAACCGAGATCGGCTGGGGCGTTGCTGCCGAACATGCCGGTAAGGGTTATGCGCGCGAGGCAGCGACCGCCTCGATCGATTATGCCTTTGACGTGCTCGGCTGGGATACGGTGATCCACATTATTGATCCCGAAAATACCAGTTCGATCGTGCTTGCCGAGCGGCTCGGATCTACCAACCAAGGCCCGACCAAAATGCCGGAGCCATTCAGCCATTTCCGTGTTCACGCTTACGGCCAGAGCAAAAGCGAATGGGCGACGCGGCGATCAGCCTGATGCCATTGGCTGCCGGTTTAGCAGGTCAATCGCGGCGCGGGTGACCGCAACATAGCTGCCCCGCGCATAGCGATAGGTTCCGATATAATGGATGAAGGCCGGTGCGGGCGGCAATTGCTCTGCCCAATGGTTAACGTAACGGTCATAGGGAAGCTGGATGGGGTCGGCGTCATTGGCGACGACGAAGTTTGAGGCGACCTGTTCGCTACCCCATTCCTGAAAGCGCGGACCGACAGCGCGTCCTGCCTCCACTGCAAATTTTTCGGCCAGCGCACGGCCGCCTGCCGACTGACGGAAACCGGTGAAGCCCGCACACCCGCGAATATAACGCAGCCGCTCCGCATCTTCCATCTGGCCCAGACTTGCCTCGATCACCGACTGGATATGGTGCCAGACCGGGCCATCGGGATAAATCTTCTGGATCATTTCAGGAATTGCCATGAAGCCATATTCCACGTCGAGCATACCACCACCCAAGGTAAAGCAGCGGTTGCTATCGATCGCGGTCAACACTTCGGGCACCGGCCCAAGCGTCACCGTGTCGGAATCCAGCTGGATAACATAATGCTCGTCGCGCAGATCAAGAATGGCGAGCAACCGTTCCCAACAATTGCCCTTCGGACAAGGAGCGGTGACAATATCGCCAAACCCGATGACGTGCGGATTGCCGCAATGATAAGCGAGGAGCGCACGGTCATCGGCAGTAAGCGTCCCATCATCGAGCAACATCACCTTCCCCCGCCCGAGTTGCCGGTGAAGCGATTTGACCGCGACCAGATACGGCAGCAATACCCGCGTCCCGATCATCGAAAACAGAATCACGCCGTCGTCGCGCGGGATGATGGGCGGCGTGGCAAGGATATCGCAGACGACCCGGCCATGCCGCCATGCGCCCGTTTTCCGGCCCAACGCCACCCAATAATCCGCCAGTAACATGGCAGGCGTCTTAAACGGTCGCGATTTCGACTTGATTAACGAGTTGTGGCTTAGCCCTTGCGGCTATCAAGCTACCGCAAACAATTAATGCCGTGCCAAGCAGTACCGGCCACGTCACGGGTTCAGCGAAAAACAGCCAACCGAACAGCGCGGCCCATATAAACGCGGTATATTCGACCGGGATCAATATCTGCGCCTCCGCCCGGGCATAGGCCCAACTGAGGAACAACAAGGAGATAATCGCCAATGTCGCGGCACCCGCCAGCATCGGTACTTTTTCGATTATCATCGGTTGCATGAACCACGGTGCGACGAGGCTAAGCGTCGCGGCCACAAACAGGTTCTGGAAAAATGCGATTTCGATGGGCCCGGCAAGCAGCGCCTGTTGCCGGGCAAGGATGAGATTGTAGGCAAAGACCATAGCGGAAAACAGCACGGCCGCCGCTCCCCAAAGATGATCGACGGTATAATGTCCGCCAAGGCGTCCGGCGATAATGATAATGACGCCGACCAATCCGGCAAGGGATGCCCAAATGGCTTCGCGCCCGATGACTTCGCCGAGCAACACCGCCGCAAGATAGAGTGCGATAACCGGTGCAATGAAGCTGAGGCCAATTGCCTCGGCCAACGGCAATTTTGTTAACGACCAGAAAAAGCTGACCGCCATGGCCGCGACCACAACACTGCGCCACAAATGGAGTTTCAGAACCGCAGCTTCGGGCCAACGCTGTCGTGTGGCGACGAACAACAGCCCCATGATTAAAGCCCCCAGACTGTTACGCCAGATCACTGCGTTATAGGCCCCGAGCGCAATCGACAAATCCTTCATCGCCGCATCCATCAGCGAAAATGTGCCAATGCCTGCGCAAGCGACCAGAAATGGAATGAAAGGACGGGTATGAGTTTCAACCATGTCGTTGTATTGGCGGAGTAAGGATGGCAACTCAACCCGGTTAATAACCGCGCGCTTCATGCTATTTACCGACCGGTCGAAGGAGCTTTCCCGTGCGAAAAATTGCTGTCCTCTTGCCCTTCATTCTGCTGTCCACGCCTGCCGGGTGCACCGCGCAAGGGGGCGAGGTCGAGAGCGTTGCACCAGCCGAATCCAGTAAGCCAGCCGCCCCGCTTTCGGCGGTCAAGGCCACCGAAGTCCGCGATCAGGCCGCACTTGAGAAACTGCGCGGCAATGCGGGACTGACGCTGCAATGGATCAGTTGGGAACAACGCGGCATATTGGAAGTCAGCCAACGCGGCGATGTCGTGCATGTGAAAGGCGCACAGCTTGCCCGCGATGGCAAAGGACGGCTGGAGATGGAGGGCGATGTACTGAGCATCGACACCGGCCATTTCATCTTTCGCGGGCAGATCGGCATATTCGAAACTCCCGACGCGGGCCGTTCATGCTTGAAAGACGGCGATAGCGAATTTGCGATAACCCAGGGCCGCAAATATTGGCGGATGCGCGAGTTCGAATGGTGCGATGATTTGACGGATTATGTCGACATTTACTTTTAGGATCAACTGTCGTCTCTAAGTGCTTGGTCCCAGCATGTGATGGTGTAAATGTGTCATCATCGCAGCGGAGGGAATTATGGGACAGATTCTACACGGGAGCGCCAAGACCACGCACGCCATACGAGGCGAGATACAGCGATCGGAAGCTTCGGTCGCGAGCCTCGCGAAGCGGTTTGAGATCAACGAGAGTTGAGCGCAGCCCATGATCCGGGGGATCATGGGACCGCGAAACGGTAATAAAGTGGCGATCACGTCAGTCGGTGGAAGATCTGCCGATGGGACCAAGCGAACGTCGCAGCACCGCCGTGCTGTCACCGATGGAGGAGGCCGCCATCGTCGCCTTGCGGGTGCAGGCCCGGTTTCCGCTCGACGATGTCTTCATCGCCCTGAAGGATATCATTCCCCATCTGACGCGGAGCAGCCTGCACCGCTGCTTGCAGCGCTATGGCATCTCCCGTTTGCCCAAGGCCGACTGCGAGAAGCCCAAAAAGTTCAAGAAATATGAGATCGGCTACTGCCATATCGACATCGCCGAGCTACGTTATGAAGGCGGCAAGCCTGTCCTGAGCTCGCCGAAGGGGGCTTCCTGTTCGTCGCGGTAGACCGCACCTCCAAGCTCGTGTTCGCTAGGATATACCGCAAGGCGACCAAGCTGGCTGAGCCGCCTTCCTCAAGGTGCTGATCAAAACAGTACCCTACAAAATCCACACCATCCTGACTGATAATGCTGTCCTTGCACATTAAGGTTGGCATTCAGTTCGGCTCCTGTTGATCTGATGCCAGCATGATTGGGGTCATGACCCCAATCATGCTGGAACCAAACACCTAGCGTCTTTCCGATTTAGGTTGAGGCAAGCTTCGAGGACTGTCCCCGAACGGGGATGTCCCTCCTATAGGTTTACGCCTCGCCGTGCGTTTCAATCAGCGCGCTGGCAATCGCTTCCTCTGGCGTCTTGTCGCCCCAGATAATGAACTGGAACACCGGATAAAAACGCTCGCATTCGTCAATCGCGACGTCGATGATCGTCTGCGCCTGATCGACACCGAGCAGTCCGTTGGGCGGCAGCAGGCTGCCATGGCGAAACAGCAATATGCCATTTGACGACCACATATCGAAATGGCCCAGCCACAATTGCTCATTGATCAGGCCCAGAGCGGTATATGCGGCATCGCGCTTGTCGCTCGGCACGGTGATGTCCGGAAGAACCAGCAATTGCAGCGCGTTATCTTCTTCGCGCCAGATCGCGCGGATCTGGTAGCTGGTCCAGCTGCCCTTATATTCGGCGGTGATTTCGTCTTCGCCGTCGAGCTCGAACGCCCAGCCCCGCGCTTCGAACAAGGCGGCGAGCATGTCCACCGGCGCGGACTCGTCGCGCTCAAACTGGCCAAATCCTTCGTCTTGATCGTGCATTTTTAAGGCCCGTTACATTATGTGGCGATTCTGCAACGCTTGGTAGCCGCGCGCAAGGGTATTGCAGCAACAAATGGAACAAGTCTGTGGGCGAACTGTGGAAAACAGTTGTCAGGCGGCCGGTGGCGCTTTCTTAGGCGCTGCCTTCGCCTTGGCCCCACGCCCGACTTTCGCGCCCATCAGTGCCTCCAGCGTTGCCACGCGCTTTGCCAGAGCATCGGCCTCTGTTCGTGCCGTTGCCGCCATTTGCTTTACGGCATCGAATTCTTCGCGGGTGACAAGATCAAGCCCGCCGGCCCATTCTCGCGCGCGTTCGCGCATGCTGGCCTCGGCCTCGCGCCCCATACCGGCCACGGTTCCGGCAACGCCGTTCAAAACCTTCGCCAGATCATCAAAAATGCGCTTTTCGCTTTGCATGTCTTAAACTCCAAATGCGGCGGGAGGGTTAGCCGCCATTTCCTATCTGGGTACTCGCAGCCGGAACGTAAAGGCTTTCGGCATCAGGATTAAGGCGATCAATCTGGAAATTGAGGATAGCGGCAAAACTCAACCAAACCAGATAGGGCACCATCAGCCACGCCGCCGCCTTGCGCACGCGACCGAAAATCAATGTGGTTGCAATAGCCAACAGCAAAATTGCCAAGATTAAAAACAAAGCCGTCGTAACCTGATGACGTCCAAAAAAGATCGGTGACCAGCCAAGATTGAGCACGAGTTGCACCAGAAACAGTCCGATACCCAGACCGCGATAACGCGCACCGCGTGCGTGTATCACCATCGCAAATGCAAGCCCGGTCATGAAATAGAGGATCGGCCAGACAATACCGAACACCCAGCCCGGCGGCTGTACTTCGGGTTTCACTAGCTCGGCAAACCAGCGATTGTCCGTACCCGCTCCTGAAATCGCACTCGACAGAAAGCCCAAAAACATGACCGCCGGGATGACAAACAACGCCCATCGCAACAGCGACATGCGCAATTGGGTAGCGGAGGCAAGCTGGTTCATGTGGGAGATCTCCGGCTTATCGACTGATTCGGTCCAGTCATTATGCCGGACCTTAGCAGGCCGCAAAAACAGAGCAAGGCCGCCCGCCTTGTATGGCGAACGGCCTTGATTCAAATATGATTCCGATAAAGGATCGGCGATTATTTGCGCGTCCCCGAAAGCCCCATCGAGCCGAAAGCACCGGCTTTCACGTCGCCCGAAATCGCATCACCATCAACCGTTGCGGTCGCATCAAGCGTCATTGGCATCGGCACGGTCATATCCATTTTCCAGTTGATGGTGTTGCCATCAACGGTGCCGTCGGCAATCGCCATCGTACCAAGTCCACCCGCCATCTGCCCGGAAAATGCGCTGCCATCGCTATTGACGGTCAAAACCGCTTTCTGGTCACCCATCGGGGTTTTGATCAAAACGTCCCAGTCGCCGTCTACTGCAGCCATATTCTTGCTCCTCAATTTGCGGGTTTGTTTGTATTATTGTCAGCGGACTTAACAGCTTCGCCCTGCATTTCAATCGGCAATCCCAATGCTTCCAACTGCGGCTTAACCTTCGCTGCGTCGCCCACCACGACCCAGGTAAACCGGTCCGTTTTGACCAAAGAACGGATGGCACTATCAAGCTTTTCCTGCGTCATCCCGCGATATTCGCTTGCAACCGTAGCGTAAAAATCATCGGCGCGTTTGTAGAGCGCGTTGCGCTGCATTGCGCCTAGCACATCACCTGACGTTTCAAAGCTGCCCGGCAGCTCCCGGATATTACCACCGATGATCCGTTCGCGTTCCTCGCTGGTTATGCCTTTGTCGCCAAGAAACGCCTCATAATTGGTCATCAAAGCAGTGATTGATTCGCCGGTCTTGTCGGCCTGCACCGGAGCAGAGATGATGTAAGGCACATCGCCCTCGACCCGGTTAATGCTGCCGCGCACTCCGTAAGACCAGCCCTTGGTTTCGCGCAGATCCATGTTGATCCGCGACAGGAAGCCGGCGCCCAGCGCCTCGTTGGCGGTGATCGCGGTTTCCAGATCGGCCGTACCCTTCGCGGCTAACACTTGACCGCCCAAAATCAGCGACTGTGGCGAATCGGGACGATTGATCAGCACAATCCGGGGTTTGGCGGGGGCGGGGGTCGCCGACATATCCTTGACACCGGCGGGGCCGGTTGCTGTCCAGCCGCCAAAGGTGCCTTCAAGTGCGTCCTTGATATCCGCCAGCGGCTTGTCGCTCACCACATAGAAGGTCGCTTTTTCCGGACGGAACGATTTGTGATGGAAATCGACGATCTCCGCGCGCGTGACCTTACCGACAGCCGCCACATCGCCCGTACCGGTGAACGAAATGCCGTAAGGATGTTTGTCGCCGAACAGGATTGGCGGCAGCGTGCGGAATGCGACGGCCTGCGGGTTGTTGAGTTCGTTCTCGATACGCGCCAGTTGCTGACCGCGCAGCCGTTCGACTTCGCTGCTTTCAAAATCGGGCTTCAGCACGATGTCGGAAAACAGCTTCAGCGAGGGTGCCAAATTGGCCGATAGCGAAATGAGACCAACATTGGTGCGATCCATGTTGGCGCTGGTGTTGATATTCGCCCCCAGCCTTTCTTGCGCCTCCGCAATTTGCGTCGAGTTCATGCCCGCCGCACCTTCGTCGAGCAGCGCCAACATCAACGACTGCGTGCCCTGTCGGTCCCGCGGATCGGCGGCATTGCCCGCATCAAAGCTAAGCGAAACCTGTGTCATCGGCACGGCCTGGCGCTGTGCGTAAACGATTTCGATTCCATTCGACAGCCGGGTGCGTTCAACTTTGGGGAAATCCAGATCCGAAATCGCACCCAGTTCAGGCGCGGCGGCGCGGGCGATGGCCGTGATTGCGGGCGCGGTCTTGGGCGTCGGAACCCCTTTCGCCTCTTCATAAGCCGTGCGTTCGCCCGGCACCACTTTCAAGGCATAAACTGGCCGGGTGAGCCACCGGCTCATTGCGGCCGTTACTTGCGCGGGCGTCACCTTGGCCAGAGCAGCCAGCTGCTTCTTGTAGAAATTGCTATCGTTCCGGTAGAGCGTACCTTCGGCCAGCGCGACCGCTTTGCCGCCAAAACCACCAACTTGTTCAAGCCCAGCAAGGCGGGTGGCGACATTGCGCATTTGCACGCGCTGCACTTCGTCCGCCGTTGGGCCGTTCTTGATAAAATCGGCAATTATCTCGTCAAGCCGCTTCGCCACGACTTCAGGATCAACGCCGGGTTTCACATCTGCGGTCACTTCAATTCCGCCCATCTGGGCAAACCCCTGATATCCGGCGGCAACGGCAACCGCGAGCTTTTCTTGGCGCACGAGGATATTGTCAAGCCGCGAGCTGGCGAGGCCGCCGAGCACCGATGCGCCTACCTCAAGAGGTACGGCGTCTGCGCTATCGATGCCGGGAACCGCCCAGTTGCGGTACAGGCGGGTGGTTGCGACACGGTCCTGCATGACCTCTGCTTTGGGCACCGCCAAGGTTGGCACTTCAATCTTCAGCGGCTTTTGCTTCGGGCCCGCCTTTATGCTGCCGAAATGCTTTTCGACCAATTTTTTGGCGGTCGGCACGTCGATATCCCCGGCGAGTACCAACACTGCATTGTTCGGGCCGTAATGTTGAGCGAACCAGGCGCGGACATCTTCCATGCTTGCCGCATCGAGATCGGCCATCGAACCGATGGTGGAATGACCGTACGGATGGTCCTCGGGCACCATGCCCTTGATCTGCGCATATTCGACCAAGCCATAAGGCTGATTATCGCCCTGCCGCTTTTCATTTTGCACAACGCCAATCTGGTTGGCGAGATTCTCCTGGGTCACCGCTCCCAGCAAATATCCCATCCGGTCGCTTTCCAGATAGAGAATCCGGTCGAGCGCACTGGTCGGCACTGTCTGGAAATAATTGGTGCGGTCGAACCATGTGGTGCCGTTATAGTCGGTCGCACCCATATTCTGCAGCGGCTGGAAGAAATCGCCGGGCGAATTTTCCGAGCCATTGAACATCAGATGCTCAAACAAATGCGCAAAACCGGTCTTGCCCTTGGGTTCGTGCTTGGAGCCGATATCATACCAGATCGAAACCGCGACCACCGGCGCCTTGCGGTCGGTATGAACGATCACCCGCAAGCCGTTTTTCAAGGTGAACTGCTTATGCGGAATACTGATTTCCTTCACCAGCGCCGAGGCAGGTACTGGCGCAGGGTCTGCGGCCAGCACCGGCGAAACCAGCATCGATGCGCCGAGCAAGGCGAGGGTCAATTTGCGGATCATTTAAAAGCTCCAAAGACTATGAATTGGCGCAAAAGATAACGACGACCCCGCCAAACACAATGTAATCTCGAGCAATTTTCGACAAACGGCGATTATGGCCGATAACGGTGTTTGGCCTGCATCATGGGAATGCCCAAACGGCCGTCCCTTCGCCTTTAGACGGCAGATTAAGATTAGAGGTAATATTGCAACCTGGATAGGCTATTTGATCGGCGGTAATTCCGCATCCGGCAAGGCTACGCCCATGATCTTGGCCAGTGTGGGCGCGATGCTGCGCATATCGATCTCGCCCAGATTGCGGCCTTTGGCCACGCCTTTACCCATCATCATGAAGCTGGATCGCATCAGCGGGCTGCCGGGAAAGAAACCATGCATGCCTTTGCTGCCCGACGGTCCGACCAGCGGCGCATCTTTGCCCTTGAAGCCGCCCGCATAAGCGTTGGGTTGAAAACTGACGAAAAAGCTCGCTTGCGAGTTACCACCCATCGCCCTGATTTCAGCGGGCTCCGCGATGGCGGCTATGCTGTTTTTGGGGTCTGCATCCAGTTTGCGGAGCAGCGCGGCTACCCTGTTTTTCAGAGTTGCATCGTCCGGGCGCGCGAGCATGATGGCCGACGATCCCCCGGAGTTCCACGGGCTTGCTTCCCAACTCTTGATCTTGCCATCGGTATCAAGGACAATCAGGCCCTCGTCGATAAACGCGCGATGGAGATTTACCTCGGTATCAACTTTCGAGAATCCGTGGTCGGATACAATTGCGACCACCGCATCGGGATGCGCCTTCATTTGCGCGGCGACAAGATTGCCGACAATCGCATCAATGCGTTTCAACACCGCATGGGCCGCTTTGGTATCGGGTCCCTCTCCATGTTGTTCATGGTCAAGCGCAGTCAGATAGACTGTCGCAAAATCGGCTTTTTTACGGTGGATCAAAGCCACCGCAAACCGCCCGCGATTTTCATCGCCCTCGATGCTCTCATCGATACCCGGGGCATAATCGCCCAAACCGCTTTCAAGTGATTCAATCAGCCCGGGCGTCGCCAGCGCCTTCATCAGCTTGGCATCGTCGGCATGGCCCGTTCGCCAGATTTGCGGGATATTCCATTTGATGGCATCCGCCTTTACACTCACCGGCCAGTGAACATTGGCGGTTGTCATACCACCCTTGGCTACCGCGTCCCAAAGTGTCGGAACCTTGAAATCACTCGCATACCAGTACCAGCCATTTTGGTTGATCTGCATCGGGTCAAAGCTGGTGTTACCGATAATCCCATGCTTCGACGGACTGGCGCCAGTTAACAAGGTGGCATGGCTTGGATAAGTGACGGTCGGCAACACCCCTTTGACGCCGCTTGCATAGGTGCCTTCGGCAACAAAGCGTTTGAGGTTGGGGATATCAATCCCGCGCTTTTCCGCTTCGATCACATCGGCAGGTTGCAGCCCGTCAATCGAGATCAACAATACCGACTCGGCCAAAGCGGCACCCGGCAGCGCACTCAATAAGAGCGCACTGCCGAGCAGAATGCCTGGCTTCATTAGAAGCCGGCTTTCAGAGTTGCAAAGAACTGCTGCGGAGCCCCCGCCAGGAAGGTCTGGTTGTCCCCAATATTACCAAAACCGTTCGAGCCGATGGTCGACACATATCTTTTGTCGAGCAGGTTGGTAGCATTCAATTGCAGCTCAATCGGCGACCGCAGGCCGGCGTCGAAGCGATAGCCCAATGTCGCATCGACAAGCACTCGGCTAGGCACGAAGCCCAGCTTGTCACCGGCGACCAAATCGTTGGTGTAGGTGAAAAAGCGCTTGCTCATATAATTGGCACCGACGCGACCGAAGAAACTGTCGCTGTCATACGCAACCTCTCCGCGCAGCATATGCTTGGGGGTATCAACCACGTCCATGCCCTTGATGGCTGCTATGACGGCGCCGGCAGAGTCCAAAACATCATCTCGATAGGTCGCATCGGTATAACTGTATGACGCAAACAGACTCAGGCCGCCGCCCAGCCGGACATCGCCTGCTGCCTCAAAGCCGATTGAACGGACCGAACCGACATTCTGGAGGATCGACGGATTGCCAACAATGCCCGGACCAGTTGCTACACCTAACAGGCGGTTGCGGAAGTTGACATAATAGACCCCGATAACGCCGTTAAACATGGGATCATTGTAGCGCGCGCCCAATTCATAGGTGTCGGACTCTTCGGGTTTCAGGCCTTGCGCCCGCAGGGCTGTAAAACCGGCCTGTGTGGTCGAAAACGGCCCGCTGGTCGAAGACGAGACAAAGGCACGGGTCACTTGCGTGAACCCACCGAACAATTCTGCCTTGTCGCTGAATTTATACGCGACGCCGACGTGAGGCTGGAACCAATCTTGCGACTTGATCTTGCCGGCAGCCAACGGACCCTGCACAACAGGAATAGCTTCGTTATTAACTTGGAAACCCTTCCAACCAAGGTTGACCGTCAAGTCACCCAGACTGATCTTGTCCTGCACATAATATTGCAGCGTGTCGGTGTTGAAATCGAACAACCACTGGGTGAAGAATGGATTGCGCTGGAACTTGGTGTGGTCGCGGCCCGGTGTCGTCAAGCTTTCATAGGCGTAGAAGCGCCGCGCTTGAGTGAAGTCGTTATGCTCATACCAGCCACCGACCGTTACTGCATGATCGCCAATCTCGGCATGCAACGAACTGAACACACCGCCGCGCTGGATATCATATTCGGTGGTGCGGATGGACATCGGGACGCCGTTCGGGCTGGCCGTATAAGGCGTGGCCCAAGTGCCCTGACCGGTATTGTCATGATAATAGGCTTTGATCTTGAAGGTGACGTCGTCGCCCAATGGAGCCGTCAGGCCATAAGCGCCCAACGTATCCTTGCGCAGACCGGACGCATCATAATATGAATCGTCAAGATTGTTGATCGGCGCAACAAATACGCCCTGTGCTGCTGCAATCGCTGCTGCATAATCAGGGAAATAATTGTCATGGTCGTAGCCGAGCCGGCCGATCATTTCGAGCGACAGATCCTGATAGTCCTGTTCGGCGCGGTCCGAATAGGCGAAATAGGCGTCGAACTCCGCATCGCCGACAGGAATGATCGCCTTGGCATTGATTTGCCAGTTGCGCTGGTCACCGCCGCCCTTCCATTTTTCGGCATTATGATAAACGCCCGAGATGAAGCCGCGAATGCCGCCTGCTTCGCCAAAGTTCACCCGGCCAAAGCCGCGGACAGTGTTTTCGGAACCGTAAGTTGCGTTGGCATCAACGCCCATCTCACCCGAAGGATCGAGCGTGAAGAATTCAAGCGTGCCGCCCAGATTGTTGGTTGCCTGCGTGCCAATCGAACCGGAACCCTGCGACACGCGAGTGACACCGATATTCTCCGACGAAATGGCGCGACCGATATGCAGGCCGTTATTGTTGCCATAAGTGGAATCGCCCAAAGGAATGCCATCAAGCGTGTAGCCCAACTGGTTCTGGTTAAACCCGCGGATAGAGACACGGCTGGACCATTCATAAGTGCCGAAAGGGTCAGCCGACTGAAAGTTGACGCTGGGTAGCTTTTCGATGGCTTTCAACGGGCTGGTGCCGGGTGCGAGGATAAGCAATTCCTTGCTGTTCAGTTCCTGCACCTGACGGGTTTCGCCGCGGCCGAAGACGATAATTTCGTCGCCAGCTTCTTCGGCTACTGCATCGGCAGCTACGTCATCAGCGGCGGCATAAAGCGGGGTGGCAATGAACGCACAACCGGCAAGCAGGATGGGAGAGAGTTTACGCATGATAGAGGCCCTTTGATGGATTTCTGGTCGCATGGGCGCTGCGCGATTTTTCGCGCTAACGATTGCGAGGGAGCCGCTAACTGTGCAAGTTTACGTTTTGCCGTTGAAACTACTACATTTTCGAGTCAGATTTGGCCGTAGTTTGTGACATCGCCGAAAGCCGCCAACTTTTCAGCCCGACGTTTTGAACTTTTCGCAGATTCCTCCCTTGTGTTGTCAAAAAGCAACACTACCTCTGTTATGTCAGCAAAACAGGACTCCCCCCATGAACCTCGAAAAATTCACCGATCGCGCCAAGGGCTTCCTGCAAAGCGCGCAGACCGTCGCCATCCGGATGAGCCATCAGCGCATCGGATCCGAGCATCTGTTGAAGGCCTTGCTTGAAGACGAGCAAGGCATGGCGTCGGGCCTTATCAAGGCAGCGGGCGGCGATGCGCCAACGGCCTTGCGCGAAACCGACGCGGCGTTGGCAAAGGTGCCTGCAGTATCGGGTGGCGGAGCACAACAAACACCCGGGCTCGATAATGATGCAGTGCGCGTCCTCGATACCGCCGAGCAGGTGGCGCTGAAAGCCGGCGATAGTTATGTCACCGTGGAACGGTTGCTGCTTGCGCTGGCATTAGCGACAACCACAGCAGCGGGCAAAGCGCTGGCCGCCGCCGGGGTAAAGGCGGAAGGCATCAATGCGGCGATCAGCGAACTGCGCGGCGGGCGGACGGCGGACACATCCGGGGCCGAGGACCGCTATGATGCGCTCAAAAAATTCGCCCGCGACCTAACCGAAGTCGCACGTGCCGGTAAGCTTGATCCGGTAATTGGCCGTGACGAGGAAATCCGGCGTACTATCCAGATCCTCGCGCGCCGCACGAAGAACAATCCGGTGCTGATCGGCGAGGCTGGCGTCGGCAAAACCGCAATTGCCGAAGGTCTGGCGATCCGCATTGCCAATGGTGACGTGCCCGATAGCTTGAAAGACCGTAAGCTCATGTCGCTCGACATGGGTTCGCTGATTGCAGGCGCCAAATATCGCGGCGAGTTTGAGGAGCGGCTGAAAGGCGTGCTTGACGAGGTCAAGCAGGCCGAAGGCGACATCATCCTGTTCATCGACGAGATGCATACACTGGTGGGTGCTGGCAAAGGTGAAGGTGCCATGGATGCGTCCAACCTGCTGAAGCCTGCTTTGGCGCGCGGCGAACTGCACTGCATCGGTGCAACCACGCTCGACGAATATCAAAAGCATGTGGAAAAGGACCCCGCACTGCAACGGCGGTTCCAGCCGATATTCGTCGGCGAACCAACGGTCGAGGATACGATTTCGATCCTGCGCGGCCTTAAGGAAAAATACGAACTGCATCACGGTGTGCGGATTACCGATAGCGCATTGGTATCGGCGGCCACGCTTTCGCACCGCTATATTGCCGATCGGTTTCTGCCCGACAAGGCCATCGACCTGATGGATGAAGCGGCATCGCGATTGCGGATGGAGGTCGAGTCAAAGCCCGAGGAGATTGAAAATCTGGATCGGCGGATCATCCAGTTGAAGATCGAGCGCGAGGCGCTGGGCAAGGAGACCGACCCCGCGTCGAAGGACCGGCTGGCGACGCTTGAGGGCGAACTCGCCAATTTGCAGCAGCAATCGTCCGAACTGACACAAAAATGGCAGGCGGAGAAAGAGAAGATTTCCGCCGAAGCCAAGATCAAGGAGCAACTCGACGCCGCCCGGATCGAGTTGGAACAGGCGCAACGCGGTGGTGATCTGGCCAAAGCCGGCGAACTGCAATATGGAACGATCCCGAACCTGGAAAAGCAGCTCGCCGATGCGGAAGCGTCGGCGGGCAACGCAATGCTGCGTGAGGAAGTGACCGCACAGGACATTGCCAGCGTGGTCAGCCGCTGGACCGGTATTCCGGTCGACAAGATGCTGGAAGGCGAGCGCGAAAAGCTGCTCAAAATGGAAGAGTTGCTCGGCGCGCGGGTTATTGGTCAAACCGATGCGGTTGAGGCGGTGTCGAAAGCCGTCCGCCGGTCGCGCGCTGGCCTGCAAGACCCCAACCGGCCATTGGGCAGCTTCCTGTTTCTCGGACCAACCGGCGTCGGCAAGACTGAACTCACCAAAGCATTGGCCAGCTTCCTGTTTGACGACGACAACGCGATGGTCCGCATCGACATGAGCGAGTTCATGGAGAAGCACGCGGTATCGCGCCTGATCGGTGCGCCTCCCGGCTATGTCGGTTATGACGAAGGCGGGGTGTTGACCGAAGCAGTGCGCAGACGACCCTATCAGGTGGTGTTGTTTGACGAGGTGGAAAAGGCACATAGCGATGTCTTCAACATCCTCCTGCAAGTGCTCGACGATGGCCGTTTGACCGACGGCCAAGGTCGCACGGTGGATTTCTCGAACACGCTCATCATTCTGACGTCGAACCTCGGCAGCCAGTATCTGGCGGCGCTCGAAGACGGCCAGGACGTGAAGGAAGTCGAACCGCAGGTGATGGAAATCGTCCGTGGGCATTTCCGGCCCGAATTCCTCAACCGGCTGGACGAGGTCATCCTGTTCCACCGCTTGGCCGCCGAACACATGGCCCCGATTGTCGATATTCAGGTCAAACGCGTGCAGAAATTGCTGAAGGACCGCAAGATCACGTTGGCGTTATCAGACAAGGCGAAAACGTGGCTGGGGCGTGTCGGTTATGATCCGGTCTATGGTGCACGTCCGTTGAAGCGCGCGATCCAGCGGCATTTGCAGGACCCGCTGGCGGATATGTTGTTGCGCGGGGAGGTTCCTGATGGCGCGACGGTTGAGGTTGAGGAGGGCGATGGGGCGCTGGTGTTGGTTACCAGCTGACGGCCGCATGATCGTGCTACGGCGCTTGAAATGACAACGTCTGGCGACCTACTTGTCCGCCCTCGCCCGGTTGATCAATCATCAACACTTCCCCCGCCATCAAGACCATAATCGGCCATTTCTTGAAACAGGCCGCGCAGCATTGCCCGTTCGGATTCATCAAGATGGGGATTCCAGACATCGAAAATCAGGATCGCCCTCAGCGCGTCGCTCCGGTTCCAGGCTTCATGTTCGATGGTGTCGTCGAAAACGAAGGCTTGACCTTCTTTCCATTGACGCGTTTCCCCGCCGACGCGGAACCCGCAGTCCGGCGGTACCACAAGTGGCAAATGGACGATGCTGCGGACATTGGTGACGCCAGTGTGCGGCGGAATATGTGCTCCAGGGCGCAAGAGCGAGAAAAATACGCTGGGTGAACGTCGAGGGATATTTGATAATGGCAATGCGTCCAGTATTGCCGACGTTTGCGGGAAGCGCGCGCAGACATCGTCCTGACGTAGCCCGTGCTTCCAGAGAAACAGCGCGCTCCAGTCGGGCGAACTGTCGAGCGCGGACCATATATTGGGTGCCGTGCCTGATGGTTGGTTGACATAGGGCTCCGTTGGAGCATTGTCACTCGCGAGCAGCGCCTGCAATTCACCGCGAATGATATCGGTCTGTCCTTCCAGCTCTCCAAGCCAGGGGAAATGCCCCCGATCGAAATATTCATCGGCGGGCAGAAAGGGATAATGCAGCCCGTGGCATTCATTGGCATAAATGCGCCGTCGTCCAAGAACTGCATCAACACAGACCTCAAAGCGCCGCAGCGCAAATGGTTGGGCTTCGCCCTCGCGAAACGCCTTTAACCTGGGTGCAAATCTCTGTTCGAATCCTTCTCCAACGCTAGCGATAAAGCGGCGCGCATGGGCCAGCAGTTGATCGAGCGATCCATTTGCCTGGTCTATCGTTGTGGCAAGCGCAATGACGCCCGACCAACGGTGCATGGCAGCTGCAGTCTCGCCTCGCTTTTCATGCAGTTCGGCCCGTCGGACGTTTGCCATGAAATGACGCTGGTCGATCGCTAGCGCGTGGTCCAGGCTGTCAGCTTCCGCAGTTTGATCAAGGGCCAGGCGATGCACCTTGGCGAGATTCAGCCACAAGTCCGGTGAGGATGAATCCGCACGGATCGCCAGTTCAAAATTGTTGCGGGCTTCTGGAAGCTGGCCTTCCTCCAATCTTATCATGCCGAGGCTGTTGAGCGCGACAGGATCGTTGGGTGCACGAACGAGTGCCGCCTGCAAATGTTCAATGGCTCGTCGAATATCGCCGTCGCGTCGCGCTTGAGCCGCGGCAGTGGTCAGTTCCAACACAGTCGAATTGTTCATAACGCGACAATAACCGACGTGCGACGGCGAGGCAAAAAAAAAGGCGGGTCCAAAGACCCGCCTTTCCCTTATTCTATGTAAACCCGTCGATCAGAACTTCAGCCGTGCACCAACTGCAAAACGACGGCCCAAGGCATCATATGTCGCTGGATAGGTATTGCCGCTGTTGAAAGTGGTCGTACCGATGTTCGATCCTACAGTTGGCGGATCCTTGTCGAGCAAGTTTAGGATCGCCACCGTGAATTCGAAATTGTCGCTGGCCTCAAAGCGGGTCGTCAGATCGAACCAATTATACGCTTTGATCTTCTGAAACGCGGGGAAAGCCGGTCCGTTGGCACCGAAGTTAGCAGCATCCGCGTCGAATGGTTCCTGCCTCATGCTCGAAATCCGGCGCCACAATAAAGAGACATCGATATCACCAAACGAGAGCGTGGTGCGCTGATTGAAGCTGAGCTCAGGTAGCAGCGAGCCAGTAGCCACAAACGAGGAGCCGGGCAGGCAGTTAATGCTGTAATAGCCCACGCATTGACGGTTCAATCCAGTCGCATCGGCGCGGAATTTATAGTTGAACGTGTAGTTCCCCGAGAAGTTCAATGCCAACTGAACGTCTTCTGCCAGATCGGTTTTCCAGTTGATGGCAACATCGACACCGTCAGTCGCATAACGTCCGCTATTGGTAAGCGGCTGCGGAACCCCGGGCGTCGTGGCGGCGCTACCATCGAGGCCGCCGCTTGCCGGATCGCGTTGGATGGACGTGCAAGCAGCGCTCGTTGCACTAGTGGCGCTCAGGCTGCCAAAGCACCGGCTCAGTATGTCACCGACCGTGGGAGTCGACAAAGCATCGTTGACGATGATGTTATAGTAATCAACAGACAATGTCAGGTTGGGAACAAAATCGGGCTGGAAGATCGCACCGATCGTCCAGGTATCGGCCTTTTCCGGCTTGTTGTTCGTCGAGAAACTGAACGACGCGTTGATCTGTCCGGCCGAAGGCGGGTCGATCGCCGAGATAAAGCCACCAACGATTGGGGCACCCTGCGCCGCGCAAACTTGGCCAAGGAACGAGGCCGCCGTAATAGTGGTCCCATTACTCTGACAGGGATCGTTCTTCAAATTAACTAGACCGACCTGATTTGGCGTGAACAGTTCGCCGATATTAGGTGCACGCACCGCGCGCTGATAGTTGCCACGCAGCTTCAGGCTTTCGACAGGCTCCCAGGTCAGACCGCCTTTCCAGGTTAGGGTGTTATATTGGGGATTGCCGGGCGCATCGACCTTGTAGTCGGAATAACGGACGCCCGCTTCCGCCGTAAGGCCAGCAAAAAGCGGGGCAACGATTTCGCCAAAGACTTCGCGAACACTATAGCCGCCGCTTACCGGGATGGTGCCGCCACCCGCACCGCCAAGTTCGCCCGGCGACTGTGCCAGCTGATCAGCGAAGGTTTCGGCCGTATATTTGCGATATTCGACACCAACGGCGAAGGACACAGGATTTTCATCTGCCGACACTGTGAACAGGTCGCCCGAAATCAGACCGCGAGCTTGCGCCAGCGTTGCCAGTTCACCCGATGATGCGGGCACGAGCAGGAAGTTAACCTGCTCGGGCGTGATCGTCCCGGCCGCTCCAAACACATTAACTGGTACGCAGCCACTTGATGGGTTCTGACAGGTAGTTGCATTGGGCGCACGAAGCCCCTGTTGCAACCGCGTGAGCGAAACATAATTCAAAATAGTCTGGGTGTTTTCGCTCTCGCCATAAGCACCCGAAACCTCATAGTTGATCGTGTCGGTGATTCCGCCGCGCACGCCAGCCATGAAGTCGAATACCTGAGTCTTGTAGCTGCTGATGCGGCCACCGGCCTCGACAAGACGGCGTCCCAAATTGGTCGAAACTTCCTGATAATTAGGATCATTAGGATCCGTTGCGAGCGCCGCGGCATCGCACTGCGGCTGTGACAGCGTCTGGATACCGGCGGTAGCAGGGTCGAAATCATTGTTAGCACAGAAGGTGTTGCGGGCGCCGACCGTCATATATGGGTTGCTAAGCGGAATGAAGACTGGGTCGCTGAATGACCCTGACGGTGCAACGATCGTATTGACTGTGTTTTGCGAGAACATGCCGCGAGCAAATACTTCAACCGAATCGCTGATCTCGTAACGACCCGATGTAAAAAGGTTGAAACGTTCGAACGGCGTCTGAAAAATATTATATGGGTTGAAATTGAACAATGCAAATTGCGGCACTAGATTCCCTGTCGCCGGATCGATTTGCAGGTTAGCGGTCGCCTGATTGGGAACGGAGAAACGCGAAGGAGCCGCAGTGCCCGATGCGCCATTGCCGCTGCCATCGAACGAGTCGATTGTAAGGTCGGAACCCGGTCGTTCGCCACCAAAGAATACGGGATCGGCTTGCTGATAACCGACGCTTAGAACAGCATTACCGCGACCGTCGTCGAAATTCGCACCAATGGTCAAATCGGCACGGAAAATATTGCCGTCGCCACGTTCTGTGATCTGTTCGCCAAGCGACAGTTCGACGCCGGCGAAGTCACGCTTGGTGATGAAGTTGACAACACCCGAAACGGCGTCTGCACCATAGGTCGTGCTCGCACCACCGGTCAAAACATCAACTCGCTCGAGCAAAGCGAGCGGGATGTTGTTGAGATCGACGTTCCCGTTGAGGTTCGCCGGAACGAGCCGCTGACTGTCGAGCAGCACGATGTTGCGCGCCGCGCCCAAGCCACGAAGATCGACGAACGATGCACCTTCATTGCCGTTGTTGGTCGACGAACCAACGTTCGCGGCCACGCCTGGAACATCGCGAAGAATATCTTCGGCAACGTTCGACTGGCGAAGGTTGATTTCATCGGCAGTTGTCACGTTAACCGGAGAAGAAGACTCAATGTTCGGATTCCGAATGAGCGAGCCGGTGACAACGATTTCGGTGTCAGTCTCCGCTTCCTCTGCAGCATCCTGCGCAAATGAAGGTGTGGAGATAAGTGCGAGACCGAGCGCCAGTGGCGCTGCGGCATATTTCAAATTGCTGATACGTGTGTTTTTCACGATATAGCCCCTATAAAATCCGGCAGCCTCCCACCGTGAAACGGTTTCAGCTGACCTGTTAAATTCCCCAGCACCCTCTCATTTCCGTCCGTTGCGGGCACAAAAATGTGGTGGTTTCTCTCCGGGTTGTCCTTGCTTAATCCCAAAAACGTGAGGCACGCAACAAAGTTACAAGGATGTGAATAGAATGTTTCGCGGCTGTCGCTTTTATGCAACAGTGCTGAAAAGCTGTGATTTTGTGTTAGTCGCGTACATGCAACGCTTCATCGAATTTCATTCATGACAGCGACAGACCATATCGTTAAGAGGATGCTCACCATCGTCCGGAGCCATGCAAGCCAAATGCTTTTCAAGTCACCCGCATCGAACGCAATTTTTGCCTTTGCCCTTTTCGCCCTGACCGCCTTTGGCGGGACCCCTGAAGCGATGGCCCAGCAAACGCCTCCGGCACCCGCAGCGCCGGTCGCTGCCGATCCTGAGAACCTGCTGTATCTCGATCTTTCAACCGGCGGGCGGGTGACGATCCAGCTTTATCCCAACGTCGCACCGACGCATGTCGAGCGAATCAAGACGTTGACACGTAAGGGTTTTTACAATGGCCTGATCTTCCACCGGGTGATCGATGGCTTTATGGCGCAGACCGGCGACCCGACGGGCACTGGCCAAGGCGATTCCGAGCTTCCCGACATCAAAGCCGAGTTCAACCCTACGCCGCATCTACGCGGCACCGTGTCGATGGCGCGCACCAACGAGCCCGACAGTGCCAACAGCCAGTTCTTCATCTGCTTCCTGCCGCGTTTCAGCCTAGACAACAAATATACGGTGTTCGGGCGGGTGTCGGCGGGTATGCAATATGTCGATGCTATCATGCGCGGCGAGCCGCCAACGCAGCCGGACAAGATCGTGCAAGCATCCATCGCTGCGGACAATTTGCCGCCGCCCGCAATTGCCCCTGCACCCGTTGTTGCGCCGGCAACGGTGGCTGAACGCCCCACCATTTCGGTTGATGATCTGAACGGCAATTGACGGTGGCTTCGCACCCCGTGAGTTGATTTGAATGCGCGTTGACCTTTTCGATTTTGACCTGCCGCCCGAACGGATAGCTCTGCGCCCGGTCGCCCCGCGTGACGCGGCGCGCATGTTGTGTGTCTCAGGTGATGGGAAGCTCACCGACAGGCATGTCCGCGACCTGGCGTCGTTGCTCTCCGCTGGTGACTGCCTGATCTTCAACGATACCCGCGTAATCCCCGCGCAACTGGAAGGGCGGCGTGGGGATGCCAGGATCGGTGCGACATTGCACAAACGGATCGACCTGCGCCGGTGGCAGGCGTTTATACGCAATGCAAAGCGGTTGCGCGTGGGAGAGACCGTCGATTTTGGCGAAGGCGTGACGGCGATTGCCGAAGCGCGGCATGACGATGGCAGCGTTACCTTGATGTTCGGTGGCACCGAACCCGTTGAGATATTGCTCGAACGTACAGGCACTATGCCATTGCCGCCTTATATTGCCGGCAAACGTCCGACCGATGAAGCGGACCGGCGTGATTATCAGACAATGTTCGCCGATAAGGACGGGGCAGTTGCCGCACCGACCGCCGCGCTGCATTTCACCCCTGAATTGCTGGCATCAATAACGGCGGCGGGCATCGAAACCGCAACATTAACCCTGCATGTCGGCGCCGGCACCTTCCTGCCGGTAAAGGTTGATGACACAGCCGATCACAAGATGCACACCGAATGGGGGCAGATCGATGCAGCGACCGCCGACCGGCTGAATGCGTTTCGTGCGGCTGGCGGGCGGTTGATCGCGGTTGGCACCACCTCATTGCGGCTGATCGAGAGCGCTGCGGATGAACTGGGCAATATCCAGCCCTTTGCCGGCGACACCGACATCTTCATCACCCCCGGCTATCGTTTCAAAGCGGTGGGCGGCCTAATGACCAATTTCCATCTCCCGAAAAGCACATTGTTCATGCTGGTCAGCGCGTTGATGGGGCAGGAAAATATGCGGGCGGCTTACGCCCACGCCATTGCCCAAAAATACCGGTTTTATTCTTATGGCGACGCTAGCTTGCTGCTACCCTGAGCGGAAAGCCGGTATAGCCGTCAACGGCCCTTCAACTCATCCCCCGTCAGCCGGACAATATGCAGCACATTGGTCGATCCCGGCGTCCCGAACGGCACGCCCGCCATGATGATGATCCGCCCGCCAGCCTGACCCAGATGGTGGCGCAGCGCCATCCGCTTGCCCTTGGCGACCATTTCCTCAAACGAGCCGACATCCTGGGTCCGGACCGCGTGCGCGCCCCATAAAAGCCCCAGCCGCCGCGCGGTGGCCATATGCGATGTCAGCACAAGGAGCGGCACCGAGGGACGCTCGCGGGCGATCCGCCGCGCGGTCGAGCCCGACGAGGTGAAGCAAATGATTGCGTCGGTATCGATGGTTTCCGCGATCTGCGCGCTCGATGCGGCCAGCGCATCTGCCGTGGTCGCATCGGCACGGACCTCGGTAAAGTGGACGCGCGCGTAATAATCGGGGTCGCCTTCGACCTGCATCGCGATCCGGTTCATGATCGACACCGCCTCGATCGGCCAGGCACCCGCCGCAGTTTCAGCCGACAGCATGATCGCGTCGGCACCGTCGTAGATCGCGGTCGCGACATCGGACACCTCGGCCCGGGTTGGCGAAGGCGAGGTAATCATCGACTCCAGCATCTGCGTAGCGACAACCACCGGTTTGCCCATCCGCCGGGCGGTACTGACGATCTTTTTCTGCAACGGCGGCACCTGTTCTGGCGGCAGTTCGACGCCCAAGTCACCGCGCGCGACCATCACCGCATCAGCCAGTTCGAGGATTTCTTCCAGCCGGGCTATCGCGGCCGGTTTCTCAATCTTCGCCAGCAAAGCTGCCTTGCCGCCGATCAGCTTCTTGCCCTCGGCCACATCCTCTGGGCGTTGCACGAAAGACATCGCGATCCAGTCGACGCCCTGCGCCACGGCAAAGGCAAGGTCAGACCGGTCCTTTTCGGTCAGTGCCGCCACGGGCACCACCACATCGGGGACATTCAACCCCTTACGGTCCGACAACGCGCCGCCAACCTCGACGCGGGTTTCGATTTTCTGCGGCGTCACGGTGAAAACGCGCAGCACCAGCTTGCCATCATCAAGCAGTAGCCGCGTGTCCGGCTCCAGCGCCGCGTAAATTTCGGGATGCGGCAGATGGACGCGTTTTGCATCACCCGCCGCCTTGTCGGCATCAAGCACAAAAGTCGCGCCGGTTTTCAGTATAACCTTGCCCTCTGCGAACTTGCCGATACGCAATTTTGGACCCTGAAGATCAACCAATATCGTTGTCGGCCGGCCATATTTCTTCTCTAGCGCGCGAATATGCTCGACCAGCTTTACCTTGTCTGCCTGCTCGCCGTGGCTCATATTGATCCGGAAAGCGTCGGCCCCGGCCAGAAACAACTGCTCAATCATGTCCGGCGTGTCGCTCGCCGGGCCAAGTGTGGCGAGGATACGCACCTTGCGATCGCGCGGTTTCGAATATTGGATCAAGCATCCGCTCCAATTGCTGGAAATCGTTATTCGAGGGGCTATAGCGGGAGGTGAGTCAGGGCGAAAGGCCTTGGATAGAGGAGCATAGCTATTCTCGTGGACAAAATGATTACAGACGCAGCTGCTGCAACCGCATTTCGCCGTTTGGTGAAACACCTCCAGCACCGGCACGACGCCGAGAATATCGAGCTGATGGGTCTTGCCGGTTTTTGCCGCAACTGCCTCGCCGATTGGGTGATGGAGGCCGATGGCAACCTGACCAAAGACGAGGCACGTGAGCTCATCCACGGCATGCCCGCTGCGGAATGGAAAGCTAAATACCAGAGCGATGCAACGCCCGAACAACTCGCCCGCATGCAGGAAAGCGTGGCCAAAAACGCTGGCGGGCATTAAGGCGCTGAGATTCTGATTCGGGGCCGATGCCCCACCCAACACTACAGGAGAATAAAATGTCCGAAGGCAATGTCGCCGCCGATCAACTGCGTCTGTTCATCGAGCGCATTGAGCGTCTGGAAGAAGAGAAAAAGGGCATCGCCGACGATATCCGCGACGTTTACAGCGAGGCCAAAAGCCAAGGCTATGATGCGAAAATCATGCGCCAGATCGTCCGTCTGCGTAAGATGACGAACGATGACCGGCAGGAAATGGAAGCGATCCTCGATACCTATAAGTCGGCGCTGGGGCTGGCATAAACGGCGCGCCCGCGCTAACGACATCCGCGAAACTAACCATGACGAAGTGACATATGGCAGGCCATAGTAAATTCAAGAATATCCAGCACCGCAAGGGCGCACAGGACAAAAAGCGGTCGGCGCAGTTTTCCAAGCTGAGCCGCGAAATCACCGTTGCAGCCAAAATGGGGATGCCCGATCCGGACATGAACCCGCGCCTGCGCCTCGCGATCAATGCGGCCAAGGCGCAGTCGATGCCGAAGGACAATATCCAGCGCGCGATTGACAAGGCGATTGGCGGCGATGCGGAGAATTACGAAGAAATCCGCTATGAAGGTTATGGCCCCGGCGGCGTTGCTGTCATCGTCGAAGCGCTGACCGACAACCGCAACCGCACCGCGACCAATGTCCGCACGGCTTTTGCCAAAAATGGCGGCAATCTTGGCGCATCGGGCGCGGTGAGCCACGGTTTCGACCGGATGGGCCTGATCACCTATCCGGCCAGCGTCGGTGATGGTGACATGGTTTTCGAAGCCGCGTTAGAGGCGGGTGCAGAAGACGTGTCGTCGAATGACGACGAACATGAAATCTGGACCGCGATGGACGCACTGCATGAAGTTGCCAAAGCATTGGAAGGAACGCTCGGTGCCGCAGAAAGCGCCAAGCTCGCCTGGAACCCGCAGCTAACTGTCGATGTCGATCTGGAAAATGCCGGAACGCTGCTGAAACTGATCGACACGCTGGAAGACGATGACGACGTTCAGACCGTGTGGGGAAATTATGAAGTTTCCGACGACGTGATGGAGAAATTGGGTTAAGCAAATACCCGAAGCGATATAAACGCGTTAACCGAGGGAATAACAATGGCTGGTCGAGTCGGAGGCATGTCCGCATTTGCGCGTCCGGAACAGGCTTCGACCGGCGAGCGTAGCGAACCATCCTTCGATCAGCTTACGACAAAGCCGCTGCTAGGGATCGAATTCGATACCGTTGAATCGCGCCGGAAAGTGCGCGAACATCTGTTCTATCTGGTTGCCAAAAATGGCGGTTCTGCCGCTGCGATCTACTGGATATTTACGCAACCGACCGGATGGGTCGAATGGACCGCATTCGCAGCTTTTTATGTGATGAACATATTGTCGATGTCGGTCGGCTATCACCGCTTTTTCGCCCACCGCGCTTTCGACACGTCGATGCCGATGCGTTATGCCATAGCGATATTGGCGCAGCTCGGTATTTTCGGGTCTCTGCGCCGCTGGGTTGCCGAGCACAGGCGGCATCATGCATTGAGTGATCGCAGCGGCGACATTCACAGCCCATATTTCGACGGCCACGGTCGCCCCAATCACGGTGTTTCAGGCTGGAAGCATGCCCATCTCGGCTGGGCATTCACCAACAGCATGACCGACCCGGCCGTTTACGGCAAAGGCCTGGGCGAGGATCGGGCGATCTTGTTTGTCGACCAGCACCGTTTCGGTATCTTCATTGCCTCGGTGGTTATCTTACCCGCGATCTGGGGCTTGATTTTTGGCGGGCCACAGGCAGTCATCGGCACAATATTGATTGCCGGCTTCCTGCGCTCGGTCATCGCGCTCCACGCCATCGCCAGCGTCAACAGCTTTGGCCATATTTACGGAGCGCAGCGCTACAAAGGCGGTGCCGATCAGGCACGCAACAACTGGTTGATCGCGCTGTTCACATTAGGTGAGGGATGGCACAACAATCATCATGCGCATCCACGCGCCGCCAATGCGGGACTGGCATGGTATGAGGTCGATATGACGAGCTGGATCATCCGTTTGCTGGAACGGATGGGGCTGGTATGGAATGTGCGCTGGGCCGAGCTTGAACGCAAAGGGAGCCACGAGCAATGATTTCGAAAACTGCCGATAATAGCATCGTTTTAGCACCAGAGGATGACATGCCGGTTCCTGGCTTCATGCCGGGCATCATGGTTGGCGGGCCTTATGCGCGGTCGTACCGGCGCGAGTATATTACGCTATCGGCGACAAAATGGGTCGCCGGCGGCGGTGCGCTGATCTGGATGGCGATATATGGTTCGGGTTGGGTTGAATGGTCGGCATTCGTAACATTTTACGTGCTCAATATGCTGGGCATTGCCATCGGCTACCACCGGCTGTTCGCGCACCGTGCTTTCAAGACATCGCAGCCGATGGAGTATCTGTTCGGGATCATGGCGCAGATGGCGGCAATCGGATCGCTGGTGAAATGGGCCGTCGATCATCGACGCCACCACCGCCACACCGACCGCCCGGGTGACGCGCACAGCCCGCTTTATGATAGTCACGGCAATCCGCAAACAGGCTGGCGTGCATTTTACATGTCGCATTTCGGCTGGGTTCTCGACGATACGTACACAGTGCACGAAGCTTACGGGAAGGGTCTGCTTGATAGCCCCGCGGCGCAATATTGCCACCGCACGCGCTGGTTGTGGTTCATCGTCTCGATTTTCGTATTGCCTGCGCTTTGGGGTCTGGCTTTTGCCGCGACCTGGCAGCAACTGGTCGGCACGATCCTGATTGGCGGCGGCTTGCGCAGCCTGCTGGTTTTGCACGCGCTGCTATCGCTCAGCAGCATCGGGCACCTCTACGGCTCGCAGAATTTCAAGGGAACGCAGAATTCGCGTAACAATTTCTTTTTGGCGCTGCTGACGCTCGGCGAAGGATGGCACAATAACCATCACCATCACGCCAATTCAGCGCATTTCAAAATGCGTTGGTATGAAATCGATATGTCGGGATCGCTTATCTTGCTGCTCGAAAAGATCGGTCTTGTCTGGGATGTGCAACTCGCACCCAAATATCGCGTTAGCAGCGAAGGCGAATTGGTGTTCAAATCCAAGACGACCGCTTAGTCTTTAACAGTCGGCGACGCATAATATGATCATTCTGGGCCTTGACCCTGGCCTCGGCACGACCGGCTGGGGGGTAATCCGCCGCGAGGGCAATCGCCTGTCGCATATCGACAATGGCGAAATTGAAACCGACGCAAAACTCCCGCTGGCCAACCGGCTGCTGCTCATTGACGCGAAGCTGAATGCCGTCATCGAAACCTTCCGTCCCGACGCGGTCGCGGTCGAGGAGGTGTTTGTGAACAAGAACCCGCAATCGACCTTGAAGCTAGGCCAGGCGCGCGGCGTCGTATTGTTGGGTGCGGCCAAGGCGCGGGTGGTAGTCACCGAATATGCCGCCCGGCTGGTCAAGAAATCCGTGGTTGGCACGGGAAAAGCCGAGAAAGAACAAATTCAGGCGATGCTGCGGATATTGTTGCCGGGCCTGAAACTGGCGGGGCCGGATGCCGCCGATGCGCTTGCTGTCGCGATTACCCACGCGCATCACATGCGGGGTTAATCACGGCGGCCTGCGGGTTACCGCCGGAAGGTCACACTAAAGTCTCACCTCAAACGGCTGCAATCCTACCTCGCTATCGGCATTTATTATGAACGAACCACATGGTTCGATTGTCAAAGAGCGACTCGATTATCCTGGATGAAATCCTACATTTCAAGCATCGAGTTCACATCCTGTTCTCTTTTGCTTGCCCTTGAGTCCGCCGCGCGCTAACCGTCGCCATTGAAGGGGCGGACATGATCGCAAAGCTATATGGCCGTATCGATGAAACCGGCGCCGACCATCTGGTGATCGACGTCGCCGGCGTCGGCTATCTGGTGCAGGCGAGCGCGCGGACTTTGGCGGCCCTTGGTAAGACCGATGATTTCGCCACGGTGTTCACCGAGATGCAGGTCAGCGAAAACGACATGCGCCTGATCGGCTTTGCCACCAAAGAGGAACGGGACTGGTTCCGGTTGCTGACTGGCGTGCAGGGCGTGGGCGGTAAGGTTGGGCTGGCTATACTGTCCGCGATTGAACCGGCAGATTTGGCCCTCGCCATCGGCAGCGGCGACGCAGCGATGGTCGCGCGTGCGAACGGCGTCGGCCCGAAACTGGCCAGCCGGATCGTCAACGAACTGAAAGACAAGGTCGGCGCGCTGGCGGGTATCGGCGGCGGCGCGAGGTTGATGCCAGGCGCAGGAGCCTCGGCCAACCACGCCAGCGACGCGATGTCCGCGCTGACCGGCCTCGGCTTCAAACCCGGTGAGGCGGGAAGTGCGGTTGCGCAGGCTGTGGAGGAATTAGGACCGGATGCGACATTGGATGCGCTGGTCAGGCTGGCGTTGAAGCGGGCTTCGCGGTGAGGGCTGCTCCATCCACTCCCCACCACCGTCACCCTGAACTCGTTTCAGGGTCCATCGTGAATTTAGCCCTGCCCAATCGGTGGCAAACCCAAACCTACCGCCAAGTCAATCCAATGCGGATTTTCGGCATTGATAAGGTTGATTTTCCAAGGACGATGCCAGTTTTTCAACTGCTTCTCCCGCGCAATCGCCGCCTCCATTGTGCCAAATACTTCAAAATGGACCAACCGGCAGATTGCATATTTCGACGTATGGCCCGGCAGGAGGCTCCCTCGGTGCTGCGAAAGCCGCTTCAGCAGGTCGGATGTAACACCGATGTACAGCGAACCATAAAGGCCGCTCGCCAAAATGTAGATGCACGGTTGTTTGTCCAATCTCATCGGCTGAGTTTAGCTGAGAAATGGACCCTGAAACAAGTTCAGGGTGACCGGGTGGGATCTTTCAAGTGAGTGTAGACGACCGCATCACCACCCCCGACAAGCGGCCCGAGGACGTCGATGCCGCTTTACGTCCAAAAACGCTCGCTGAATTCATCGGGCAGGCCGCCGCGCGTGACAATCTCGGCGTGTTTATTGAGGCCGCCAAGGGGCGCGGTCAACCCCTCGACCATGTGTTGTTCTTTGGCCCCCCCGGCCTCGGCAAGACCACGCTGGCACAAATTGTTGCCAAGGAAATGGGCGTCGGTTTCCGCGCCACATCCGGCCCCGTCATCGCCAAATCTGGCGACCTGGCGGCGCTGCTCACCAACCTCGAAGACGGCGACGTCCTGTTTATCGACGAGATCCACCGGCTCAGTCCCGTGGTCGAGGAAATCCTCTACCCCGCGATGGAGGACCGCGCGCTCGATATCATGATCGGTGAAGGACCATCGGCGCGGTCGGTTCGGATTGATCTGCCCGCCTTCACGCTTGTAGGCGCGACCACGCGGCAGGGGTTGTTGACCACGCCGCTCCGCGACCGTTTCGGCATTCCGGTGCGGCTGAACTTCTATACGCATGACGAGCTGGAACTGGTCGTCACCCGCGCCGCGCGGCTGCTGGACCTCGGCATTGCGCCCGACGGCGCGCGTGAGATTGCCAAACGCGCCCGTGGCACGCCCCGCATAGCCGGACGTTTGCTGCGCCGTGTCCGCGACTTCGCCAATGTCGCGGGTCAGGCAACCGTCACCGCCAAAATCGCCGATAGCGCGCTCAACCGGCTGGAGGTCGATGCGCTCGGCCTTGATGCGATGGACCGGCGTTATCTGCACATGATCGCCGACATTTATCGCGGCGGGCCGGTTGGCGTGGAAGCGCTTGCCGCTGGCCTTTCGGAACCGCGCGACACGATCGAGGATGTGGTCGAACCGTTCCTCCTGCAACTCGGCCTGATCGCGCGGACGGGGCGCGGTCGCTGCCTCAATGCGCCGGGGTGGAAGCATCTCGGCCTGAACCCGCCTGCCGGGTCGCAGGACGGGTTGTTTGATAAATGACTGACCAGCCTGAGTGCTCCGACTTTGTCATTCCCGACTTGATCGGGAATCCATGGCCTGGGCTGTCGGTTTGAACCTAACTCGCAGACCATGGATTCCCGCCTTCGCGGGAATGACAAAAGGGAAGGATGGGTGGAGTCTTACGGGCGACCAATTGAGCAATGCCATCCCAAACCCCCTTCCGGTCATGATATCCTTGCGGTAAGCCGTTGACCGATGAGCCATCCCCAGCCCTATCACGGTCATTTTGACGGCCATGAACATCTGTTCGCCGTCCGCGTCTATTTTGAGGACACCGATTTTTCCGGCGTCGTCTATCACGCGCGTTATTTACATTTCATGGAGCGGGCGCGGTCGGACATGCTCGCCCGCGTCGGCATAGACCAGCGCGCCGTCCATGAAGCGGGTGAAGGCGCTTATGCGGTCACGCAAATCACACTCAAATACAAGAAACCGGCGCGTTTCGATGATGCCCTACTGGTTACCAGCACGGTCAAAGCGGTCCGCGCGGCGAGTTGTGATATTCATCAAAGAGTCAGCCGCGATGGTGAATTGCTGCTCGATGCGCAGGTTACTGCCGCCTTTGTCGCCCCCGATGGCCGTCCGCGCCGCCAGCCCAAACATTGGGTTGCGGCGTTCCAGTCGATCATCGATAAGCCCTTGAGCGAAACGTAAGGAAGACCATGGATTTGTTGTTGTTGGCGCAAGGTGCCAGTTTCTCGCCCCTGAAATTGTTCATGGACGCCGATTGGGTGGTAAAGGGCGTCATCCTCGGTTTGGGCCTTGCCAGCATCTGGGCCTGGATGATTATCATCAGCTTCACCTTCAAAATGGGTGGAATCCAGCGCGACAGCGAAAAGTTCGAGCGCGATTTCTGGAAAGCCGACGACATCGACGGATTTTTCGGCGCGCAGGGCAAAAACGAACTGCCGGTGGCAAAGGTGTTTGCGGCGGGCGTTTCCGAATGGCGGCGCTCGACCAATGGCGGCACCATTGACCGGGCTGGTACTCGTGAGCGACTGTCAACGGCTATGGACGCCAGCATTGCAGCGGAAACCGACAAGCTCGCCAACCGGCTGAACTTCCTTGCCACCACCGGATCGGTTGCGCCTTTTGTCGGGCTGTTCGGCACCGTTTGGGGCATCATGCGTAGCTTCTCGGCAATTGCCGCCGAGCAGAATTCGAGCCTCGCCGTAGTCGCTCCGGGCATTGCCGAGGCATTATTTGCCACCGCCATCGGGCTGTTCGCCGCAATCCCCGCCGTCATCGCCTATAACCGTTTCTCGCACCGGCTAAACCAATATGAAGCGCGTATGGGCCGCTTTGCCGACGGCTTTCACGGCACATTGTCGCGCGAACTGGAGCGGGAGGGATGAGGCTTATGCAAAATACACAAAATACAGGGACACAATACCTATTTTCCCTCACCAATTCTCCGTCAGGCGTCTGCACGTTAGAAAATAGGTATTGTGTCCCTGTATTTTGTGTCCCTGTATTTTTGGGGCGTTACTAGTCATGGCCATGAACATGTCTTCTGGCGGTGGGCGCAGGCGTGGACGCGGGGGTCGGCGCGCGCCGATGGCCGAGATCAACGTCACACCTTTGGTCGATGTCATGCTGGTCTTGCTGATCATCTTCATGGTGACTGCGCCCTTGCTCGTGTCCGGCGTTCCGGTCGAGCTTCCCGAAAGCCGGGCCAATGCGCTCGACCAGAAAAAGGAGCCGGTCGAGATCAGCATCGACAAGAACGGCGCAACGTTCATCGACGGCACCGAGGTTAGTCCGAGCGAGTTTCCGGCGCGGTTGGAGGAGATTGCCGCTGCGCAAAATCCCGACGATCCGCGCCAGATCATGCTGCGCGGTGATCGCGGTATCAACTATGGCCAGATGATGCGGGTGATGGGTGAATTGAACCGGGCCGGGCTGAACAGCGTCAGCCTGGTCACCACCGGTTCATCTGGGCCTGAATAACGAAATGGCGATGGATCGGGCCGAAAAACTGGGACTGGGCGCCGCAGTCGGCGGCCATGTCATACTGCTGGGCGCAACGGCGCTCGGCCTGTTTTTGTCGACCGACCGCCTGAAAAAGCCCGAGCCGATTGCAGTAACTTTGGTTGGCGAAATTGCCGATGTTTCAACCGCACCCGATGCCATTCAGGAAGAGCCTGCCCCGGCGGCGGCAAGCGAGGCCGAACCGCCACCTGCACCCGAAGTCATGGAAATTCAGAAGCCGGTCGAAAAGCCGCTTGAAAAGCCCCTGAAGCGCGAGGTCACACCGCCCGCCAAAACCGCCGTGAAGAAGGTGCCGGTCAAGCAGCCGCCCGTCAAAAGCGCCAAAGGCGCGACGCCTTCCAAATCGGCGGGCTTAAGCAAAAGCCTTGAGGATGCGGTCAACAATGCCGGCAAAACCAGCGGCGCGGGCAAAGCGGTGGGGACGCCAGCCGCGAAAAGCGCCGCCGAGGTCAGGCGTTCGGTCAGCGTTTCGCTCGCCGGCCAGATCCGTAGCCGCGTTCGCGCCTGTGCGCCATCAGGCGTTGAAATCAATCAGATCGAAACGTTTGTAACCTTAAGCCTCGAACCATCGGGTCGCCTGACCAGCGTACAATTCAACAAGCAGGTCGGGGTCAATGACAGCAACCGCCCGCAAGCCGATCCGTTGAAGCAGTGCATCTTGCAATCGGTGCGCGCTGCATCACCCTTCAGCGGCCTGGACCCAGAATATCATGACGTTTGGAAAAGCCACGCCTTGCGCCTGCGCGCAGCCGGATAAAGGAATGAAAGCCATGAAGCCACAAACCCTCGCCCGGAAATTTATTGCCCTGCTCGCCATGCTGCTCATGCCGCTGGCGGTGCAAGCGCAAACCCCGGCACCGCCTGCCGAAGACGAACCCGAACTGGTTGAATTCGACACCGCGAAAACACGCGCCATCGCCGTTCCCGCTCTCGTCGCACCCGCGCCAGCCGATACTGCTGCTGGCAACAGCGCAGCATTGGGTCGCCAGATTGCAGAGGTCATCTCCTCCGACCTGCGCGCATCGGGCGTGTTTGAAACCAGCGGACCCAATGGGCTGCGCGCCATCACACTCGGCGAGGTTACCGCCCCCCAATTCGATTATTGGAAGGGCCGCAATGTCGAGCAACTGGTCGAGGGCTTTGTCCGCGTCGGCGGTGACGGCAATCTGACTGTTGGCTGTTATCTGTACGATGTCGGCAATGGCAATGAAGTGGCGCGGTTTGGTTTCAACATACCCCCCAAGGACTGGCGCCGTGCAGCCCACAAATGCGCCGATGCGATCTATTCCAAGTTGACCGGCGAAGCACCGTTTTTTGACAGCCGCATTGCCTATATCGCCGAGACCGGTCCCAAGGGCAAACGCGTCAAGCGGCTGGCGATCATGGACTCCGACGGCGCGAACCACCGCTTCATCACCAACGGCCAGTCGACCGCACTCACCCCGCGTTTCTCGCCAAACTACAAATCGATCCTCTATCTGAGCTACTCCGACGGCAATCCACGTATCTATGTTTATGACGTCGATGCCGGGCGGCAGCGGTTGATTACCCAGTCGAAGAACCCGACCTTCGCCCCGCGCTGGTCGCCTGATGGCCAGACGATCCTCTATTCGATGGCGATCGCCGGCAACACCGATGTCTACAAGATTTCCGCCTCTGGCTCCGGCACGCCGGTCAAGCTGACCAGCTCGCCCGGGATCGATATCGGCGGCAGCTTCTCGCCCGATGGCAAACAGATCGTGTTTGAAAGCGACCGTGGCGGAAACCAGCAGATCTATGTGATGAACGCCGACGGCACCAACCAGCGCCGGATCAGCTTCGGTTCGGGTCGCTATGCAACCCCCGAATGGAGCCCCCGCGCCGACCTGATCGCGTACACCCGCATCGCCGGTGACTTCCGCGTCGGCACCATGCGGCCCGATGGCTCGGGTGAGCGTTTGCTGACCGACAGCTGGCAGGACGAGGCACCAACATGGGCACCGAATGGCCGCGTCATCCAGTTCTTTCGTACCGAGAAGAATAGTGGTAAAACAAGCATCTGGCAGGTTGATTTAACCGGTGCAAATGAGCGTAAACTGCCGACACCGGTGGACGGGTCGGACCCGGCATGGGGACCTGTTCGGCCTTAAGTGCGTTATGCCACCTACAAAGAGTGATAGGGGCCAAGACCAAGGAGAAAGCTAATGAAGAGCACAAATGTCAAAATGACCATGTTGCTGCTGGCCTCGACCGCATTGGTCGCTGGTTGCGGCAAGAAGGAAGTCAAGGAATTGCCGCCGGTCGCCGAAGGCACCGATTATGGCACTCAGCCGAGCGATCCGAACGCCGGTGCCGGTCAGATTGTGCCCGGCAGCCAGGAAGACTTCCTGCAATCGGTTGGGCAGTCGGGTGATCGCATCCTGTTCGACACCGACCGCTTCAATGTCGACGCGGAGGACCAAGTCACGCTGCAAGGCCAGGCACAATGGCTGGCGCGTTATCCCAATGCGCGCGTGACAGTCGAAGGGCATGCGGACGAACGCGGCACCCGCGAATATAACCTTGCCTTGGGCGAACGGCGTGCGAATGCCGCAAAAAATTACCTCGCGTCACTGGGTGTCGATGCAGCGCGGATCCAAACCGTGAGTTATGGCAAGGAACGGCCGCAAGCACTGGGCTCCGACGAGAGCGCATGGGCGCAAAACCGCCGGGCGGTGACAGTAACGGTACAGTAACGAGCAAATGCGTCGGCGCCACAAACGTGTCGTCGACGCGTTTTTTTACAAAATTTCTGCGGGTTAGGCGGCCCACTCCTTGACATCACCAGACCGTTCCGTTCATCTGCACCCGGCCAAAGGGGGGCAAGAGTATGAGCGAGGAACAAGGGCAGGTCGCAAGCGCATTTCGCTTTCACGGATCATGGCAGGATTTTGCGCGGATTGCGGTCCCAAATCTGCTACTGACCATAGCGACTTTGGGTGTTTACCGGTTTTGGGCAACGACCCGCGAGCGCGAATATTTGTGGGGCAAGACCGACTTTATCGACGAGCGGCTGGAATGGACGGGAACCGGTCTGGAGTTGCTGGTTGGTTTCATCATGGCTGTAGTCCTGATCCTTGTTCCTTTCTTCCTAATCCAGTTTGCGACGCAGGCCTTGGCCCTGCGCGGCTATGGCGGCTGGGCAGCGCTGCTGACATTCGCGATGTTTGGTATGATCATGTATATGATCGGTATCGCCAGATTCCGTGCCATAAGATACCGCTTGTCGCGCACCTACTGGCACGGCATTCGCGGCGGCAGTAATGATCAGGGCTTTGGCTACGGCTGGTCCTATATTTGGAAAACAATTTGCGGCGGCCTGGCAGCAGGCCTGCTGGTCCCTTGGTCTATGATGGAACTGTGGAACGAGCGCTGGAACAAGATGAGTTTTGGCCCGCATAAGATTGATGCCATAGCAAATTATGGCGACACATTTAAACGGTACTTGTTATTCTACCTGACACCCATTTTGCTTTTCGTCGCTGGGCTAGTAGTCGGCGTGATGTTTGGTGATACCGCTTCAGTGGGTGGTGCCGCAATTGCAGCCGTGTTGGTCGTGTTAATTTTTTACGGTGCGCTGGGTGCCGTCGCGCTGGCTTTCTATGCCAAGTTCTTCCGCGTTGCGGTCGCCGGGCTGTCATTGCACAAGCTGGAATTTGCATTTCCGGCGAAGACCAAGGAATGGTTCATGCTGTTTCTGGGCGACGCAGGTCTATTTCTTCTGGCGGCGCTGCCGGTCGCACTGGTATTGGGTGCAACCGGTCTGCTCAGTTCGTTCGAAGTACCGCTGCCCGGCGAATCTGCGGCTGCATTTCAAAGCAGTATATTTATTGCGGTGTTGGCTTTGTCAGTCCTACCGTTCGCCGTGATCGGGCCTTTTGTCCGCTACCGGCACTGGAAATTCTTCGTGACCCATATGGAAGCCTATGGCGAGATCGACCTCGACGCACTGACCCAGTCGCAAACCATTGTTTCCAAACATGGCGAAGGCTTGCTCGATGCCTTCGACGTGGGTGCGATCTAGCTTCATGACCGGTTTCTTTTCCGCCTGGCATTACGACGGCGAGTCCGCGGTAAAGCGAACGGTTGAAATCCAGACGATTGCCAATAATTTCTTCTTGCTCGAAATCGAGCGTCGCCACGGCCCGTTTGCTTTTGCGGACCTGCATTATGTCGGTGAGCGCGACGGTGCCGAAGTCTATGGCCTTGATGAAAAAGACGGCTGGCGGCTCGGCTTTTCGGGTCCGGTTCCCGCCGATTTGGCGGACAGGCTGCCGGTAAAGCGCAGATATGGTGGCTGGATCGACCGTGCGGGCATCGGGCCAGCGGCAGCGAGCTTTGCTGTTGTCAGCGCCGCAGTGGTAGCGGTCGTTCTACTGACCCCGCAATGGCTGGCACCGTTGATCCCGGCAAGCGTCGAACAATCGATGGGCGATGCGTTGGTGGGCGATTTCGGCGGGCGGTTTTGCCATACCAAAGCCGGGTCTGCGGCATTGGCAAAACTGGTCCGCTTGATTGATACCAACCCGCAGGATTTGCAGGTCGAGGTTGCCAAAATCGATATGCTGAACGCGGTGGCGCTGCCCGGCAACAAGGTCATCCTGTTCGACGGCCTTGTTAAAACCGCGAAGTCCCCTGACGAGGTGGCCGGGGTTCTGGCTCATGAAATCGGCCATGTCCGCGAACGCCATGTCATGCAGGCCTTGCTGCGGCAAATGGGGCTGGCGGTGGTACTGGGCGGCATGGACGGCACCGGCGGCAGCTTGCTCAGCGGCGCATTGTCGATGAGCTACACCCGCGGCTCCGAACGGGCGGCCGACGCGCATTCCATGAAAGCATTGTCGCGCGCATCAATTTCGCCGGTCGCAACCGCCGCTTTTTTTGACCGGCTGGCGGCGATGTCGGGTGAAGGCGACGGCAAAGGCAAGCTGGCCGCCGTCACGGGCTATATCTCCAGCCACCCATTATCTGCCGAACGCAAAAAGGCGTTTCAGGACAGTATCGTCAAAGGCAAAGACTATAAACCGGCATTGACCCACGCCGAATGGACCGAGCTCAAAACCATGTGCACGCAGGACAGGAACGCAAAAGAAGGCTTTGGTCTCGATTTTGAGTGACACCCGCGCTATGGGATGCGGTAGCCGAGGAGGTTTGCGTATGTTCAACCGTTTGTTTGTCGATCATCCCAAAAGCGTTGATGAAAGCTATACCGAACATTTCCGGGTCGCGAGCAGCTTTGGCGTGGCAATGATCTGGGGCGGGATGAAGGCATTGGTGCATGCGCTGGTTCCCGGCTGGTGTATCACATCGGGCAGCGACACGGTGAAGCGGCTGAACCATATCATGGTCGAACAGCGCCGCGCCAAAGGGCAGGCAGTGACCGAAATGCTGACCGTGGACTGGGTGATTTGACCCTGCCCTCCGTTCGCGTCGAACGGATACCAAAATGACAGATACCGAAACGCCGCCTGAATATTGCACACGTGCCGATGGAGTTCGTCTGGCCTACCGGCACCTGCCGGGGCGCGGACCGACGATGGTTTTCCTGCCCGGCTATATGTCGGACATGCAAGGTGGCAAGGCGCAAGCGGTTGCAGCGTGGGCGGCCGTTAATGGCCGCGCGATGTTGCGCCTTGATTATTCCGGATGTGGCGAAAGCGATGGGGCGTTCGACGACGGCACACTCGACATCTGGCGCAACGATGTGTTGCAGATCATCCGCCATGTGGATGCCGGACCGGTTGTGCTGGTCGGCTCCTCAATGGGCGGATGGCTGATGTTGCTGGTGGCTCAAGCGTTGGATCATCACGTCAGGGCTTTGGTAGGCATTGCTGCCGCGCCTGACTTTACCGATTGGGGCTTCAGCGACGCCGAGAAAACTGTGATCGCCGCCAAAGGACGGCTTGAACAATATAGCCCATATGGCCCTGATCCGACAGTGACTACGGGTGCATTCTGGCAATCGGGCGAGGCCAACCGGCAGTTGGACGGCGAAATCGCGGTCGATTGCCCTGTCCGCCTGCTTCACGGCCAGCAAGACACCGATGTGCCGTGGGAGGTCGCCTTGCGCCTTGCGAACCGCCTCCGTTCATCCGATGTGCAGACGATTTTGATAAAGGATGGCGATCACCGGCTGTCGCGCGACGAAGATATCGCTTTGCTGATCGACGTCATTGCGAAGCTATGAGTCTGAATTATAAATCCGTTCGTGTCGAGTGTAGTCGAGACACTCATCGGTCGCGCATTACCTAACGGCCTCTCGACTTGGCTCGAGGCGAACGGAAAATGAGAGTTTGGAGATTAAATGCTGCCTGCCCTATTGCTATTGCTCCAGTCCGCAGTGCCAGCTGTCGATAAACCACTGCCCACGCTGCACGAACTACAGTTTGAGGAATGCCTGACCCTCGCCCGCAATGACCCGCCGTCTGCAGTGATGGAGGCAAATATGTGGGTGCAGCAGGACGGCGGATATCTTGCCAAAGCCTGCCACGGCCTCGCGCTTGCCAATGATTTCCGTTTTGCCGAAGCTGGCCCGGTTTTTATCGAGGCAGCGAAAGGCGCGGACAGCAAAAACGACGGTCGTGCGGCGCGTTTTTGGGCGCAGGCTGGAAACGCCTATATTGCCAGTGGGATGTTGAGCGACGCCCTTTCGGCGCTCGATACCGCGATCAAATCACCCACGCCGACCAGCCCCGAACGCGCCGATATCGAGGTGGACCGCGCCCGTGCGTTGGTGGGGTTAAACCGGTCGGATGAGGCGGTCACAGCGCTTAACGGCGCGCGCCAGCTTTCCCCTGAAAACCCGACCGCATGGTTGCTGTCGGCGACTCTCGCGCGGCGGATGAATGCACTCACCGATGCGCTCGCTTATATCCAGACCGCAGCGACCCTTGCCCCGCGCGATGCCGCGGTGGCGCTGGAGGCTGGCAACATCGCGATTGCTGCGGGCGACGAGGGTGCCGCCCGCAAGCAATGGGAACAAACCGTCAAGATTGCGCCGAACGGCCGCCTGGCAACAACTGCGCAGGCGCAACTCGCAGCGTTGGGAACTGCCCAAACACCGGCCGCGCCGCCCACTCAATCCAGATAATATTCGACCGTGGTTACAACGCGAACCTTTTTGTAGGGCGTATCGGAAACACCCCAGCCGCCACCGCCGTCGCCATCGCGCGCGGTCACTTCAAAATAGCCTTGCGTTGCCGATTTGATGCTGCCCACACCGGTGCCTGAATCCTTGGCAAACTGCTCCGCCGATTTGCGCGCGTCTTTGGTCGCCTGCGCAATCATTGCAGGCTTGATCGCGTTCAATTTGGTGAAAGTATAGCTCATGCCCGACCCTTCCTCCAACTCAACCCCGCTTTTCACCAAATCGAACTGCCGTTTTACCGCAGCCTCTGCCCTTTTTATGTCGGTGGTGCGCAACGACAGCCGCTGCTTTACTGTATAAGTCGGAATTCCGTTCTCGTTATATTGGGAAACATTGGCGCCGGTTGGCTGCAAAGCGTCGGCATCGAAGCCCAGTGAGGTGAAGAATGCGCGGATCGCTTTGGTGTCGCCATCAACCTTCGCCTGAGCGCTTTGCAAATCACCAGCCTTGGCCGAATAAGCAATTGTCCATGTCGCCAAATCGGCAGTGGCGTCACGCTCCGCAAGCCCGCGCACGGTGACCGCGCGGTCGGATTGCTTCATTCGCACAAGGCCGTCGCCCATCAGATATCCGCCGGCGATCAGCCCGAACGCCAGGATTGCGCTTCCGGCCAACCAGGCCTTGCCTTGATTGCCAGCCAGCTTTGCATACCATGTCTTGTTTTCTGTTCCGTCTTCCATTTTGCCCTCCCTAAAAAAGCAGCGAACCGGTGCGCTATTGTCTTGTGCGATTGACCGGCCCATATTTGAAAGCGTATCCGAAATGCCCACTGCCATTTGCGCGATGAACCGTGCCTGAATAGCGATGAATGGAACAAGTCAAGCGATGCAATACCTCCATACTATGGTCCGCGTCAGTGACCCGGATGCGAGCATCAAATTTTTCGAAGTGATCGGCCTGAAAGAAGTGCGCCGCTTTGACAATGAAGCCGGACGCTTCACCCTTATATTTCTGGCAGCACCCGGCGACGAAGATGCGCAGATCGAGCTTACCCATAATTGGGATGAAAGCGGCTATGGAGAGGGCCGCAATTTTGGGCATCTGGCGTACCGCGTCGATAATATTTACGAGACCTGCCAGCGGCTGATGGATGCAGGCATCATGATTAACCGTCCGCCCCGCGACGGCCATATGGCGTTCGTGCGCAGCCCCGACAATATCTCGGTCGAGCTGTTGCAGGACGGGTATCTCGAACCCGCAGAGCCTTGGGCGTCGATGCCCAATACAGGACACTGGTAAGATGGGTATCGAGGTCGTCCGCATCCCCGTTTTGTCCGACAATTATGTCTGGCTGGTGCGCGAGAGTGAAAGCGGTGAAGTGATGGTGGTGGACCCGGCGATCGCCGAACCGGTGCTGGCCAAGGCAAACGAGTTGGGCTGGCGGATCACGCATATCTGGAATACGCACTGGCACCCCGATCATACCGGCGGGAACGCGGCGATCAAGGAGGCGACAGGTTGCCTCATAACCGGACCAGCGGCAGAATATGCGCGAATTCCGACGCTGGATGTTCAGGTAAGGGGTGGTGATGTCGTCATGCTCGGTGCGGCAGTGGCGGCAGTGATTGACGTACCGGCGCATACAGCCGGACATATCGCGTTCCATTTTGCCAATGAGCATATCGCCTTTGTCGGCGATACATTGTTTGCCATGGGATGCGGACGATTGTTCGAGGGAACGGCGGCGCAGATGTTTTCGAACATGCAGAAGCTGGCGGCACTTCCCGATGATACGGCCATCTACTGCGCGCACGAATATACGCTCAGCAACGGTCGCTTTGCACTGACGTTGGAACCGGACAATGCAGCTTTGGTGCAGCGGATGTCGGAGGTCGTGGCAATGCGCGAACGCGGCGAACCGACGGTGCCGACCACGATTGCCCTCGAACGCGCGACCAACCCGTTCATGCGCGCGGGATCGATCGAGGAACTTGCTGCCCGGAGAACCGCCAAGGATGCGGCTTAATGAAAATCGCGCGATTTGGGTAACACGCGAACATTTCGGGGATGGCCGTGGCGCGGATAGACAGGATGCGCGAACTCGTCTGACCGGCTGAGCGGGACATTCGGATCATGCTCTTCCGACAATCGCGCCAGTTCATGGGTCCGGTCAGTCACCGTCGTCGCCATCAGGTGGATGACACCCTCTTTGCTCCTTTGTACTTCGCCTTCGACGACCATCAATCGCGAAGCCATCACTGCACGCCGTTGCCGTTCAAACAGCCGTGCCCACAGCAGGATGTTGGTGATGCCTGTCTCATCTTCGATAGTGATGAAAATCGCATTGCCCTTGCCCGGTCGTTGGCGGGTGAGCACCACGCCAGCCGTCCGCACCCGGGCACCATTTTTGGCGCCCCCGGTTTCAGCGCAACTCAGCACCCCTTCGCTGGCAAACAGCGGACGGAGGAACTGCATCGGATGGCCTTTCAATGACAGCCGGGTGAGTTGATAATCCGCCGCGACATGCTCACTAAGCGGCATTTCGGGAAGCTGTGCATCAGGCTCCGCCCCCAACTCGCGAGCGTCAGTAGCGGCGAATAAAGGCAGCTGGTCGGGTGGCATCCGCCGCGCCTCCCAAGCGCCTTGGCGCCGGTCAAATCCCAAGGAACGCAGCGCATCGGCATCGGCCAGTAGATGCAGCGCGCGCGAGGGCAGCCCGGCATGGCGGGCCAGTTGCTCGATCGACGCGAAAGGCCGGTGCATGCAAATCGCCTCTGCCCATTCCTTGCGAAAACTATCGATCTGTCTCATCCCAAGCCGCAATGCGCCATCCTCGATGCTGTTATCCCAGCGGCTGCTATTCACTTCGATGGCCCGCACCTCGACTTTATGCTCGCGGGCATCGCGGACAAGCTGGGCAGGTGCATAAAAACCCATGGGTTGCGAGTTGAGGAGGGCGGCTGCGAAGATCGCCGGATGGTGACATTTCAGCCAGGATGAAATGTACACCAAATGGGCAAACGCCTGCGCATGGCTTTCAGGAAAGCCATAGGAGCCGAAGCCTTCAATCTGCTTGTAACAACGCTCGGCAAAGTCACGTTTATACCCTCTGCGTACCATGCCTTCGATCATCTTGTCCTTATATTGCGGCATTGTACCAACATTGCGGAATGTCGCCATCGCACGGCGCAGGCCATTAGCTTCATCGGGCGTGAATGCCGCTGCGACCATCGCAAGCTTCATCGCCTGCTCCTGAAACAACGGCACACCGAAGGTTCGAAACAATATTTCCCTCACCTCATTGGGGTCATGCGGCGGGGCGGGAGACGGATATTCCACCGCCTCCTCTCCATTGCGCCGCCGGAGATAGGGGTGGACCATATCCCCTTCAATCGGCCCCGGACGCACAATCGCGACTTGAATCACAAGATCGTAAAATTCTTTGGGCTTAAGGCGCGGCAACATATTGATCTGCGCGCGGCTCTCGACCTGAAACGTTCCGATGCTGTCGCCCTTTTGCAGCATTTCATATACTTTCGGGTCTTCGGGCGGGACGTTCTGCAGGTCATAATCGCCAAGCCCGTGCAGCCGCATCAGGTCAAAGCTTTTGCGGATGCAGGTCAGCATGCCAAGCGCCAATATATCCACCTTCATCAGGCCGAGCGCGTCGATGTCGTCCTTATCCCATTCAATAAAAGTCCGATGCACCATCGCGCCATTGTGGATCGGCACAGTTTCATCGAGCCGGTTTTCGGTCAGCACATAGCCGCCAACATGCTGCGATAAATGGCGCGGAAAATCGAGCAACTGTCCGACCAATGAATGCAGCCGGGCGATTTGGGGATTGGCGGGATCAAAGCCTGCTTCAATGATCCGGCTTTCAGGTAGTTCGCGACCAAAACTGCCCCAAACCGTTCCAGCCAATCTTGTCGTGATATCCTCGGTTAGCCCCAGTGCTTTGCCCACTTCGCGCACTGTGCTGCGCGGGCGGTAATGGATCACCGTTGCGGCAATACCGGCGCGGGGGCGACCATAGCGCTGATACACATATTGCATCACCTCTTCGCGCCGCTCATGTTCGAAATCGACATCGATATCGGGTGGTTCGTCGCGTTCCTCCGACAGGAAGCGTGAAAACAGCAGATTGTTGGCAATGGGGTCGACCGAGGTGATCCCCAACAAATAGCAAATCACCGAATTGGCCGCAGACCCCCTGCCCTGACACAATATCGGCGGCTTTTGCGAGCGGGCGAATTTGACGATGTCGTGGACGGTGAGAAAATAACAGGCATAGCCTTTGGTGCGGACCAGAGAGAATTCTTCATCCAGCGCCAAGCGCAGCTTTTCCGGCAAGCCATCGGAATGCCGCCGATGCGCCTCGGTCATAACCATATGTTCAAGCCAGCTTTGCGGCTCCCAGCCCTCGGGTACCGGTTCATGCGGATATTCATAGGCAAGCTGGCCAAGATCGAACTCGATCCTGTCAAGGAAGCGCCTTGTCTCAGTTATGGCTCCGGGAATGGCAGCGAAAAGCCGCTGCATTTCTGCGGGCGGTTTCAAGTAGCGCTCGGCATTCGCCTCCAGCTTGCGCCCTGCCGCAGCAACGCTCGTGCCTTGACGGATGGAAGTCAGAACATCGTGGAGCGGACGGGCATCGGGCTTTGCATAAAGCGCGTCGTTGGTCGCCAGCAGCGGAATGCCTGCCTTTGCCGCCATTGCCTGATATTTGGCGAGCAGGCGGTTATCCTTGCCTTGGCGGTGCATCACGGCACCCAGCCAGACCCGGCCCGGCATGAGGACGGAAAGCCGCACCAGAACCGCAGCCAGATCCCCCGGAGTTTGCTCGATCAACCGAAGCTTTGGCGCGGCCTCATTATAGCTGTAATCGACCGGCTTTTTATGGGGCCTGTCTTCTTGAGCAGACCAGGAAGGCAAAATGATGAGCTGCAGGTCTTCATGGTGACTGCACAGATCGTCAAAGCGCAATATGCAGCCGCCTTTTTCGGCGCGGAGATTGCCCGCAGTAAGCAACCGCGTCAGCCGACCCCAACCGAAACGCGTTATCGGATGGGCAATGATATCCGGCGTGCCGTCGGCAAACACCAAGCGTGCACCCGTCACCAGCTTGAAACTGTCAGGAATCCACCCTTGCTTGCGCGCATCCTTCAGCGTCGCCCAAGCACGCACCACGCCGGCAACGCTGTTGCGATCGGCGATGCCGATCCCTGCCATGCCGAGCGCGGCGGCCTGCAACACCATCTCCGCCGGATGCGATGCACCGCGCAGGAAAGAATAGTTTGTGGCGGCGACCAGTTCAGCAAAATCGGGGACGGTCATGCGAACAACCCGTGCAGATACCAGCCGGGATCGGCCTTTTCCTGACCGTAAAGCCCGTGACGGAACACCCAGAACCGGCGGCCCTCATTGTCCTCGACCCGGTAATAATCGCGGGTCAGCCCGCCACCGCCCAGTTCATATCCGCCCTTGTGCCGCCACCATTCGGCAGCAATGCGTTCGGGGCCTTCGTAGCGCGTTACCTGATGCAATTTGCGCCGCCAGCGGAACTGGTGCGGCGGGCCGTCGGGGATTTCGGCAGTGACATCGATAGGTTGCGGCGGGTCAAACAGGCGGAAAGGACGCGGGGGTGGCTCCCCGGTTTCGGGCTTTGGCCACTCGCCGGTTGGCGGGCCGGATAAGGCTGCGCGCTCGGCAACCGCACGCTCGGGTATGTGGCTTTCATGGGAATGGAAATGCCGCACGCGTTCAGTCCCCAAGCGAACACTCAGCCGGTCGATCAGCGCGGCATTGGCAGCCTTTGTGTCAACCTTGGTCTCCAGCCCCATTTGGGTGTTGGCGAGAGCTTCGGCCACCGGCACCGCCAGCCGGATCATGTCATAGCCGAAGCCGGGGTCGAGCGGATCGGCAAGCGTATCAATCCGTTCGCGGATCAGGCGGTCGAGCAGAGCAGAGTCACGCGTCGGGGTGCCGGTATCAACGGCCAGTCTTGCGACATGGCCGTCGCTGCGGAACAAACTCACTTCAAACCGGCGCCCGCCCTTGCCACGTTCGCGCAAAATTTCGGCACTTTCATCCGCCAGTTGGCCGATTACCGCCAGCACATGCTCGGTTCGCGCGACCGGTTCGGCAAAGTTGCGTTCGACGCGGATAACCGGCGGTACGCGGCGCGGGGTGATATGGGGATCTTCCTCTTCCAGCAATCGCGCCAGCTTGAGGGTGCAAGCTTTGCCAAAGCGCGCGGCCAGCGGTTGGCACGGACGATTAGCAAGATCGCCTATATATCGCAGACCCGACCGGCGGAGCGCCTGATGCGTACCCGCATCCATATCAAGCGCCTCGACCGGCAGGTCACCGATGGCCGAAACCCCGAACCGCGCCTTCGCCCGCGCGCTATCGGGCGTTGCGCCTAAAGCTGTGCGCGCAGTAAAGCCATGACGCCGCAAGCGTCGTTGCAGGTCCACCGCCAGCGCTATCTCATCACCCTCGAACAAATGCGTACAGCCGGTAATGTCGAGGATCAGGCCTTGCGGCGGATCAACCGCGCAGCCGGGCGTGTACCGTTCACAGCCATTGGCGAGCCATGCGAGCAGCAGCCGGTCGGCGTGCGGGTCATGGTCAAACGCCAGCAATTCCGGAACTCGCGCCCGCGCATCGGCAAGCGTCAGCCCCGGCGCAAGCCCAAGCGCCAACGCCGCCGCATCGCATGCAACCAGCCGCATGCTCCCTCGCTGTTTTTCGACCAGCGTAAAGGGCGTATCAGGCGCTTGCCCGCGTGCCCGGATCAGCCTTTCCGCCGGATACAATGGCAGAAAGACCGCCAGATAACGGCGCATCGTGGAAAATTCTTTGTTCATGATCCCACATTATTCTGGCTTCAAAGGGATGAATGCCGCCACGGTGGCGCAGCAGGCTGATATCGAATGCCGGAAAGCCCGGCGCGTTGGCGGCAAGTGGCTCCGACGGTGCAGAACGCACTTGCCACCGGCTGGATGCAGCGCTCGGCATCGGCGTTGCATCACCCCGCACCAGCAAAGCCAAAGCACCGGCATCCGCCGCCGCCAGCGCCAGTCGCCGCGACGATGTCAGGTCGATCATTTTGGCGCTGCCATGCGCTTCAAGGATTACCGCAGATGCCGCCTTTGAGCGGATAATATCCGCCGCCGCACGCAAAGCGTCGAGCATGCTGACGGTGCGGACGATCACCATATGCGCAGGATCGGCGCCCAAACCGGCAAGCCCCGGCGGATATATTCGCCCTGTCGTCCGGTCCTGCTTTTCCTCGGCCACCCAGAATATCCGCTGCCCGGGCAAATGTAGCCGAAGCGCCAGGAGCAGGGCAAAGGCCGAGGCAGGCGCAACATCCTCGCCTTGCGCTGCAAACACCTCGTGCAGGGCATTTCGCATCAATCCGCCGTGCAGCCGGCTATCCACATTTGGCGCACCCAATGGCAATAAATCAGCATCTTGCGAGGTCTTATCCTTTCGCCAATTTCCGATATGACAAAAGGCGAGGACAGAATCAGGGAGGGCACGAACATTGTTCATGATATGTTCTTATACCCTTTCTCGCATGATGTGGAGTCAACATTTGCAGACCCGATATACGCGCAACAAGTGACAGCCCATATGAAGCAGGATAGAGCCAGGATGGCTCAACAAAGGATGCTGCATGGACGACGAGACATCAAGAGACAGCGTGTGGCGCTACGCCAAAACGACCAGAGCCCATACCGTTATCGATGCCGCCGCCTATTTCGAAGTGATCAAGGTCGCAATGACAAACGCGCAACACCGGATCATGCTGATCGGGTGGGATTTTGACACGCGCATCAATCTGGGGCGTGGCCGCCGGAAAAAAGGGGATGCACCGCACCGGCTGGGCGATTTCATTATCTGGCTGGCTGACCGCAACCCCAATCTCGAAATCAAGTTGCTCAAATGGAACTTCGGCGCGCTGAAGATGCTCGGGCGTGGGTCGACGCTCATCGATGTTGCCAAATGGGCGATGCACAAGCAAATCCAGTTCAAGCTCGATAGCGCGCATCCGGTCGGATGCAGCCATCACCAGAAAATTGTGGTAATTGATGATAAGGTCGCGGCATGCGGTGGCATCGACATGACCGCGGACCGCTGGGACACACGCGAGCATCTCGACGACGACCCGCGTCGCAAACGCCCCAATCGCAAGCTTTATGGCCCTTGGCATGATGTGACCATGATGGTCGAAGGTGAGGCAGCAGGCGCGTTGGCCGAGCTGAGCCGCGCACGCTGGGTGCAAGCGGGTGGCGACCCCATGGAGCCCTGCCCAACCGACGCCGCCTCACCCTGGCCCGAATTTTTGAAGGCCGAATATCAATATATCGAAGTCGGAATTGCCCGGACGAGAGCCGAATATAAAGAGGTCGAAGAAATCCGCGAAATCGAGCAGCTATTCCTGCAACAGATCCAACGCGCCAAAAACTTCATTTACGCCGAAACCCAGTATTTCGCGTCGTCCAAGATCGCCGATGCCATTGCCCACCGGATGGCAGAAGCGAACCCGCCCGAAATCATCATCGTCAATCCATTGACGGCGGATGGTTGGCTCGAACAAAAAGCGATGGACGGCGCGCGGGTGCAATTGATCCGTGCGATCGGCAAGCATGACAAGCACGACCGCTTCTCCATCTACATACCCTATACCAAATTGGGAAACCCGATCTACGTCCATGCCAAGCTGATGATCGTGGATGACGAGATATTGCGCATCGGTTCGGCCAATATGAACAACCGGTCGCTCGGCCTGGACAGCGAATGCGATGTTTTTATCGACACAAAGCGAGCCCACAATGCCAGCGCAGGCGACACAATCAGAGCCTTGCGAATATCACTGATCGCCGAACATTGCGGGCTTTCTGCCGAGAAAGTCGCCGCGCTGCTGGATCAGGGCTCATCCATGCGCGATATCATTGACCACGCGCATGGAAACGGGCCTAGCCTGCGCCGCCTGAAGTTGCCCGAGTTGAGCGATACCGAAAAGGCTTTGGCTGAAAATGCCGTATTGGACCCCGCACGCGCGGACGAAATGTTTGAACCCTTTACAAGCCCGGGCCTTTTCTCGCGCAGTAGATGGCTCAAATCACCCGAAAAATAAGCCGTTCACTTCCAGGAAGTCAGATCCTCTCGCCGCCCCGCGCCAGCACCATGTCTTCCCGGTTATTCTGGAAATCACTGGCATCATGCCGTTCACGCAACTGGCTTTCAGGCTGACCGAAGGTGCGGTTGACCATGCGTCCGCGCTTCACCGTTTCGCGGCCGCCAACCAGATCGACCCAGCGGTCAAGATTCGGATATTCGTGCACCGCCAGAAATTCCTGCACATTATATGCGTCGCGCATGACCGAGCCATACCAGGGCCAGATTGCCATATCGGCAATCGTATAGTCGTCCCCAACCATGTACTGGTTCGTCGCCAGATGCGTATCGAGCACATGCAACTGCCGCTTGGTTTCCATGGTGAAGCGGTTGATGGGATATTCCATCTTGAACGGCGCATAGGCATAAAAATGCCCAAGCCCGCCGCCGACATAGGGCGCAGAGCCCATCTGCCACATCAACCAGTTCATCGTTTCCGCCCGCTTGTGGGTGTCGGTAGGCAGGAACGCACCGAATTTCTCGGCAAGGTAGAACAGCATCGAGCCGCTCTCGAACAGCCGGACCGGTGGATCAACCGAATAGTCCATCATGGCCGGGATCTTGGAGTTGGGATTGATCCCGACGAAGCCGCTCGAAAACTGGTCGCCTGCGCCTATCAAGATCATCCATGCATCGTACTCCGCGCCCGCATGGCCAGCCGCGAGCAGTTCTTCGAGCATGATGGTGACCTTCACCCCATTAGGTGTACCCATCGAATAAAGCTGCAAGGGATGCTTGCCCACAGGCAGCACCTTGTCATGCGTCGCACCCGATATTGGACGGTTGATACTCGCAAACTCCCCGCCATTTTCGCTATCCCATGTCCAGACGTCGGGAGGGATATAGCCCGTCGGCTGGTTGTTGGCAGGATCGGGCGTGTCGGTCATGTCGGGTCCTTTGTCGTGCAGTGTCAGGTTCGCCGGGAACGCCCACTATCAATCCTTGGCAGGCAGGCCAATCAAATTATCCTTCACGGACGCACTGCGCGGGCACCCAGCCCCACGCTGTCTTGCAGGCTGCTCTATCAGCGCTGTCGTTTGAAACAGTGCCGCAACCGGAATGGATCGACGGGATTTCGGTACATCAGGGCGAGAGCTATCATTCGCTGAACGGCAATCCCGACCGTTTCGACAAGGGACCAATTCGCATTTCCAAGCGTGAGGCTGACTGGAGCCGGATTAGTCGGAGCGAGCGGTTGACCATCAAAGCGACGGCACTGGCGATGCGTTCATTTTGGCCAAACCGTCCGAGCCGACCCGCCAACTAAGGCCTGACCTAATCGTTCGGCCCGCGCCTGCGTCCACGCCCTTGGCGTCACAAAATTGAGAGATACCGTCGCTACGCGATGGCTGGGCAACAGGATTTTGACGAAGGTGACGACAGTTGGAGAACGGAAACTATATCGTTCCCGACCGCGAATGTGGAAGCTGCACCGCCTGCTGCACGGAACTGGCAATTATTGAGGACGGAATGCGCAAGCTTCCAGGCGTGGTTTGTGAGCATTGCAATATTGAAAATGGCTGCGAAATTTATGAAACGCGACCCAATGTTTGCCGCGCCTATTACTGCCTATGGCGCAGTCTGCCCGAAATGGAGGACGCATGGCGCCCCGATCTGAGCGGGATACTCATGTCATTTTGAACGGTCAGTTGGCGCCGGCCATCGCGGCGCGTGATCTCGCAGCCGTCAAGGCGCTGATCTGGAGCTGCTACAAGGCGATTTTAGCCAAATCACCGGTCAGGTTGCCGCAGCATTCTGGAAATTAAGGGTTTAATCCCGCAATGTTGGCCGGCCTTGGTGTTGGTTGCGGGAGTAGGATTTGAACCTACGACCTTCAGGTTATGAGCCTGACGAGCTACCGGGCTGCTCCACCCCGCGCCAACAGAAACAAAAGCCGCCGCGCGGGCGGACCCGGCAGCGGCTTTTGGTAACATGTGAATGGGTTTTTCCGTTCCCGCCGGCTGTAATGCCTGGCGACGCCCTACTCTTCCAACGCTTAAGCGGTAGTACCATCGGCGCAGTTTGGTTTCACGGC
>JBDTUD010000010.1:0-95954 GCA_040007915.1 Sphingorhabdus sp.
CCATCTTGATGTCGCGGCCCTGGCTCTCCATCGCCGCCATGAAGAAACGCAACGCGTCTGCACCGTACTGGTCAATCAGGCCCAATGGATCGACGGTATTGCCCTTCGACTTCGACATCTTCGAGCCATCGGCGGCGCGGACAAGGCCGTGGAGATAGAGCGTCTCCCACGGCACTTCCTTCATAAAGTGGATGCCCTGCATCGCCATCCGCGCGTCCCAGAAGAACAGGATGTCGAAGCCGGAAACGAGCACGTCGCCCGGGTAGTGGCGTTGGAGTAAATCCTCCCCGGAACGGGGAGGGGGACCACCGAAGGTGGTGGAGGGGAGCGAGCGAAGCGAGCCTTGCGCGTCGCTGAGAGGTGGGACCCCTCCGTCAGCCGTTCCGGCTGCCACCTCCCCGTTCCGGGGAGGATTTTCTTCCGGCCAACCCAATGTCCCGAACGGCCAGAGTGCAGAGGAGAACCATGTGTCGAGGACGTCCGATTCTCGATATAAATCAAATTGCCATGTTTCGCCATCAAGCTGACGAGACCGTCCACCGTCGAATTGATAGTCGGGGCTGTCTTGGTCGATAATCCTAATGTCGATTTTTAGGCCGGTTATCTCACCATACTTTTGCTTGGCAGCTTCAATCGACTGCTCTTCTGATTCACAGACAAATTCAAACCAAACGGTATCGTTGGCGGACCCGCTGGCAGATTGAGTTACGCTAAATCCACTCGCAGTTTGTTCGCATTTAGGACCATACCACGCCGGAATCCGGTGCCCCCACCACAACTGGCGGCTCACGCACCAAGGCTGGATATTGTCCATCCAGTTGAAGTATGTTTTCTCCCACGACTTCGGCACAATATCAAAACCGCCATTTGCAGCCCCTTTGCGCGCCGCTTCAATCGCGGGCTTTGCGAGAGTCTCAGCATCGACATACCATTGGTCGGTCAGCCACGGTTCGATCACGACGCCGCTGCGGTCGCCGAACGGCGTCTGGATCAAACGATCCTCAACCTTCTCGAGCAGGCCCTCCGCGTCGAGCAATTCAACGACTTCGTTGCGGGCATCGGCGACCGACAGGCCGAGCAACGCGTCGGGTATGCCGCCGCATTGCACGACCTTCGCCTCCGCATCCAACATATTCAACATCTCGCCCGCCTTGAACCCGGCGCGCTTGCCGACCTCAAAGTCGTTGAAATCATGCCCCGGCGTAATCTTCACCGCGCCCGAACCCAGTTCCGGATCGGCATGGTCGTCGGTGACAATCGGGATCAGGCGTCCGGTAATCGGCAGGCGCACATTCTTGCCGACCAGATGTGCATAGCGCTCATCCGACGGATTCACCGCGACCGCCATATCGGCGAGCATCGTTTCGGGCCGCGTGGTGGCGACCGAGATAAAGCCGCTGCCATCTTCAAGCGGATATTTGAAATGCCAGAATTTGCCGTTGATCTCACGCGTCTCGACCTCAAGGTCGGAAATCGCGGTTTTCAGGCCCGGGTCCCAATTGACCAACCTTTTGTCGCGGTAGAGCAGGCCTTGATTATAAAGCTCAACAAACACCTTGATGACGGCTTTTGAAAACCCTTCATCCATGGTGAAGCGTTCATTCTGCCAATCCATCGAGCAACCAAGCCGCCGCAGCTGGCCAGTAATCTCGCCGCCGCTTTCATGCTTCCACTTCCATACTTCTTCAATAAAACCGTCCCGTTGGGAGAGAGTCTCGGTTCCAAAGTCGTATTTGGTTTTGCCCACTGCTTGTAGTTTTCGCTCAACCACCATCTGCGTGGCTATCCCCGCATGGTCGGTGCCTACCACCCACAAGGCGTCCTTGCCTTGCTGGCGCGCATGGCGGATCAGGATATCCTGCAACGTGTTGTCGAGCGCATGGCCGATATGCAGCGACCCCGTCACATTGGGTGGCGGGTTGACGATGGTATAGGGCTCGGCATCGGGGCGATCGGGCCGGAATGCATTGGTGTCCTCCCAATGGGCATACCATTTGGCTTCGATGGCGGCAGGGTCGAAATTCTTGTCGATAGTCATGGAGCTGCCCATAACCGGCCTTGGCCTAAAGGGAAACCCTCACGACACGTCATGCTGAACTTGTTTCAGCATCCATCGTGTAGCCTAGACCGTCGGTTCTTGCGGAGAAATAGACCCTGAAACAAGTTCAGGGTGACGGGGTAGAGGTGCTAGGCCTTGCCGCGCCGGAAAATGAAAAAGCCGCCAACGAAGACACCAGCAACCACAAGGCTCAACCACAATTCCTGCGCCGCCGATTGGTCGACGCCCTTGGCCACCAAGATCGCCAGCATCGCCGCAATCGCCACATAAGTGCCATAGGGGTGGAGCCACATCTTGATCTGCAACCGCGCGGGGTTTTCAGCCTCAAATTTTGCGCGCAATTTCAACTGCGCGGCGGCGGTCATCAGGTAGAGCAGGATCATGGTGACGCCGCAGCTGTTGATGAGAAAGCTGAACACTACATCCCGCGACATCGCGTCGGCGGCGAGTGCACCATAGCTGAACAGGCTGGCGATCAGGATCGCGCGCGCCGGAACTTTGCGCGCGTTGACCTGCACCAGCCATGAAGGCGCGTCTTTATGTTTGGCCAGGCCGAACAACGCGCGCGACGTGACATACATGCCGGAGTTCAGGCACGACAGCACCGCGACCAGCACCACCGCCTCCATGATGATCTTGCCCGCAGGCACGCCCATATAGCCCAAGGTTGTCGCGAATGGTGACTGCTTGGGGATGATCTCGGTCCACGGCACGACCGTTACGATCAGCAGGATAGATAGCACGTAGAAGACCAGGATGCGCAATGTGACCGACACCGTCATCCGGCTGATGACTTTGGCGGGTTCTTCGGATTCCGCCGCTGCAATTGTCGCAATCTCGGCCCCGCACAAGGCGAAGATGGTCGAGGTGGCGGCGGCCAAGACAACGCCCCAGCCCATCGGCGCGAAGCCTTGATGCACGGTCAGGTTGCCGAAAGTCGCACCGGCGGGTGAGGTGAAACCGAATGCCCAAGCGGCGCAGAGCAGGATGAAGACGATAATCGCCGCGACTTTGATGCTGGAAAACCAGAATTCGAACTCGCCATAAGCCCGCGCCGACATCAGGTTGACTGCGGTCAGCACTGCCATCAACGCGACGCCGATGCCGAATTCGGGGAGAGCCGGGAACCACGCATGGATGATCTGCGCGCCGGCTATCGCCTCAATGGCGACGACCACGACCCAGAAATACCAATAAAGCCAGCCCGACAGGAATCCCGGCAAATGGCCGAGGCCAGCGCGTGCGAATTCGGGGAAGGTCTGCACGCCGGGGACCGCAATCGCCATTTCGGACAGCATCCGCATCACCAGCAGGATGATGAACCCGGCAGTCGCGTAGGAGACAACAGCGGCTGGCCCGGCCGCATGAATCGTGGTCGATGACCCGACGAACAGCCCCGCACCGATGATGCCACCAATTGCGATCATTGAGACGTGGCGCGACTTCAGGCTACGGCTGAGTTCAGCGCCGCCACTTGTTTCGATAGCGACGCTCTCGGCGATTCCGGTCATGCTGCTCTCCCTGCTTGCCGACGGACGCTAATCGGGCGGTGGAACACGGGCAAGAAAATTACACGGTTCAGGGACTGTGACAGTTGCATATTTTGCAACTCGACACGCTGCCTTAGCAATTGAACAAAATGCAGTTGCGGCTATCTGTTTCCTATAACAAAAAATAAGGATGTCCGTGAAGCTAGTCCAGCCAGCGTTTTCCATTTTGGGAAACAAGGCGTAAAAAAGGGAACAGTCAAATGGAAAAACTTTTCAGCTTCGTTGGCGCACTCGCGCTTAGCAGTCTGCTTTTTTCGGTCACAATTGTTTGACCAACATATCGACTGCTTTCTCAGCGGTCTTTTAAAGAAACGAATGGGCGGGTTTTCCCGCCCTTTTGTTTTTTTGGAGTCCGGTACCATTTAGAGCGATCACAAATAGATGCTCTGGCAAAACAAACGTCCCTCCAGCCAGGTTTGGAGCCTATCACGCGTTATTTCACCAACTCTCCGTCTATCATGACATGGCTGACGCTTTCCAGAACCCGCACATCGGTGATCGGATCGCCCTCGACCGCCACGAGATCGGCAATGCGCCCGGGCGCGATGCTGCCCAGCTCATGTTCTTTGCCCAACAATTCCGCCGCCCGTATCGTGGCCGACTGGATCGCCTGCATCGGCGTCATGCCATAGCGGACCATATAAGCGAACTGCTTGGCATTACCGCCATGCGGATACACCCCGCTATCGGTGCCATAAGCGAGCTTGACCCCCATCTTCACCGCTTTGGTAAAACCCGCCCGCTGGACATCGGTGGTCTCGCGGTTCTTGCGCAGATATTCTTCCGGCCAGCCCTCTTTGGTGCCGATATCGTTGATATAGTCGCCATTATAAATATCCATCACCAGCCATGTGCCGCTGGCCTTCGCCATTTTCAACGCTTCATCGTCAATCAGGCTGGCATGTTCGATCGAACGCACACCGGCGCGGATGGCGTTCTTGATGCCGATGGCGCCATGCGCATGGGCAGTGACAAAGATGCTTTTGGTCTTCGCCGTTTCCACCACGGCGCGCATTTGTGCTTCGGTCAGTTCGGGCTCGCCCGGTTCGGTGCCGATCGCCAGCACAGCGCCGGTCGCGATCAATTTGATGAAATCGGCGCCGTTCGCGATCAGAAATTCAGTCTTGGCCACTGCCTCTTCGGGTGTGCTGCTGACGCCCAGACGCATGTCTGTGGGGAGTTGCTCGTTCGGTACCACACCGTTCAACTCACCGCCGCCTTTGGGGATGGTGATATAGGCCCCGGCGACGAACATGCGCGGGCCGGGGACATGTCCAGCATTGATCGCATCGCGCAAGGCAACATCGGTGAGTCCGCGATAGGTGCCGACATCACGCACGGTGGTGAAACCCGCGTCTAATGTCAGCTTGGCATTATGCGCACCGATAAGCGCCGTGGCGGCGGGGGACGTGTTAAGTGGCAATGCCAGATCGGCGCTTTGCCCGGCATCGGCCAAATGGGTGTGCAGGTCGATCAGGCCGGGGAGCACCGTGTAAGCCGACCAGTTGATCCGTTCGGCCCCTTCGGGCGGCGCGGCGCAGTCTGCTATGGCGGTAATTTTATCGTCGCTAACGTTGATGCACTGGCCGGTCAGAACTTTGCCGACGGTCACATCCACCAGCCTGCCGGTTTCGATGTAAAGCGCTTTTGCAAAGAGCGGCACCGGCATGAAAGCCAGCAGCGCAGCCCAAAGCAGCAGAGGCCGCATCAGCCCTTTTTGGTAATACGCGTAATTTCGCGGTCGACCATTGCTTCGACAATCTGCGGCAGATTGGCGTCGAGCCAATCCTTCAGCATTGGCCGCAACATATCGCGCGCCAATCCTTCCAATGAGGTTTCGCCCGAACGGACGATTTGTGGTGCTACGCCGGGTTCGGACAGCGTTTGCAGGGTTGAAAAACTGTGGCGCAGGCTCCGCGCCTTACTGTCGTCGAGCAGGACTTCTTCGACCTCGTCCGCTTCGGCCTCGGTCAGTTCCAAAATTTCTTCTTCATCTACGGTCTCGGTGGGAGAGGGCGCAGGTGCACAGGGGACGCGCTTTGCGGCCGGACGTGATTGGTCATCGTCGGCGATAATCCGCTTAATCGACGAAAGGATCTCGTCCATCGAGGGTTCGTTCTTGTTGTCGGCCATGTTCATTAGCCCCCCGCTAAATATCCGATTCGCCTACTTATATGTCGGCAACGGCTCTATTTCTGCCTTTTGCGGCGGTGTGTCAACGGTGCGGGTCGATTGTGTTACCGGGTCGGGCCGTGATGACCAGTCGTTCCATGCGTTATCGACGCGTTCATATTCGGCAACCGGGTCATAAAGCGGGCCGCCTTCGAGTCCCAGATCGCGCGCCTCGGCACGACCCATTGCGGCAAGCAGACTGAACCCGGCGACATAAGCATTGCGGCGTGCGGTGACCAGCTGCACTTTGCTGTTGAGCAATTCCTGCTCCGCATTCAATATGTCCAATATCGTACGGTTGCCGACGCTGTTTTCGGCACGCGTGCCTTCCAGCGACAGTTCGTTTGCCGCTACCGCCCGTTCAGACGCGGTGATGACCTCCAGCGATGCTTTCCAGCTGGCATAGGAAGCACGCGTTTGCGCAATGACCTCGCGTTCGGCCGCGATTTCGAGTTCAAGCGCCTGACCGAAGCGCGCCTGTGCCTGCCGGATCTGGGCGGCAGGTTGGCCACCTTGATAAAGCGGAATAGTCGCCCGGACGCCTGCCTGTCCGCTGAGCGTGCTGTTATCTGCGACAAACCCGGGAACGTCTGAAGAGATCGAGTTCAGTGCATTATTGTAGGCCGAAGACGTGAAGACGCTTACCGTGGGCAAGCGCGAAGCGTTGGCGGCCTTGCGATCATAAAGAGCCGCTTCGCGATCCTCTTTCGCGGCCAGCAGGTCAGGATTGCTGTCGAGTGCGACATCAACCGCTGCGTCGGGCGTTTCGGGCAGGTTTGGAAGCGGCGGTGGTGCTTCCAGATCGCCGGGTACATGGCCCACCAGCTGGATGTATATTTCTTTTGACCGGATCAAGTTGGCGCGCGCCGATTCCATGCTGCTGGTCGCCAGCGCAAGCCGGGCTTCTGATTGCGCAACGTCGGTGCGGGTCAGGTCGCCAATTTCGAAACGGTCGCGCGTTGCCTCCAGGTTGACTTGCAGCACGCCGACTTGCGCGCGGTTCAGATCGACAATCGATTCGTCGCGGATCACGTCCATATACGCACCGACAACGGCCGAAAAGATTGCGCTTTCGGTACCGCGCAGTCCGGCAAAGCCAGCTTCAACCCGGTTTTCAGCGGCACGAATGGCGTTGCGGATGCCGCCACCGGCATAAAGCGGGGCAGAAATCGTACCGTTGACCGTGACGCCGCGCGCCTGTGCCACCGAGCCGCCGTTGTCCTGCAGGACATTTTCGGTGAAGGTCGGCTGCACAATCACATCCGGACGGCCATTCGCCTTTGCCAGCGGAACGCCTTCGTTTATCGCGCGCTGTCCGGCGCGGGCGGCGGTCAAATTGGGGTTGGTTTCATAGGCGCCGATCAGTGCTTCTCGTAGCGTGTCGGCAGCAGCCGGGCCCGCCAGCATCGCTGTGCCCAACATCGCTGCAATGACGGTCCGCCGCGGGCTCAAAACACGAATTCCTTGGTCCGGGCAAATCCGGGCAGGGCAGCAATTTCGCTATCGGCAAAGGGACGCAGCGCAACCCGTCCGCCGCGGGCATGGCCGCTTGCCAGACGCGTTACCGCGCCGTCGATTATTCCGGTGACGATAATGGCATCTTCCGCTGCTTGAGCGACGATGCTGTCGGGCAATTCGCCGACCGCGCCGTCAATGATGATGACGGAATAAGGGCCGGATGATGCCGCGCCCTGAGCCAGCGGTCCTTCGACCAGTTTCACATTCTTGCGCCCCGCCAAATTGCCTCGCGCTACCGCTATCAAATCCGCCGATTCTTCAACCGCGACAACCGAAGCTGCCCGCTCCGCCAACAATCTGGCGACATAGCCGGTGCCAGCGCCGATCAGCAGCACCTTGTCATCGCTCCCGACTTCTGCGGCCTCCAGCATGAGCCCGGTCGCCAGCGGCGGGTTGAGCGCGCGACCACCGCCCAGCGGCAATGCCCGGTCCATATAAGCGGTAGTCTTGAGCGTGTCAGGCGCGAAATTTTCGCGCGCTACACCGCCCATTGCCGCGATCACCCAGGCGGCGGTCACGCCGCTGGTGCGCAACTGGCTGTCCACCATTGCGCGGCGCATATTACCAAAATCTACTGATTCCATCAGGATATTTCCACTGCCTCACGCCCCATTGGCATAACTGTATTGCGGTGGCAACACAGCACGTTTTTCCGGTTCTAGCCAGCGTTGACCAAAAGGCCAAGCCAGATTCAGACGAAACTGTGTTTTCCAGTGGCAAACAGCAACTTTCTCCGGGACTTGTGTTTCATGCGCCACAACCCAGCACATTGGCAATTGCCAATCCTGAACCAAGCCGCTAGAGCGCGCCTCCACGCATATTGAGGCCCGATGGCGGAGTGGTGACGCAGAGGACTGCAAATCCTTGCACCCGAGTTCGATTCTCGGTCGGGCCTCCAAGCAGAATTTCGGTAAAGAGCAAAATGATGATGGTGCCTGAGTAGCGCCCGAACCCGCGCTTTCTTGTGTCTCCTTGGCTTGTTTTGTGGCTGTAGGCTTCTAACACGTCGCCGTTTTCAAGAGGTTTTGTCCGAGGGTCTCGGCCTCGATTTCGCCGTGACGGCTTTTAAGAACAACCCGGACAGGCAGGTTTTGGTGGCAGATCCAGCAAAGCTGCGTCTGTTCACGTCGAATTGGTTACGTCCGTTTTGCGCCCCATCTCAGCCGTTTAGACCCGCGTTTCGGATCCCATAACTTGTCCTTCATTCATCGTTGACGCTTCCACGCTCACAGCCTCAGGCGGCAAGATTCACTCTCGCCGCATCGTCGTGGGTGCAAAACATAGCTCGTGCCTTTCCGCCCGTTGATGGGGGCATTGTCATCCGGTGACGGAAGAATCAACCCCAGGCCCTTTGCGGAACCAATCACCATGGGAAAGGTTTAGGCTCCGATAAGCGGCTCAAACTAAGGAACTTCCATGGCGGCCAGACCATATTGGCGCGGGCAATTGCGGCTGGCCTTGGTCTCCATCCCCGTTGAGGTCTATTCGGCAACCCGCAGCGGTGCGAGTGTAGCCTTCCGGCAGATTCACGAACCCTCGGGCAAGCCGGTCAAATATGTGAAATCGGTTTCGGGTATTGGTCCGGTCGATGCCGAAGAAATCATCAAAGGTTATGAATATGAAAAAGGCAGCTTCGTGCTGCTGGAGGATGACGAGCTTGAGGCGGTCCGGATCGAGTCCAAAAAGACACTTGAGCTGACAACCTTTGTGCCTGTCGATGATATCGACGTCACTTATTATGAAAAGCCCTATTATATGGTGCCCGCCGACGACCTGGCGGTGGAGGCATTCATTGTCATTCGCGAGGCGTTGCGCAAGGCGCGGATGGTGGGGCTTGGCCAATTGTCGATGCGGGGCCGCGAATATGTGGTGAGCGTCAGGCCATGCGGTCGTGGACTGTTAATGGAGACGCTACGTTATGCCGACGAGCTGGCCAAGGCCCAGTCCTATTTTCGCGACATTCCTGACGACAAACCTGACACCGAACTCCTCGAACTTGCCGAAAGCCTGATTGCCAAAAAGTCCGGAGAGTTTGACCCGTCGGTGTTTCGGGACCGATATGTCGATGCGTTGAAGGAACTGGTGCAGCGTAAGCTGAAGGCGAAGGGCAAGAAGATTACGCTCGATGAGGAGCCGGACGAACCATCGACCAAGGGCAATGTTATCGACCTGATGGCTGCGCTCAAGAAATCGCTGGAAAAACCGGGTGCCAAGCCGGCGGCGGCGAACAAGGCAACTGCCAAAAAACCGGCGGCGCGCAAACGGGCATAACCAATGGTTATCGATCCCCTCCAGTTATACAATGCCAAGCGCGATTTCAAAAAAACCGCGGAGCCCAAGGGCAAAAAGCCGCCAAAGGGGAAGGGCAACAGTTTTGTCGTCCAGAAACATGATGCCACGCGCCTGCACTGGGATTTCCGGCTGGAAATTGACGGTGTATTAAAAAGCTGGGCGGTCACGCGCGGGCCGAGTTTAAACCCCGATGACAAAAGGCTTGCCGTGCGCACCGAAGATCATCCGCTGGATTATGGGGCGTTCGAAGGGACGATTCCCAAGGGCGAATATGGTGGCGGCACCGTGATGTTGTGGGACCGCGGTAAATGGGCACCGATTGCCGGTAAAAGCGCAAATGATCTGGAGCATGGCCATCTGCATTTCATGCTGGACGGTGAGCGGATGAAGGGCGAATGGCTGCTTGTCAAAATCAAGGGCAAACCTGGTGAGAAGCGTGAAAACTGGCTGTTGCGCAAGATCGACGACGAATTTGCTGGCGGCAGCGACGATTTGGTCGAGCGCGCGATCACCAGTGTAACTACTGGCCGTTCGATGCGGGAGATTGCGGCGGGAAAAAAGCTTGCCCTGAAGACCGGAACGAAAAAGAAGGGTACGATACCCGAATTTGAATCAGTGCAGTTGGCCACTCTTGTTGATCATGTGCCGGACGGCGGTGGCTGGCTGCATGAAACCAAATATGATGGCTACCGCGCGCTGATCGCGATCGGCGGCGGCTACGCAAAACTATACACCCGCAGTGGTCTCGATTGGACGGATAAATTTCCCGGCATTATTGCTGCGGGGTTGGAGCTCGATGTCGGGTCGGCGTTAATCGACGGCGAAATTGTTGTGCTTGACGATCAAGGCAAACCCAGTTTTTCAGCACTCCAGCAAGCGATCAAAAAGGGGGATAACAAACCTGTATTTTTTGCCTTCGACCTGTTGTCGCTTGATGGCGAAAATCTGAAAAGCAGACCCAATATCGAACGCAAGGCGCGGTTGCAGCCGGTGGTCGGCAGCAGCGGCGCGTCGATCCATTATGCCGAACATATCCTCGGCAGCGGCGAACCACTGTTCAAAGCCATGTGCACTGAAGGGCTGGAGGGTATTATTTCGAAGCGCGCCGACGCCACCTATCGCGGACGGCGGACGCAAAATTGGTTGAAAATCAAATGTACGTTGCGGCAGGAATTTGTCGTTATCGGCTGGACCGACAGCACGGCAAGCAAACGGGGTTTCGGTTCTCTGGCACTAGCGATCAATGATGGCAAAGAGCTGCGATACCGGGGCAGGGTTGGCACCGGATTTGACGAAAGGACGATATCAGCGTTGCGCAAAAAACTGGACGCAATCGCCACCCCCAAACCACCGGCAGAGGTGCCGACACACGCCCGTCGCGGTGTGCATTGGGTAAAGCCCCAGATTGTTGTCGAAATTGCTTATGCGCAGATGACGGCGGACGGAATCCTGCGCCATGCGAGTTATTTGGGGGAGCGGGCGGACAAAAAGGCGGCGGACGTGGTCGAGGAAATTGCTGCCCCCTCGACGGTCGAGGCCGCGAGTGGTTCTCCGGTCAAGATTTCAAATCGCAGTCGCGTCGTTTTCCCGGAGATCAATGTCACCAAAGGGGAGCTTGCCGATTATTATGAGGCGATGTCGGGACTCGTCCTGACGGTGGCGTCAGGGCGCCCGCTCAGCCTTGTCCGTTGTCCTCAAGGTCGTGCAAAGCACTGCTTTTTCCAGCGGCACGGCGCAGCCGATCTAGGCGATGCCATCCGCACAATCGACGTCCTGGGTAAAGACGGAACAACCAGGGCGTATCTGTTTGTGGATGACCGCACCGGTTTGCTCGAGACCATACAGATGGGCACGATCGAACTCCATGGATGGGGTGCGCGTGCCGACGATATCGAACGACCGGACCGGATGATCTTCGACCTCGATCCCGATATCGGTCTCGATTTTGCTGATGTACGCAGGGCGGCTGTTGACCTTAAACAGCATCTGTCGGATCTGGGGCTGGTCAGTTTTCCGATGCTGTCAGGTGGTAAAGGCATTCACGTTATCGTGCCACTTATCGCGAAGGCAGAATGGCCCGAAGTGACGGATTTTTCCAAACGCTTTGCCCAGGCGCTTGAGGGGGCAGAGCCCGACCGTTATGTCGCGACGATGTCAAAGGCCAAACGTAAAGGCCGGATATTCATCGACTGGCTGCGCAATCAGCGTGGATCGACTGCGATATTGCCTTATTCGGTCCGCGCCCGCGAAGGCGCTCCGGTTGCAGCCCCGATCGCCTGGTCTGAAATTTCCGAAATCGAAGGCGGCGGACATTTTGGCCTGGCTGACCGCGAATTGCTCCAATCGCGCGCCACTTCCCGCCTGTTGCAAGGCTGGGGGCAGGCTTCGCAAACACTGCCCGATTACTGACACCGGTCTATCGCGAATAACGGGGGTGCGGTGGAACATTGTCACGTCTCATCCATATTATGGTTTCCCCTAGAGATCAGGAGATTTGACAATGGCACAGACACAATCCCCAAAAGGACATGGCTCCCACTGGTATGATCGCGCCAATACGAACACTGGCAGGGCCGTAGGTGCGGCACTTGCCGGCGTCGCCATTGGTGTTGCAACCACGCTCGGGCGTAAAATGGCGGTGCAGACGGCGGCGGCGGGTACTGGAAGCTGGGACGATATGCTCAAGCATGAACACCGCGCCGTCGAGAAGATTTTCGACAGACTGGAAGCCACCACGGCCGACCAAAGCTTCAGGCGCGCCACTTTAACAACCAAGCTGAAGCATGCGTTGACCAAGCACGCGGTGCAGGAAGAAAATATCATTTACCCGATACTTGTCCCATCCGAAGCGGCTGGTGAGCGCGGTGATGTTTATGAGGACCACGCTGACATAAAAAAGATGGTGCATATGCTTGAGCACATGGAGAACAGCGACAGTGATTTTCTGGCAAAAGTTGCCACTCTCCGCAAAATTGTCGAAGAGCATGTCAAGGAGGAAGAGGAAAATCTGTTCCCTCAGATCAAACGCGCCAGATCGAAAAAGCAGAACGAGCAATTAACGCACGAAGTCTGGCGCGAAGGTCTCAAGTTGGCATAAGGGCGCGAGGGCGCGTCAATAAGGCGCGCCCGGTCCTGTAGGGTGCAAATATGTTTCCACCAGCCGCCATGCAGCAATCTTTCGCGGGAGAGAGAGAGTATATGCGGGACTCGACGACGGCATGACGGCGACATCGAGCGGCGGCGCAGCTGGTAGCGATTGACGTCCAAAGCGAGCTGCAGTCTGCCCGTTAAACACCAGCAGCTTTAGCTTGGACAAGCCTGCAAGCAATTGTCCCAGATCGTTTGAATCATGGCCACATATATTGGCGTCGCTGCTGCCACGGCGTGATGCGGTCCTGACGCTGTCCCACAGACCGATACCGCGTAGCAATATTTCGGAAAGCCTGTCCTCATATTGTAGACTGGTCAATTCTTTGCCGGTCAACGCTGACATTATCGGCCAAAAATGATTTCGGGGGTGCGCATAATATTCCCCAGCGGCAAGCGAAACGGTACCCGGCAAGCTGCCGATTACCATCACCGTTGTCAGGTCGTTATAAACCGGCGGAAAGCTCTGAAGCGGTGCGATATCTTGCATTCCGGACCTTGGGTCTAAAGTCATCAGCGATTCAACTTGAGGGGCCGCCAGAGGGTTCCAACACACACATCGGATTTGGAGTAAAACCTCCAGTTTTAGACAGATGACAGGCTCCTCTTCGCCTCGCCCGAGTTTTGGCGGCACGGGAAAATCCAAGCACCTTTAAGGAACGTTTCCGGCGATCAGGTGTTTTTTATGCAGAAAGGATATTCCAATGCCCACACCCTCCAAAGACGCCATTGCGCTGTTGAAAGCCGACCACCGCGCGGTTGAAGAATTATTTGCCAAATTTGAATCAGCACGTGGCGCGCCAGCGCAGGCGAAGATTGTTCGTCAGATATGCAACGAGTTGATTATTCATACGATGATCGAGGAAGAGATATTTTATCCGGGCGTCCGCACCAATGTGGAGGCAGATCTCCTTGATGAAGCCTATGTCGAGCACGACTGCGCGAAGGTTCTGATAACCGAGTTGCTTGAAGCGGAACCCGATGAAGATTTTTACAAAGCCAAGGTGTCTGTTCTTCAAGAGCAAATCGAACATCATGTGAAGGAGGAAGAAAAGCGCTCCGAAGGACTGTTTGCCCAGGCCAAACAAAATGGCGCCGATGTCGATGCGCTCGGTGAGCAACTGTTGGCGCGCAAGCAGGAATTGCTAGCGATGGCGAAAACTGACGAGCTGCCGCCACCCATGCTCGCGACGATGACCCCGGCCTAAATACGAAAGTCGCTTGGTAATGATGTCGTCAGGAGTCAGTTAGTGTCAAATTTCGCCATCATACTTTTATCTATCATGGCCATCGTCGCGGGCCCGATAATTAATGCAGTTTTTCGCTGCATCAAGCGAACCGTCGATAAAGCCCGCGAAGTCGCCTCGAAAGATTCGGTCAATCTTAATCAGCGATGATGTCGTCCGGCTGGTCCGGCGCTGTCCAATTCGCGCCTTGCTGTTACCCGCTTTTGCCTGTTAGGCTTGCCTAACTTTGGGAAGGGAACGAGTATGCGTACATCATTGCCTTATTTGATCATTGCCGCGACACTGGTCGCAACGCCCGCCTTGGGGGACAAAAAGGATAAGTTGGCGGAAGTGCGTCCGCCGGTTTTTGAGGCGCTTGTCAATTGCCGGAGCGTTAATGATTCGACTGAACGGCTTGCCTGTTATGATACCAGAGTGGCGGCAATCGACGAGGCAGAAAAAAAGGACGAACTGGTCCTTGCCGACAAGCAATCGATGCGGGAGGCGCAGCGCGGATTATTTGGCTTCGCGTTGCCCAAATTGCGGTTTTTCGGCAATGAGGATGGCAAAGCGGAAGACTTTGAACTGGTCACCAAAATTGGATCGGCTTATCAGGTCGGTGTTGGTAAATGGACAATCGTTCTGGCCGATGGTGCGCGTTGGGTGCAGATTGATACCCAAGTGCTCGGTAAAGACCCTACGTCTGGTATGGAAATTAGGCTTCGCGAAGCCGCGATGGGCAGCTATTTTGCCAATATTGCGGGGCAGCGCGCAATACGGATGAAGCGGGTAAATTAACCGGCTATCAGGCTGGAATCAGTAGTTTCGGGTCAACCCGTGCGTTGTTCCACTTCATCCCCCAGTGCAGATGCGGGCCGCTGGCCCTGCCGGTCGCGCCGACCTTGCCGATGACTTGACCCTGCTTCACCCGGTCACCCTCTTTGACGAGCAGTTGGGAGCAATGGAGAAAAGCGCTGTTGAGGCCCATGCCGTGGTCGATCATCAGCAAATGCCCTTCGAGCGTGAACGCTTCGGTCGCAGCCAGCACTACCACGCCGTCGGCCGGGGCGACAAAGGGCGTTCCGGTGACGGCGGCGATGTCCATACCGCCATGATAACTGCCGGGGGTGCCACGGTAGATCCGCTGCGCCCCGAACAGACCGGAAATCCGGCCGGTGACGGGACGGATGAAATGTTGTCGCCAGCCGTCGCTTTCGACCTTGATGGTGCGGGCGGCGTTAATTCGAGCCAGTTCGGCGCCGCGCCGTGCCTGGAATTCCGCGCTGGTCGCGGCACCGCCGGTAGGATTCGCATCGACATTTTCGATCCGCCAGTTGCCGGGACTGACCGGAATATATTGCGCGACGGTCGTGCCGCGTTTCAACTCGGCAACAAGGCTGGCGCTGTTTTCGGCATCGCGGTCAAACCCCATCAGGAAAAAGCCGTCGGGCGTGAGCGGTAATTCCGTTCCGTTCAATATGACCTTGACTGCCCCGGCGGGCGCGCGCGCCACCACAAGGCCGCCCTGCACGGCGTTTAGCGAAAGCCAGAAATTGGGTGCATTGTAAGCCGGTGCTCCCCGTTCGGGGTCTGCCAGCGATTTTGTGCCGGGGGCAGGCGTGGCAGGCGCGGCTGTCGCAGCGGTGCTAATCGAAGGTGGGGCCGCGGTGCAACTGCCGACTGCTGCCAGCGCAAGCAGCAATGTCGATGCGTTGAACCGCGCCACGTTTACCGTTTGGACAACGCAGCACGCGTTGAAATCTCTGCGCTTGCATAAGGTTCCTGACGCGCAACGCTCCAGTAACGCAGTTCGTCGAGCGGGATCGCTTCGCTTGTGACCGCACACAGCACATGGTCGCCTGCGCTCAACAAACGGAACCCATTGGGCATATAATGGACACGCGCGACGCGATTGGAATTGGACATCAACATTGCACTATAATGCCTCGTCAAAGCTGAACTGGCAATGACAGCCTATCATTCTCCGAACAAATTGCCTTGATTGATACCACCAGAGGCCGGTTTTTCCCGCTTCGGTGTCGGCGCTCGGGCCGGTGGAGCGCTACCATTGATGATCGCATCGACTGCGCCATCGGCAAACCGCAAGTCAACCCGACCGGCGGCGATAGCGGCTTTGCGGCTGGCTATGGTTTTGCCGTCGGCACCGGTCACCCGGGCAAAGCCGCGTTTCAGGGGTGCTTCGGGGTGCAGGCTGCCCGCCAGCCGCGCCAAGCCGTCCAGTCGCTGCTGCCCTTGCTCGAGACGTCGCACCAGCAATCGCGGGTTGAGCATTTGCGCAGGGCCGGTAAAGGCCAGTCGCGCATTCCCCACCCGGCGCTCAAGCGACTGTCGCAAGCGTTCGGCCAGTTCGTCGGTGCGTTGTTGGTGGGGAGCGGCAAGATCGGTCAGCTTGGGCATCAACCGCCGCTGCGCCTCCAGCCGTTCGCTTGCCCAATCGATGTGGCGACGGATGGAATTGCCCATGCGCAGCGCAATCTGGCCCAGCCGCGCCAGCAATTCGCTGCGCACCGGCACCGCAATTTCGGCGGCTGCAGTTGGCGTTGGCGCGCGCAGGTCGGCGGCGAAATCGCACAAGGTGGTGTCGGTTTCATGGCCGACGGCGGAGATCACCGGGACCGAGCAATTGGCAACCGCGCGGACCACCGCTTCGTCGTTGAACGCCCACAGGTCCTCGATGGAACCGCCGCCGCGCGCGACAATGACGAGATCGGGGCGTGCTACCGGTCCTCCCGGGGCGAGCGCTGAAAAGCCGTTGATCGCCGCTGCAATTTGGGGCGCGGCCATTTCGCCCTGCACCAGCACCGGCCAGACGATAACATGGGTCGGAAACCGATCGGCCAGCCGGTGCAAGATATCGCGAATGACTGCACCGGTTGGCGACGTTACTATGCCGATAACCCGGGGCAGCGACGGTAAGGGCTTCTTGCGGTCGGGCGCGAACAGGCCCTCGGCTGCCAACCGTGCTTTCAGTTTCTCGAACAAGAGCATCATCGCGCCCTCGCCCGCAACCTCAAGGCTCTCGACCACGATCTGATAGGTCGAACGTCCGGCATAGGTGGTGAGTTTGCCGGTCGCCACCACTTCCAACCCGTCTTCAGGTGCAAAGGCTAGCCGCTGCACGCCGCCTTTCCACATTATGCCGTCGAGCCGCGCATTTTCGTCCTTGAGGCTGAAATACAGATGGCCCGATGCCGCGCGTTTGAAACCCGATATTTCGCCGCGTACGCGGACATGGCCAAAACGGTCCTCGACCGAGCGTTTCAAAGCCGCGGACAATTCGGAGACGCTCAAGGCTTGGGCGTTGTCGCCGGGCCGCTCCTCGGCTAACAGGCGGGCGGTTGCGGGTACGGCGTCGTCGAAAGGGTCAGTTGCGGACATGAATATCTTGCTTATCGGGTCGGGAGGTCGCGAACATGCGCTGGCATGGAAACTCGCGCAATCCCCTTCGTGCGATATATTATATGCGAGCCCCGGCAACCCCGGTATCGCCGAAGAGGCAGAACTGGTCGATCTGAACATCGCTGACCACGGAGCGGTTATTTCATTCTGCGCGGGGCATGATATCGGTCTGGTTGTGGTCGGGCCGGAAGGGCCGTTGGTTGACGGTCTGGGTGATAGTTTGCGGGAGGCAGGAGTACCGGTATTTGGTCCGGACAAGGCGGCGGCACAGCTTGAGGGATCGAAGGGCTTTACCAAGGACCTGTGCAAGGCCGCCAATATTCCCACCGCAGGATATGAGCGTTACACAATCAAGGCCGACGCGGTTGCCGGACTTGCTGGTTTCAAACCGCCTTATGTGATCAAGGCCGACGGGCTGGCGGCGGGCAAAGGCGTCATCATCGCCGAGACCCATGATGACGCACTGGCGGCGCTGGAAGACATGTTCGGCGGTGGCTTTGGCGATGCCGGGGCTTCGGTGGTGATCGAGGAATTCATGACCGGTGAAGAGGCGAGCTTCTTCGCCTTGACCGATGGAACCAGCATTGTCGCTTTCGGTTCTGCCCAGGACCACAAGCGCGTCGGCGACGGTGACACCGGTCCCAATACCGGCGGTATGGGGGCTTATTCGCCTGCACGGGTGCTGACGCCGGAGCTTGAGGCCCAAGTGATGGCCGGGATTATCCACCCGACGGTCGAGGCGTTGCGGAGTGCAGGACTGCCCTATGTTGGCGTATTGTTTGCGGGATTGATGCTAACCAGCGAAGGTCCAAAGCTGATTGAATATAATGCACGTTTCGGCGACCCCGAATGCCAGGTGCTGATGATGCGCTATACCGGCGATCTGGTCGCGCTAATGTGCGCGGTTGCGACCGGACATTTGGCGAATGCCGACACACCAGCCTTTGCCGATGAAAGCGCGCTCACCGTCGTCATGGCGGCCAGTGGCTATCCCGGCACACCGCAGAAAGGCGGGCAAATCGTCATCGGCGATACCGGACCGGTGAAGGTATTCCACGCCGGGACAAAAGCGGAAGACGGCGCGCTAAGTGCCAATGGCGGACGCGTGCTGAACGTCACCGCGATGGGTGACAGCGTATTTGCGGCGCAAGCTGCGGCCTACGCGGCGATAAATGTCATCGATTTCCCGACCGGATTCTGCCGCCGTGACATTGGCTGGCGCGAGATAGAACGGGAAAACCACCGATCCTGATCCTAAATGCGGTAACCCGAAATATTTATACGGCTTTTGCTGGACTCAAATTTTCCGCCGACTAACCTGCATCATTGATGGGCTTTTGGGGAGAATATCATGTCTGCGACGATTTCTGAAAATTGGCCAATGATTCTAATCGTGGTTTTGGCCATATTAGCGTTGTTGTGGTGGATGTTGTCGAACCGGTCGGCGGACACACCGTCTTCAAAATCCCCGCCGTCGGCAAAACCGATTGATAAAGTTGTCAAGGCTGTCCCGGACGCGGCATTGGCGCCAAAAAAAGCCGTCTCCGGAAAGGTCGCCGTTGCGCCCAAAACGCCTCCGGTTAAAGCAAAGGCCGCCCCGGCCAAGACAGCCACGCCCAAAGCCGCAGCGAAACCTGCAAAGGCAAAAGCCGCAACGGCTGAGGTTCCTGCGCCGATAGCTGCGGCACCAAAAGCGGCTGCGCCCAAAGCAGTTGCGGTAAAGACAGCTGCGCCGAAATCGAGCGCAGCCAAAACGACCGCTGCAAAGGCGAACGGCAGCACACCTGCTCCCAAAACTGTAGCGAAGCCGAAAGCCGCCGCGAAACCAAAGGCGGCACCCAAGCCCGTCATTCCCGACAATCTGGAACTGATGAAGGGCGTCGGACCAAAGCTGAACACGCTGCTAAAATCGCTTGGAGTGACCAGCTTTGATCAGGTCGCCAATTGGAGCGCCGCCGATATTACCGAAATCGATTCCCAACTCGGTAACTTCGCAGGCCGTATTGGCCGTGACAATTGGGTCGATCAGGCCAAGCTGCTGGGCAGCGGCGACATTGTCGGTTTCGAGAAGAAATACGGCGCCCTCGGCAGCGACATTCCCAAGGGCTGATTAGCCCGCCTTAACCACGCGCCTTGGTCGAATCTGCAACTCCCCGTTGCAGTTCGGGCAACGGCCAGCCAGTTCGCCGTCGGTGCAGGTCGCGCAAAAAGTGCATTCATAACTGCAGATCCGCGCATCATTGCTGTCCATTGGCAGCGGCGCCGAACAGTGTTCGCATATATCGCGCATTTCAAGCATGGTCATTTCCCTCCTGTTAGCGTCCTACCCGTTGCAGTCCGGTGCCGTGCATCTTCAGCCAACGGTCCGCGGATTTGCGGTCGCCTTCATACAGCTCATCAAGCCAGTCGTAGAAGTTCCGGCTGTGATCCATATGCCGCATGTGCGCGACTTCGTGGGCAATCACCGCGCGGCGGACATGGGTGGGGGCCATGATCAGCCGCCAGCTGAGCGAGATCGTGCCGCGCGAGGAGCAACTGCCCCAGCGGCTTCGAGGATCGCCCAATGACAGCCGTGGCGCGGTTTCGCCCGCCTGCGCGCAATAATGCGCGATTTCCAGGGTATAGACCCGCCGCGCTTCGGCCTTCAGCCAGCGAACCACCCGGCCTTCGACCATGGCCTTCGGGCCACCAACGCTGAGCACGCCGTCGCGGCGCAATATGCTCCGCGTCCGGTCGGGATGCCAGTCAATCAGATGCGCTTCGCCTTCAACCGCAATCTCGCTACCCGGCGAGATCACCGCAGCATCGGGTGCGCTTTGCAAGCGGGCGGCAATCCACTGCCGCTTCTTCGCGACAAAATCCATCGCCGTTGCAGTGGGCGTGTAGTTCGGCATGGTAATCCGGATTTCGCGCGTCACCGCGTCGGCCCGCATCGAAATCCGGCGTGCGCGCGGGTTCCGCTTGATGCGTACCGGCACCATCTCACCCTCCACATCCACGACAGGATCAGAGAGGCTGTTCGACAATATGGTTTTCAAGCGGTCCAGCATGGATTTCCGATATTGCCCGACCTTTGACCGACATGCCAGCGGCATGAATGGTTTCGCGGTCACCGCTCACCAGATAGTGCCATTCGGGCAACGGTTCGCCCGCTTCGCGAAGGACATAGGCGCAGGTCGAAGGTAGCCATTCAAAATCGGCTATTTTACCCTGCGTCAGCCGCAGGCAGTCGGGAACATATGCGCGCCGATGCCGGTAATCGCTGCACATCGCGGTATTTGTATCGAGCAGTTTGCACGCGACATTGGTCGGGTAAATCCGGCCGGTGTCTTCATCCTCGACCTTGTGCAGGCAGCATTTGCCACAACCATCACATAATGCTTCCCACTGCCCACGGTCGAGCGTTTCCAGCGGGGCTTGCCAGAAAGGCAAGTCAGCCATTCTACCGCACCCATTTCGCAAGATCGGCGGCGACCAGATCGGCAGCGCCTTCATTGGTCTCGGTCTTCGGCAGATCGGCGGGCAGGATCGCCAATGGCTTGCCATCCGGACCCATCAGATAGGGCGCCTGGCTGTGGCTCATCACATAGGCGTCGGGCTGCGATCCTTCGACGCGGTCATAATAAACCGCGAATTTTTTGGCGGCATCGGTGATTTCGGTTTCGGTTCCGGTCAGGCCGATGAGGCGCGGATGAAAAGCGCTGGTGAATTGCTTCAATATCTCTGGCGTGTCGCGCTTCGGATCGACGGTAATGAAAATCGGCTGGATCTTTTTGGCCAGCTCAGGCGCGGTTTTCTCAAAAGCCTTCAGTCCCGCCATCAAATTCTGCACGTCCGGCGTACAGATATCCGGGCAATTGGTGTAACCGAAATAGACGATGCGATATTGGCCATCAAACTCGACATAGCTACGCTTTTTGCCGTTTTGGTCGGTCAGCGTGAAGTCACCCCCAATCGCGGCACCAGCCAGTGGTGCCGAAGACAAAGGCGCTTGGCTCGGCACCTTGTTACAGGCTGCAAGCGTAAGAATGAAGGCGAGAGACATTGACATATTTTTGTTCATGGCAGCGGCAGACATGGTCTGCTAAAGGCACAATATCAAGCAGAGTTGGCTTAAAGGTTGATTTATGGGGCGTAGTTCTTTGCAAACGAAAATCATATTAACGGCTGCGGCGCTTATAGGGGCGTTGCCGGTCGCGCTCGGGTTAATCGCGCCAGCGGCTCAGGCCCAGTTCTCGGACAGCTATAATTTCCTGAAAGCGGTAAAGGACCGCAAGGGCGACGAGGTGGAAAAGTTCCTGAGCGAACCGGGCTCGGTTATCATCAACACGCGCGATGGTTCCAACGGCCAGACCGCGCTGCATATCGTTATCGAACGCCGCGATTCGGCGTGGCTTGGGTTCCTGCTGCAAAAGGGCGCAAATCCCAATCTCGCCGACAAGAAAGGCACGACTCCGCTCATGCTTGCGACCCAGCTTGGGTTCGTTGATGGTATCGAATGGCTGATCACGCACAAGGCGCAGGTTGATGCGACCAATCGCTCGGGTGAAACTGCGCTGATTTTGGCTGTGCAGTTGCGCAGCCCCGAACCGGTCCGGGCCTTGCTGAAAGCGGGTGCCAACCCCGACAAAAAAGACAACCGCGCGGGCTATTCAGCGCGCGATTATGCGACACAAGATGGCCGGGGTGGTGCCATTCTCTCGATCATCGAGAATGCCGACAAGAAGCAAAAACCTGCCGAAAGCAAAGACCTGGATTTCACGGGCGTAGCCGAAAAAAAGCCGGACTAAGCGGCGGACCGGTCAGGCGGGCGAAAAATTCATGGCGACGCCATTCATGCAATAACGTTTGCCCGTAGGTTTTGGGCCGTCATCGAACACATGGCCCAAATGCCCGCCACAGCGCGCGCAGTGGACCTCGGTGCGCGGTACACCGATATTATAGTCGGTGCTGGTGGCCACCGATTTTGCCAAAGGCTGGTAAAAGCTCGGCCAGCCGGTGTTGCTTTCAAATTTGGTTTTGGACAAGAAAAGCGCCTGACCACAGCCCACACAGCTATAGGTCCCGATGCGCTTTTCGGTGTTGAGGCGACTGCTATAGCGGGTTTCGGTCTTTTCGCGGCGAAGTACATCATAAGCGCCAGGCGACAATGCTTTGCGCCATTCTGCATCAGTTTTGGTGAATGTAAATCCGTTCCCGGCTGACGCATTTTTACTGCAGCCGAAGGTAAACGCGACAGCGGCGACGCCCGAAAATTTCAGAAACTGGCGTTTGGAAACGAGCATATCGTCATCCTTTATTTTTAATTCCCAGACCCAAATGCGCCCCCGCCCGAAACGGTTTCAGTAACGCGACAATTCAACCATCATTTTCCGGTATCCGTGCACGAAACAGGCCGACACGCGTTCCGGAGCCTCCACGACATTGACCCGCAAGCGTCTCGCCGCCATTTCCTCCAGCAATATGCGGATTTGCAGTTCGGCCAGACGCGCGCCGACGCAGCGGTGGATACCATAGCCGAAGGACAAATGCCGCCGTGCATTTTCGCGGTCGACGCTCAGCTTGTCGGGGTTTTCGAACACGCTCTCGTCGCGGTTGGCCGAAATATACCACAGCGCAATCTTGTCCCCCGCCTTGACCGGCGCGCCGAACAGGTCCTGATCCTGCAAGGCGGTGCGCCGCATATGCGCGAGCGGGGTCTGCCAGCGAATGATTTCCGAAACCGCGTTGGTAATCAGCTCCGGATTTTTCTCCAGCTTCTCGCGTTCGTCGGGGAACTGGTCGAGGCCGTAGGCGTAGCCCGACATGGAATTGCGCGTGGTGTCATTGCCGCCGACAATCAACAGGATCAGGTTACCCATATATTCCCACTGGGTCATGTTCTTCATCGGCGAATGGATCATGCGGCTGATCAGGTCGGGCGCCGCGCCTTGCTCCTTGCGTTCGTCCCAAAGGCGTTGAAAATAGGCACCCATCTCGTACATTTTTGCCAGTCGCGCCTGACGCGTCTCCTGGGTACGGAACAGCTCGACATCGCCCGCCCAGTCGGACCATTCGGTCAGCAAGCGACGGTCTTTCCAAGGGAAATCAAAGATGGCGGCAAGCATTTGTGTGGTCAGTTCGATCGACACCGTGTCCACCCAGTCGAAGGTTTTGCCGACCGGCAGACTGTCGAGCAGCTCGGCGGTGCGCGCCCGGATATCCCCGGTCATCCGCAGCATTTCGCCCGGCGTGAAAGCGGGGGCAACAACACGGCGTTCTTCGGTATGCTTAGGCTGGTCCATCGCGATGAACATCGGCATCACGACCCGCTCTTCTTCCGGAACATTGGCATCTTCGTCCGACACAATGGTGATGCCGCCATGTTCGAATGACGAGGAATAGATGTCGGGAAGCGCCTCGACATGCTGGATCGGTTTTAGAGTGGTGACATTCCAATATGCACCAAAATCGGAGTCGGTAATCTTGTTGATCGGCGCTTGTTCGCGCATTTCCTTGAAGATCGGCTGCCACCGGTTTTCGGCATAAATTTCGGGTCGCGATACATCCCATTCATGCGGCGCTGCGTGTACAGCCCACGGCATATCCGTGGTTTCAATCACCGGCGCAGTGGCCATCTCCACTCTCCTCTCGCCAAGATTGGCACTACTTACAAATATGTCAATCCCGTTCATACGCAACTTATCGGAAGAAAAACGTCTTCAGCCCGGCATTGGAATCAGCCCGAACAGTTTGCGCCTGTCGCTTTTGACTTTTCCAGCACTTCCCGACTTCATCACATTGCGTTTGAACAACATCACACCCAATCGCAGCAGCAAGATGGCAAACGCGATCTGCCCGACAATGGCAACGCCGTGATGCCAAAGCGTCGGCTCTTGCGCTGCCCGTCCGATCATGGCGAATGGCGAGCTGAACGGGAAAATGCAGGCAAATTGTTCGATCGGCTGGCCAATTTTGGTCAGGCTGTAAGATGCGAAGAAGAAGTTGATGAGTTGCGCCATAGTCACTGGCATTGAGATTGTCTGGACCTCGCGCACCGTCGCCGCCATCGCTCCTATCCCCAAAAACAGCGCGCCCAGCATGAGATAGGCGAGGATGAAATACACAAAACCAAGCCCAATGAAGATCGGCCAGCCGACAGCGGGCGTGGGATAGCTGGGGAGCCCGCCCCCCCAGATCTGGATGGCAGCAACGCCGACGCTGGACCACACTAGGATCCCTAGTAACGCCATTCCGAGCATCGCAAACAGCTTGCCCAGAAATACAGAATCCATGGGGATTGATGCGGCCAGTATCTCGATAATCTTGTTGGATTTCTCTTCCACCAGATTGGACAGCACCATACCGGCGAGCAGCATGGTGAGGAAGAAGATCAATATCTGGCCCACCTGTCCTGTCATTATCCGCAACTGCTTGTCATTATTGGCAGTTTCGCCCACGATATCGGTATTGATTTTAGGGAGCTTTATCGCGCCCGGGTTCAGCGCATGACCGGCCAAAAGTTCGATCTTTGCCTTTTCTTGGTTGACCGCTTGCCTTGTCCCCGTAACAACCGGATGCTCAAGCGAACCGGTTACGACAACGCTCAGATTGTCTTCTTTCTTTTTAAGATAGTCTTTTGGATCCCGGGCACCTTGGCTGGCCGGATTGCCCACGATTTTTATTTCCGTGAAATAGGTTTTGCCCATCGTTTCCGACAGCAAATCGCGGGCCGCCAATAACCGATTGGATTCGCTCTGCACCAACACCAGTCCGATAACCGGTCGATCAGCCTCTTTGGCGATTTGTCCCCCAAGACTGCCTGCTGCCACTGCGATAAGAACCGGGAAAAATGGCCCCAGCAGGAAGAAGATGAACGCTTTGGAATAGATTATCGCGGTAAAGTCGCGGCGGGCGATAACATAAGCCGCGCGGATGATCTCTTTCACAGCAGCTCTCCTGCAACCGGTTTATCCATCTCGGCGGCGACCGATTCTCCGGCAATGGCGACGAACGCATCGTGCAATCCCGGGCGTTCGATTGAAAGCGAGCGCACGCCCGCTTTGCCTTCGACCAAGGCTTTCAACAAGGGTTCGACGCCGGTTTCCGGAAGCGTGAAATGCCACCAATTTCCCTCGGCCTTGCAGTCGGCGGGTAACGCCGAGCGCCAGGGGCCGTCCATATTCTCGGTTTCCAGATGCACCTGGGGGCGCAACCGGTCGCGTGCGGTCGAGACCAGTCCGTCAAAGCTGATCTTGCCCTTGGCTATGATTGCAATGCGTTCGCACAATCGTTCGGCATGGGCGATGACATGGGTCGAGAAGATGATCGTGACACCCTTCGCCGCCTGATCGCGGATCATCCGTTCGAGCTTGGCCTGATTAAGCGCGTCAAGCCCGGAAAACGGCTCGTCGAGCACGATCAGTTTCGGTTCGTGGACGATCGTACCCAGCAGCTGCACCGTCTGCGCCATGCCTTTGGAGAGCTGCCGGATTTGCCGGTCGGCGGCATAATCAAGCCCCGCCTGTTCGAGCAGGACGCGACCTCTTGTTGCAGCTTCCTTCAGTGAAAGCCCGCGCAGTGCACCCATGAAAGCGATTGTATCAACCGCCCGCATCGATTGATACAGTCCGCGCTCTTCTGGCAGATAGCCGACATTGCGGGATTGCGAGATTGGCCGGTCCGACCCGAGCAATGTTCGGGTGCCTTCGTCGGGGTCGATAATGCCGAGCAAAACGCGCAGCATAGTGGTTTTGCCGGCACCGTTCGGCCCCAAGATACCATAGATACTGCCCTCGGGTACCGCGAGATCGACGCCGTCGACCGCACGAAAGCCATCGAACTGCTTGACAAGACCATGTGCCTCGATTGCATTCATGTTGTGAGATTGCCCCAATTGCGCATAAAGCGCGCATAGGGAATGCGCGTGAAGAGACACAAGACAAATTTGGTTAACGCGCTGAAGGAGCGGGCGCAGGCAGAGGGTTTTGCCGCCGTTGGCATTGCTCCTGCCGCACTGGCTCCCGCGGCGGGCGAGCGGCTGCAGGCGTGGCTTGCGGACGGCTGTCACGGTGACATGCTGTGGATGGAGGCGCGCGCGGGTGAACGCGCCCGCCCCGATGCGTTGTGGCCCGAGGTCAAGTCGGTGATCATGCTGGGCATGAGCTACGCGCCCGGCGATGACCCGATGGCGCTCGCAACCCATCCTGACCGTGCCCGCGTGTCGGTCTATGCGCGGGGCAGGGACTATCATGATGTGGTGAAGGGGGCGCTCAAGCGGCTGGCTGGCTGGCTGGCGCATGAAGCGGGCGTTGGCGTGAAGGTCTTTGTCGATACCGCTCCGGTAATGGAAAAGGCGCTGGCCGAGGCCTCGGGCATTGGCTGGCAGGGCAAGCACAGCAATGTGGTGAGCAAAGAACATGGCAATTGGCTGTTTCTGGGGGCGATTTATACCACCGCTGCGCTGGTCCCGGATGCACCGGCTGCTGATCGCTGCGGGTCATGCCGCGCCTGTCAGGATATCTGCCCGACCAACGCCTTCCCCGCGCCGTACCGCGTCGATGCGCGGCGGTGCATTTCGTACCTGACGATAGAGCATAAAGGCCCGATCCCGCACGAACTGCGTCCCGGCATCGGCAACCATATCTATGGCTGTGATGACTGCCTGAGCGTGTGCCCGTGGAACAAATTTGCGCAAAGTGCGGCGGCGAACAAAGCGTTCCTGCCGCGTGCCGAACTGGTTGCACCCAGGATCGCCGATCTGCTGACGCTTGACGACGCAGCGTTCCGGGCATTGTTCGCGGGATCGCCGGTAAAGCGCACCGGTCGTGACCGCTTTGTGCGCAATGTGTTGATCGCGGCGGGCAATAGCGGGGACATTGAACTGGTTTCAGAGGTCACCGCCCTGTTAGATGATCCCGCGCCGGTGGTCAGAGGCGCGGCAGTTTGGGCATTGGGACGACTGGACCAAAACCGGTTGAAAAAGGAACGGTTTGCCAGGGAAATCGCTGAGGACGATAAGGACGTAAGTCAGGAATGGACATTAGGTGGTGTTGAGATTCAGATGGCAACTGACTGATAATTAAAAACTATCGTCATTCCCGCGCAGGCGGGAATCCATCTCCTGTTCTCTCGTTTGCCAGCAACGGTGCTGGGGCAACGGTAGCTCAGGGGTTGGATTCCCGCCTGCGCGGGAATGACGAATGAAAAATTCATTTAATCACATCGCGGATACTCTACCGCCGTTGCAACGCATCCACACAAGACGCGCGGTCAACCTCGGCCCCGTCACTGCGCCGCGCATCGACATAAGTGACAATTTCCACGCCGCCTTTCCTGTCGGTATAAAGATAGGTGTCGAGCACGCATGCCTTGCCGACAAATTGCAGCTTGCGGCCATTGACTTCCACCACATCAAGCCGTGGTTCGCCGAACAGGCGTTTGAGCGCGGTGGCATCTTTACCCATCACCGCCTCCAGCCCGCGTTTGTCGATCGCAGGACGGGCAGGGATTGCGGCAGCAGGCCTTTCGCGTGGCGCTGCCGGTTTGGCCGGTGGAATAATATTATCCGCACATGATGCCAAGGTGAGTGACAACAAGGCCAGTCCCGCAAATTTCATCCCAAAGCCTTCGCATTGCTATGTACCATATGCACCGCCATCGCCGTCGCTATAACTGGTACAACCAAATTCACAAATGGCACCAGCATCGCAGCAGTCGCCATCAGGCCGAGCAGTAGCCGCGGCAGCTTGGCAATCGAACCATGCGCCTCGCCATGACGGGCGATCAGCATATCCTCCAAATCGCGGCCGAGCAGCAGGGCATTGACCAACAAAAAAGCGATTGCGGTGCCGACGCCCGTAACCAGCAGCACGACATATACCGGCAAGGCGAGCAGGTTATAACCAATCACCCGCGCCGCCGAACGCAGCGCCATCCCCACAGCTTGAGCCAGCCCCGGTCGGGTGCCCAACTCGGCATGCGCCGGGTAGTGCCGGTCCTCCACCGCGTCGATAATGTCATCGGCAAATATCCAGGTAATTGCGACCGCAATCACCCGGAACAGCAACACGCCGGACAACAACAGCAACGCGACAGAAGCCAACGCCGACAGCGCGCCACCATCGCGCCAACCCAGATAGGAAATCGCCGCATCCAGCGCATACCAAAGCCCGATGCCCAGCAAGCCAAACACCAGCAGGGTCAGCAGCATCACTTTGACCAGCAACATCGCCACGCGCCGGTCGGCCAGGCTTTGAAAAGACAGGAGAAGCGCGCGGATCATGGCGGCCATCCTAGCTAGGACGATGCTGCGGTCAATTGGCTTGCTGCCAAAGCTGAAGCCGCCTAGGGCGCGCGAAACCATTTATAGGGAACCAAAATGACCGACGCCCGCTACGACGTTCTTGCTATAGGTAACGCCATTGTCGATGTGATCGCCGAAACTGGAGATGCCTTTATCGAGGCAGAAGGTCTAACCAAAGGCGGGATGACGCTGATTGATGCTGAGCGTGCGCAGGCATTGTACGATGCGATGGGTCCTGCGCGCGAGATCAGCGGCGGGTCGGCGGCCAACACATTGGCCGGTTTGGCGCGGCTTGGTCACAAAACGGCGTTTATCGGGCAGGTTGCCGACGACCAATTGGGCGCTGTGTTCGCGCATGATATCCGGGCCGGCGGTATCGATTACGATATCCCCGCACGCCCCGGCCAGCCGCCAACCGCACGTTGTTTGATCCTGGTGACACCCGACGCACAACGGACGATGAACACATTTTTGGGCGCATCGCAATTTCTTGCGGCCAAGCTGATCGACAGGGAACTGATCGAGAGTGCGGCGATCCTGTACCTGGAAGGCTATTTGTGGGACCCCGAAGAACCGCGCGCGGCAATGCGCACGGCGATTGATGTGGCGCGCGCGGCGGGGCGCAAGGTTGCGCTGACCTTGTCCGACGCCTTTGTCATTTCGCGCCATGGACCGGATTTCCTTGCCGAAATGGACGCAGGCCGGATCGACATATTATTTGCCAATGAGGTCGAGATTTGCGCCCTCCACGGCAGCGACGATTTCGAGGCTTCGGTCGCCGCCATGGCTGCCAAAGTACCTTTATTGGTCTGCACGCGGAGCGAGCATGGGGCAATCGCGGTGCAGGACGGCGTGCGCACAGAAGTTCCCGCCGAACCGGTGGCCAGACTGGTCGATACAACCGGAGCGGGTGATCTGTTCGCGGCTGGTGTGTTTGCCGGTCTTGCGCAAGGTCGGCCGATGGCGGAATGCCTGACAATGGGTGCGGTTTGCGCGGCCGAGGTCATCTCACATTATGGCGCGCGGCCCGAAGCGGATATTGCAGCTTTGGTGAAGGCGCGGTTAGGTTAACCCCTGGATTTGCGGAACAATATACGGTCCTCCGGGCCAAATCCCTTGGTCCAGATGATCCAGCCATAAAGGCCCAGGATCGCAGGAATGCCGATGGCGAGTTCCACCCACTCGAAGCGGGCGGGCAGGCTGACAATAACGACGCCAAGCATGGCGGCGGCAAGCACCGCCCATATCAATGCACTGCGCCAGATGCTTAAACGCTGGGACAGCAACCGGCTGAGCAACTTCCCCTTGATAACGGACCCGATGCCGAGCGCCAGCATCAACCCGCAAGCTACCGCTGCGGCCTGATATAGCCCGCGTAATTCCGGTTTTACCGGCAGGGTCTCGACCAACTCGATCAAGGCGATGCTTAGCAACGCTTGCACCGCCAGCATACCAAGCGAGATCAGGAAATTGCGGTGGCGCGCGATGTAAACCAATGCCGATTCGCTGACAACGGCGGTGGCGGCCGCCACTTCTGCGGCTAACAAAAAGGCGAGCGCGCCGGTGCCGCCGACAAATTCCGGGCCAATCAGGCCCATGACGGCTTCTCCCGGAATACCCAGTGCCAGTGCGATACCCGCCTGCGCGGCAATGATCCAGAAGCCGACCTGGCCTACCTGGTGCGCGATTTCACCGTAATTCTTGCATTGCAGATTACGCGTAATCACCGGCCCCAATATGGGATCGAAACTGGTTTTCAACTTTTGCGGCAGGCTCGCAACTTGCTGTGCCACATAATAAATCCCGACCACCGCCGGCGAGGCAAACAGCCCTAAAATGGCCAGATCAAGCCGTCTGCTTCCCCATTCTGCAGCGTCAGCAGCGGCGAGTGGTAGATTGCGTCTGGTGAGCGCGATCAGGGCCGTGCCATCGGGTTTCCATCCCCATGGCAGGCCGTAGCTGCGCCACAACGGCCAAAGCGCAGTCAGTAATGCTGCGACCAGCGATGTCACATAGGCCAATATCAACCCGTCGCGCGCCGAGTAAAAATAAAGCGCACCCGCCGCGATGCTGATTGTCCAGGGCTCGACAATCGCCCGGGCACGCACCGTTGAAACGATGTCAAAGCGGTAAGCCAAGGCGGCCAGTGCGATATCGGTTGCAACAATAGCGAATATCATCAGCGGCAGGAACCGGTCGAGGCCGTGGATCGCGCTGTTCGGGAACATCAATTGCGGCAGGGCAATCAGCAATGCCGCACCTAAAGCCGATGCCAGCATCCCCACCAGCAAACCATCCGCAACCATATGCGCATGCGGTCTGTCATCGCGCGACAATAATTCTGCAAGCCCCCGGCGCAGGCCCAAGGTAGCCAACTGGGCGACAAATTCGACGATCAGGATGGCGTAAGCAAAACGCCCCAGCGTCTCCGGCCCGTACAGCCGTCCTGCGATAAACAGGAACGGGATGCGCGCCGCCAAACGCAACACAAACCCCATGACATTGGTACGCCCACCCCTTGCGAGGGCCGCAATATCGTCTTCGTCGGTTCTGGCAGCCGTCAATCTTATACCCCTGTTGATCGACGCTAGCGCAAATATTTCCGGCTTACCAGCTTTCGGCTTTCAAGGGGCGGGCCAGCAATGCTTGCACCACTTCGGCGACGGTAAAGCTGCCGTCGAGCAACGCGCACACTGCGGAAACGATTGGCATATCGACGCCAAGTTTTTGTGCTGATTGGAGCAACACCGGCGCGGTAAACGCCCCTTCAGCCACGCTGCGCCGGTCTGCCAGCAATTCGGCAGCGGGACGACCTTGCCCCAGCCCACGGCCCAACGAGAAATTGCGCGAACTTTCCGAACTGCAGGTCAGTACCAGATCGCCAAGTCCGGAGAGTCCGGAAAGCGTTTCAGCCCGCGATCCGCGCGCCAGGCCATAGCGCTGCATTTCGGCAAAGCCCCGTGCAATCAACGCCGCCCGCGCGTTGAGACCAAGCTCCGCGCCATCGACAACACCGCAGCCAATCGCGAGCACATTTTTGACCGCGCCCCCGATTTCGGCACCCACCACATCATCGCTCCAATAAGGCCGGAAATGCGGTGCCGCGATCAGCTGGATCAAACTCGTCCCTAACGCCTGATCACCGGTGGCAAGCGTGATCGCGGTTGGTTTTCCTGCCGCTACTTCATGCGCAAAAGTTGGGCCTGACAAGACCGCCAGCGGATTATGCGGCCGAATCTGTGCGGCGATGTCGGACACCAGCATCTGGGTGTCGGCCTCGATGCCCTTGGCGCAGAGCAGCAAAGGCGCGTTGGTTGCAGGCAGCGCCGCCAATGTCGCGCGCACATGCTGGGCTGGCGTTACAATGAGCAGCGCACCGCAACTGGCCATTTCGGCAAGATCGCCCGATGCGCGGATATTTGGCGACAAAGCAAGGCCGGGAAGAAAGGCGCTATTTTCGTGGGCCTCGTTGATTGATGCCACGACTTCATTCTCTCGCGCCCAGAGCAAGACTTGGGGATGAATCTGCGCCATTACCGCCGCCAGAGCCGTGCCCCAGGCACCGCCGCCGATTATGCCAACGGGATATTGTAAGTTAGTCATGCCTTCACTCCTGCTCCGCGCGCCGGGGCAGCATGCGGGTCCAACGGCCAACGCGGTCTTGCGACAAAATCGAGACCGTCGGTTAGACCGGCAGCAAAACGCTCTACTCCTGCCCATGCGATCATCGCGCCGTTGTCAGTGCACAACCATAAAGGCGGCGCAACAAAGCGCATATTGTGGACATCGGCTATTTCGGCCAGCTTGGTCCGGATGGCACCATTGGCAGCAACCCCGCCCGCAACCACCAAAGCGGCCAGCGGATCAATGCGGTTGAGTGAATATGACAGCCGGTCGGCAAGGCAATCCACGACCGCCTGCTGGAATGATGCAGCGATGTCTTCTATCCTATATTGTCCGGTTTCATGGGCGCGGACTACGGCGCTTTTGAGTCCTGCAAACGAGAAATGGGGTTCGTCCGCCCCTTTAAGCGGGCGGGGCAAGGGCACCAGATTTGCGTTACCAAGCGCGGCGGCCTTCTCCACTGCCGGACCACCTGGAAAACCCAGGCCCAATATCTTGGCGGTTTTGTCGAAAGCCTCACCCACCGCATCGTCGATGGTTGTCGCCAGCCGGTCATATTGTCCGACCCCGCGGACCCGCAGCAACTGACAATGTCCGCCCGACACGAGCAGCAGCAAATAAGGGAAATCCAGATGTGGATCGACCAGACGCGGCGATAATGCGTGGCCTTCGAGATGATTTACCGCAATCAATGGCTTGTCCGCTGCCATCGCCAATGCCTTGGCCGTCACCAGCCCGACCATCACGCCGCCGATAAGCCCCGGTCCGGCGGTGGCTGCAATCGCGTCGACATCCGCCAAAGTCATCCCCGCATCGGTGAGCGCCGTTTGCACCAAAGGCGTCATCAATTCGGCATGCGCGCGCGCCGCAATCTCTGGCACAACGCCGCCAAAAGCGCGGTGATGGTCCTCTTGCCCGGCAAGTGCATGGGCAAGGATCGTCCGGTCGGAGCCGACGATTGCCGCCGCCGTTTCGTCGCAGCTCGATTCAAGGCCAAGGATGATTGCCATTGCACTTCCCCATAAGCATGCCCCCCGCTATGGACAAGCCGGATGACCGCTTTTGACTTCTCGCCCGCCCGGCCTTTGCGCATTGGCACCCGCCGTTCCCCGCTTGCCATGGTACAGGCCGAGCTGGTGGCGGCGGCCATCCGTATAGCGCATGGCCTTTTTGAAGACGCCGTCATCCTTGTCCCGATGCTCTCCAGTGGGGACAAGATACAGGACCGGCCACTCGCCGAAATCGGCGGCAAGGCGTTGTGGACCAAAGAACTGGAACGCGCGCTGGTCGATGACCAGATCGACATCGCGGTGCATTCGATGAAGGATGTCGAAACCGTCCGGCCCGATATTTTTCATGTATCCGCGATGCTTCCGCGCGCCGATGTGCGGGACCGGTTGATCGGTGCCAGGTCAATTGAGGCGCTGCCCGAAAATGCACGTGTCGGTACGTCAAGTCCGCGCCGTGCGGCGCAGTTGCTGCGGCTAAGGCCTGACCTGCAGATCGTGCCCTTGCGTGGCAATGTCGCGACGCGGCTGGCACGTATCCAAGCGGGGGAAGCCGATGCCACTTTGTTGGCGGCGGCGGGTTTGGCGCGTTTGGGCATGGATGATGTGGGCAGTGCCATATCGGTTGATCAACTGCTCCCCGCCGCATCGCAGGGCGCCGTCGGCATTGACCGGCTGGCGGCGCGGATCGACCTTGTGCCGTTGCTAGAGGCCGTGAACCATGCACCGACATCGGCTGCGGTGTGGGCAGAGCGGCATTTCCTGGAGGCGCTGGGTGGTAATTGCCATTCACCGGTTGCGGCGCTGGCGCTGGTGAAGGGCGACGACATCCACCTTGTTGGCCAGATTTTCACCGACGATGGTACCGAAATGCAGACCGGCGAAAGCCACTTTGCTATCGGCGATACCGTCGCGCCGACAAGACTTGCATCGGATCTGTTGGGTGGGGCAAGCGCCAGGCTCAAGGCGCTGTTCGAGCCGTGAAACTGCTCGTCATACGCCCGCAACCCGGTGCTGATGCCACCGCTGCACGCGTCCGGGCGTTGGATCATGAGGCCGTCATCATGCCTTTGTTCGAAGTGCGTCCGGTGGCCTGGGAAGTGCCGACGCCAAATGCTTATGATGCCTTGCTACTGACCAGCGGCAATGCGGTTCGGCAAGCGGGGGCGGGGCTTGACCGCTTGCGTGGCCTGCCGGTTTACGCCGTTGGTTCGGCAACGAAACGGGCGGCGGAACAGCTTAATCTGGTGGTTGCTATTACCGGCGACGCGGGAGTTGATGCGTTACTGGCTGTGGCTGATGCCGGGGGACATCGCCGTTTGCTCTGGCTGGCGGGCGAGGATCGCATGGCATTGTCGTTGCCCGAAGGCGTCATGATCGATACGCGCATCGTATACCGAAGCGTCGCATTGGCCACCCCTGCAGATTTCGCCGCCACGGTAACTGCGAGCGACGTCATTCTGCTCCACTCGGCCCGTGCAGCCAAATATTTTACCAGTTTCTGCGAAATACAAGCCCTTGATCGTGCGAATATAACAGTCGCAGCGCTGTCATCTGCCATTGCCGAAAGCGCCGGTTCGGGATGGCGCGAACGTATCACCGCGCCCACACCCAACGACGCTGCACTCTTGTCGCAGGTGCAAAGTTGCTTTACAAAAAGCGCTAGCGACCCCTAACTACAACACAACGAAAAGGGGATCAGATGAACGATTATGCAATGGCGGCCCCACCGCCGCGTGGTGGTATGAAGTTCAAGCATATCCTTATTCTGCTGCTGATTGCCTTTGTCGGCGGGGTGGTTGGTACCGGCTGGCTGGCAAACCGGCTCGGCTATTGGGATGGTAATTTTACGTCCGAAGCTTCACCTTTACCGAAAACGGCGATAGCCCAGAAGCCGCCATTTTCTGCCGTTCCGCCGCCCGATGATACCGTCACCAGTATTGAAAACCGGCTGACCCAGATCAATGCCGATGCCGCCGCCGCCTCGGGTAATGCGGCGCGGGCTGAAGGGTTGCTGGTTGCCTTTGCGGCGCGGCGGGCCATCGATAGCGGCGCACCCTTGGGCTATTTGGCTGACCAGTTGCGACTGCGCTTTGGGGCAAGCCAGCCGCAAGCGGTCACAACGATCCTGGCGGCGTCACAAGCACCTGTAACGATCGAAATACTTCAGGCAGAATTGCAGGCACTGGATAACGCGTTGCTTACCGGCGACCGCGATGCCGGTGTGTGGGCGACCGTCAGCCGCGAGTTTTCAGATTTGTTTGTACTACGCAAGGATGGCGCGCCGTCGCCAGCACCGACACAGCGGTTGCTCCGCGCGCATACCCTGGTTGAATCAGGCAATATCGGCGGCGCAATCGCCGAAGTGTCGCGGATGCCGGGTGTGTCTGTTGCACAAGGCTGGCTGGCAAAGGCCCGGCGGTATAATCAGGCACGTAAGGCGCTCGACCTGTTGGAACGTAGCGCGATCATTGCGCCTGCTCCCGCTCCCGCGCCGGTTTTGACAACACCGGTGGCTCCCGCTGGTGCAGAAGTGGAACCGGATACCTCAACTACGGCCCCATGAATTTTTTACGACAACATCCGTCATAAATCTTTCATAAATGTCGTTGGTGTCTATATTGGGGGAATGGCTTGGGCTTTTCCCTTACCGCTGGCTGATTGGCAGAACAGCAAGAAACCGCGCATTGCGCCGCCGCTAAGGCTGCTCGCGCGCGAATCGCTTTCCTTTGCCTATATGCGCAGCGCTGCGACATTTGCTGGCGCGGTGTCGTTGCCGGTCAACGGTTCAGGTCGGCACGTGATGGTGTTGCCGGGCTTCATGGCCTCGGACCACACAACCACCCGGCTGCGGCGTTCGTTGGACGCTGCCGGTTTTGTTACCCACGGATGGGGCTTGGGTCGCAATCGCGGGATAAAGGCCGATATTTTTGAACGGATCGATGCGCAGCTGGAAAAGCTTGCGATTGATACGCCGGTGATTTTGGTAGGCTGGAGCCTTGGCGGCGTTGTCGCGCGCGAATATGCCAAACATGCGCCGCACCGGGTTGCCAAAGTGGTGACATTGGGCAGCCCGTTTTCAGGCGATCCGCGCGCTAACAATGCCTGGCGGCTATATGAATTCGTTGCTGGCCACCGCGTCGATGCGCCACCGGTTGCAGTAACGCTCGCCGAAAAGCCGCCGGTACCGACTTGCGCATTCTGGTCAGCGGGTGATGGCGTTGTGGCACCTTCTGCGGCATGCGGTCTGCCGCACGAATCCGACGAGCAGATCGAACTTGGCTGTTCGCATATGGCGTTTGTCGCAGGGCCCGATGCGATCCGGGCAATCGCGCGGGCAGTCGCCAGCTAGAGCAAGATGCGGTTTATTTGAATCGCATCATGCTCTGTATCTATTTGTGGTCGCGTGATTTTAAGCGAATAACCGGTTCCCACTTATTCGCATCACGCTCTAGCGCCGCAGCAAAAACACCGCATGCTCGGCCATCAAATTGGCCCATCCTGCTTTTCGCGGTTTGTTATTCGACAGGAACCATTGCCCCTCGACTACCAATTTTCTGTCTTTCAAATAGCTGCGAAAATCGTCGATGGTGACGTGATGGATATTGGGTGTGTCGTACCAGCGGTGCGGTAATTGGGGGGTTACGGGCATCCGTCCGCCAAACATATGCGCAAAACGAATGCGCCACTGCGCAAAATTGGGAAAGGACACGAACGCCTGCTGCCCTATGCGCAGCAGATGGTCGAGCACCAGATCAGGCCGTCGGGTGGTCTGCAATGTCTGGCTGAGGATGGCATAATCGAAACTATTATCAGGGTAATCCGCCAGATCGGTATCCGCATCGCCCTGCACCACCGAAAGTCCGCGCGATACGGCGGTTGCGACATTGACCGGATTAATCTCCAGCCCGCGCGCATCGACCGATTTGTGATCGCGCAACGCCGCCATCAGCTGCCCGTCGCCACAGCCGACATCAAGCACACGCGCGCCTTCTCGGACATTGCGCGCGATAATAGCGAGGTCGGGTCGCAAAGGCGTATCGGGATGGGTCATTTGCTGTCTCCGGCGCGCAGGAATCCGTCGACAATGCGGTTCATTTCGGGCGCGTCCAACAAGAAGCTGTCATGACCAAAGGGGCTGGACAGTTCGACAAAGCTGGCGGCGGCACCGGCCGCGTTAAGCGCATGCACGATGCGACGCGATTCAGCGGTTGGATACAGCCAGTCGCTGTCAAAACTGATCAGGCAAAAACGGGCGCGGGTTCCGGCGAAGGCCTTGGCAAGCACACCGTCATGCGCCTCGGCCAGATCGAAATAGTCCATGGCGCGGGTGATGTAGAGATAGCTATTGGCATCGAACCGGTCGACAAAGCTGAGGCCCTGATAGCGAAGATAGCTCTCGACCTGAAAATCGGCATCGAAACCGAAGCTTTTGGCTGCACGGTCTTGCAACCGCCTCCCGAACTTCTCGGTCAGCCCCGCCTCTGATAAATAGGTGATATGCGCAGCCATACGCGCGACAGCCAAACCTGATGCAGGCGCTTCACGGCCATAATAAGCGCCATTGTTCCAGCGCGGATCGGCCATAATTGCCTGCCGACCGACTTCGTGAAACGCGATATTCTGTGCCGAGTGGCGGGCGGTTGAGGCAATTACCACGGCAGAGCGGACGCGGTCGGGGAATAGCGACGCCCAAGCCAGCGCCTGCATTCCCCCCATCGACCCGCCGACCACTGCGGCCAATGTTTGTATGCCCAGATATTCGAGCAAGATCGCCTGCGCGCGCACCATGTCGCCGATGGTGATGACTGGGAAGTCCATGCCATAAGCGTGGTTGGTTGCTGGATTGATGCTCGCAGGGCCGGATGACCCCATGCAGCTGCCCATGACATTGATGCTGATGATGCAGTGCCGTGCCGGGTCGATGGGTTTGCCCGCGCCAACCATCCGTGTCCACCAGCCAGCTTTGCCGGTAACCGGATGGTTCGAGGCGACATATTGGTCGCCGGTCAGCGCATGGCAGATCAGAATGGCGTTGGACTTATCAGCGTTGAGTTGGCCATAAGTTTCATAAGCGAAATCGACGGGCGCAAATTCAGCTCCGCTGTCGAGCCGCACCGGCCCGAGCAGGCATATCCTCCGGTCGAGGCCAAAACGCGTGTCGTCGCTCATCATGCACGCCATATCAGCGGGGGGCCGTGAAACAATAGCTTATTGGCGAATGGCGCATCCGCCGCTATGGCGGCGCGCATGACGAAACCCGAAGCCAAGCCCTGGATCAACGCCATCAACGCCTATACGCCCGGAAAGGCGAAGGGCGACGATGGCCGTGTGCTGATCAAATTGTCCGCCAATGAAAATGCGCTGGGGTGCAGCCCCAACGCAACCCAAGCCATGGTCGCCGCCCATAGCAGTTTGGCACGCTATCCCGACCCGGCCAGCAACGCGTTGCGTGAGGCGCTTGGCGCGGCTTATGGTCTTGAAAGCGACCAGATTGTCTGCGGGACAGGTTCCGACGAGCTGCTCAACCTCATTGCCATGGGCTATGCCGGGCCGGGGGATGATATCATCTACGTCCGCTACGGCTTTTCGGTTTACGATATCGCCGCGCGCAAGGTCGCGGCCAATGTCGTCATCGCGCCTGATGCCGATTATGGTACCGACGTCGATGCGCTGCTGGCTCTGGTGACACCGCAAACGCGATTGGTGTTCTTGGCCAATCCGAATAACCCGACGGGCACCTATACCAGCGACGCCGAAGTGAAGCGGCTGCATGCTGCGTTACCGGCGGATTGCATCCTTGTGCTCGACCAAGCTTATGGCGAATATCTGGAAGACGATGGCCCGGCGGCTTTTGATCTGGCCCGCCAGCATGACAATGTCCTGATCACCCGGACATTTTCAAAGATATACGGGCTTGCCGCCGAACGTATCGGTTGGGCCTATGGTCAGCCTGACTTAATCGCGACGCTGAACCGCATCCGTGCACCCTTCAATGTGACGGCGGCGGGGCAGGCAGCAGGAATTGCGGCGCTGGCCGATACCGAATTCCTGGCCCACAGCCGCGCCCACAACGCCCAATGGCGTGACTGGATGGCGGCGGAAATCGCATCGCTTTCCAATCACGGGCTCCGGGCGGTGCCCTCTCGGACGAATTTCCTGATGATCATTTTTGATGGTAAGTGCAGCGCCGAGACTGCCTATAACGGCTTGATGGATGCGGGCTATATCGTCCGCTGGTTGCCGGGTCAGGGTCTCGTGCATGGTCTGCGTATTACCATCGGCACCGAGGAAGAAAATCTGGGCGTGATGGCTGCGCTCCGCAAGATATTGGGCGCACATAGCTGATGCTGCCGTTCGCGCGCCTCACTATTATCGGCCTTGGTCTTATCGGTTCGTCGGTGGCGCGTGCGGTCAAGGCCCAGATGCCCGATGTGCGGATTACCGGTCATGATGCCGATGCCGAGGTCCGGGACCGCGCAGTGACGCTCGGCATTTGCGACGACGTCACCGATACCTTAGGCGCAGCAGTAACCGACGCCGATCTGGTCATCCTGTGCGTGCCGGTTGGCGCAATGGGTCAGGTGGCCGAAGAATTTGCCGAGGATTTGCCGACCGACGCTATCGTCAGCGACGTTGGTTCATGCAAACAAAGCGTCGCGGACGCGCTTGCGGCGGTGCTGCCGGGCGTGACGATCATTCCCGCGCATCCGGTTGCCGGGACGGAGAAAAGCGGACCAGATGCCGGGTTCGCCACCTTGTTCAAGGGCCGCTGGTGCATCCTGACGCCACCGGAAGGCGCTCCCGAAGTCGCGGTCGAACGGCTGCGGACATTCTGGCAGCGGCTGGGTGCCGATGTCGAAATCATGGACGCGCGCCATCACGACATGGTCCTCGCCATCACCAGCCATCTGCCGCATTTGATTGCCTACACCATCGTCGGCACCGCGAATGATCTGGAAGGCGTGACCCAAAGCGAAGTCATCAAATATTCCGCCGGTGGCTTCCGCGATTTTACCCGTATTGCCGCGAGCGACCCCGTCATGTGGCGCGACGTATTCCTGTCGAACAAAGAAGCCGTCCTCGAAATGCTCCAGCGATTTTCCGAGGACTTGTCAGCCCTGCAACGCGCCATCCGCTACGACAAAGGCGACGATCTGGAGGCCTTGTTCACGCGGACGCGGGACATCAGGCGGTCAATTGTCGAACAGGGGCAGGATGATGATGTGCCCGATTTTGGGCGGAAGCATTGAGCGGGGTGTAGCGTCGTAACGATGGACCAAGGCGGGCGTTTGGTCTGTCATTGCCGAATGTCCGTATGCGCCGACAATGTGGCCGCTGTTTAAAACGAATCTTACACCAAAAAGCAGCGATCATTTTGTCAATCCGTCGAAAGGCTGCCATGGGCTGACTTCCGACAGTCGGCTGCTACCGACGCACCAGCGCCACCATCGATGTTGTCGCGGTCGCGATCATGGCGTCGATTTCTCTCTGATAGGCAGGCCCATCCTTGATCGTTGCAGTGGACGTAAATTTGAAATCACCAACCCCATGCAGCCACATGCCGCGCTGCTTTCCGCTTGTATCGACTGCGAACAGGTCTTTGCTGCCAAGCATCGGCTCGGCCAGATGGACCACAACGTCACCGTCCTTGGCGGGCAATGGCTTGTTTGGCGAAACTTTCTGCCACTTGCCTGTGCCGGTCGGTGAACGGAACGAAATCCGCGTCTGGTCGGGCAGCAATCCCGATTGAGCGACAACCGTGGTGGAGCCTTCGCCAGATGTTCTGTAAGCATTTGAGGACGCGCTGGATTCAACCGTTGCCTGCCCCAGCGTGACGACGAAAAAAGCTTTGACCACGTTGGCATTAAGCGTTTTCGCCATCTGCGATTCCAGCCCCGGCAATTTCCAGAATGTCGCGGCGTTCATCAGGCTGTAGCCCCCCGGCGTTGCCGGCTTACCCCAGCCTGCGCCCCAGCCAAGATAGCTTGATGGCAGATTCTGAAATCTGCTGCCCTCCATTGTGTAGGGCATATAGGGCGTCAATGTCGGCGGGCTGACCAGCATCGCATCGCCCATCAAATTGGCCGATTTGGAGTGGTTGACGAAGCCCGCTTTGCTGATGAGTTCACGATATGAAGCGTCCGCCGCAACCTCAGCCTCCGGCACGATCTCGTATCCAGCGGCAATCAGATCGGCCTTCAAATGACGATAGGCTTCTGCCGCAATCGCATCCTGCATGGCAGCGTCGATATCCGTCAGGCCAAGGGTCGACGTGCTTTCGGTCTTGTCGGCAAACATGCCGCTTCCGGCTTCCTTCTTCGCGCCGACCGAAGCCTGAAACGATACGATGACGCTGGTAATCGCGACTCGTTTGGTTGGTGCCAGACCTGCGAGCGTGGAATCGGTAAATTCGGCGCGCACCGTAGGCGCTGGAGTCTGCGCAATAGCGGTGGTCGAAAGAAATAGAAACGCAAGCGTACCAATACTTGTCCGACGAGATAGTCCTGCAGTCATATACATCCTGATCCTTCCGGCTGTTTGCCCAACAAGCACAAAGGCATAAGTCAGGCGCGGCCATGCTACAAGGCAAAACTCTGACGCGCCACGGCGGGCCAACGGTCGGCTTTCGGTCCCCCTTGTACCCATTACAGACCTTCAGGGAAAAACGACTTCCTACCTTGTAATGTAGGATTTCATCTGTCAGCCTCGACTCTGACATCGCTGACCGCCCGATAGCTGTAGTGGGCACCAATCAGCTTTGGATTTATCGAACATCCAGAACCCCGTTTCAGGTGAGACTTTTGTGTGACCTTTCGAATAAGTCGGGGTCCATAACTGCGGGTTTCAGCGGGTACGACGCTCCGGTTTTCACACCCCTCTGCGGATCTCTGCGCCTCTGCGTGAAATCTTTGGACCTCGCAGTTTTGGGTTGTTTTCGAGATTGTGCCGATTTCGGTTCACGCAGAGGCGCAGAGGCGCAGAGGAACGCAGAGAGTTCGCGCATCGGAGTTTGTGACGGGTTCTGACCGGTAGATTATCCTGCAACTTTCCTACCAGAAATACCCCGTTTTCACTGTGAACTTGCGCAATTTTCTGCGGGTTTCAGCAAGGGCGGTTCACAGCTTTTTCCTCACCCGTTGAGCGCATTCATCGCCTTATGGACCCTCGCCTCGACCTCTGCTCTCGGCAGCCCCGCCGGAATTTCCTCGCCGACCTTATAGGTAATCACGCCCGACCTGCGGAGCCAATGGTTGCGCGGCATCAGCTTGCCGCTGTCCACCGCCACCGGCACGACCGGTACGTTCAGCATCTTGTAGAGGCCCGCAAAGCCCGATTGCAACGGCGGTGCCTCGCCGTGAATGACGCGGGTGCCTTCGGGAAAAATGATGATGGGGCGGCCATCCGCCAGCAACGCGCGAGATCGGTTGAGCATATCGCGCAGCGCCGCCGCGCCACCCTCGCGGTCAACCGGGATCATCCCGTAAGCCAGCGCTGCTTTCCCCCAAAAAGGAATGTCGAATAACTGCTTCTTGGCAACCACCGCCGGGTGTTTGAACTGACGCGGCATGTCGATGGTTTCAAACATACTTTCATGCTTGATCGCGTAAAGTACCGGACGGTTGGAAAGATCTCCCTCGACCCGCACTTTGACCCCCAATATCCAGCGGACGCAGAAATATTGGTAGCGGCTCCACCCGCGCACCGCCCAATCCATCAAGGGCTGCGATACCAAGCTACCGACAAAAGCGGTGACGGCGTGAAACACCGACCCGCCAAAGAAAACCACCATGTACAAAACAGAACGGAGGGCTGAAATCACCCTTAAATACCAAGCAGCGCGGCGACCGCGCGCAGCCAGTATTTGTTATATTCGGTGAACAATATGCCAAGCGGCGGTTTGGTCGAAACGGCGTCGCTGGTCACCGTGATACCGGCGGGCAATGCGCGGTCCAGTTCAAACCGCGCGCGACGCATGTGCCAATCGTGGGTGACCAAACGCAATGTCTTGACCTTGTGCTTGGCGGCCCACCGTGCGGTTTCGAGCGCGTTGGAACGGGTATCAACCGACTGGAAGCCAAGGTCGATACAGCAGTCGAACTCTTTTATTGGCCGGTGATATTGGGCGGCAAGTTCTGCAGGTTTGACATCGCGGTCGACACCAGAAATCAACATGCGTCGCGCTTTGCCTGACTCCAATATTTGCAAGCCCCGGTCAATCCGCTGTGCGCCGCCGGTCAGCACGACCACAACATCGGTTTTCGCCATCGACGCCGGTTGCGGCAACAGCAGCGCAAACCACGCAAAGCCCAGCGTCCAGCCAAGCAACACAAATGACAAAAGCCGTCTGATCATAACATTTTCTTAAGCGCCGAAACCACCGTCCACCGCGCCATAAGCATGGCAAGCCCCATCACCGCAAGCGGAATAAGCCCCAGTGCGATCCAGCCATACCAGGGAAGCGATGCACCGGCGAGCAAACCGGGCTCGACAGCAGCAAAGCGACCGCCCAGCGTCAGAATGACGAGCGCTGCCGCGCCGAAACCGATTGCGCCACCGAGCAGCGCATCCAGCGCCACCCGCCGCTGAAACAAGCGCGCCGCTTGCACATCGGTGCCGCCCATCATGTGCATGATCTGAATGGTTTCTCTGTGGGTATTAAGCGCGCTTCTGACCGCCAGGACAACCACCGCTGAAGTTGCGATCAGCAACAGCAGCAATATCGCGACGGTAAGCCAGACCAAAGCCGACATCAGTTCAAAGAAAGGTGCCATCCAGCTGCTGTGCGAATCAAGACGGATCACGGGCGCGATGGGTGCCAAAATCTGCTGCAATTTCTTGAGCGTCACCGCGTCAGGGACGCGGTCAAAGCGTATGTCTACCAGTGCTGGCACCGGGATATCGGCATCGATCACGCCGGTTCCCAGCCATGGCTCCAACAAGTTGCGAACCTGCGCATCGGGAACCGCCTTAACCTCGGCAATGCCGGGAACCGCGCGCAGCTTTTTGGCGACTGCCGCACGCTGCCCGGCACGGGCGACCGGATCGGCCTCGATGATCTGCACCGTCACCTGCTGTGCCAAATCATCGCCGCCCTGGCGCGCGGCGTCGGCTAATGTCAATCCGGCTGCTGCGACCAGCAACGTCAGGAACAGCATGATCGCAATCACCCACGGCATTGGCCCTGAGATACGGCCTTCGGGGATCAGCTTTCGGTCATGTTCGGGCAGGGCGAAATCGAGCAACATCGTTAGTTCCTCAACACTAACGGACGCGGCGGATGCTTCAGCGAACCGGTGGGGTCGGACAGCCGCCCCTTGTCGAGCCGCATCATTTGTGCACCTTCGATCTCTTGCAGCAGATGGATGTCGTGGGTCGCGACGACAACCGTTGTTCCCAGCCTGTTGAGCGCGGCAAACAGCTGCAACAACCGGCGCGCCATGTCGGGATCGACATTGCCCGTCGGTTCGTCCGCCACCAGCATCTCGGGTCGCCCGATAACCGCACGGGCAATTGCCACCCGTTGCTGCTCCCCGCCCGACAGTGTCGCCGGCCGCGCGTCGGCGCGCTCAGTGAGACCGATCCATGCCAGCATTTCGGTGACCGGGCCCTTCAGGTCCTTTTCCTGAATTCCTGCAATCCGCAGCGGCAGCGCGATATTGTCAAAGGTCGATAGATGCTGGACCAGCCGGAAATCCTGAAACACCACGCCGATCCGCCGTCTGAAACCCGGCAAGCGCTCGCGCGGTAAAGTGACGGCGTCATGGCCAAACATCCGGATCGCCCCCCGGCTCGGCCTGTGCGCCAAATAGAGCAGCTTCAAAAGGGACGTCTTGCCCGCGCCCGACGGACCGGTCAGGAAGTAAAAGCTGCCGGGATAAAGCGTGAAACTGAGGTCGGTTAGTGTCTCCGCCCCCGTACCGTAACGCAGCCCGACATTGTCAAATTCCACAACACTTTGCATCGCCAAGCCAAATGACACAAACGCACGCCCGCGCAAAGCAATTTAGGGTTTTGTTAACGATGATCATGTTGCCCGATTTGGGCCGTCCACAGCATTTTGTTACTGCAGGGTTGCAACTCGCCGGTTGCTGATGTTTATGGGTGAGAATGCTGCTCGTTTGCCCCTCCTGCCGCACCCGCTATGTCGTTCCCGATACCGCCATTGGTGCCGACGGACGGCAGGTGCGTTGTGCCAATTGCAAACATAGCTGGTTTCAGGGTGGCGCCATCCCGCCGGTGGCGCCCGCACCGCCCGTTGCCGCGCCGGTGTTTCGTGAAGAAGTCGCCCCGCCATCAACACAGTCACAGCCGACGCCGGTTGCCGAAGCAGTGGTGCCGCCACCAGCACCAGCTTATGCGGAGACGACAGAGCCGACTGCCTATAGAAGCTTCGGCGAGCGCGAACCTCAAGCGCCCCCAATTCGGCAGTCTGTTCCGGTTTTTGCTGAACCTCCGCCGCCGCCGCCGCCGCCGCCGGTTGTGACGTTCAGTGACGAACTGCCACCGCAAAGCCGGTTCGCGCACGAACCACCGTTCAAACCCCGCCGCAATCCGGCGAAACTGTGGACAATGGCGGCGGTAGCCTTTGCCCTGTTGATTGGGGCGGCGGGCGGTGCGTTCTGGTATTTTGGAATTCCATCGACCGGCTTTGGCCTTGCCGCGCAGGAGCCCGATCTGAAAATTGTGCTCAACGAAAATCTTGAATTGAACGAACGCGAAGATGGCACGCCCTATTTCATTGCCAGCGGCAGCATCGTTAATCCGACACCGGCGACCCAAAATATCCCGGAAATGCTGGTTACGTTGAAAGATTCGGGCGGGCGTCCGGTCTACAGCTGGAAAATGCGCGCCAAGGTCAGCTCGCTGGCCCCCGGTGCCCGGGTTGATTTCAGCGAGGCGCGGCTCGATGTTCCGCTCGCTGCAACCCAGATCAGCATCGGCTGGGTATTGGGCGGCGGTTAAGCCAACAATATTATCAATAAAATTCGACCATAGGCACGCTGTCGCGTTGGCGATATTGCCGGTCCATTTTCTGGTTGGTTCGGGGCGCTTTTTGCACGTCAACCGTTTCAGCTCGAATGATCCTGACTGCGGCGACGGCGACCCGTGTGGCGACCGGCCGCTGCGGACCTATCATTTCCGGGTGGCCGATGCCGGTGGCAGCAAGCAATAAGGGCAAAAGCGAAATCACAGGCACGGTTAATGCGCTGTTTACCAAAATCAGCAAGCTGGATTGAAGGTTAATCTGGCGTGCTTGCCGCTTAAAATGACGCGGTGGGGGTATATGCTATTGTGTTGTACCGAAATGCGACAGCTGATCGGCTGAGATCAAGCGCAGCGGGTTGGATAAAGTCGGTTGCGCGTGCGGGACCGCTTTGCTACGGGCGCTCTCCTACCTGTCGGGGCAAGTGCGGCCATGGCGGAATTGGTAGACGCGCAACGTTGAGGTCGTTGTGGGCGAAAGCCCGTGGAAGTTCGAGTCTTCTTGGCCGCACCAAGCAGTCAAGTTATTGATTTTATTCAGTAATTTGTATTAAATTGACCCTAAATTTGGCGGAGTTCTGCGCCATTCTGAGGGTCTGATTTTTGCATCTGCAGACAGAATCGTCTCTGATCTGAGCACATTTCATACTCATATCTCCGCGCGTCTCTGGCGGTCGGAATTCTGACTGCAATCAGAATAATGGGAACACATGACATTCGCCGAACAAGCTGATTTAAGGGCACTTCCGTCTCCTTCACCCGTGCATGCAATCCGCTGCGAACTGTTCTCTGGGGCAGAAATGAATATTTCGGCCTCGCTAACGCACGGAAATTACGCGACAAAGTACCCGGATATTTGGCGATGCAGTCGAAATCCGAGTCTTCTTGAGAGCACCAGACAGTCCAGTATATCCGACGCATTACTTTGCTACGTTGGTTTACCGCCCGGAACCCCGCAATACTGCGCGCTTCCCGTGGCCACGGAATAGCAACTGCAGTCCAGAGACCATCAGAACCAAAAAGCTGGCGCACAAAAAGACGCCCGGTCTCTGGTACGAGGTTTTCAGACTGCAGTGGGAGTATCAGGCTTGATCGAACCCGAGTGCAAGTCGTTGGCCCCGCCAGTCGAGCGGGAGATCGGCAGCAAGAAGTGCGCGGGAATCAAGCGACGGGGGCTGACGACCTTCGACGATCGACGTAATGATATCCGGTGCAATGCAGGACAAGGCTGCAAGTCTTGCCAGCCGCGTCCGGCATCGACCCTGCTCTTCCGCTAGTTTTGCAATGGATTTTTCGGGACTGGCGATGAGAAGTTAGGCCGCCTCTGAGGATCTACTCTTCGTCCGCAAGCGCGCCGAACTGCTCGCCCAACTACTTTCGGCAAAGCAGACGTTCCGCGCGGCCGACCTACTCGGCAAACCAGTTGAGGCGTTATCTCAACTCCTAGCAGCTAAGAGCGGCCAGCGTGCGATCGATGTCATTCTCACCGAGTTTCGCAAGGCAGGTCTTTCAAGCCGGGTCGTGGATGTAAGTATCTGTGGTGCCGTCGCGCCATATAATGAACTTCTCGGCGGCAAGCTTGTGGCTCTGCTTCTCGCTTCTAAAGAAATACGAGAATACTACTCGGAGCGCTACAGCGGTCAAATATCTGACTGGCAAGATGTTTGCCGATATCGAAGATCTGCCTGCCGGCGCTGAAGCAGTCTATTCTGCTTTGTCTTCGTCAAAAGATGGCCAGAAGCGGCATTTATTTGATCCGCCTTACACGCATCAAAGCGCTGCAATCTACCATGCGCTCATCAAAGGCGACAATCTCGTCATCATGACCGGCACGGGTTTGCTCGTCACTAACTATTCGATGCTCGAATATATGCTCATGCGACCGATTGAGCGGACGATCTTCGATCAAACGCACGATTGGTTGGCGAAAAACCCGAATGAAAAATTCACAATCGTACTAGATGAAGCCCATCTTTACAGAGGCGCAACTGGCGCGGAAGTCGGGCTCTTGCTTCGCCGGTTGCGGGACCGACTAGGTCTATCCATCGATCGTTTTCAAGTCATTTGCTCAACGGCAAGCTTCAACAATAAAAAGGATGCAGGAGACTTTGGTTCGCAGGTTTCTGGCGTTCCAGCAGACACTTTTGTACCGGTAACAGGTGACCTGGATCTCTGCGCGCATGCCGCGCCTGGGACGACCGCAGACGCTGAGCTTCTCGCTGGGCTGGACATCGCTGCCTTTTATTCGGCAGACGCTGATGACCGTCACGGATCAATTGCGCCGCTTTTATCGCATCGCGGCATTACGCCTAGTTCTGACCTTCCAAACGATCTGTTTCTTGCATTAAGAAGCTATGCGCCGCTCGGATTGCTTATCAATAAAACGATGAAAGAAGCCCGTCCCGTCGAAGATTTGGGGGCGCAACTGTTCCCTGAAGCTCCGAATGACGCAGACAGAGCAGTTACCGCTCTTCTTGCTTTGGGAAGTGTCGCGCGCGAAAATCCCGATGCCGCTGGTCTTCTTCCATGCCGTATCCACAATTTCTTTCGCGGCCTGCCTGGCCTTTGGGTCTGTATGGATGCAGATTGTACCGAAATTACTGAAGAAGAGCGTTCAGGCCATTGTGGCCGCATGTATGCACAGCCTCGCGAAACATGCGGCTGCGGCGCACGCGTCCTCCAATTTTATACTTGCCGCAATTGCGGCGCTGCGCATGCGCGCGCGCATTCAGACGATCTCGGCACGCCCAACGCCTTATGGTCGGCACCCGGTCGCCGTCTCAAAATGCATGGCGTTGAAACCGCACCGCTTCTCGATCTAGATTTGCTTTTAGAAGAGCCGCGTCACTATGATAACGCTGAGATTGCGGATTACGATTCCTCTACCGGCGTTCGCTTCGAAGGTACCAATGCGTCGGTGCGCTATTCTCGCTCGGGCAAGGTCGAGTGGGACGATGTTACCGAGAAAAGCCACAAGCAGCTTTTTGCGTTTAGGGACTATCTCAAGGAACGCGGCGCGCCCTCTGTTTACCTCCACCACCTGATCATGTTTACAGGCCTTCGTGAAAATCAATTACCGGCCCGACCGCACAATATGTTTGGCGCGGATGCAAGCTTCGAGCGAATCCTCAACATTCTTGGCCAGATAGCGAAACCGCTTCGCAACGGCTCGCGCGCCGACATTGCCTTTGGGACTGAAGCCGCATTCGAACAGCTGACGGACCCTGATTTTCCCATGTTCCAGGAGTTATTACCAACGCCTCTTGATCGCCGCCGCATGGATCTTATTGCCAAAAATGCCGCGTCCGATAATTGGCTCAGGCAGCTGGGCGAGAGGCACATGCTGCTCAAGGGGCGGGGCGGCGTTGGGAAGACGGTTGTGCTTTTGCAATTGGCCTATCGTGCGTTCACCGATCAACAGCGCAGATCATTGGTCTTGACGTTCAATAAAGCATTGGTTGCTGATTTGAGGCGAACGATGGCGCTAATGGGCGTTCCGCGCAATTTGGAAAATGGCGGCATCGGCATTGAAACCGTGCATGGTTTTATCGGCCGTTTGATGATCTCACTCGGGATCATCGACGGCTATAATGATTTCCTCGAACACTATTCAGAGCATAAGGCGACTCTACTCGATTATTTTTCGTCCGGCACCATTAAGCCTGATGATATCCAAGCAGTCAAATCTAAGCATCCCGAAGGTTTTGATTGGGACCTGATTTTTGTCGATGAGGGTCAAGATTGGCCGCCCGATGAAATTGCAATTCTTCGCTATCTTTATAGCCCGGAGCAGATCACCATCTCTGACGGCGTCGATCAATTTGTTCGAGAGTCGGTCGCTGACTGGACGAGCGGCACGACTGCATCGGTGAAAGTGCGCAAGCTGACCCAATGCATGCGGATGAAAGCGAATATTGCAGCAGTCATCGGAGACATTGCCCAAAAATTGAGTATCGAGAATTGGGATCTCAAACCCAATTTGGAGGCGACCGGCGGCCGAATCATTGTCGTCGAAGGTGATCTTTCGGCGCGTCCCGATCTTATTCAAATATGGGCCGACGAAGCGCGGGACCTCGGTAATTACCCAGTAGATTTGCTTGCATGCGTGCCACCTGCCATGGTCGACCGGAAGAGCGCCAAATTTTGTGAGCCAGCTGCTGTCCTTGAAGCCGGAGGTGTAGATATCTGGGATGGCACTGCTGCAGACATTCGACAAAATTATCCGACGCGCCGTGAACAACTTCGCTTCGTTCAATATGATTCCTGTAGAGGCCTCGAGGGATGGTCTGTCTTTGCCTATCGGCTCGACCAATTGTGGGCGTATAAAATCGATCAGTTGGTGGCGCAGGGAATCACGATCGATCCGCTGCTAACTTCGGTTGAAGCGGAAGCCCAAGCCCATGCTGCACGCTGGCTGATGATGCCTCTGACGCGTGCGATCGACACGCTCGTCATCAATGTTGGCGAAGACGAAACTATAATCAAAACGATGCTGCGATCAGTTGCCAAGATGCGGTCTGATTGTGTTGAGTGGATTGCACTTGGCGCTGGTGGAATTGCGTGAGCGGAGTGCCCAAGTCGTGATCTCCGCTCCTCAGTATCAGCAGGCCTGCGCTTCATCAATGTCGACCACGCGGTTGCACGCATCGCTCGAAGGCAGAAGCCGCATGATTTGGCTGGTTGAGGCCTTAAACGGACAAGGCCTCATCGCGCCATCTACAAGGTCCCGGCTATAAAGCACAATCCCGTGTTGCCGTGGACGCTAGCCCTCGCTACCTGGTGAACCGACCCCGCTTTAAACGCTCGACGATACCAAGCGCTCTCGATAGTGCTACCTCCGCAGCATGTATGTCGTCAGCCATCGCCACATATTCGTGCCCACTCAGTTCCTGTATCGAACGCCATACCATTGGCGAATGCCGGGCAAGCATGATGAGGTGATGGCCTCCGGGAGCTTTCTCAGCTCCTAGCCAGTTCCTCGCAGTCCGGTCGGATACGTTTGACCAGCGCATTATCGTTTTTGCGGCCCCGCCACCTGCCCCGAGTTCTACTGCAAGCGCCGAAGAAACCGCATGTAGATAGGCATCATGCGACAAATACTGCTGAATCGGCACTCCGGTGCCGCTTTTCTGAACCATGTTGCCGCTCCTTTTCGGTTAGTCATTGTTGCGGGACAATCTGAGTCTCCGCTCCGGTCCGGATTAAAGTCATGGTCATCAAATGGGATCAGCAACATATTGCGCAGACTGCAGGAGATGCGGCCCGGAGGCGGGCCGCCCAGTACGTCCGGATGTCCACCGAGCACCAGCAATACTCAACGAACAACCAGGAAGATGCCATTCTCAAATATGCGGTCGCGCGCGGCTTTGAAATAGTAGAGACCTATGCCGACGAAGGGAAAAGCGGCCTTAACATTGGTGGGCGCGGAGCGTTGCAGCGATTGCTGGCCGATATCGAACGGGGCAATCCCGGTTTCGAGGCTGTCCTGGTATACGATGTAAGCCGCTGGGGAAGGTTTCAGGATCCTGACGAAGCCGCTAGCTACGAGCTTGCATGTAGGCGCGCAGGAGTGGCGCTCCATTATTGTGCAGAACAATTCGAAAATGACGGCAGCATAGGGTCTTCCATCATCAAGACCGTCAAACGGGCGATGGCGGGAGAATATAGCCGCGAACTCTCAGTAAAAGTGTTTGCAGGCCAATCCAACCTGATCAGGCTCGGATACCGCCAAGGTGGCCCTGCTGGATTTGGCCTCCGCCGAATGCTGGTCGACCAGGAAGGAAACCCGAAAGGCGAATTGGGCTTCGGCGAGCACAAGAGTATCCAGACGGACAGGGTTATACTGGTGCCTGGCCCCGTCGACGAGTTGGATGTCGTCAGGGATATCTACAAACGGTTCGTCGCAGGAGAAACGGAACAGGAAATTGCCGCGGATCTTCGAAGCCGTAACCTCTCTCCGGGACAAGGCCGGGATTGGACAAGAGGCATCGTCCACCAGATTCTGATCAACGAGAAGTATATCGGCAACAATGTCTGGGGCCGTACTTCTTTCAAGCTCAAACAAGAGCGGCGTCGAAACGCTCCCGAGGACTGGATAAAGTGTGAAGGTGCATTCGAACAGATAATCGATCCCGATACATTCGCGCGGGCTGGCGCGATTATCCAAGCCCGCTCGCACCGTTTGGGCAACGAAGAAATGCTGGCGCTGCTCGGGAACATTCTTGAACGAAACGGCCGGCTATCGGGTCTGATCATCGACGAGTGCACCGATACGCCGTCCAGTGGATGCTACCGGTCGCGGTTCGGCAGCCTGCTGCGGGCATATGCACTGGTCGGGTTCGAACCCGGGCACGACTACAGCTATCTGGAAACGAACAGGACCATTCGCGGCATGCTGCCGGAATTCATCCGAAACATCATGTCGGGAGCCCAACATCGCGATATTCCGGTGCGTCATGATGCCACCACCGGCTTGCTGGTCATAGCTGAAGAGGTAACACTCAATGCAGTGATCGCCCGCTGTTTTTCCACCCCCGCGGGCTCCCTGAGGTGGAAAATTCGCTTGAACAACGGACACCGCGCGGACTTTACGCTTGTTGCAAGAATGGACGACGGCAACGACAAGCCTCGGGACTATTATCTTTTGCCCGCACTGGATATGCGCGAGGCAATGCTGAGACTTTGCGAGTATAACGGACTCTCTTTCGACGCATATCGCCGCGAAACACTGGACGACTGTCTCGGGCATTTTTGTCGAAGCGCACTGCGGCGGGCAGCATGACCGTCGCAGAGCCCGCGCAGAAAATCGAATGGGTCCCGATAGACCGGGTGGTTGTAGTCAATCCACGCGAGCGTAACCGCAAGGTTTTCAGGGAAATTGTCGAGAATATCCGTAAGATCGGGCTGAAGCGCCCTATAACAGTGACGCGGAGAATAGAGAACGATAGCGAGTGGTTCGACCTAGTTTGCGGACAGGGGCGCCTCGAAGCCTACCAGATGCTCGGTCCGGAAAATGTCCCGGCGCTGGTGGTGTCGGCCGAACCCGATGATTGCCTGATTGCGAGCCTTGTCGAAAACTGTGCCAGACGTCAGCATAATGCCATAGACCTGCTTCAGGATATTGGCGCGATGAGCGATCGCGGCTATTCGATTGCCGAAATTGCCCGAAAGACCGGGCTTTCGTCCGAATATGTAAATGGGGTGACGCGGCTTCTGTCGAAAGGCGAGCAGCGGTTGTTGCGGTCAGTGGAATCACGCACCATACCTCTTAGCGTGGCTGTCGAAATCGCCGAAGCCGACGACGAAGGGATACAGCGCGCCCTTCATGACGCCTATGACCGCGGGCTACTGAAAGGCAAACGGCTGCTAGCGGCGCGGCGACTGGTAGAGATCCGAAAAAGGCGCGGGAAAGCCCTCGATAATGCGCCGAGAACTTCACACAGAATGACAACTGCCAAGTTGATCGAAACCTACGAGCAGGATGTCGCACGCAAGCGCGAACTTATCGACCGGTCCCGCACCACACATGACCACCTCCTTTTGATCACGGAAGGTTTGCGCCGGCTATCGCTCGACGAGCGGTTTGTGGCGCTTGTCGAGGATGAAGATCTGGCGACGCTGCCATCGGTTTTATCGGACCGGATCGATGCCTACCAAAGCTGCTGAAACTATCAAATCTTCGCGCGAGCCTGTTGCGCTCGGATTCGAGGAAACCAGCATGCGGATTCCACTCGATGCCATATTTCCACTGCGCATCGTTACCGACAGGATCAAGGCGTCAGTCAAATACGGGCAGATCAAAGCCTCGATAACCGAGGTGGGCATAATCGAGCCGCCGGTGGTTGCAAGGATCAAGGGAGATGGTTCTGGCTTCAATCTCCTCGATGGCCATCTGCGCCTGGAAATCCTGCGCGATAATGGAGCGACCGATGTCGTCTGCCTCGTGGCGCTGGATGACGAGGCGTATACCTACAACAAGCGGATCAGCCGGATTGCAACGATTCAGGAGCACAGGATGATCCTGAATGCGGTGCGCAACGGAGTGTCCGAGGAGAGGCTAGCAAAAGCGCTCAATGTCAATATCGCAAGAATCCGTTCGAAGCGGAACCTGCTGGTGGGAATCTGTCCGGAGGCTGCCAATCTCTTGCGAGACAAGCATGTTCCTATGGGAGTTTTTACGGAGCTTAGGCATTTGAAACCCGTCCGGCAGATTGAAGCTGCCGAACTGATGATCACAATGAACAAATATTCGAGCTCGTATGCCAAGACTATTGTGGCCGCTACGCCACCTACCGCTCTTGTCGCGGGCAGGACAAAGAAGTCGCGCGGACTCAGCGATAGACAGGTTTCGCTAATGCAGCAGGAATCTGAAAGCCTTGACCGGGAGTTTCGCGCGGTGGAGAAAACCTACAGCGCCGATCATCTCGATCTCGCTATGGCGTTCGGCTACATCGAGCGCCTACTCGGCAACGCAAGGGTGGTGGGCTTTATGGCGCAGCACCATCCGGACATCCTTTCAGAATTTCAAACCAAAATTCAGCAGCATTTATCTGTTACCCAGTAATGTTGGATCGCAGATTTTCGCCGTTTTCAATGAATAGCCAACAACTCAAGATGGCTGACGTTAAGCGCGCATCCCAGTTCGTATAATGTGACAATAGTCGGATTACGCTGCCCGTTTTCTAGCCCGGAGATATATTGCTGGCTGAGACCTGACTTCTCCGCAAGCGCCTCTTGCGTAAGGCCCTTTTCCTTCCGGATCCGGGCGGTGTTGTCACCGACAAGTTTGCGCATGTCCATGCACAAAGCATTGGCTTTGAATGCGAACCGAGTTTATCAACTATAGTATGTATTCGGATATATCGGAAGTAACCGGCTTCAATCAGCCTTCGACCGCTGCAGCCCAGTCATCGTTGATTGAGAGCTTGCTTGAATACCGTTTCCTGGCAGAATTGGGCGCTTACCTTGCCCGTTTCAACACCGCTATGGAAGTGCTGCGTGGCGACGTCGACAGGGCTGGGCACGACATCGTCCTGGAAGCCAAGGGAATAATGCGGCATGTCCAGCTGAAAGCAACCATCGCTGGCGGGAAACGGTCCAGTATTACCGTAAACAACGCACTGTCGTTCAAGCCAGCAGGGTGCATCGTGTGGATGACCTACGATCCGGTGACATACCAGATTATTGCGATGCGCTGGTTTGGCGGAGCACCGGGCGCTCCCCTGCCCGCAACCGGTGACCGTGTCGCGCGTCACACCAAGGCGAACAGTGCAGGCATAAAGGCTGCGCGGGAGCAGCACCGGATAATGCCGGGGGGAAAGTTTGAAAAGATGACAGGGTTCGCGCAACTGAGCGAACGATTGTTTGGTGTAGCGGATCCAGATAGGCTGCTTGTTGAAATACTCGGAGACGCATTGCCCAAGATAATGTCCGAAGCGCCGCTGGCGCTCGGCAGTTTCGCAGGAAGCGCAAAATTTGCGCATCACATCGACGGTTATAAACTGTTGCAGCTGCTGGGACACGCCGACCACAAAACCTGGCTATCGGCGCGGCGTCAAAGCGCCGAAATTACGGGCTCGTGGACAGGAACAGCCGCCGAGTTATGGGCAGCGCTATTTCTTGAACATCGTCACCAGCGGTTCGTCGATATCGATTCCAAACCAAAGCAGAATGACATGTTGGATAAACTTGCGCAGCAACTGGCAGGCGCGCTGAGCAGGTATGGGTAGTGAGTTTGCATCGGTAATAATCGAGACATTGCGGACATCGGCCATCGCGGATGGGTTGCTCCAAGCGCGACATTCGTTTTGGCTGCAAACGCTAAATCCAAGACATTCAGATGCCGGTTCGAGGTCGCCAATGGCAGCCGTATATTTGCCTGACTTGCTAGCGTCAGCTTCGCGCTCCATGTCGGCCAGTCATTTGGAAGAGCGGCGCTTCCAGAGAGGAATTCCCGATACTGTTATCCAAGTTTCTATTCTCGATGGCCAAGCATTTCAGACAAATCCTTTGCTGCCGCCTTCACCGCCGTTGCCATTTGGGGTACCAGTTCGGGTCGCAGCCGCTGTGCCGGCGCCGTTATGCCAATGCTCCCAAGGATCGTGCCGTCGCCGCGGCGCACTGGTGCTGCCACGCCCGCTACGTCTACCTGATCATTGCGGTAATATGCGAAGCCTTGCGCCCGAACCTCAGCAATCATCTCTGCCAGTCCTTGCGCGGTTGGAGGGGGCTGCCCGCTTAGCGGCCCCACGCCGGGTCGTTGCATGACGTCCTCTGCCTCCGAGGCCGGGAGCGAAGCGAGAATTGCCCGTCCGAGGGAACCCCATGTCAGCGATAATTCTGTGAACGGCTCGATCACAAAACGGAGTGGATGCGGTGTCTGGATCGTCTCCACCACGATGGCGATCTTCCCCGCTGGCTTGTACACACAAAGCGAGCAGGTCTCCTCCCACTCGGCCCAGAGCCGGTGCAGAATGGGACGAGCCAGCATGCCCGCATCGACTTGCCGCATCACAAGCGATGCAATTCGAAGGAACTCACTGCCTGCGCGATAAGCCTGCCCTTCTGTGCGCTCGACCAAACCTCCGCGAAGGAGCGGCTGCAACAGACGATGAACGCTGCTAGGCGGAAGGGCTGCCTTTGACGAAAGCTGGGTCAACGTGAAGGTGTTACCGCACTCGGCGACCAGCTTCAGCAAAGCAATGGTTCGCATGCCAGAGCCCCGATCATTTTCTTCACTCACGCAGCTCTCCTTCCAACAAACTTCGCGCTCACGTTTACAGGCAGGAAGGGGAACTTCAACTGGTGCGGCCCGCGTTCGAGCTCCATCGAACCTCTTCCCATCTGTTGCTCAACGGCTGGTTGGATTCGGAATGCCCGGCAGTGCCGACCAGAAACTCACCTCGCCGTTCGGTAGCCCGATATCATATTATTCCGTATAATGGAATAGTATTTACTTATACCGGAATAATGATTGACCACTTCGCTAGGCGACTTTAGGCAGAGTGAGCCTGATTCGGCACATGAGAGCGACAAAGGTCGCCGGATTCTTTTAGGAGGTGGAAAAGATGGCTTGGAGAAAAAATACGCGTAGCAGCACGTTTGGATCATTGTTAGGAACCTGTTCGGTGATTGCGAGTGTCGCCTTTGCGGCGGCGGCATCGCCCGCAATCGCACAGCAATCGACAGCACAAGAAGGTACCGCCGAACCAGATAGCCAGAGCGAAGCCGAGACGACCGAGATCGTAGTCACTGCGCAGTTCCGTTCGCAAAGGCTGCAGGACGCGCCGTTGGCAATTACAGCCCTGACCGGCGATATGTTGGAAGCGCGCGGCCAGACCAGCATTGCGGATGTGGGGCAGCAGGCGCCGAACGTCACTCTGCGTCAGGCACCAGCAACCTATGGTCCAGCAGTCGTTGCCTATATTCGCGGCGTCGGTCAGCGCGACACCAGTTTTGCGCTCGAGCCCGGCGTCGGCCTTTACATCGACGATGTCTACCTTCCCACTCTTCATGGGTCGCTGCTCGATCTCATTGACCTTGATCGCCTGGAAATCTTGCGCGGGCCCCAAGGCACGCTTGCGGGGCAGAACTCCATTGGCGGTGCAATCAAGCTCTATTCTAAAAAGCCTGACGGGAATGGCGGTGGCTATCTTCAGGCTACCTATGGCACCTTCAATCGCCTGGAGTTGCGTGGCGCGGCTAACTTCACGATCGTACCCGATCAGCTATTCGCTCGCATTTCAGGTACGGCCGTCCACAAGGACGGCTATATAACGCGCTACGACTACGCTTGTACGCATCCCGGCACCACGATTCCGTCATCAGTGACCAATTCCAGGTCGTGCAAGCTGGGAACCGAAGGCGGCAAGGACTATGTAGCAGGACGCTTGGCGGTTCGCTACCAGCCCAGCAGCAGTGTGACCCTTGATGTGGTCGCTGATATCACCCGGGACGAGAGCGAGATTGGACCGACAACGCTGCTCTATGTCGGTCAGCAGACCGTCCCCGGCGCCATCAACACTGGCTCAGCAACCACCGGCGCGGCGGCGGCGGCCTACACCTTGGCGGGCGTTCGATACGGAACCGCGACCGGCTCCCCGTTCATCAGTTATTCGCCCTATGGCAGTTTCGCACAGGACACTTTCAGCCGCAGTCCCTACATCAGCTACGAGAACTATATCGAGACGTCGCCCCGCGATGGATCGGGGGCCTGGGCGGCACCTCTCAAAGCGGCGATCGACTCCTGGGGCGTATCAGGCAATCTGAATATTGAACTTTCACCTGATTTCAGCGTCACATCGATTACGGCTTACCGCGAATTTAGCGGCGTATATTCGTCTGCGGACGGCACGCCTTTCTCACCGACGCTACAAGCCAATGAGATCGCCAATCATCAGTTTAGCCAGGAACTTCGACTGAACGGAAAATTGGGGTCGACGTTCAACTTTACAATCGGCGGCTATTATCTCCACAAGCGCAGCGAAAACACATCGCGCGTCACATTGCCGACGCTGAACTTCATCGAACATAACGAAGTGCCGGGAACCACCAAGGCGGTGTTCGCGAACGCGGACTGGGAGGCCTTTCCCGATCTGCATTTGGTCGGCGGCGTTCGCTACACCGACATGAAGAAGAGCTTCATCTACGGGCGCAAGGGTATTCCCGGCTCTTTGATTGGGGGCGCCACACCGCCGTCTCTGGTGGCGCTCGATGGGCTGGTCAGCACTTTTGCTGCCGATCGCATCGACTGGCGCGGCGTTCTTCAGTATCGCTGGTCGGATCAATTGATGACCTATGCCCAGATATCGACGGGTTTCAAAAGCGGCGGCTCAAATCCACGGCCATTCTTCCCCTCCCAAGCGCTTGCTTTCGGACCGGAAACGCTCATCGCCTATGAGCTTGGCTTCAAGAGCGATCTGCTCGATCGGCGCGTCCGGCTCAATGTCAGTGCATTTCTGAACAAATATGACGACATCCTGGTGACTGCCTCAAGTTGTCCGCAGACGGGCAACGCCGCCCCGTGTGCCCTGCCGCTCAACGCCGGCAAGGCAGACGTGAAAGGAGGCGAGGCGGAACTGACACTGCGCCCGGTCGATGGACTCCTGATTGATGCCTCGCTGGCCTATCTGAACTTCAAGTATACGTCGATTTCGGCCTCTGCTGCCTCATCTGGCATTGGGCTGGAAGATAAAGGTCAGTATATTTCACCGTGGCAGTGGAGCATCGGCGCTCAATATGAGGTCGATCTGGGCGGCGGCGGTACGCTCACGCCCCGGATCGATGTCAATCATCAGGACGCGCTTAACCGCAACTCCAACAACGTCAATGCCGCCACAGGCGGAAAGGATATTTTTGGTCTCGTTGCTGGCCGTACCCTCGTCAACGGGCGGATTACATTCCGCACTGCCGATGATGATTGGGAGCTGGCGGTCGAAGGCCGCAATTTGACCGACAAGCTCTATTACTCGGACGTATTTGATAATCGTGGATCGACAAATTCGATCCAGGGCACTCCCGGAGAGCCTCGCACGTTCGCGGTTACCGTAAAGCGCCGCTTCTAAACCACCGACGCAGCCGACGGCATGAGGCCGCCAGCGCTTACTTTGAGGACACTATCATGGTTTCGGCACCCTGCAACACTCAGACCCTGCTGCCCGCTCCTATTGTCGCCGGCCTGCCTATGCCCGAGTTCAAGCGTATCGGCGTCGAGCCGATCAGTGGTGCCTGCGGCTGCGAGATCTCTGGCGTCGATCTGCGCATACCGCTCGACCCGGAGACGCTGGCGGAGGTTATGAAGGCCTTCGAGCAATTCACGGTCATCGTGTTCCGCGAACAAGATCTGACACCTGACCAGCACAAGGCCTTCTCCCGTTACTTTGGCGAGATCACGGAAATACCACAGGCTCCGATCTATGGTGAACATCGGGACATGCAGGAAGTCCGGCGCGAGGCGCACGAGCCCGAGAATGTCGTTCCTTCCTTCGAGCATTTTCACACTGATAGCCCGTTTCTGCTTCAGCCGCCCAAATGCGTCGTCATGCGGGCACTGCAAGTTCCGCAATGGGGTGGAGATACGGCATTTTCCAACGCCTATTTGGTTTACGAAAATCTGTCCAACGGCCTGAAGGAAATTTTGGATGGGCTGCAGATCGTCTATTCGGGCGCTGATATCTGGTCGAAGAACAGCAAGCTGGCCCCCGAAAAGCGGATGCGATTGCGGGAAAGCCACGATTTCTCGGAGGATGAATTGACGAACATTCACCCCGCTGTTCGCGTTCATCCAGAAACAGGCCGTAAGGCGCTATTTGCAACGACTGCCTATTTCAGACACTTTGTCGGTTGGAACGAAGCGGACAGCCGGGCACTCCTGAACCATGTCCAGTCGCTCGCCCAGCACCTCCATTATCAGTGCCGTGTGAAGTGGAAAACGGACACGTTGCTGGTGTGGGATAATCGCTTCACCCTGCATCGGGGCATCCATGATTTCCAGCATGAGCGTCGGCACCTGATTCGCACGACCGTGAAGGGCGAGCGTCCGCTGGGCCCAGCCGACCTCGTGCGCTGACTGGTTTGTTATGAAAGTAAGTGAAGCAATCGCGGAAGTTTTGAAGCGGGAGGGGGTCGAGGTCATCTTCGGATATCCGCGTAACGCGGTCCTCGAGACGGCGGCGGAACTGGGCATCAGGCCTGTCATCGTCCGGCAGGAAAGGACTGGCGTGCATATGGCCGACGCGCTTTCCCGTTTGACACGCGGCAAGCACATCGGTGTCTTCGCCATGCAGCACGGTCCTGGTACGGAGAATGCCTATGGCGGTGTTGCTCAGGCTTATTCGGAATCCGTACCGGTGCTCGTGTTGCCGCAAGGCTATGCGCGCCGCATTGCCCACATACCGGACAATTACAACGCCACGGTATCCATGCGTAACATCTGCAAGCATGTCGAGCCGATCAACGTCGCTAGCGAAGTCGGCAATGTCATGCGCCGCGCCTTCACGCAGTTGCGTAATGGACGACTGCGTCCGGTGATCGTGGAACTGCCGTGGGATGTGCTTCCCGAAGAACTTGATGCACCGCTCGACTATCATCCTTCTGTCAGTACGCGCTACGGACCGGATCCGGAGTCCGTGCGCACCGCGGCCAAAATGCTTGTCGAGGCGAAGCGGCCGGTCATCTATGCCGGCCAGGGTGTGCACTGGGCCGGTGCCTATGACGAGCTCCGCGCGCTTGCCGAATTGCTTGCCATTCCCGTTTCCACCAGTCTTGAAGGCAAGAGCTGTTTCGACGAGACGCATCCGTTGGCGCTGGGTTCGGGCGGCGCCGCCATCCCAGGGCAGCTTCGATACTTTCTTGACGAGGCCGATGTCATCCTCGGCATCGGTTGCAGCTTCGCGGAGACAGCTTTCGGCGTGTGTATGCCCAAGGGCAAGCGCGTCATTCACGCAACGCTCGATCCAGCCGACATCAACAAGTCGGTGCCCTGCGAACACGCGATGATCGGCGATGCGCAATTGACCCTCTCCATGCTTTTTGACGCTTGCCGGGATTTGGTCGACGGGCCGCGCGACAGCGCGTCTGTCGCCGCCGAAATCGTTGACGTCGAAGCGCGCTGGATGGAAGAATGGCTACCGATTCTGACCAGTGACGATACGCCCATGACGCCATATCGCGTGCTTTGGGAGCTGCAGCATACCATCGATATCGGCAATACGATCATCACGCATGACGCCGGCTCGCCGCGCGATCAGCTCACACCTTTCTGGAAGACGACGACGCCGCTGTCCTATATCGGCTGGGGCAAATCGACCCAGCTTGGCTATGGTCTGGGGCTCGCTATGGGCGCCAAGCTCGCCTGTCCCGACAAGCTGTGCATCAATGTCTGGGGCGATGCGGCGATCGGCTTCACCGGCATGGACTTTGAGACCGCCGTCCGGGAACGCCTGCCGATCCTGTCCATCCTGCTCAATAACAGCGCGATGGCGATCGAACTCGACATCATGCCGACAGCCACCGAGCGATACCGGGCCACGGACATATCCGGCGATTATGCGGCCTTTGCCAGGGCGCTAGGCGGCTATGGCGAGCGGGTCGAACGGCCGGAGGATATTGCGGATGCGATCCGTCGCGGCATCGCCGCGACACAAGCGGGCCAGCCAGCGCTGATCGAGTTCATCACCTCCAAGGAAAAAAGGGCATCACGCCTATGATGACGAAACCAGGTGTCGGCGGGGGAGGCACATCCCTCAAATCGAAGGAAGCGGAGGCAATGCCGCAATATGCCCCGGCGCCATCGGGCGGCGACTGGTCCTTCCAAGCCGTTTACAGCCTTGGTTTCCTCACGCTCGTCTCGACGTTCAATTATCTCGACCGGTCCCTGCTTGGCCTGGCCCTTCCGCAGATCAAGGCCGAGATGCAGCTTTCCGACACGGTTTTGGGCCTCGTTTCGGGTCTCGCCTTCGTTCTGTTCTATTCCATTATGGGAGTGCCGATCGCCTGGGCAGCGGATCGCTGGAGCAGGCGCAACATCATCGCGGCGGGCTTTGCCTTCTGGAGCCTGATGACGCTGGCGACCGGATGGGTAGCCAACGTGTGGCAACTGACTGCGGCACGCTTCCTGATGGGAGCTGGCGAAGCGTGCGGGATAGCGCCTTCCAACTCGATGACCGCCGACTTGTTCCGTGCCGAACGCAGGCCGCTTGCATATTCCATCTTCGCAACCGCCGCATCGATCTCCTCGATCCTGTTCTTCCCGATCGCGGGATGGATAGGGCAGCATTACGGCTGGCGGCAGATGTTTATCGTTGCCGGCATTCCCGGCATAGTACTCGCCCTGCTTTTCCTGATGACTGTGCGCGAACCTCGCCGCGGCGCTTCCGAAAGCAGCGCCGGTGTAACACAGGGCCGGCCTAGCCAGGATTTGGATCGGATCCCCTTCTGGCAAAGCGTACGCTTCCTGCTCCGCTCGCGCGCCTATCTCGCGCTGCTGGCCGGGGCGACATTTATGGGTCTGAACGTGTTTGCATCTGCAGTGTGGACTCCCACCTTCCTCACGAGGGTTCACGGACTGACGCTTGGTGAAATCGCTGCAACGATTGGTCCGATCCGGGGGATCTGTGGTGTTGCTGGTGTCCTTCTTGGTGGCATGCTGATCGACCGGCTGGGGCGAAAGGCACCGCACTGGCGAATGAATATCCCGGCATTGGCCTGCATTCTTGTCGGCCCTGCCGAAGTCCTGTTCGCATTGAGCGACGCGCACCCCGTCTGGCTGGGAGCATATGCAGCAACCGGGTTTCTCCTGCTCATCCATCAAGGGCCAGTGTTTGCCGCAGTCATGGTGGTGGCGGATGTGCGCATGCGGGCGGTGGCGACTTCCATATTGCTCTTTTGCGCAGCAATGTTCGGACAAGCGGTGGGTCCTCTTGCGGTTGGCATCATGAACGATGCGCTCACCGCCAGTCTGGGCGATCAGGCCATTCGCTATTCGATGCTGATGATCGCAGTTACCGCGGTTCTCGCCGGACTATCATTCTGGTTGGCAGGGCGCTTCATCGCTGCCGATGCCGATGCGGAGCGGGCCGCAGAACTCTGAAGGATGCGTCCTGTGGGGGGCTACTGCTATCGCATCCAAGCCTCGCGCCGCTTCTCTCGCAAGCCATCACGATCGGAAGACCAATGAGCCAGATCACGCTCGAAAACGCAAATGCGCTTATCGGTGCCCGACGGAATGCCGACCGGCGCGGTCGAACTCACCGGCCACACCTATGCAGTCAAATGAACAACGTCTTGCGCAACTAAAAGCCTGTCCAGACTGCACCCACTTCGGTCATTCTAGTCAGGGATTATACTACAGGACTAACGTCCGCCTTCATTGTCTTGGAAACGCGGTCGGACAACCGACATGACACGCGAAACGGACTTAGGGGCAGCCTGAATGAACGGCAGTTTTCTCTAGTTAGCGGTCAATAGCGGCCTGTCAGGATCGTCGAACGAAGCCGCCATTCGCTGGTTTCCCAAATGTCGCTTTTCGCAGCAGTACGTCTTCAATCTCAAAATGCCGAAGGTCGCACAACGGCCATTTCTGCCAATGCAGCCCAAGTGAATGCAAGGTTCGGCGACGCAACAAACGGCTCTTAATGTTTATCGAAATCACCGAACACTGGGACAATCCTCGGATTCGCCGTGCGCAAATAAATTATCCGCTAGCTCTCGTCTGATGCCGGGGGATCGGGTGTCATGCTCCGTTCAAAAAACTTGGAAATTTTTCGCATGGCCTGCTCGGCGTGGTATTCGGCCTCTGCCTGACGTGTGTCGGGAGGGGTGCCTCCATATTGCTCCATCAGGTCTATCCAGTGCTTGAGGTCGCGCACGCTGCCGCTTTGCATCACCTTGGCTCGGACCTTGTATAGCATGGCTTCGAATGCAGTCACACGCTGGCTCCGGTTATTGATCTGAATAGTGATGAATTCATCGCGAACTGCTGCGACAGTGTCCTCCCGCGATCGGAATCTTCTCTTTTTGGGGCCATCGCCCCGGGTGCGCCCGGATTCGCCTTTCTTGAACTGGCCGTGCTTCGGCGGTTTTCTATAACCGACTTCGTAATCCTTTTTGCCGTCCGTCATGTCACACCTCCGCCGTTTGAGCAGTACGTGACCCTGCAAGCTCGTTGAAAGGCGTACCGGACTGTTCGTGGATTGCATTCTCGCCCGTCCACTGCTGCCAACGCCGGATAGCGAGGTCCACGTAAACAGGATCAAGTTCGATGGCATAGCAGGCGCGGCCCGTGCGTTCTGCAGCAATGATCGCTGTCCCCGAGCCGCAAAACATTTCAAGAATGATTTCCCCTCGCTTCGTGCAGTCCAGGATAGCATCCGCGATCATCCTGACGGGCTTGGGCGTGGGGTGGTTGGCAAGCATGTCACCTTCGTCGCTCGCCTTGCTGAAGGACATTGCCAGACATTTGAGCGATGCCTGCCATTTTGACCAAGCTCCACGTTGTTGCGATGTTTCCCGCCGGGATTTCGAAAAATGAGGACAAGCTCGTGTTGCGAGCGCAGGAAACTGCCCATGCCGGCGCGATCCTTCACCCAGACAGCCATGTTGATCATCTTGCCGAACAACGGGGTCGCAGCAGCTAACAGTTGAGGCATACTTCGCCAGTCCATGCATATTTCCACCACCCCGCCCGGCATCAGGTAACGCTGGGCTTCTCGGAAACTCACCAGGAAGAACCCCGCACCAGACAGGCCGACTAATCACGACCCCAGCTGGTTCGCGCCGTCAATCGCACCGCGCGTGTTCCCCGCTCGCAGACTGCCGTGGCCAGCCCACTGATACGTAAACTTTGCCGATGTGCAAGATTCATTGCCTTTCAAGAATCAATCATGACTTTAAATTACGCAACCTTCGGTCTACCGCGAATCAAATTTCCATTTTTTTAGATTAGGACCGCAGTTTCGAATGGGTTTTCCGCCAAAGCAAGGATTGTATGACCCCCGGCACGAGCACGATGCGTGCGGCGTGGGCTTCATCGCGAACATCAAAGGTATCAAGACCCACTCCACAGTTACGCGGGGGCTGGAAATACTGGTCAACCTCGATCATCGCGGTGCGGTCGGCGCGGATCCGCTGCTGGGCGATGGTGCGGGGCTTTTGTTGCAGATTCCCGACGCCCTGCTCCGGGATTGGGCGGGTACCCAAGGCCTGACCCTGCCGCCGGTTGGCGACTATGCGGTGGCGATGTGCTTCCTGCCGCGCGACGAGGCGGCGCGCAAATTTGCGGTTTCGCATTTCGAAGGCTTCATCGCCAAAGAGGGGCAGTCGCTAATTGGTTGGCGCGATGTTCCCACAGATATTGCAGGCCTTGGCGCGACGGTTATCGAACAGATGCCCGTTATCCGTCAGGCCATCATCGGTCGGGGCGATTCAACCATCGACCAAGATGCATTCGAAAGAAAAATGCTGGCTATTCGCAAGCAGGCGCACAACCCGCTTGCTGCGCTTGCTGAAAAGCATGGCCTGCCGGAACTGACCGAGTTTTACATGCCGTCCTTTTCGTCGCGGACAATAGTCTACAAAGGACTATTGCTCGCGGGGCAGGTTGGGAGCTTTTACAAGGATTTGCAGAACCCGCTGACAACGTCGGCGCTGGCGCTGGTCCATCAGCGGTTTTCAACCAACACGTTTCCGTCATGGAAGCTCGCACATCCCTATCGCTTTATCGCGCACAATGGCGAGATCAACACGGTGCGCGGCAACGTCAACTGGATGAATGCGCGCAGGCGGGCGATGGAATCGGACTTGCTCGGACCCGATCTTGACAAAATGTGGCCGATCATTCCGCATGGACAGTCGGATACCGCCTGTTTGGACAATGCGTTGGAACTGCTCCTCGCAGGTGGCTATTCGCTAGCGCATGCAATCATGATGCTCATTCCCGAGGCCTGGGCAGGCAATCCGATGATGGATGCCGGGCGCAAGGCCTTTTATGAATATCATGCTGCGCTGATGGAACCTTGGGACGGCCCTGCCGCCGTCGCTTTCACCGATGGCCGCCAGATTGGTGCTACGCTTGATCGCAACGGCCTGAGGCCCGCCCGCTTTTGCGTGACTGACGATGACCATATAATCATGGCATCTGAATCGGGCGTCCTTCCTGTCAAGGAAGACAATATTGTCCGCAAGTGGCGTCTCCAGCCTGGCAGGATGCTGCTCATCGACCTCGAACAAGGCCGCATCATCGAGGATGAAGAGATCAAGGCCCAACTGGCAGCCGCCGAACCCTACGCCGAATGGCTCCAAGCCGCGCAGTATAATCTCAAGGATCTTGGGAATGTGGAAGTTGAGTCTGCGCTGTTCTCCAACGATCCAGAGGAATTGATCCATCGCCAGCAGGCGTTTGGATTTACGCAGGAGGACGTCACCAAGTTCCTCGAGCCGATGGCAATCAATGGCGATGATCCCTTGGGCTCTATGGGCACCGACACGCCGATCGCTATCCTCTCGGCACGGTCGCGCCTGCTTTACGACTATTTCAAGCAGAATTTCGCGCAGGTCACCAACCCGCCGATCGACCCGATCCGCGAGGAATTGGTGATGTCACTCGTGTCGATGATCGGCCCGCGTCCTAACCTGCTCGGCCATGAAGCAGGCACCCACAAGCGGCTTGAGGTTGATCAGCCCGTTTTGACCAATGCCGATCTGGAAAAGATCCGTTCGGTTGAGGAAGCGCTCGACGGTGCCTTCAGGACGGAAACGATTGATATCACTTGGGCGGCGACCAGCGGTGCTGTCGGCCTTGAAATGGCAATCCAGGAAATGTGCTGGGCGGCGACCGAAGCCGTGCTTGCCGACCGTAATATCCTCATCCTGTCTGATCGGGCGCAAGGTCCCGACCGGATCGCGATGCCCGCGTTGTTGGCGACTGCGGCAGTCCATCATCACCTCGTCCGCCAGGGCCTGCGCATGCAGACCGGCCTCGTTGTCGAGACTGGCGAAGCGCGCGAAGTGCACCATTTCTGCGCACTTGCCGGGTACGGAGCAGAGGCCGTCAATCCGTATGTCGCGTTCGAAACGCTGGAGGAAATACGGGTGCGGCGCGCACTGCCGCTGTCGACATATGATGTGCAGAAAAACTACATCAAGGCAGTCGGCAAGGGCATTCTCAAGGTCATGTCCAAGATGGGCATTTCGACCTATCAATCCTATTGCGGAGCCCAGATTTTTGACGCGATCGGTCTGTCGAGTGCTTTAATCGACAAATATTTCACAGGGACCGCCACTACCATAGAAGGTGCGGGCCTAACCGAGATCGCCGAAGAGGCGGTGCGCCGCCACGCAACGGCCTATGGCAACAATCCGATTTACAAGAACATGCTCGACGTCGGCGGCATCTACGGATACCGCATTCGGGGCGAGGATCACGCATGGACCCCGGCCAATGTCGCCAATCTCCAGCATGCAGTTCGGGGCAACGATCCCAAAAATTATGCCGAGTTCGCCCAATCGATCAACGAACAGAGCGAACGGCTGCTGACTATCCGTGGCCTGATGGAGCTCAAAAAGGTCGATCAGCCGCTGGACATCAGCGAGGTCGAGCCAGCAACCGAGATCGTCAAGCGATTTGCCACGGGCGCGATGAGCTTCGGTTCGATCAGCCGCGAGGCGCACACGACGCTGGCCATTGCTATGAACCGGATCGGTGCGCGTTCGAACACCGGCGAGGGTGGCGAGGAGGCTGATCGCTTCACGCCAATGGCGAACGGAGATTCGATGCGCTCCGCGATCAAGCAAGTTGCGAGCGGTCGCTTTGGGGTGACCGCCGAATATCTGGTCAACGCAGACGACATCCAGATCAAGATGGCGCAGGGGGCAAAGCCTGGCGAAGGTGGCCAATTGCCGGGTGACAAAGTCGACAAGAATATCGCTCGCGTGCGCCACTCGACGCCGGGGGTCGGACTGATCTCGCCGCCGCCGCACCATGATATCTATTCTATTGAAGATCTAGCGCAGCTCATTCACGACCTCAAAAACGTGAACACGGCGGCACGCATCTCGGTGAAGCTGGTGTCGGAAGTCGGCGTCGGTACGGTAGCCGCAGGCGTATCCAAAGCGCGCGCCGACCATGTAACCATCTCTGGCTATGAAGGCGGAACAGGGGCCTCTCCGCTCACGTCGCTGACCCATGCCGGTTCACCATGGGAGATCGGGCTTGCCGAAACCCAGCAGACACTCCTTTTGAACGGCCTGCGGTCACGGATCGCGGTGCAGGTCGATGGCGGACTGCGCACCGGCCGGGACGTCGCTATCGGTGCGCTTCTCGGAGCCGACGAGTTTGGCTTCGCCACCGCACCGCTGATCGCGGCGGGCTGCATCATGATGCGCAAATGCCACCTGAACACCTGTCCGGTGGGCGTGGCAACGCAGGACCCGGTTCTGCGCAAGCGATTTACGGGTCAACCGGAGCATGTCATCAACTATTTCTTCTTCGTCGCCGAAGAACTGCGCCAGATCATGGCCGAAATGGGCTTCCGCACTATCGACGAGATGGTTGGCAGGGTGGACCGGATCGATATGCGGCAGACGCTTCAGCACTGGAAGGCGCAGGGGATCGACTTGTCCCGGCTGCTCCATAGCGTCGCGTTGCCCGACGGGACACCGCTCCACCAAACCGGCACGCAGGACCACGGCCTCGAACATGCGCTCGACCAAGATCTGATCGCCGCCGCCGCTTCGGCGCTTGACCGCGGCGAAGCCGTTCGCATCGAACGCGAGGTAAAGAACGTCAATCGTACGGTCGGGGCAATGCTCTCGGGTGAAGTGGCAAAGAAATATGGTCATGAAGGTTTGCCCGATAATAGTATTCAAATCGCCTTTACCGGAGTTGCGGGGCAGAGCTTTGCGGCATTCCTCGCACATGGCATCACGCTCGAACTGGTGGGCGATGCCAATGACTATGTTGGCAAAGGACTGTCCGGCGGTCGCGTTATCGTCAAACAACCGACCCATGTTAAGCGCGAGCCGACGGAGAACATCATCGTCGGTAATACGGTGCTTTATGGTGCTATTGCCGGTGAAGCCTATTTCAACGGTGTAGCCGGTGAACGCTTCGCGGTCCGGAATTCGGGTGCCGTCGCAGTGGTCGAAGGCACGGGCGATCATGGCTGCGAGTATATGACAGGTGGCGTGGTCGTCGTGCTCGGCAAGACCGGGCGCAACTTTGCTGCGGGCATGTCGGGCGGCGTGGCTTATGTGTATGACGAGGATGGCCTGTTCCGCGAACGCTGCAACATGGCGATGGTCGATGTCGAACCGATCACTCCGGACGTTGGTGACGATGAAGGAAGCGGTCGGCCGACGCAGCGTGCCGTCAGCGTCCATGACTATGGCATGGGCGACATGCTCCGTCACAGTGCCGATCGGCTGCGTATTCTTTTGGAACGGCATCACCTGCATACCGGTAGCAAGCGGGCCCGGGCCATTCTGGACGATTGGGAGGCTTCGCTCACCCGCTTCGTCAAGATCATGCCGCGTGACTATGCCCGTGCGCTGAAGCAGCTTGAGGCCGAACGCCTTACCGCTGCCTCTGTCGCCGCAGAATAACCGATATTACCGGAGCAAAAACGTGGGCAAGATAACAGGCTTTCTCGAAATAGACCGCAAGGACGTGGTCTATACCGATCCAAAGGAACGGATTTCGCATTACCGCGAGTTCACCGTCCCCGCCACCGAACCCGTCCTGCGCGATCAAGCTGCGCGTTGCATGGATTGTGGCATCCCTTATTGTCATAATGGCTGTCCGGTGAACAACATCATCCCGGACTGGAACAATCTGGTCTATGAAGGCGACTGGCGGCAGGCACTCGAAGTATTGCACTCTACCAACAACTTTCCGGAGTTTACTGGCCGCATTTGCCCGGCTCCGTGTGAGGCGAGCTGTACGCTGAACATTGATGACGCGCCGGTGGCAATCAAATCAATTGAATGCGCTATTGTGGATCGCGGATGGCAAGAAGGGTGGATCGTACCGCAATTGCCCGCGCGCAAAACGGGCAAATCGGTAGCGGTTGTAGGGTCCGGGCCAGCTGGCCTTGCCTGCGCCCAGCAGCTGGCACGCGCCGGACACAGCGTCACGCTGTTCGAGAAGAACGACCGTATGGGCGGCTTGCTGCGCTACGGCATTCCCGACTTCAAGATGGAAAAGCACCTGATCAGCCGCAGGCTGGTCCAAATGGAGGCGGAAGGCGTCGAGTTCCGCACCAGCACCGAAGTTGGCGTCAATGTCTCGTTTGAATCGCTTCGGGAAAATTTCGACGCGATCGTGATGTCGGGAGGAGCCGAGGCACCCCGCACGTTGGACATTCCGGGGTATGAGATGGCGGGCGTACGGCTGGCCATGGAATTCCTGACCCAGCAGAACAAGCGCAATGCTGGCGACGATGAAGTGCGCGCGGCACCGCGGGGATCGGTCATGGCAACGGGCAAGCATGTCATTGTGATCGGCGGAGGTGACACCGGTTCGGATTGCGTCGGGACATCGAACCGCCAGGGCGCGGCGTCGGTAACGCAGATCGAAATTATGCCCAAACCCCCCGAAAAGGAGGACAAGGCCCTCGTTTGGCCCAATTGGCCGATGAAACTGCGGACGTCCTCAAGTCAGCAGGAAGGCTGTGAAAGAGACTGGTCGATTTTAACCAAGCGGGTGATTGGCACCAACGGTGTCGTCGAGGGGCTTGAATGCATTCGCGTCGAATGGGTTGACGGTCGGATGCAGGAGATCGAGGGTAGCGAATTCACCTTGAAGGCCGATATCATTTTCCTTGCCATGGGCTTCCTCGGACCGCGCAAGGCAGGTTTAATCGATCAGGCCGAAGTCGCCCTTGATGCGCGCGGGAATGTTGCTGCAAGCGTCAAGGATTACGCCACAACCCAGGAACGCGTATTCGCCTGCGGCGACATGCGGCGGGGCCAAAGCCTTGTTGTCTGGGCAATACGCGAGGGCCGTCAATGCTCAAGGGCGGTCGACCTGCATTTGATGGGCGAGAGCGAACTGCCACTTTAGCAGCCCAGCGGGTTACAGCCTGGCGGGCTGCATTGCGCCTCCCACCTGGTAGCGTCGATGGCATGGGCCATGTGCGTTCTCGCCGCTGGGGTCAGCGGCAATGTTAGCGCGGCCGTTGCTCCGTGCCCGAGACCCTTACTTTCCATGGTGAGTGTGCCGCCCATCGCATTAAGGGTGTTGGCGCACCAATGCAGGCCAAGCCCCCCTAACTTGCCGATCCTGGTCGAATAGCCGCGTTCGAACAGTCTTGGCACATTCGCCGGGTCGAAGCCCTCACCGTTGTCCGCGAAGGACACACGTAACATCGGACCGTGCAAACCATCAATGATTGACTGTGCAATGACGATTTTGCCGTCCTCACGCCCGCTGGCTGCAATCGCTTCTGTCGCATTTGTCAGTAAGTTTGCAATGATTTGCGAGAGCAGGACCCGACTGGTCCTAGCTACATGCGCCGGATCATCGCCCAATTGCTCTACTTCGATCCGTGTGCCATTCGCATGGCGAACGGTAACCAGGCTTGATGCAATTACGGCGGAAATGACGCAGTCGGTAATTTCGGGAGATGCCCGGTCCTCGGCCTGAACATGTTCGATCGCTTCGAGAGCTGATGACAGGCTGCGTCCCGCCTCACGCGCCTGGGTGCGACAAGCCCCCAATTGTTGTTCATATTGCTCAAGGCCCGCCGCCAGGAACGTCGCCAGCTTTTTTCGCCGATCGAACACAAGCTGGTCCTGCCCCATTTCGGCAATAGCCTGTTTGACATTTTCCTGTCCCGCGAAATGAAGCCGTTCGTGCATGCGCGAGAGGATAGTGAAAACCGGACTCAGGGCGTTTCGCACATTGTGCATCACCCCGATCGCGCTCTGGTTCTTGCCCAGTTCGAACGATTGCGCCTCCAGTTCGCAGCGGAGCTGCATTAGCTGTTCGGCCATGATATTGAAGCCCCCTTGCAGCGTCCCGATCTCGTCGCGGCGTTCGTTCGGCGGCAAGAAGGCAAGCTGCTTGGTATTACCGATTTTTCGGACGTGATCCTCGATCCGGACGAGTGGCCTGACGACTATGTATCGCAGCAACCAGTTCAGGATGGCCACCATCACGAGTAGCAGCCCCGCGATCCCCAGACCGACGATGATGAGGAGGTTATCGCCGACGCCGTCGATGTCCCTCTTTATGGTGAAGCGCAACGTCGCTAGCGGCCTGTTGGCGATATCAGCAACGGAGACCGCGACCCTTGTTGTTCGCCGGAGGAATTCGACGTGGCTGGGACGGGATATTGTGTGAAAGTCATAGGTTGACCGTTGCTGCAACTGTTCGGTGATATTCTGAGGATCGATCTCTCTGCCGAGGACGGCGAAGCCGCGCACCGGACCCGCCCCGTCACTGTTGAGCACGTGCGCGAAAGCTAGGACGACAAGCTTGTCGCCGAATCGGGCGTATGTTTGGAATTTGGCTTCGCGCAGCGCTCGCGCGATGACTAGCGGAGAACCGACATAAGCACGCAACGCGGCAGTTTTGACAGGATCTTCGGACTGGCTGGCGAAATCGATGTAACGGCTGTTGTTCAGACTGCCATCGAACCGGACATAAGAGAGGCTATTCACGCCCAGGTTGAACATGGACTCGGCATTGAGATTGTCGTCGACAAAATCCTGATTACCGTCGGCGATATAGTCATAAGCATCGCTCCAGGTTGCCCAGTCGAGCGCATTGGATTTGGTCGAATGTTTCTGATTTTCCAGCAACGATTCCAGTCGCGAAATGTTGGCCTGAACCTCACGCTGTTCCAGCGCTCCGAAGCGCTGCGATATGATCATCCAGGTGAACAGGATGATTGCGAGGAAGCCGATTACGCCGGTCAAAGCCAGATAGAATGCGAGCTTTGCGCTCAGATGCTTGGGATTGCGCAATCGCGCCCATATTGTCGTTCCGGCAGACATCGTCAGGCCCGTGCCTGCCTCAACTCGGTGGCGCCGTCTTCGAGGTTTGCAATCTGGACCGCTTCGTCGAGCAGACGCTGGCGCGTCAGATCAACTGAGGCGCCATGGCCGAAGAGGTAGCCCTGCAGATGGGAACAGCCAATGACGCGCAGCGCCTGACACTGCGCGGGGGTTTCGACGCCTTCGGCTATAACGGTCAGTCCCAGAGCCTGCGCCAGCTGGGTAACGGCGCGGACGATGGCGGTGGAACTGGCCTCGTGTCCCAGTCCATCGATGAAACTCTTGTCAATCTTGATGCAATCGAGAGCGAAGTTCTTGATGTTGAACAGGCTGGAATAGCCGGTCCCGAAATCGTCGAGCGCCACGCGAAAACCAAGTGTCCGAAGCGTGCGAAGGATGGATTCCGCTCGTTCCACATCGTCGAAAATTGCCGTCTCGGTAATCTCGATCTGGATCCGATTGTGGCTGACGCCTGCAGCAAATGCATGGCCGCACAATTTTGCGACCAGATCGCTCTGTTTGAACTGTTTTGGCGAGAAATTGATCGACACGTAAAGACCCGGCCAGTTCCTGCAATCCGCCAGCGCGCGGCGAATGGTCCAGTCACCGATCTCCCAGATCAATCCGCTCTCTTCGGCGATCGGGATGAACACCCGGGGAGGAATCTCACCGTGCTCGGTACTTTCCCACCGGGCAAGCGCTTCGAAACCGACAATCGCCAGCGAGTTGCGCTCGACGATGGGCTGATAGACAAGTTTCAGTTCGCCCGATTGCAGTGCGCTGACCAAACCCTCTTCGATCTGGCGCCGAAAACGAACACTTTCGTCCATCTCCGCGTCGAATAGACATACCCGGTTGCGGCCTTCGCGCTTGGCCGCAAAAAGCGCCAGATCGGCATAGCGCATCAGATCGGATGCCGCACTGTCCTCGCTGCAGTCGGTGCTGATTAAATAGCCGGCAGAGGCGCTGACTTGCACCCGGAGGCCGAAAACTTCGAAAACCTGGGCGCAACTTTGGAGAAGCGATCGGCAGACCTCCCGCCCAAGCTGCGCATCGCTGCAAGGAAACATGATTGCGAATTCATCACCGCCGAGCCTTGCGATCAGGCTTTCTGCAGGGGCAGTCTGCCTGAGGACGGAATATACCTTGATCAACAAGTCATCCCCTGCGCCATGGCCGAATGTATCGTTGACATGTTTGAACCGGTCGAGATCGAGCGCGACCAGGGCGAACGGCTCGTTCCGGTGCAGCAAGCGTTCTGTCAACTCACGCTGGAAAGCCATGCGGTTGGGTGCGGTAGTCAGGAAATCATGGTTTGCAATGTGGACAGCCCGCGCCTCGCTGGCCGCAAGTTCGACCACTTTCGCCTGCAACAACTCGACCTGCCGGGCATCATGCTCCCAGCGCCGCGAAAGGGCAGAGGCCATCTGCCTGACTTCGTCTGCGGCGAAGGGTTTTGAGATGTAGAATATCTTGTCCGGTGGCCCGGCAACCGCGGCAATATCGGTTACGCTATAGTCCGAATATCCGCTGACAATGACGAGATTGATGTCGGGGTCGATGGCCCGGATCCGGCGCGCCGTCTCTTTCCCGTCGATCCCGGGGGGCATGCGGATGTCGATAAAGGCGACGTGGAAGGGGTTGCCGGTCGCCCGGCCTTGTTCAATGAGCGCTATTGCCTCAATGCCTTGATATGCGAAAGTTGCGTCGATGGCTGGTTTGGATTGCCGCGCATGTGCCTGAGTGCCGACGGCATTGTCGCCGAACAACTCGCTGCCCAGCGCTTCGAACGAGGATCGACTTGCACCGACCGGATCTGCTTCTAACGCAGCGCGATAAGCGGTGTGAATCGCAGACTCATCGTCAACAACCAATATGCGCATCTGATCTCTCCCCGTATGGTGGATATAGCAGGGCCCTTAAATAGTGTTTAATATCAAACCAGGGTTGCTGAGAACGCTGCGGTTGCACGTCTGATGGGCGCGGAATTTTCTTCCGACATATCCGCCTGCACTCCGTCCTTCGACAGGCTCAGGGCCTCAGGACGGACGGAAGGGGGCAACTTAAATCATCGCGCCTTAATGCGCTGACGCGCCTTCGGCACCGATACCGGTCTCCGCCCTTACGCGTTGCGCCGCATAGCCCGCCCGATCAAAGGCCGCGCGGCCGCTGCGATCAAAAATCGACACCAGCCAGATCGTTGATGCTACGCTCGTTGCTGCACCCAAGCAGCGCAATACGCAGGAAGAAAAGGACGCGATCAAAGCCGGTAAAACGGCAGGCGAGGTCTGGCCCGACAAACCGGCCAAGGCAGCACAAAAGGACACAGATGCGCGCTGGACCGTGAAGTTCGCCAAGGCCCGGGTTGCGGCAAACGGTAAGGCCCAGATCGATATTGCGATCCCCAGCTTTGGCTATAAAAATCACGTCGCCATTGAACGGCGCTTTGGCTTCATCCGCAAATCCGTGGTGACGCATGGTGCGCGTCATGATGGATCGCAGCTGCGCGAAGTGGTGACAACGGACAACACCGCATCCGACGTCTGGGCCGACACGGCTTACCGTTTGCTGACAACCGCTGCAAATGATCCGATAAACCGAACAATCCTGCCTGCTTCATCACCGCCTCCCACTGGAAACGGTTGAATCACATTACCCCAAATGTAGCCAGAGGTTAATGAAGGTGCCCATCTTCGGTGATGCGTTCGTTTTTCATCGCGCCGCTACCAGATCGTCATAGCGCAACCGCTTGCCGTCCAGCCCCTTTGCCAGCAGCGTCATTTGAACGATGGTGTCGCAGCCCCTGACGTTATGCCGACCGGCAAATTCGGTGACGTAACGCTCGATGTGCTTGGCGCTCATCTGATGATAGGTGCCCCTATATCCACGCTTGAGCATGGCCCAAAAACTTTCAATGCCACTGGTATGCGCCACGCCATTGACGTATTCGCCGACGCTATGCTTGACCGATTTGTGGCTGAACGATTTTGACAGGCCGTTATAGCCCCGATGCTCGTCGGTAAATACCGTCGCGCCTGTTTGCACGCTGTCCAAAATGAAACCCTCCAAAGTCGCGGCATCGGTTCTTTCGATTACTGCGACTTTCACCTTCCCATTGCGCTCTTTGGCACCGATTACGGCTGACTTGCCGACCGCTCCCCGACCAGCGTTCAGTCGCTTGTTGCGGTGCTTGTTACGCTCTTTGCCGCCAACGTAGGTTTCGTCAACTTCAACTTTGCCCGTCAGCTTGTCGCTGCCATCAATCCAGCCCTGACGAATTTTCTGTGCGAGCATCCAAGGGCAAAGGTGGTCGCCAAACGCCACAGCCCCAGGACCAAACACCCTAGTTAAATGCCATCCTGTCGCGCTGGATATTCACCGAGCCGACCCGCGCCAGAAATGACTGGCCGAGTAGCGATACGTCCAAACCATCGGGGACAATGGCGGCGCGAACATTGTTCGCCTGAAAATTGCCAATCTGCATCCGCTCGATTTCCACCAGCTTGCCGCGCACGTCGCCGCTGGCCCCACGGGCAATGGGTTGCAGTTCGTCCTCGCTCCAATGGAGGCCAAGTTCGCGTGCATCGTCGCCGGTCAGCGCGACCATCGACGCGCCAGTATCCACCAGAAACCGTATCTTGCCGGAATTGACATCAACATTGGCGTAAAAATGGCCGTCGGATTCGCGGTTCAAGACAATTTTGTCGGGTAACAATTGCTCAACATCGTCTTCCTTGTCGCTGTCGAAGACATTGGCGGGACGGGTGTCAGTCACAATTTGCATTGGCGATGCCAGACCCTCAGGCGTCACGACGCGCTCCGAATTGCCCGACGGCATGAACCAGCCAATGGCAACGGCGCAAACAACAAGCGGCAGGACCTGCTTCACATACATGGCGCCGATTTAACAGCGATTGCTTAAGTCGGGGTAAAGCCGTTAAAATAATCAAAAATGGCGTTTTCGCTCCGGCTTGCCGCATTGTGCCATCCGGCGGCGTCCTTCTGGCTGTTGAGCCGCTTGCCATCGGGTGACAAAATCATCACCACCGGCGTGGTTTTGACCTTTTTGATGCCGAACCGTTGGGCGATATCAAGATTGCGCGCCCGACCCGTCTGCGGCGCCCCCACATCAACATAGACGACTTCATATCTGTCATCCAGCATGGCCGCAAAACGCGGTGTTGCAAACCAGCCCGCCAGACCTTTGCTGTCATGGCACCAGTTCGCACCCATGATAACAATGACGCGTTTGCCTGCCTGCTTGGCGGCAGCGAGCGCCTGATCCACATCCGCTTGGGCGTCACGATCAGCCAGATAGACCGTCGGCTCGGAATGGAGCGCTTTTGATTCGGTCGGCAGTGCAACTGGTTGGGACACGGGTGCCGGAATATGTATTACCGTCTGCAAAAGCCCAATGCCAAGCAATGAGGATTTCATCCATTCTCTCCTGCCAGGTGCGACAGCGCATCGCCATCGACACGGAACACCGTCCACTCGTCCAGCGGTTTTGCGCCGAGTTTTTTGTAAAATTGGATCGCCGGATCATTCCAGTCAAGCACCGCCCATTCCAGCCGCGCACAATCGCGCTCAACCGCGATTTGTGCCAGCCTGGCGAGGAGCGCCTTGCCCAGACCCGACCCGCGCGCCTCTGGCCGGACGAACAGATCCTCCAGATAGACACCGGGCTTCCCCTCAAAGGTCGAGAAATTGTGGAAGAACAGCGCAAAGCCTAGCGGGACACCATCAATCTCACCAATCAGCACCTCGGCATATGGGCGCGGGCCGAACAACCGGTCGACCAGCACGGCCTCGTCAAAACGCACTTCATGCGCGAGCCGCTCATATTCGGCGAGGTCATGGATGAACTGCGCGATGAGAGGGAGGTCGGCGCGAATAGCGGAGCGGATGGAGTTGGTCATGGCTCAGCGGATCAGACGGATATCAAGGCCAATCACGACGTTCGCCTCGGCCATCCTTCGATCAGAGGTCAGAACTGGCAAATCCATTGATTGGCTCAGGGCCAGACAGGCTCGGTCACCCAACGAAAGGCCAAATTGCTTGGTGGAACCCCGTAATATTGCTGTGCGCTCCGCTTGCTCCGAATTGAAATCATGGACGTTCAGTTCCAGCCGACCGATCTGCTGCTGTGCGTTTTCGACCGACAAACCATATTCCATGAGTTTTGCCATGGTTTCGCTCAGATTGACCGTCGCCAGATGAGCGCCCGACATGTGCCTCAACACGACGTCGGCACCCTCTTCCGCCAGAATGACCGCCAGCACCGCAGACGCATCAAGAATGACACTCATTTATGGAGATTTTCCGCAGCCGCCTCTGCTCGCCGTTCGGCGATGAGTTCATCGACAATAGAGCCTTGATAGGGGCCGATCAGCCGCTTCACCTCTGCCTGCACTTCACGCACGACCTGTTCGTAGGTTTTGAGAACGAGGCTGTTGCCCTCACGCTCAATGACCAATCGCTCGCCTTCCTTGAACCCTAATTCGCGCCGCAATTCGGCGGGGATCACGATCTTGCCGCCTTTGATCAATTTGGCATGATAGGACATATTCAGCTCCTTAGGTCTTGCTAGATATCACGAGACCTAAATTCAATCAAGTGACCTAAGCCGCAACCCCATGCAAATCGTCCGCGCTCACGGTCATCCCCGCCTCGATTTCTGCCGCCTTCGCCTCGACCAGCTTGACGATATGGCCAACTAGATCGGCGTCCTCCACATGATGGTCCGTCACGCCCGAAAGGTAGACCATATGCTTGCCATTGCCGCCGCCGGTGATGCCGATGTCGGTTTCGCGCGCCTCGCCGGGGCCGTTTACCACACAGCCGAGGACCGAGAGCGATAACGGCGTTTTGATGTGGCTCAAGGCATCTTCGAGTCTCTGCACGGTGCGGATCACATCGAAACCCTGGCGCGCGCAACTGGGGCAGGAAACCACGCGAACCCCTCTGGTGCGCAGGCCGAGCGACTTCAGGATTTCATAGCCGACCCGCACTTCTTCCTCGGGTTCCGCCGACAGGCTCACGCGGATGGTGTCGCCGATCCCGGCCCAGAGCAAATTGCCCATGCCAATCGAGGATTTGACCGTCCCGCCGATCAGGCCACCCGCCTCGGTAATCCCCAAATGCAGCGGGCAATCGACCGCCTCGGCCAGCCCCATATAGGCGGCGACCGCGAGGAAAACGTCGGACGCCTTCACCGCGACCTTATATTCGTGAAAGTCGTGATCCTGCAGCAGCTTGATATGATCAAGCGCGCTTTCGATCAGCGCTTCGGGACAAGGCTCGCCATATTTTTCGAGCAAATCTTTCTCAAGACTGCCCGCGTTGACACCAATGCGGATGGCGCAGCCATTGGCCTTCGCCGCGTTGACCACTTCCTTCACCCGCTCGCTTGAACCGATATTACCGGGGTTGATGCGCAGGCACGCCGCCCCCGCATCCGCCGCCTCCAGCGCACGCTTGTAGTGGAAATGGATGTCGGCAACGATCGGCACGCTGGCCGCACGCACAATCTGTTTCAATGCCGCCGTCGACTCCACATCGGGGCAGGACACGCGGATGATATCGACGCCCGCATCCTCGCATCGCCTGATCTGGTCGATGGTCGCCCCGGCATCGCTGGTCAGCGTGTTAGTCATGGTCTGCACCGCAATCGGTGCATCGCCGCCAATGGGAACATTGCCCACCATGATCCGGCGGGATTGACGACGCGCGATATCGCGCCAGGGGCGTATGGAAGACATGGGTGCGATATAGGGGGCAGCCGCCCACGTCGCAATGCACGAATGCGTCGCACCGGCGAAGGCTGGTGCGATGTGGCTTTATCAATCCAGACCCATTGCTTGTCATCCCCGACTTGATCGGAGCTGATCAAAGTGAGGGGCGCAAAATGAAAGTCTTTTTCAGTCGCGTCTAGTTGCTGTTGATACTATCTCTGACAACACCCACCGTAGCACTTATCAGCGCGGAACCCGATAATGATAAGGAGAAAACTGTGCCCACCAAGACCTGGACCCTTGTCATCCATGGCGGCGCCGGCAGCATGGAACGTGGCAGGTTGCCCCCCGAAAGGGAAACTGCTGCCCGCGCTGGCCTGACCGCCGCATTGGAGGCCGGATCTGCGGTGCTCGACAAAGGCGGCAGCGCGCTTGATGCGGTTGGCGCCGCTATTATTGTTATGGAAGACGATCCCAATTTCAACGCCGGCAAAGGCGCAGTGTTTACCTATAAGGGCGTCAACGAACTCGACGCATCGATCATGGACGGCAAAACATTGGGTGCAGGCGCGGTCACAGGTGCGAGACACACCAAGAACCCGATCCTCCTCGCCCGGGCCGTCATGGAGCATAGCCCGCATGTATTCCTCTCCCGCGAGGGTGCCGATGAATTCAGCCGCGAACAGGGGCTTGAACAAGTTGATCCCGATTATTTCGCCACCCCCGAACGCTGGCGGCAATTGGAGGAACTGAAGGCGAAGACGTTGGGCTGGTATGATGTCGACTTGAAATACGGGACCGTCGGCGCGGTTGCGGTGGACGGCGAAGGAAATGTCGCGGCTGGTACCAGCACCGGCGGCCTGACCGGCAAGCGCTGGGGCCGGATCGGCGACAGCCCCGTCATCGGCGCGGGTAATTATGCCGACAACCGGGCTTGCGCCATCAGCGCGACGGGCGCAGGCGAGTATTTCATCCGCCTCGGCGTTGCCCATGAAATCTGTGCACGGATGCGGATGCTGGGCGAAGATGCCAAATCCGCCGCCGATCATGTGATCAAGGAACTGGGCGTATTAGGCGGGACCGGCGGCGTGATCGTGACCGCGCCCGATGGTATCGCAACATGGAGCTTCAACACCCCCGGCATGTACCGCGCGCGGGCGACGAGCGCGGGCGAGAAGGTGGTCGCGATATATGGGGAAGAGGAGTGAAAGACTATAGTTCGGTCACGTCGAGCCCGTCGCTCCAGCGCAGGCCGGGTAGACAGGCATGTCCCGTCAAGATTCTGGTTAATTTACCTTTTGACTCGACTCGGCTTGAGGCGCACCCTGCCGCCACCTGTCATCCTTAAGCATTAAAGGGTCGCCGAATAGGGCGGCAGGGTCATGCGGTTTGCCCGATTGGTGGCTCCGCGACCACAGGAGGAAAAGTCATGAGAAAGTTGTTGTTTGCGGCACTGGTTGCCGCGCCCATTGCTATCGCATTGTCATCACCTGCCGCTGCGCAAAATTATCCGCTCGATTATGGTGATTTTTCTGACGTTACGGGGATTGATATTCTCGATGGCGGCGGCGTTGAATATGCCAATTATCTGGCCACCGAATGGCGCAAGAATCAGGAATTTGCAAAATCGAAAGGCTGGATTTCCGATTATAAAGTCTATTCGAATTTGTACCCGCGCGAAGGCGAACCTGATCTGTATTTGATGGTGACCTATACCAGCATGCCCGACGCCGCCGAGTCGATGCGCCGCGATGAGGCCTATCGCGAATTTACGAAGAAGAATGACACCCAGATGTCAGCCGAATCAGGCAATCGCGGCAAATTCCGCAAAATCATGTCCACCAGTTTGCTGGGCGAGTTGAAATTCAAAAAATAACCTCTGGCGGGCGGGCATCGAACCGGTGCCCGCCCCACATTTGCGTCGTTAAAGGGAGCGTGTGAATTTTCACTATCCTACAGATGATAACCGTAGCGGTTGATGTGTGGATCATGGGAAACATACACTCCGCCGCTCCCTGCCATCCTGAACGTGCCGAAAGGCACGACAGCTGGACGCGCCCAAAAATGGCGCGTTTTCTTGAAAAGCTTGCCGATACAGGCTCGGTTGCGACCGCCGTGTAACCCGCCATATTCTGCGCAAGTTGATAGTGGTTTGCAAATTTCAGTTTGCCGAGAAGTGGACAAAGTGGACACTCCTATAAAGGAAAAAGAAAAACGCTGACCGGACATGCCGGAAACGGGATGCAGAATTCCGGGTCCGGAACCGGAAAATGCTGAATATTCAAAATGTCAAAGCCTGTCCTGAGCTTGTCGATGGGAACGACATCACGCTCTCAAATCAAATCCTACATTGCAAGGAAAAATCCTGCGTGTTTGCCCGCTACATTCCCGTCAAAGGAGATTGGCTTTGAGCAGGCCGTCACGGCTTAACTCTCTTTTTGCTCCTTTACGCTATCAACCCCGCCAGAAGGATATTGATCGCCGTGAACCCGGACCATCAGGTACAGCGCCATATCGGCCTCGACTGGCTGCGCATTGGTGCGTTTGCAATCCTGATTTTCTACCACAGCGCGATGTATTTCGGGCCGTTCCACTGGGTATTGAAGGCATCGCATCCTGCCGATTGGCTTGCCTATCCGTTAACCGCGATTTCGCCTTGGCGGTTGATGGTCTTGTTCGCAGTGTCGGGTTATGCGACTGCCGCGATGATCGCCAAGTCCGGGCCTGGCCGTTTTTTTGGCGAACGATCGAAGCGGCTGCTGATCCCATTATTTTTCGGCATCGCGGTAATTGTACCCCCGCAAAGCTGGGTGCGGTTGGCGACCGAGAATATCTATACGGGGTCATTCACTGCATTCTGGCTGAACGATTATTTCCGCTTCGGACCATATTCGGGCCACACGTTGCCGCATTGGGAGCATTTGTGGTTTTTGGGTTATTTATGGGGTTATACCGCCGTGCTAGCAGGCTTCATTGCGCTTGCGCCCGACTGGCGGCGATATGCGATGGTGGCGGGAAATTGGCTGGGACACGGTTACCGCTTGGTCCTGATTCCGGCGGCAGCAATGATAATCTTTCGGCTGCTGATGATCAAGGAAGGCATGGCCAACCACGGCATGTTCGACGATTTCATAGGCGACGCCCATTATATCCCGGCATTTTTATTCGGCTTTTTGTTGGCCCGGAACCCGCTGCTTTGGGACGCGGTCAGGCGGTGCTGGCGTTTGGCGCTGGCGGGCTCGGTCACGAGCTACGCGGTCTTGGCTTATGCGCTTTCCGCCGGTTCAACAGACGGAAATTTGCCGACATGGCTCCATTTGGCCGAAACCGTTGCCGATAGCGCGATGGCGTGGATGATGGTGCCGGTTGCTTTTCAGATGGCCCATATATTGCTCAACCGCGATCATCCGTGGCGGGCCATATTGGCGGAGGCAGTATTTCCCGCCTATCTGGTACACCAAACGGTAATAGTGCTGTTTGGTTGGTATCTGCTGCGGTTCGACCTATCCAATATCATTGGCTTTACGCTGATTGCTGCCGCAGTCATTGTCACCAGTGCAGCAGCTTATGGCTTGGCGAAAAAGGTCCGCTGGTTAGGCCCGTTATTGGGGGTCGCCGCAAAGTCAGACCGGTCGCCCGCAGCGAAAGCTGTTGCCGGGACCTATGTCACGTCGGCATCTTGCTTAAACGTAAAAGGCAGTCGCAACGCCGATCACAGCCAGCCCCCACGCGATGGCCAACGCTAGCGGCAGATGCAACATATGTAACATCATCATTCTCCTTTGGCGGGCGGTCTTCCGCGCCGTGGCGTTTCGCTGACCGCAACCTTGACCCCGCGCTTGGCCAGCGCCTCACGCAGCAAAACCTCGACTTGCGCATTGGCGCTCCTGAAATCAGCCGCCGCCACCCGCTCGACCGCTGCGAATAACACAGGGTCGAGACGCAATGGGAAAGACTTTTTGGGCGGAATCGCCCTTTTCTGGGGAGCAGGCAAAGCGGCTTCCTTAACTATACAGCGTACCGGTATTGACGACAGGTTGCGTGTCACGCTCGCCGCACAAAACGACCATCAGGTTCGACACCATCGCCGCCTTGCGCTCGTCATCCAGATCGACCACGCCCTTTTCGGCAAGCAAGCCCAGCGCCATTTCAACCATACCGACGGCACCCTCGACCAATGTCTGACGCGCCGCAACCACCGCCTGTGCCTGTTGCCGCCGCAGCATTGCGCCCGCGATTTCCGGCGCATAAGCAAGATGGGTAAAGCCGCATTCGTCGACGCCAATGCCTGCTACCTTGAGCCTTTCGGTGAGCGCAATCCGCAGTTCGGCACCGACCTCGTCATGGTTGCCGCGCAGCGTGACTTCCTTATGCTCGATATCGTCATAGGGGTAGCGCGAACCAATGGCGCGGACAGCAGCCTCGATCTGCGCCATCACAAATGCCTTGTAATCATCGACGTCGAACAACGCCTGCGCAGTGTCGGTGACCCGCCAGACAACCTGGGCGGCGATCTCGACCGGGTTACCGCGTAGATCGTTGACCTTGATCCTGTCGGAAATCAGGTTGTTCGAACGCAGCGACAATTTGGATTTGCCCATCCACGGCCAAATCCAGCGCAGTCCTTCGTTACGGTCGGTACCTCTGTACGAACCGAACAAGGTCAGCGCGACGCCCTGATTGGGCTGGATCATGTAAAAACCCGCCGACAGCAATGTGAAAACCAAAATCGCACCGATCAGGCCAACGAAATCTGCGGGTGCGGCATTGTCGCCGTTGCTGATGACACCGGCCAGCGACCGGATGAAGTATACCAAAGCCGCAAGCATCAGCAGCAATGCCAGATAGCCGCTAAACCCACCACCCGGCCGTTCGGTGCTGGAGTTCAATGCGCCTGGCTGGATCATTTCGTTCATCATAACCTCCCATTAACATGATATCATTATTATATCATGTTCCAAAAAATGCAAGGAACATTTTCAAAAATGATACGTTTAATTCACGGATTATTCAGGTATATTAGCTCTATTCGTCGATAGAAAACAACGATTGGTCGCGCGCGCCCCAACTAATTGGTTCACGGAGAAGTCAGATGTATATGGAAAAGAATGCTTTTGCAGACCTTTCGCCCCGCGTCGCGATCCGCCGGGGATTCGCGCCTTTATATCATACAGACGTCGTCAATCACTGCCCCGCTTGCGGTCACACGCACTGGCACATTGGTCGTTCGACGGCCGAGTGCGCCTTTTGCCAAACTGCATTGCCACTAGCAGCCAGCGCGACGCAACCGATGGAGCCCTTATTCTGGTCTCGCGGGACAACTACGGCGATGGCGGCGTACTAGACTAAAAAGCCGCCAAAAACTGTTCAGTACAGGGCGGGCAATCGTCACCGCCCTGTTCCTGCATATTCATTCTCCAGTGGGAAATCCACGCTTCTTCATGATATACTTGACGTCGGGATCGCGGCCGCGAAAAGCCCGATAAGCCTCGATCCGATCAGTTTCATTACCCGTCGACAGCAACATCGAACGGAACCGGTCAGCCATAGTCTTATCCCATACATCGCCTTTTTCCGCAAAGGCCGCCCAAGTGTCTGCATCCATCGTTTCGGACCAGAGATAGCTGTAATAGCCAGCCGAATATCCGTCATCGGCAAACAAATGATTGAACTGCGGCAGGCGGTGCCGCATCACCATTTCCTTGGGCATGCCGATTTCGGCCAGCGTATCGCGTTCGAAAGAGGCCGGGTCCGTGACAGGGGCATCACCATGATGCAGCTTCATGTCGAGAATAGCACTCGACAGATATTCCACGGTGGCAAAGCCCTGATTGAACGTGTTGCTGGCCTCGATCTTGTCGACCAACGCCTGCGGAATGGGTTCGCCCGTTTGATAATGTTTGGCGTAATTATTGAGTATGTAAGGCGTCAGCAGCCAATTTTCATTCACCTGGCTTGGATATTCCACAAAATCGCGAGGCGTGTTGCCCAGACCGGGATAAGTGATGTCGTAATTGAAATAATGCAGCGCGTGGCCAAATTCGTGGAACAACGTCGTCGCGTCATCGATGCTGATCAACGTCGGCGCTCCATTGGCACCGGGCACGAAATTGTTGTTATTCGACGCAAGCGTCAGATTATTTTTACCGCCCAGTCTGTACTGATCGCGGTAGGTCGTCATCCATGCGCCGGACCGCTTCCCCGCGCGAGCAAAATTGTCGAGATAAAATAGCCCGATCACATTCCCGTCCCGCTTGACCTCGAAGGTACGGACCGCCGGTTCAAACACCGGTACGGCACCGGTGTTTTCCGTGAACGTCATGCCATAGAGCTTGCCCGCAGCGTCGAACATCGCGGCGACCATATTATCGAGCTGGAAATAAGGCTTGATCGCTTGCTGATCGAGATCATATTTCGCCTTGCGCACCTTCTCCGCATAGAACCGATAGTCCCAAGGCTCGATGGTGATTGCCTGTGCATTGGCAATCGCCTGCATATCGGCGACCTCTTCCTTCACGCGCGCAACAGCGGCCGACCAAACCTTCATCATCAGTTCCATCGCCCGGTCTGGGTCTTTGGCCATTGTGTCGGCCATCCGGTAGTGCGCATGAGTGGCGAACCCCAGGATTTTGGCGCGCGCCTGACGCAATCTCAGGATTTCGGTTATGGTAGCTTTGGTGTCATTCGCATCTCCATTATCGCCGCGATCGGTAAAAGCCCGCCATATTTTTTCCCGCAAATCGCGGCGGGTGGCGTTTTCAAGGAATGGCTGTACCGCTGACCGGGTGTTGGTGATTGCCCAACCGGTTTTGCCTTTGGCTTCCGCCGCTGCCTTTGCCCCTGCGACAAAACTTTCGGGAAGACCGGCCAGATCAGCCTCTTCGGTCAACAGGATATAAGTTTCTTCATCCGCCAGAACCTTTTCCGAAAACACCGTAAACTGCTTCGACAATTCGGTTTCGATGCGGATTACCTCGGCCTTCTTCTCGGCGTTCAACACCGCGCCGTTGCGGACCAAGCTGTCATAAATACGTTCCAGCAGCCGGAGCTTTTTGGCATCCAGACCAAGCGTGGCGCGTTGATCGTACAGATATTTGATTCGCTGGAAATATCGCGCGTCGAGCATTAGCTTGCCAAAAAACTCACTAACCTTGGGTTCCCATTCAGCCTGTATCTTGCGCACTTCCGGGTTCGAGAGGTTCGAGGAATGCACGCCCCAGATCGGAAACAGCCGTGCAATTTTCGCGCCTGACAATTCATTGGTAACAATGGTATTCTCAAATGTAATCGGTCCCGGGGCGGTCAGCATCGCTTCAAATTCAGCCTTGGACGCATCCATCGCCGCCTGGAACGCAGCCGGGAATTCCGGAACCTTGGCCTTGTCCCAAGGCGGAACCCCGTCATAAGGACCAGTCCACGGTTGCAATATGGCGGGTTCAGAAGCCGCCACTGTTTTTGCTTGCGCTACCTCAGTCATGGCGACTCCCGGCAGCAATAAGGCCGAAGCCGCCGCCATGATCTTTTTGTGATTCACCCGTTTTGCTCCTGAATGTCATGCGCTTCTCTTTTTGATTACATCTCACCGATTTAGCCTCTTGCAAATGTCGGATATGGAGGGAGTTTCGTCCGGTATGGATCATTTTTCATAGCTGCGTGTAAAATATATTAAGCCATGCCCGTTAGCGTGGTTCAATTCCTTAAACAGCCGGATTGGCCATGATGTCGGAACATAACGACAAAATATATGATCTGACGCGCAACCAAACCGCGCTCATCCTGTGCGAATCGAAGTCAAGATATCAAGATTTGGAAGCACTTGCGACTGCCTGCAACTGCACGGTCCTTTCTTCCGGATGGCGACTAGGCCAGGGCATTGATTTGGCAAACGAGCCTGTTGCGGATTTCCTGCTGATCGACATTCCTTCCATTTCGGAGGCACCTGAACAATCATTGTCCGAAGTCGCACTATATCTGGATGCTTATCAGAGCCATGCCCTGCTTTGGTCCGATATGGAATTGCTTGAAGTGGCCTATGCTGAACTGCCGCCAGATCAATGCCATTTTTTGGTCAATGCAAGCGATATCGAAGCTATGCCTATTTTATCGGGGGCACTCAGGCAAAACGCGATGAACCAATTGCACGATCAAGGACACCCAACTGATTATAACGCGCTCCACCGCATCAGCGACGAACTGGCTGAGTTTGCGCGCACCTTAGCGCGGCTCGCGGAGCGGGATGACATTGCACAATCCCGGCTATCAGGCAAACCGGTGTCCTTTCACCCTGCTCCGCCCGACGCATTCCAGAAATTTGTTACGGGGCGTGACCATGTGGAGGCCGAAATTGGCGCCCCCTTCGTCCGCCACATGATCAAGCTGCGACGGTTGCGTGACAGCTATTTCGACAGTGCGTTGTTTGCCGATCCGGCATGGGACATATTGCTCGATCTCATAGCGGCCGAACTGGAGGGTAAAACCGTGTCGGTATCCAGCCTGTGCATTGCTGCAGCCGTCCCTGCGACCACGGCGTTGCGCTGGATTACTGCCATGACCAACAGCGGAATGTTGGTAAGGCATCACGACCCCGACGACGCGCGCCGCGTTTTTATCGCGCTTTCGGCTGAAACAAGAGCCAGCTTGCAGCAATATTTGTTCGATATCCAGAAAGGTTCTGTGCCCTTGGTCTGATAAAACTTGCCAAACGCCGCAGGCTTTGGCAGAGGCGCCTGCATCCCCACGGGGGCGCTTAGCTCAGTTGGTAGAGCATCTCGTTTACACCGAGAGGGTCAGCGGTTCGAGCCCGTTAGCGCCCACCATTTTCGGGCAAGTCCCGACAGGATAAGGATAAACGCTTTGCGTTCATCCTGCAGAAAGCTTTTCTGGCGCAAGCTTTGCGTATGAGGGGTACCATTTTCACTTTATTGGCCGTGGGTACCGCATTGATTGCGGGCATCGGCCCTGATGTGGCGTCAGCGCGCGAGGCCGAGCCAGCCGAAAACGCAAATTGCATGTGCAAAACGTCGTGCAGGGCAATCATCCGCCCGCTAACCGAAACTATCCCGATTCGCAAAAAAGACAGAGACCGCGCGCGCCGTATCCTGATGTAATCAAGTGGCCTCGGCTAACAGCTTTGCCATTTCGGCATCGTCCCATTCCACCCCCCCCGTAACCCGCCAGACTTCGCGGCTATCGCTGTCGTAGAGAATTGTCGTCGGCAGCGCGACGTTGTTACCGAAGGCGGAAAGCAAAGCATTATCGGGATCAGTATAGGCGTCCAGATTGCCAATCCCTGCCTTTTCAAAAAAGGCGCGCACCGGCACGCTGCCTTCAAGGTCTTGCGATACCGCGATCACCGATAGCCGCCCCTTTTCCAGCACCGCAAGCGCATCGAGGGTCGGCATTTCCGCCTTGCACGGCGCGCACCATGTCGCCCAAAGATTGACCAATAGCGGTCGGCCGGCAAAATCCAACAGCGTGACATCGCGGCCACCGGCCCCGGTGAATGCCGCCTCGGGCGCTTTTTGTCCGGCAAAACGGTAAGTCAATGCCGCGCGCATACCGCTCTTGCTTTCCAGACCGAAATCAGCCCTTGCTGCGATCTGCTTTGGCGACACCGCCGGTTGCGCTTGCCCCTTGGGCGCGGTTTCTTTATCGCAGCCAGCCAGCAGTATAAGGATCAGGGCAATTACTGGACGCAATTCCAATTCCAATAGCATGTGGGGCGGCCGGTTTGGCGCGGGCCCTTCGGATATCATGCGCGAGATAAATGCCTCCATCCCATTCGACAAGCGGCTTTGGCGCGAAGACATATCGGGAAGCCAAGCTCATGCCGCGATGCTCGCCGCTCAGGGGATTATCAGCGCAGCGGACGAAGCGGCAATCCAGCAAGGATTGAGCAGTATCCATGCCGAATATGAAGCGGGTGGCGTACCCGAAGATTTGGCACTTGAAGACATTCACATGCATGTTGAAACCCGGCTGCGCGAGCTGGTCGGCGAACCGGCAGCGCGTCTGCACACGGCGCGGTCCAGGAACGATCAGGTCGCGACCGACTTCCGGCTCTGGGTGCGGTCGGCGATTGACCATGTCGATGCCGGCCTGGAGGCGTTTCAGGCGGCACTCGTCGCGCGCGCCGAAGAACATGCCGACAGCATCATGCCCGGCTTCACCCATCTCCAGGTCGCGCAGCCGGTGACGTTGGGCCATCATCTGATGGCTTATTATGAAATGGCGAAACGCGACCGCAGCCGCTTTGCCGATTGCCGCGCACGGTTGAACCAGTCGCCTTTGGGCGCAGCCGCACTGGCGGGCACATCCTTCCCGATTGACCGCGCCGCGACGGCGATGGCACTTGGGTTTGATGCGCCACTGGCGAATAGCCTCGACGCGGTATCCGACCGCGATTTCGCGATCGAATTCCTGACGGCCGCGACGCAATCCGCGCTGCATCTGTCGCGGCTTGCCGAGGAAATTATCCTGTGGGCATCGCAGCCTTATGGCTTCATCAGCCTGCCCGACGCATGGTCAACCGGCAGCTCGATCATGCCGCAAAAGCGCAACCCTGATGCCGCCGAGCTGGTGCGCGGCCATGCCGGACGCATCATGGGCTGCATGACCAGCCTGATGGTGACGATGAAGGGCCTACCGCTAGCTTATTCCAAGGACATGCAGAACGACAAGCCGCCGTTGTTCGAAGCATATGACCTACTCGCCTTGTCGATTGCGGCGATGACCGGGATGGTCGGCAATGTCGCATTTGTGACCGGCCGGATGCGCGAAGTTGCGGAATCAGGATTTTCCACCGCAACCGACTTGGCTGACTGGCTGGTGCGTGAGCATGGACTGCCGTTCCGCGAGGCGCATCATGTGACCGGAAGCGTGGTGAAAGCTTGCGAAGCGCGCGGTATCGGGCTGGAAGCGATCACCGCCGATGATCTTGCGATAGTCGATGCCCGCCTCGCTGGTACGAGCCTGCCCGACCTGTCGGTTGTGGGGTCGGTCGCCAGCCGCACCAGCGCTGGCGGCACTGCGCCGGTTCGGGTAAGGGAGGCCATCGCCGCCGCCAAAAAGGAATTGGGCATATGATTCGTCCAAAAGCGAGGTTGCCAAAATCGAGATTGTTCGTCGTCGTCGCAGTCGCGCTGGCTTTGGCTAGCTGCGGAAAGGTCGGCGACCTCGAACCGCGCACGGGTCAATCGCTGCCTCCCAAAGCCTATGGCCAGAAAGAAACACAGTCGGCAGAGGTGCTATCCACCCCATCGGTGCAAGCACGTCCGGGTCGCAGCGACGAGCTTCTCCGCCGGTCCGAGCGGCGTGAGAACGATCCGTTCGACCTGCCACCGGGCGAAGAGCCGGTGCCGGTGGGCGGTGCAACGACTGAAACAATATCCAATCCCAAAGCAGAATAGTTCCTTCCTTGTCATGAACCACTTTGAACTCATCAATGGCGTGATCCACGCCGAGCAAGTTGCCTTGCCGGATATTGCCGCAGCGGTTGGCACTCCGGTCTATGTCTATTCCAGAGCGACGCTGGAACGCCATGCGCGCGTGTTCCGCGAAGCGCTGTCCGGGCTCGACAATCCGCATATTGCCTTTGCTGTGAAGGCCAATCCCAATCTGGCGGTGTTGAAGGTTCTGGCACGACAAGGCTACGGGGCCGACGTGGTCTCGGGCGGCGAGCTGGACCGGGCGCTTGCAGCCGGAATGGCACCGCAAGACATCGTGTTTTCCGGCGTAGGCAAGACCGCCGATGAAATGGCCCAGGGCCTGAAAGCCGGGATTGGCCAGTTCAATATTGAGTCCGAAGAGGAAGGCCGCGAGCTTTCCACGATATCCGAACTTTCCGGCAACCGGGCAAGCGCCGTGCTGCGCATCAACCCCGATGTCGATGCCGGCACACACGGTAAAATATCCACCGGAAAGGCCGACAACAAATTTGGCGTGGGTTTGCACAAGGCGATGGCCATTTATGGTCGACTGGCTGCTCTACCCGGCCTCAATATGCGCGGCGTCGCGCTCCATATCGGCAGCCAGCTCACCAGCCTTGATCCGTTGGAAGTGGCGTTCAACAAGGTCGGCGCGCTAGTGCAGGAGCTCCGGGCGGCGGGACATCAAATCACCCATGTTGATCTCGGGGGTGGGCTCGGGGTCCGGTACAACGCCGATGACAACCCGCCCGAGCCCGCCGATTATGGCGCTATGGTGGCGCGTGTGACCAAAGATTGGGGCGTTCGGTTGGTGTTTGAACCCGGCCGGGTGATTGCCGGAAATGCGGGTGTTTTGTTAACGCGCGTGATCCGGGTAAAGCCGGGATCGGGTAACCTACCCTTTGCAATTGTCGATGCCGCGATGAATGATCTCGCACGGCCAGCGCTATATGACGCGTGGCATGATTTTGAGGCGGTGGAACCGACAGGGCAAAGGATGACCGCGAACATTGTAGGTCCGGTATGTGAGACCGGGGATACCTTTGCGACGGCCCGCGAAATCGATGCAGTAGCCGCCAACGACCTTGCCATTTTCCGCACTGCGGGAGCCTATGGTGCAACGATGGCGAGCACCTATAACAGCCGTGGGCTGGTACCCGAAGTGCTGGTGGACGGCGATAAATTTGCCGTTGTAGCTGAACGGATAGCGCCCGAAACCATTCTTGCTGCCGAGCATGTTCCCGATTGGCTGGAATGAGGCCGTAACATGGATCAGCTACCAATCTTCGTCAATTTGAAGGGCCAAAAGGTCATTTTGGCGGGCGACGGCGATGCGGCTGATGCGAAACGGCGGTTGATTGAGCGGGCGGGTGGAATGTGTGTTGACGAAAGCGACACGCAAGCCCGTTTGGCTTTTGTCACTATCGAAGATGAAGCAGCTGCCCTCACTATTGCTGAAAATCTCAAAACGAGGGGTCTGCTGGTCAATGTGACAGACCGGCCGGACCACTGCGATTTCACCACCCCCGCCATTGTTGACCGCGCACCGGTACTTATTGCCGTTGGCACTGGTGGCGCGTCTGCGGGGCTTGCCAAGGCATTGCGCCAGCGGATCGAGGCGATCCTGCCCGAAAGGCTGGGCCTTTTAGCGCAGGCGATGTATGCTGCCCGAGATGCGATACGGGTCCGCTGGCCAATGGCAGCCGACCGCCGACGCGCCATTGACGCGGCTTTTTTGGAGGGCGCATCGTTAGACCCGTTTAGTGACCATGACGACGGAGCCGTTACCGATTGGCTGGTGCACAGCGGCAATCCACCGGGCAGCCGTTTGATCGAAATTGCCCTTCTATCGTCCGACCCTGATGATCTGACGCTCAAAACGGCGCGATTGTTGGGTGAAGCCGACCATATTTACCATGACAAATCGGTCCCCGCCCACCTCCTCGCCCGCGCCCGCGCCGATGCCCTGCGGCATGTCGGTGCACCACCGGTACCGCCACCCGCTGGCCTGACATTATACCTGCGGTTGCCGACCTGCGATTGATCGGGCATTACGGCCTCAAGTTGTAACGTCTCAGGATTTGCTTATGCCCGCCTTCCCGTCCCAGATGCTGATATTCGGCTGCGGCAATATGGGTGGTGCCATGCTGCGCGGGTGGATTGCGGGCGGGGTTGATGCTTCGCGGTTTACGGTAGTCGACCCGGTCGCAAGTAATTTGCCCCAAGGCGTAACCGTCCACCGTGCGGCATCTGATGTGAGCCGAAAGTTCGATGCTGTTCTGCTCGGTATCAAGCCTCAGATGATGGGCAGCCTTGCTCCGGAAATAGCACCTCTGCTCGACGCGGACGCTCTGATGATCTCGATCCTGGCCGGAACAGAAACCACAGCACTGGCAGCCCATTTCCCAACCGCCCGTATTGTCCGGCTCATGCCTAACCTCGCCGCCGCCATCGGGAAGTCGCCTTTGGGTTTGTGGACCGATCAACTCGACGAAAGCGCGCGCGCCAACCTCGAAGCAATGCTCGCACCGCTGGGCGCTTCGATCTGGCTAACCAGCGAGGACCAGATGAACGCGGTGACGGCGCTTGCCGGCTCCGGCCCGGCCTTTGTCTACCGCTTCATCGACGCGCTGGGAGAAGCGGGTACGCGATTGGGGCTCGACGCCAAACAGTCGGCGGCATTTGCCTTGTCGATGGTGGAAGGCGCGGCATTACTGGCTGCCGGGTCATCCGAAAGCCCTCTGGCACTTGCTGCTCGTGTTACCAGTCCGGGCGGCACCACGGCGGCCGGACTTGCGGTGCTTGATGCCGAACACGCGCTGTTCGGATTGATCGAGGCAACTCTCCGTGCGGCCAGTGATCGCGGGGCAGAATTGGCGATGGCAGCAGACAAGCCATGAAGTGACACCCAACTTTCCCGAAACAATTTTAGACAGATAGATATGGCGTTTGGCAAACCTGATTTGGACAGCCTGATCCCCAAGGGCAACCTGTTCGACCCCGCGTTGGTGCTCAAGATGACGGGCCAGTTTGGGCATGGCGGCTTTCTCGGCATGGACTATGTCGGGCACGGCGACGATTGGGTAGAGTTGGCGATGGATTGGCGCGAGGATCTGGTTGCCGACCCTGAAACCGGCATATTGGCTTCCGCCGTGGTCATCAGCCTGATGGACAATGCCACCAGCCTGTCGACCTGGACCAAGATGGGCGAATATCGCCCGCAAGTGACAATGGATTTGCGGATCGACTATCTACGTCCCTCTCCAGCTGGTGAGCGCGTTTATGGGCGAGGTATTTGCTACCACCTGACCCACAATATCGGTTTTGTTCGGGGCTATGCGCATAATGGCAACCCGGATGATCCGCTCGCCCATGCCAGTGGCACCTTCATTCGCGTCGGGGACCGGATATCATGAGCGGCGCGACTGTTTTCGGCTTGCCGCCTTATGCGCTGGCGCTCGATATGACCGTAGTTGACGAGATGGACGGCGCGCCGGTTATATCCATGCCGTTTGCTGCCAAGGTGCAAGGCCGCCCCGGTTTCCTGCATGGTGGCGCGATTTCCGGGTTGCTCGAAATGGCTGCCATCGCGGCAATCCACTGCGCGCTACGAGCCAAAGGCAGCGACACCGCGATCAAGCAGGTCAATGTCACCATCGACTTCATGCGCGGCGGATTGGAGCAACAGACCTTTGCTGTCGGCGAGGTCACCCGGCTCGGTCGGACGATGGCCAATGTCGAGGCGCGGGCGTGGCAAGATGATGCCAGAAAACCGATCGCCATGGGCCATATGCATTATTTGATCCGGCAGCCCAAAACGTCCGCCTAGGTGTTTGGTCCCGGAGTTTGATGGTGCATTATCCATGCAGGAATGGAAGGATGCACTATGGGCCAAGTTCTTCACGGGAGCGCCAACACGACAGCGGCAATCCGTCGAGCAATACAAAATAGTCAAGAGAGCCTGATGGCGCTGCCCAAGGTCAAGCGGTTGCTGTCGTCGGAGCATTTCTCGGTTG
>JBDTUD010000011.1:0-86479 GCA_040007915.1 Sphingorhabdus sp.
TTACCGTCCGCAATGATCCGCTTGATGGAATAGCTGACATTGGGATTACCGGCCATGAATGGTTCCAAAAACGCGATCGCGGCATCGCGACCGGTGGCCGCCATCGGATTATGTTGGATGTAGCCAGTATCAACCCAAGCCTCGAACGCTTCGCGCGGCTTTTTGTCGATATAGAGTTTTGTCATGAAGTTCGTCGCCACCTGTTTGGCCGACAGCTTGCATTTTGCAGGCTTGGCCGCTTCGGTCGGGACCGATGTCAGCAGAACCAAACTGCCCAGAACTGCTAAAACCATACGCATAATTTTCTCCTCATTCAAAACATGCTGTTGGGATTGACCGAATGTACCGGCACATCCTGGATCACGTCCCAATGCTCTACAATCTCTCCGTTTTCGCAACGGAAAATGTCAACAACCGCCAGACCCGGATCACCGGGCCAGCGCTCGACATGGACATGGACGATGACATGGTCGCCATCGACAAAAGCGCGATGAATGGTCTGCTTCGCGTCCGGGCTTTCCTTGCGGACCATAGCCAAAAATTGTTTCAGGGCATCGAGCCCGGGTTCGGCGAGGGAGCTATGTTGAATATAATGCGGTGGCAAATGGTCATCGACGGCATCGGGGTCCATCGCCGCCAGCACGTCTCGATACATTGCAAGCACGCGATCCAGATTACTTTGCTCTTCTGTTGAATGTGCCATGCTCTCTCCCCGATCCCTTATTGTAACATTTGTTAGTTTATGCAAGACAGAACAGCAAGGAAGAGGAGAGATATGGAACGCGACACCCTATATGCGGCGCTGGACAGCTACCTGGCCGCGCTAACGAAACGTGATGCAAGAGCCGTCCGCTGGACTGATTCACCGCTGACATCGGAAAACAACGTGATGCTTGACCGCGATGACGGGCTTTGGGGTACGATTGAAGGTATTGGCGAATATCGCCTGCTGTTCGCCGATCCGAAGACCAATCAGGTCGGCTATTTCGGGACGGTCCACGAACATATGGAGGAATCGGCATATGCATTGCGGCTCAAGTTCGATGACGCCGGACGGATCGAAGAGGCTGAAGCTCTTGTGGTGCGGCAGTCCGACTCCGGAATCAAATTCGAAAACCCACGTTATTGGGACAAGCCGATCCTCAACACCCATCCCGAAAAGCCCGACACGCGAGATGAGATGATCCGGCTGTCCAACGGTTATTTCGACACGCTTCAACTGAATGACGGGACGATCCACACCAAGTTTCACCCCGATTGCAACCGCGTCGAAAATGGTGTGCAGACGACGCGCAATCCGGATTTTGCGAAAATCGTACCAGTGTCTGCGCTGGGCTGTGAAGAGCAGTTTCGCATGGGCAATTACCGATATGACGACCGCCTGCGAGCCCGACGCTATCCCTTGGTCGATGAAGAACGCGGACTGGTCCTCGCTTATGGTTTTATCGATCATAGCGGACGACTGGCCGAATATCAGCTGACCGATGGCCGGACCGTGCAGTCACCCGTCAGGCGACCGCACAGCTTCTACATCGCTGAACTTTTCAAGATTGATGATGGAATGATTAGCCAGATCGAAGCCAATTTCATAACTGTGCCTTACAACATGCCAAGCCCGTGGGACGCCCGATGAGAATATTGGTTGCATCGATATTATTGGCGCTTGCCGCTTGTTCGAAACCATCGCCGGAAATGAAGATCGGCCCCGATGATTGGGCCACCCCGGGTGGTGATTTTGGCAAATCGCACCACTCCGCGCTGGCCGACATTAAGCCAACCAACATAGACCGGCTCGGCCTCGCCTGGTCGGTCGATCTCGGCACCAATCGTGTGCTGGAGGCCACCCCTGTGGTGATTGATGGCGTGATGTATACCAGCGGCGTCGCAGGCCGCGCTTATGCCTTTGATGCAGCAACGGGCAAGGAGTTATGGCGGTTCGAACCTCAAATCGATATGCAGGTTAACCGCACGGTTTGCTGCGATATGGCGAATCGCGGCGTTGCGGTGGCGCGCGGCAAGGTGTTTGTCGCGGCACTTGATGCCAAGCTTTACGCACTCGATGCGAAAACCGGCAAGATAGTCTGGCAGGCAAATACGGTTGATGATCCGAAACGCGGCATCAATTCCACCGGCGCGCCCGAAGTTGCGGGCGACGACGTCGTCATCGGCAATGGTGGTGCGGAATACGATGTGCGCGGCTATGTCAGCGCTTATGATCTGGAAACGGGTGAGCTTGAATGGCGGTTCCATACCGTTCCGCGCGATCCGAAGCTCGGACCACAAGACCATCCGGACCTCGATACTGCGGTCAAGACCTGGGACCCCGACAGCCGCTGGGACGTGGGTGGCGGCGGCACGCCTTGGGACGCGATCAATTATGACCCCGAAACTGGCTTGGTGCTCGTCGGCACCGGCAATGGCGGCCCCTATCACACCAGCAAACGCTCACCTAAGGGCGGCGACCAACTGTATTTGGCATCTATCGTCGCGCTTGATGCCAAGAGCGGACGGGTGAAATGGCACTATCAGGAAACGCCGCATGATGATTGGGACTATACCTCGACCCAACCCATGATCCTTTCGCATATGGACATAAATGGCGAAAAGCGCCCGGTGGTTATCCATGCACCCAAAAACGGGTTCCTGTACATATTGGACCGCCGCGACGGCAAGCTATTGCGTGCTAATCCCATTGTGCGGACCAACTGGGCGACGTCCATCGACTTGAAAACCGGGCGACCGAATTTCGATGTCGCTGCCGGCGATTATTCGCAAAGCGCAAAGATTGTATTTCCCGGCACGCCCGGCGCGCGGAACTGGCATCCGGGCAGTTTCGATCCGCAAAGCGGCCTCTATTATGCCCATGTGCTGGACATGCCTAACCTGATCTTCATGTCGCCCGGCAAAAAGCCCTTTGCGGCCAAAATGCTCAACAATGATGCCGCCTTAATCTTCGGGCCGGATATCGAAGCCGCACTGCCCACCCTGCCGCCATCGGTTGGCTCGGCGGTCGAGGCTTTGCCAGCCTTTGCCGAAGTGAAGCGCCAACCGGTGATATCCGAACTGCGCGCCATCGACCCGCTGACCGGAAAAACCGTATGGGCGAAGCCGACCGCAGGCTGGCAGGACCGGGGCGGCGTGCTGACCACGGCGTCAGGTTTGCTGTTCCAGGGCAGCATAGATGGCAATTTGCGCATCTATGACAAAAAGAGCGGGAGGCTGCTCAGGACGATCGACACCGGCACCTCGATCCTCGCCGCGCCGATGACCTACCGCGTAAAAGGTGTCCAATATGTCGCGGTCATGGCCGCGTGGGGCGGCGGAGGTTATGCCTATGTACCGCGCTATTCAGCGGCATATAAACGCGGAAATCAAGGGCGCCTGCTGGTCTTCAAACTGGACGGAGGCGCGGTGCCAATACCGCCGGAACTGCCCGCCCTTGAGGTTGCAGCGGAGCCACCCGCGCAGAAACCCGGCGTCACCCCCGCCACCATCGCGCAGGGACAGGGGCTGTTTTTCGGCAACTGCGTAATGTGTCATTCCAACCAGCATCGTTCGACCACTCCCGATCTCCGGCGGATGCAGCCCGGTACGCATGATGCGTTTCGGCAGATCGTGCTGGAGGGGCTGTTACTCCCGAACGGAATGCCACGCTGGGACGACCGGCTGAAACCGGCCGAGGTCGATGCTATCCACGCCTATCTGATCGATTTGCAGAAAAAGACCCGGGCTGATGAGTTGGACAAGAAGAAGCATAGACTCCCGCTCGACGCACCGAGCCGGGCGATATTATCCAGTTATTAGACTTTCAGGATTTGATTAGACCAACGGAACTATAGCCGCGCCGCCGCAATATCCGCGCCTTCGCGCAAGGCGCTGAGCTTTTTCCAAGTCACTTGCGGGTCGATTTTGCCATAACCGGCAAAGGTGCCGAAGCCGCAGTCGGTGCTGGCGATCACCCGGTCTTTGCCGACGATGGCGGCAAAGCGCTCGATCCTTTGAGCGATCAGTTCGGGATGCTCGACATAATTTGAACAGGTGTCGATCAGTCCGGGTGCGAGTATCTTATCATCGGGAATATTGGCGTCGGCCCAGACTTTCCATTCATGTTCATGCCGCGGATTGGCGGCTTCGAACAATATGGTGCCGGGGCGAGCCTTCAAAATGATTCCGATCACCCGTTCAAGCGGTATATCATGGTCATGCGGCCCTTCATAATTGCCCCAACAAATATGCATCCGAATTTGTTCGGCCGGTATGTTCGCAGTCGCGGCGTTCAGGGCCTCGACATTGGCCTCCGCCACCTTGAGAAATTCTGCCTCGGTTGCATCCTGATACCCGGTGTGCCGCGACATGGCGAGATCGGGGCAGTCCAGCTGGAGATGGAAACCGGCCGCAGCAATCGCTTCATATTCGGGCTGCATAGCTATGACCAGATCGGCGAGATAGGCTTCATGGTCAGGATAATATTGGTTCGGCTGGAAGGCAGTAATCAACCCGGGAGATGCCGCATTCATGAAGCCCTTTGCCGCTTTACCCGTCATCGCCTTTTGGAAACGACGGATGTCTTCGTGACAGGGTTCCAAATTGACCAGCTTGACCGGCCCAATGCAGGCGGCACGGACAAATTCCTGATCGCCCATGATCGCGCCAAGCTTTTTACGGAATTCGGGAAGCGGCGCGAGATCAAGCGCTGGTTTGCGGGGAACATCGCCGCCAAAACCCGACAGCCGTTCGGTCATGTAAGTGGAGTAGCCAACCTTGCCCAGTTCGCCATCGCTGACAATCGACACGCCCGATTCGATCTGCTTATCAACCGCTGCACTAACGGCCGCCAGTACCGCCGAGTCGAATTCTTCTATGTCATATGGCTCACCATGATCACGCGCGAGCAGCAGGGGAACCAGTTCTTCACCGCGTGGCAGGCTACCCACATGCGTTGTTGCAATTGTCATTCGGTTCCGCTCCCGATATTTGTATGTAAGGCATACAAATATCCATTGACATTATTGGTATGCGAGACATACATTCCACTTTAATAAATTTCGCAAGCGGATTCTTTCGCTTGTCATCTTGGGAGAGAATGAAATGTCAGAGGCGCAAACACTCGAATCGTTGCTCAGCAGCGTTCCGAATATCGTCGATCTGCTGCGTAACCAGCAAGTTGGCCCCAACGTATATCCTGGCGTCCCTGCCGAATTTTCCAACTGGCGCGATGAACAACGCGCATGGCAGCAGACCTGCGTATTGTTCAACCAATCCTATCATATGGCCGAATTGATGGTTGAAGGGCCGGACGCCTTCGCCTTCCTCAATGGTCTTGGGATTAACAGCTTCAAAGGTTTTGTGCCCGATCGCGCCAAACAATTCGTTCCCGTAAGCCATGACGGCTATGTGATTGGCGACGTTATTCTCTTCTATCTGGCCGAGAATAGCTTCAATCTGGTTGGCCGCGCACCAACGCTGAACTGGATCATGTTCCACGGCGAAACCGGCAGCCATGATGTCAAACTGACCTATGACGAACGGACCGCTGCACGTCCTGACCCGGAAAATCGCCGCCACTATCGCTATCAGGTTCAGGGACCGAATGCCGCCAAGGTCATCGAAGATGCCACCGGCAAGGCCGCGCCTGACCTTAAATTCTTCAACATGTGCTGGATGGAAATCGGCGGGAAAAAAGTCCACGCGCTGCGCCATGGCATGGCGGGGCAGCCCGGCTTTGAATTGATGGGTCCATGGGCAGACCGTGAAGCCGTGCACGGCGCTCTGGTCGAAGCGGGCAAGGCGCACGGCATGAAGCTGGTGGGTGGCCGCACCTATTCATCGAATACGCTGGAGTCGGGCTGGATCCCCTCCCCGCTTCCCGCTGTGTACACGGGCGAAGCGATGAAGCCTTACCGCGAATGGCTGACCACCAACCATTATGAAGCCAAGGCTTCGGTCGGCGGCAGTTTTGTCTCTGACAATGTTGAAGATTATTATCTCAGCCCATGGGACCTCGGCTATGGTCCGTTTGTGAAGTTCGATCATGACTTCATCGGCCGTGCCGCACTTGAAAAGATGGCGGCTGGCCCGCACCGGAAAAAGGTCACGCTGGCCCTCGACAGCGCTTCGGTCACCGATGCGATCTACACCCAGTTTGAAAAAGACGGCCTGCGCGCCAAATATATGGAATTCCCCAGCGCCGTTTATTCGATGCACCCGTTTGACCGGGTTGAATCAGGTGGCGAGTTGATTGGCCTTTCGACCTGGGTCGGCTACAGCGCCAATGAAGGCAAGATGTTGACGCTGGCCATGGTCAATGAAGAATTTGCCGAGCCGGGTACGGAGGTGGATTTCATCTGGGGCGAACCCGATGGCGGCACAACCAAACCAACCGTCGAACCGCATCGTCAGGTGACGATCAAGGCGGTTGTCGCATCGGCACCTTATTCGGATGTCGCACGTACGGCCTATGCACCAAGCTGGCGGAACAAGACGGCTTAAGCTGTCTGTCATATTAGGAGAGAGAAATGTCAGACCTGGTTGCGCTTACCGAGCGCGTGGAGCGGCTGGAGCATGAACTGGGGATCCAGCAGGATATCCATCAGATCCGCAAGATCCAGTACACTTACGGCTATTTCATCGACAAATCGCAGTATGACGAATGCGTCGATTTATTTTCCGATGATGGCGAAGTCTGGTTTCTGGGCGGCGTGTACAAGGGCAAGGTCGGCCTGCGCCGCCTCTATATCGATCGCTTCCGCAAAGCCTTTACGCAAGACCATAATGGCCCGCGCTATGGCTGGTTGCTCGAGCATCCGCAGTTGCAGATGGTGATCGATGTGGCACCCGACCGTTCGACCGCGACCGTGCGCGGACGATCCATGATGCAGGCGGGACTTCACGAAACCGCCGAAGGTGACCAACGCGCATGGTGGGAAGGCGGGCTTTACGACAATCGCTATGTGCGCGAAGATGGCGTCTGGAAAATCCAGCGGCTTGGATATTTCCCCTTCTGGCACGGCAGCTTTGCCGATGGCTGGGCCAAGACGCCGATCGATTTCATTCCGGCACCGAAGGTCTGCTTTCCCGAAGATCCGCTCGGCCCCGATTTTCTGGTCGAGCCAGCGCCGCGCCTATGGCCGGCAACCGACATTGTGGCCTTCCCCTATCCGCATCCCGTGACGGGCAAGCCTATCGTCTGCGACAATAGCCGGGCGCGCGAAGGCTTCAGGGATTGATCTGATGGACATGATCACCCGGATCATCGCCGAACGGGCCTGTGAAAAGCTGATCATCGACTATGCTGCGTTGAATGACGCGGGTGATTGGGACGCAGTAGCCGGATTTTATACCGATGATGGCAGGATGAGCCGTCCCACCGCCCCGGATGACTTCGTCGAAGGGCGTGCGGCGATTCTGGCCGCCTTCAAAAATCGGCCAGCCCGCACGACGCGCCATATCTGCAGCAATATTCGCGTCACGGTGGAAAGCGAGGATGGGGCCACCGCCGCGTCCCAGATTCTGCTGTTTACCGGCTCTGATCAGGCCCCGTTGGTTGGCAGCTATGTCGACCGTCTTGTACTGACCGGGCAAGGCTGGCGCTTTGCCGAACGGCGTGGCAGTCTCGATTTTCCGCCCGCATGAGGAACCGCGCATGAGCCCTGCCGCCGCAGAAGTCAGGACCCAGATCACCTATCTGCTCCCGTCCAGCCGCGTCAACCGCCGCTTCTGGGCACCGGGCGAGGAATATAATACCGGTGTCTATGCCCCATATGACGTGACCATCCGCAACGCGCGCGCGCAAGCGACGCCGTTCACGCTCGACGCACATGGTTTCGAACTTGCCAAGTATCCGACCCGTATCACCGATTGGGAAGCCAATTATGGCCCCGACGCGCCTTATGCCGCCGAAGTCGAGAAGATCGCCATGGCCATGACGGGTGCCGACCTGATCGTACCGATGGGCGGAATGGTACGCACCTCCGGGCTGACCAGCGCATCAATGCAGCCGCCCGCCGCCGAAGCACATGTCGATTTCACCACCCGCTCGGCTGAAATGGTCGCCGAGCGCATGTACCGCAAAGCACGGCCGGATGGCGCCGGATATAACCGCTTTATCTGCTTCTCGCTGTGGCGTCCGCTCTCCCCGCCACCGCAGGACATGCCGCTGGCATTATGCGAAGGCGGCTCGGTTCGCGACAACGAAGGCACCCACAACACCAAGGTCGATGTCGATGAAATTCCGACCGGCGACGCGCTGTTTGCCGACGTCCCCGGCGAGGAGGACATGGTTGCCGCCACCATCTTTCACTATTCGCCAGATCATCGCTGGTGGTATTTCCCGGACATGACCGACGACGAGGTGATCTTCATCAAGTTCAACGATAGCGACCACAGCCGGGCGTGGCGCGCGCCGCATACCGCCTTTCGTGATACCAGCAGGCCAGATGCCATCGAACGGAAAAGCATCGAGTTTCGCGGCGTCGCTTTTTTCACAAAGGATTAAATGATGTTTTCCAAACTCGACGCGCCGCATCTTGAATTTGCTTTCGAGTGTCGCCTGATATTCAACCGCGTTTTCGCCATTCCCAATATCCACAATGGCGGCTTTCGTTCGGCGGTTCTTGTCGATGAGGGAATCTTTGAGGGGCCACGGATCAGGGGTAAGGCCATCCCCAATTCCGGCGGCGATTATGCCCATTTCCGCGATGACGATACCGCTGTATTCGATGCGCGCTACCTGCTCGAAGTTGATGATGGGACAATCATCTATATGCAGAACAAGGGCTTTCTGTGGGGCCGTACGCCTGATGCCATGGCGCGGCTGCGCGCTTGGGCCTTCGAGGGCGGCGAGCCGGTCGCGCATGAGGATTATTACCTGCGCGGTCAGCCGACATTCGAAACCCCCAAAGGCAAGCATGACTGGTTGACGCGGCATGTGTTTGTTGGCGTCGGCGAGCGCAAGCCCGACGGAAACGTACTACGTTATTATGCGCTGACCTGATCGGACCGACCAGTGTGCACGCCATGCTAAAAACGAGTTGGATCATCCCTTCCGCTTCGACCGATTTGGCCTTGCCTCAATGGCGTGAATTGTTTGCCCGGCAGCTTTTCGAACTCGAGATTGATTCAACCGCTCCCGATTTTCACGCGACATTGCATCAAGGGCGACTGGGTTCGACTTTAGCGACCCGGCTGATCGCCGGTCCACAGAAGGTTCGCCGCACAGCACGTCATATTGCACGTGACAGCAGATCCCCGGCCATGGATCTTGTCGCTGTGCGCAGCGGAACCATGCAATATCGTCAGGGTGGCCGTGAGGGCCAGATTGGCGCAGGCGAAGCCTTGTTGCTTGATCGAACAATGCCTTATCATTTTAACGCAACGGCAAGCTGCTCGCTAACGATGATGTTCGATCATAATTGGCTGATGCGGTGGATACCTGATCCGATCGCGCTTGCCGGTGTAAAGATTGATAGGCATTCCGGCTGGGCGCGCGCTTTGGCAGCGATTTTGGAACAGCTCGATATGGAAGGCCTTGGTCCCTATGTTCTGCCCGGCGGCGTTATCTCGGACCAGATAGGAAGCCTTTTATCACTGGCAATTGGCAGTGCAGCCTCACGTGAACCATGTGGCAACCTGATATTTTTCCGTTTGCAACAGTTAGTTAAAGATCGGGCACATGAGCATGATCTTTGCGCTGGTGCGGCAGCACGCGAACTGGGGGTATCAACGCGAACGCTTTATCTGGCCTGCGCAAAAGCCAATGCCAGTTTTAACAACATCCTGATCACAGAACGGTTGGAACGAGCAAGGGCAATGCTGGCTGACAAGCGGCTAAAAACTGTTTCGATATACGAAATCGCATTTCGTTCGGGTTTTGTTGAGCCGAGCCATTTTTCTCGCCGCTTCCGCCAGCATTTTGGTTGCCCTCCCGGTCGCATGCGTAACCACTTGCACAACTGAGCAAGAGTTTTGCACCCACGGGCACAGACTGCTCGGATATCAGATGCTATAATCCGACTAAGAATGCGGTCACCAAGACCCTGACAAAGGAGAGGTTTAATGTTGCAGGCCGACAGTGAAATGCCGACGATTGACGTGAGTAAAGCAATCGAACAACTGCGTAATGTCCTCGGCCCCGAAGGTATCTTGATCGAACCAAGTGCGGTTTCCGAATTCCGCGATCCCTTCGCGCCGCCGGTCGGGGACTGGTATGAGCCTTCGGCCGTATTGATGCCCTCCACGGTAGAGGAAGTTCAGGCCATATTGCGTGTCGCCAATGAACATCAGGTGCCCGTATGGACCAGTTCGCAGGGGCGCAACAACGGCTATGGCGGTGCCGCGCCACGTGTGTCCGGATCGCTCGTTCTCAGCTTGCGGCGCATGAACCGGGTGTTGGAGGTGGATGAGGAATCCGCCTGTGCGCTGATCGAACCGGGAGTGCGCTTCTTTGATCTTTATGATCATCTCCGGTCAACCGGTTCAAAACTCTGGATGTCGGTCCCCGACCTTGGTTGGGGCAGCATTGTCGGCAACACGCTCGATCACGGCATGGGCTATACGCCCTATGGCGATCATGTAGCCAGCCAGTGCGGTATGGAAGTCGTGCTTCCCAATGGCGATGTCTTGCGCACCGGCATGGGCGGCATGAGCAATTCGAAGGCGTGGCAGGTTTATAAACGCGGCTGTGGACCAAGCCCGGACGGCCTGTTCATGCAATCAAATTATGGCGTGGTGACCAAGATGGGAGTCTGGTTGATGCCGCCGCCTGAATGCTACATGCCCGGCTGGCTGACATTGCGCAAAGACAGCGATCTTGAATTGCTGCTGGAGCGTCTGCGCCCGCTGATGATGGATGGCACCATCCCCAACCAGCCGATGATCATCAACGCAGTGTGTGGCATTTCGGCATTCACCCAGCGCGAAGCCTGGTACACTGGCGAAGGTCCCATACCGGAAGAGATAATCGACAATATTGCCAGTCAGCCGGGCCTTGGCCACTGGGTGATGCGCTTTGCTCTCTACGGCGATGAAAAAATTGTCGAGCGTCAGCGTGAAATTGTCCAGGATGCGTTTGGTACAATTCCGGGAGCCGAAGTCAGCTTTTCCAAATATGATGGCCGGAACTTGCCGGAATTGGAGAATCCTCACGAACGCGTGCAGGCGGGCATCCCCAGCATGGCGTTGGATCAGATGACCCGCTGGTATGGCGGCGAAAACGGGGGCCATATCGGCTTTTCCTGTGCCGCGCCGATCACGGGACGCGATGGTGCTGCAATGCGCGATCTGGTGCGCGACCGTCTTCATATTGCCGGGCTCGACTACAGCGGCGTTATCATCGTCAGCAAACGCAGCATGATCCATGTCGGGCTCGTCGTTTTCGATACCGAAAATGCCGCGCAGACCGAGGCCGCCTATGCCGCTTGCCGTTCAATGGTCGAACCGGCGGCAAAGCTGGGTTACGGCGAATATCGCTCGCACCTCGATTTCATGGATCTGGTTGCCGACCAATATGATTTCAACAGCCATGCCCAACGCAGATTCAACGAAACGATCAAAGACGCGTTAGACCCCAATGGCATATTGTCACCAGGAAAGCAGGGCATTTGGCCGAAGGTCTATCGGAGTGACAAAGCAACCTGAAATTGGCAAAGTCCACACAATAAGGAGAGGGCGGCTTGTCGGATTTTGAGGCGTATTTGCACCGCATCGGTTTGCGGGAACCTGACGGACAAGCTCGTCTATGCAGGCAGCTTTTCGATTTCCACCAGCCGTGCCATCGGTGGCACATTGATGCCGCCACGCACATATGGTGTAACAGCGGGTGTCAAATTCTAGGTTACTTCCGGGTTTGATTGAAGTGAAGGGACAGTCTCTAACGGGGACTGTCCCTTCATAATTTCCCGCAATGCTGGAAGAGCGGAGTGAAGCTCAGTCAACTGGATGACCGCCGTCGCACGATTTGTAAAAAAACGGGGTTGAACGCTCGCAGGTTTAGCCCGCGATCGCCCGCATCGGAATATTCCGGAAACCGCGCACAAGATTGTTGACACCGCGCTCCGGCAAACCAACCAGCTCAAACCGCTTGATCTTGCTGGCCAGCGCCGTCAGCACCGCGACCAGTTCCAATCGCGCTAAACCTTGCCCCGCGCAATTGTGTATACCGTGGCCAAAGCCCATATGTTGTTTCTGGTCGCGATCGATGATAAACGTGTCGGCATCGCGAAAATGGCGTTCGTCCCGGTTGGCGCTGCCATAATTGATGATAACGCGCCGGTCTCCGGGAAGTGTCGTGCCATCGGACATTTCAATATCACGTGTCGTGTAGCGACAGAAATATTGCAGTGGGCATTCCATCCGGACAATCTCGGTTGCGGCATCATTAGCCAAGTTCGGATTGGCACGGAGTTTGTCCCACTCGCCCGGATTTTCGGCGAACAGCCAGACCGCGCTGGAGATAGCATTAATCGTCGTGTCAAACGCGGCAACAACATAGCCCGCAAGCATGCCAATGGATGTGTCGCGCGTGATCTTGCCATCATTCGCCGCATCGATCAGCGACGAGGCAAAGCCGCCCGGAGTGACGCGATTGGCATCAAAAATATCTCCGATCATCCCCATCATATGTTGCATCTTACCGAGCGATTTTTCTACGCGAGGCCCCATTGGCCCGCAGGCGTCAAATGATCCTTCAGCATATTCGAGAAGACTAGGGCGAATATCCTCCGGCCAGCCAACCAGATCCATGATCAAGTTGATCGGCAGATCATAGGCCAGATCCTTCACCGCGTCGAATTGCGGCTTGGCCGCCAACCGGTCGGCAAGATCATAGGCACGATTGGCAATCGAATCGCGAGCAAACTTGATAGCGGGCGGGCCCAACACATCGGTCATCAGCTTGCGGCGCGGCGTGTGTGCGGGCGGGTCGATGCAAATCAGTGCTTCGTCCCACGCCTCGTTGATGACCGGGTTGAGCCCGACACCCTTGTCCGACGAAAAGACCTGCCAGTTGGTCAGCGCCGCGCGGACATCATCAAACCGACCGATAAAATGCGCATCGATATGCGGCAAATTAACAGCTGAGCCAAGATCGCGCAACATGCGATAGCCCGGATAAGGATCGAGCAAGGCTGCGTCGCCATATAGATCGAAGTCGGAATGTGGTGTCGCGATCATGATTGAACCCCTTTTGCTATCCTCCGGGCGGCAGCATCGCGCATTCGACATTTGCGATCTTGCCATCCGCAAGCGTGTAAAAGATGAACTGCCGCAACAGCTGAACTTCGCCAGCTTTGATCGGATGAAGCCCTGCGCAGCCATTGGCAGCCAGCGTGTCAGCATCGAGATCGCGGAAGGCTTCGATGCGGACGATGGCATCTACGGCGGTCAGCGTATCGCTCGCTGCGAAATTCTGCACTGTCACGCTTTCGTTCACATAGCTATGGAGGAAGCCGTAAAAGCGCTTGAGATCCTCGCGATTGCGGATGCTGACACCGAAAAAATCCATCTTCATCGGTTGCGCATAGAAATCGGCAACGCCATCATAATCCTTGGCGTTGAAGACAGCGAGATAGCGGTCATAGTCGGCACGATTCATGGCGCGGCACTCCTCAAAAATTCGGCATTTTTTTCGATCATTTGCCGCACAGAACGCGGTTTGCGCCCGGTCAGCATCTCGACATCGCCAGTGCAAATATCGAGCCAGCCTTCGCGGATCGAGCGCTCGAAGCTCACCATGTCGTCGCTGTTCCAAGGGATGCCAGCGATGCTCTGATCATCGACAGGTTCGCGCGGGATGCCCATCGCATCGAACATGGCGTACATACCATCATCATCGGTTTCGACCAACTTGACCGCGCAGCCGACAATCTCGTTCATCATTTCCACAACTTCGGCGAAATTTTCGCGATTTGGCCCGGTGATCCGGTAAGCCTTGTTCTCATGGCCCTCACCGGTGAGCACCGCCACCGCGCTTTCAACGCAGTCGTCGCGCCACACCATGGCTTCTTTCGCGCCCTTGGTACTGGTCATCCAGACGCCCGACGCGATAAAGCCCGGCCCGGCATTGAGGATCATGGCGTCGGCATAATGGGCGTCGCGCAGCATCGTCCACTTCATGCCACTCGCCTTGATCAGATCCTCGGTCTCGCGGTGGTCGAGCGTGACGACAGCCGGGTTTTCCGGGCTGACATCGACGAAACTGGTATAGACGATATGCTGCACGCCCGCCGCCACTGCCGCATCGATTGCTGCCTTGTGCTGCACCACACGCGCACCGACCCGCGTTCCGGAAATCAGCAACATCCTGTCTGCACCTTGCACGGATTCCAGCAACGTCTCGGGCTTGTCGAAATCGCCGTAACGCACCGCACAGCCCTGCGCAGCAAGGTCAGCGAGCTTTGCCGGATTGCGGCTGATCAGGATCAAGTCCTGCGCATGGCCCAATGCGATCAGCTTGTCGGTCGCGGCGCGGCCATAGTTGCCCGAAGCACCCGTGATGACGATCCGCGTCATACTGCACCCGCCAGTTGCTGTGCGCTCACCCACCAGCCATGCACTTGCGGACGCAGGCGATGCGGAATGCCGACCTTTGCGACCGGCCCCGCGCCGACATTACCGGCATTGATGACCCAGCATTCATGTTCGAAATCATCGGGACCGGTTTGCCGGTCCACAACCGCGACGAGCCAGCCGTCATGCCCTTCCTGCGTCGACGGGACGTGCACCGGTTCATTGATGCAATGCGCAGGCGGTAGCGCCAGAGCCTGTAACGGCTTTCCGGTAAAATCCAGCCGCATCAGCATGTTGAACATGGCACCCACCGGCCCTCCAAAAACCGGCGGTCCCTGCATTTCGGGATTCATGGTCAACATCCAGGCATGTTCGAACGGTCGGCCTTGCTTGGTCGCCGGGATGATCGGGAAGTCACCCGGCGGACCGATCACACTTTCGGTTACGCTGTCGCTGCCGTCGGCAAGATTGATCGTCCAGCGTGCCAGCCGCCCACCGGCTTCCCATGGCGGAATGTTGAGGCCCGAAGCCCGCTGGATAAAGGGAAATGCGTTCACATTGGCAAGGCACTGGTCGAACAGGATGAGGCCGGCGGCATCCTCATGCGCATTCATCATATGGTAGCAAAACACGCCCTTGGGGCCCTTGAACCAGCGCATCTCGGAGACATCGCCATAGCGCGGCATCACGCCAACCCAGCTGTCGAGGTCCATATGATGCACCCAATGATCCCCGCCTGCCTTCAACCGGTCAAGGTCGCACGTTGTCGGATAGATCGGAAAGAGCACATGATTTTCGGTGATCACGAAATCATGCATCATCGCGCAATAGGGCGCATCGAACCATTGTTCGCGCGTCAGATTGCCATCCCTGTCGATGATGAAATAGGCAATTTTGGTCGAGGCCACTCCATCGGCTTCATAGCCGAACATGAACAGCTCACCGGTTTCAGGATCGATCCGGGCGTGCGCGGTCGACGTCTGCGATTTCAGCTTGCCGCCAAAGTCATGCGAGCCAATCGTTTCCAGAGTGTGCGGATTGACCCGGTAAGGCCGACCATCCTCCTTGGCCAGCAGCAGCCGTCCGGCGTGCCAGATTGGCGTGGTGTTGGCGACGGTGCGATCAACACCTGCCGCTGCGGGCTTGTCGGTAAACGGGTTGCGATATTTGCCGAAAAGAGCCTCCCCCGCTGCAACCTCCGCTTGGTGCCGCGCGGTCTGGACATAACGCATCGATGTGCTCGCCTTGCCGCCTGCAAAGCGGATTGCAGAAATCATACCATCGCCCGAGAGGATGGCACCACCATCTTCCATGAACGGCGGGAAAGCAGGGTCTGGAACGGCGCGGAAGAAACTGCCCTCGACCTCCGGTGGAACTACGCCCTCGATCTTCAGGTCGGTCAGATCATATTCCGCCCCAATCGGCGCATTCAGCCCGATATATTCCGGCCCTTGCGGGAACTCCGCCATCATTCTCTCCTATATACTAACAATTGTTAGCTATTTGCCCGAAGGTCAGGAGTAACGCAAGCGTCTTTAGGTGTACCAGTACGCCACCGCCCGCATTTCTATGCTGGCGCGCGGATGGCAGTCGGGCGGCGTGAGAGGATTGTCGAACGCGACATGCGGCACGGGATTTTGATATTCGGAATCGCTGGTCTTGAAGATCAAGGCTTCGTCACGCGTCATGTCGGCAAACCAGTGCCAGCGATGCTGTTGATTATGGGCGATGATAGAGCTGGAGAAGTCCCAATCATCCCGCCCGGGTTGATCGAAAATCGCGTCGGCCTCTATCAGATCAGCCCCCGTAACGCTTTGCGCATCGCAAACCGCCAACGGGACATCTTGCGGCGCACCGGAAAAACTGCGCCACACATTATAATGTGCGTAGCGCCGCCATGCCCTGCCCTCGGGCAGGCTGTTCGCTGCAAAAGTGGCCGAGGTTTGCGACGTCGCGTCAATATGGGCAAACCGCGCGGGCATCGAGTTATTGAGCTTTCCGGCAAGCTGCGACCGCTCACTAAAGCGCAATATTCCTGGCGCCGTTACGATGACCTCATCCGCGCCGGTTTGCGCAAGCAACAGCGCAACAATTTCTTGTGGGTGGACAGCCGCGACCGCAGCTTCATCGGTAAAATCCTCGACGGCACTGACATGACTGACCAACTGGAACCCCTCGCGATCCGGTGTCGACGAAACGGTCCGTCCGTCGAGCAACTGCATAGGTCGCGGATCAATTAATACGGTATCGCGACTATGGTCGTTCGCAAAATAGCGCGGGCGAAAGTCGGTACGGGTAGCATAATTAATGACAGCGACAACCATGATTAGCCAAACTCCTCGGTATCGATCGTCTTCTGGATTGCCGGGGGGTAACGCGGCCCCGAAACCGTATCCTGATTGATGATCGCTTCAAGCCGGGCGCTTACTTCAGCCGGGATCGTCCAGTCCCGACGCGCGATATTTTCTTCCAGATGCAGCGTTGAAGCGGTGCCGGGGATGGCAACCACATGCTCACCCTTTGACAGCACCCAAGCCAGCGAAAGCTGCGCGGCAGTCACACCTTGTTCGGTCGCAATGGCGTTGAACCGATCAACCAGCACGCGGTTCTTAGGCCAATTTTCTTCATTGAAGCGCGGCATATTGCGACGCAGATCCTTTTCGGCGAGCGCAGAAATATCATGCACGCCATCCGCCAAAACGCCCCGTCCAAGCGGAGAGAATGCCACAAACGTCGTGCCCAATTCCCTGCAAGCGTCCAGCACGGCAATTTCGGCATTGCGGGTCCAGAGCGAATATTCTGTTTGCATCGCGGCCACCGGATGGATGGCGGCGGCGCGGCGCAGGGTTTCGGCGGACATTTCGGAGAGACCGACGCTACCGATTTTGCCCTCTTTCACCAGATCTGCCATGGCGCCCATCGATTCTTCGATCGGCACGTTAAAGTCGCGGCGGTGCATATGATAGAGGTCGATATGGTCGGTTTGGAGACGTTCAAGCGACTGCTCAACACAGCGACGGATAGTTTCGGGCTTGCAATCGACACCACGATTGGGGCCGTCGACGATGATCCCCATCTTGGTAGCCAGAAAATATTCGTTTCGCCGATCTTTGAGCGCGTTGCCGATCAGCGTTTCATTATGGCCAAGACCATAGATATTTGCGGTATCGAGGTGTTTATAACCTATATCCAGAGCGCGGTGGAGCAGCTTCGCGCTATCCTCTTCTGACGGAGGAATACCATAAGCCCAGCTCAGCGACATGCAGCCCAGCCCGACAGGATTTACGACGCGACCATTTATGTTGCGTGTGTTCACAGTAAAATCCTTAAAGCGGCAATCCTACATAATTTTCGGCAATTGCGGTCTGCGCTGCCACGCTGCTGGCGATATAGTCCAGCTCCGCCACCTGCATCCGGCGTTCAAACGGGCCATCTTCAGGGAAACGGTGCATCAATTTGGTCAAGGACCAACTGAAGCGTTCAGACTTCCAGACGCGCGCAAGCGCCTTTTCCGAATAGCCCGCCACGCCCTCATTATCGTTATGTTTGAAGTAACCAATCAGCGCATATGACAAATAGGACACATCGGATGCTGCAAGGTTCAGCCCCTTGGCACCGGTGGGTGGCACGATATGCGCCGCATCACCTGCCAGAAACAAGCTGCCGTGACGCATCGGCTCAAACACAAACGACCGCAACGGCGCAATACTCTTTTCTATTGCAGGGCCGCGCGTGATATTCGCCGCAGCTTCCGGGCCGAGGCGCACTGAAAGTTCATCCCAAATGCGATCATCCGACCAGTCTTCTATTTTTTCAGTCAGCGGCACATCGACATAATAACGACTACGCGTTTTGGATCGCATCGAGGCAAGGGCAAAGCCGTTGGCGTGATGGGCATAGATCAGTTCATGGTGGCAGGGCGGCACATCTGCCAGAATTCCAAGCCAGCCAAAGGGATATTCGCGTTCAAAAACGCGTCCCGATTGAGCCGGAATGCTCTTGCGCGAAGGGCCATGATAGCCATCACAACCCGCAATGAAACGCGCATCAATGCGGCGGGTGGCACCGTCTTTTGTGTAAGTGACAAAAGGCGCATCGCTTTCAATATCATGGAGCGTTACCTCCTCGGCCTCATATATGATCTCCAACCCTCGCGATGGTGCGGCATCCATCAGATCACGGGTGACTTCGGTTTGGCCGTAAACTGTTACATGCTTTCCGGTCAGGCCATAAGTATCAATACGGATCAGCCGTTCGCCATCGGCAAGACAGAAGCCTTCTTCCAATATGCCTTCGGCGTTCAAACGCTCGTCGATACCAAGGCGATGGAGAAGGTCGGTCGTGGTGCGTTCAAGCACACCGGCACGAATGCGCCCCAGAACATAATCCGCCGAAGCCCGCTCAAGGATGACGCAATCAATCCCTTCGGCTCTCAAAAGATGTCCGAGGAACAATCCGGCCGGACCTGCCCCGACAATAACAACTTGTACTCGAAGCATCTTCTAGGTCCCATCAGCCATATCATCGGAAGCATTTTCTGGCGCTATTCAGTGCAATGTGTGAGTGGACTTGGATCTTTCCAGCCTGGCCATTTCTAACGCCATTGCTCTTCTAGATCGTCTCGCCAGTCGCCAAGCCTGATCATAACGAATTGAGAAAATACCTGTAAGTTGGATAATGGATCGAGTGACCTGTAGATGCCAATCGGAAGGTTGAACAGTATATAAGTTTTCAGGAATTCACCGCTTGTCGGTCGCTCATTTTCCGCGCCAAAATATTCAGCTTCATTCCTCTGATCTCAGGGACAGAGCACCCAGCCGCCTACATCACGTTCTAACCTTCAAAAGATTGGCTCACTTTCGGATTTAACGCGCTTTCCATTGAGGACGGCGCTTTTCGGAAAAGGCTCGGGGGCCCTCCTGTGCATCTTCGCTATTATATGTTGGCTCATGCGCAGCCCATGCGGCTTCCAGCGCATCGGCACGGCCCATTTCTGTCGCGAGCATGACGGTTTCGCGCCCGGCCTTGACCGATAGCGGCGCACCTTCGAGGATTTCGCCGGCAAGTTCGAGGGCCGCTGTCATCAAATTTTCCGGCTCGGCCAGCCGGTTGACCAAGCCGATTTCATAGGCGCGTTGCGCAGTGATTGGTTTGCCGGTCAGGATGATCTCCATCATGATCCGCTGCGGGATCATATGGATCAGCGGTGCCGCCCAAGGCGATCCGCGCCCGACCTTGACTTCGGTAATCGCGAATTTGGCCGCAGTGCTGGCAACGCAGAGGTCGCAGCCTTGCGCGATCATCCAGCCGCCCGCAAATGCGACGCCGTTGACCGCCGCGATGGTGGGCTTGGATAGATCTATATTTTCATACGGCACGGGGAACATGTCACGCGGCGGCACGCGCAATTGCTTATCGACCATTTCCTTCAGGTCACCGCCTGCACAAAATGCCTTTTCCCCCGCACCGGTCAGGATCGCCACGTGCAGCGTAGGATCATTTTCAAAACGGTCCCATGCGGCAAACAGGCCATCGCGTACCTCCTTGCTCAGGCTGTTGCGCGTGTCAGGGCGGTTGATGGTGATGATGGCAATTCCGTCTTCGCGGGCATCAAACAGGACAGCGTCGGTCATTCTAGAACCCTCGTGTACGAATATCATAGGCGGCCCGGTCGAGTTCCTCGCGGAAATCGGGGTGGGCGATAGCGATAAGGCGGCGGGTGCGCTCGGCGAGCGTTTGGCCCTTTAGTTCGGCCGCACCGAATTCGGTGACGATTACGTCAACCTCAGTCCGCGCCGTTGTGACCGGACCCGACAAGCTCGGCACAATCTTGTTGAGCGAACCGCCCTTGGCTGTCGCCGACAGCGCGATGATTGAATGGCCGCCCGCCGAGCGCGCGCCGGCGCGGACGAAATCGACTTGCCCGCCGGTACCGCCCATATAGGCACTGCCCGATTGTTCTGCGTTGACTTGGCCGGTCAGGTCCACTTCCAGCGCGGAATTGATGGTGACCAGCCGTTCGAGTTGCGCCAGCACGGCGGCGTCATGGGTGTAGGCCGTCGAGCACATGCGGATCGACTTGTTCTGGTGCGCCCAGTCGTAAAGCCGCTTGGTCCCGATCAGCGCGCCGTTGATCGACACGCCTTGGTCGATGGCCTTGCGCCCGTTTGTGATAACCCCCGCCTCAACCAGATCGACCAGCCCGTCGCCCAGCATCCCCGAATGTACTCCCAAATCCTTGCGATCATGCAGCAAGCGCAGAATGGCGTCGGGTACCGCGCCAACACCGGTCTGGATCACCGATCCGTCGCCGATAAACTGCGCGCAGTACCGCGCTATCGCTCCGTCAGTCTCGCCAATCTTCGCCGGGGCGACCTCGACGGGTGGGCGCGAGACGTGGACCGCGACGTCGATCTTTGATGCGCGCAGCAGCTCGCCGGGCGTATACGGCACCTGATCGTTGACCTCGGCAATCACCAGCCGTGCCCTGGCAACTGCGGCCTGCACATAATCGCTGACCAGCCCGAGACTGTGGTTGCCGTCGGCATCCGCCGGACTGACCTGCACCATCGCCACATCGCAGCGGATGATACCCGCCGTGATCATCGGGCCGACCTGACTGACATGCACGGGGATGACCGAAAGCTTGCCCGCTTTGGTCATCGAGCGCAGCGCGCCGATGGCCCCCATGCTCGACAAGGCAAAACTGTCCGCCGTTTCTGGGGTAAAAATGCCTGAAAAACTGGTAGCGATGAAGGCGGACAGGTTACCAACAGCTGCCCCCTGCCCAATCAATGCTTCGATCAAAGTCGTCGGCTCGCCACAAGCTTGCCCGAACACAATATGGTCCCCGGATTTCAGAAACTGGCTGAGATCCAGCCCGGCGGCATCGTGCACAGTCATTCGCGGCCCACCTGCTTCAACAGTTGCTGTGCGCGCGACAGATACGGCCGGTCGAGCATTCCACCCTTATAGCCGATCGCGCCGACTCCGGGGTTGGCAGCAAAGATGTCGACAATCTCTTGTGCCTGCGCGATTTCGTCTTGGGTCGGGGTGAAGGCTTCGTTGATTACGTCAACCTGCGCCGGATGGATCGCGAGCATTCCGCGATAACCGTCACGCCGGACTTTTTCTGCCCGCGCACGCAGGGTGTCGAGATTGCGAAAATCGCCCTGAATAGTTTCAATCGCGGTTACCCCTGCGGTTGCAGCGCCCAACACGGTCAGGCTGCGGGCGAGTTCATAAGTGAAGCTATAGCTTCCATCGGCATTGGTGTTCGAACTGGCTCCGATTGAATCGGCCAGATCCTCTGCACCCCAGGTAAGCGCCACAACGCGCGGCGCGCCTTTGTAATCGCCGGTATGGAACATGGCCTCTGCGGTTTCTGTGATCAGTACGATGACCGGGGTCGAACCTTGTTCGATGCCGTTCACCACCTCCAGCGCCTCCAGATATTTGTCGAGCTTTTCGACATCGGCCCGGCCATAGACTTTAGGCAGCATGATGCCGCCGGGATGAGCGGGCATGATCGCCGCTAGGTCGCCCAAAGTATAAGGGCCGTCAAGCGGATTGACCCGCACCCACAACCGGTGCCGCTGATCGGCAGGGCGGGATTTGATGAAATCATGCACCATAGCTCGAGCGAGCGGCTTGTTTTCGGGTGAAACCGCATCCTCCAGATCGAACAGCGCAATATCTGCGGCGCTATCCGCCGCTTTGCCCATCTTCTTTTCACTGTCACCCGGCGCAAATAGCCAGGATCGCGCGCTGATCGGGTCGTGTTGGAAAGTCATTCTGGTTTCACCGTCAATAGGATTTGGGCAATTCAAGCACACGCTCGGCAATGAAATTGAGGATCATGTGCGGGCTGACCGGAGCGGTGCGCGGGATCAACACTTCACGCAAGTAGCGTTCGACATGATATTCCTGCGCATAGCCCATGCCGCCTAGCGTGAGCATCGCGGTGTGACAGGCTTCAAAACCAGCCTCGGCCGCCAGATATTTGCCGGCATTGGCCTCAACGCCGCATTCCTCACCCTTGTCGAACAAGGTCGCGGCCTTCATTACCATCAGATTCGCAGCCTCGAGCTGCATCCAACATTTCGCGAGCGGATGCTGGATACCCTGGTTCATGCCGATAGGCCGACCGAACACCACACGTTCGCGGGCATATTGGGCCGCCCGTTTGATCGCCACACGACCCAGCCCGATTGCCTCGGCACCCAACAACACGCGCTCGGGGTTCAGGCCCTTCAGGATGATCTTGAAACCGTCGCCTTCGGCGCCGATAAGGTCTTCGTCAGGGATGAAGAAGTCGTTGATGAACAACATGTTCGACCCGACGGCGTGGCGGCCCATTTTCGGGATCAGCCGGTGTTCGATCTTGGACCGGTCCAGCTTGGTGTAAAACAGCGACAAGCCCTCGGTCTTGCGTTTCACCTGATCAAGCGGGGTCGTCCGCGCGAGCAGCATCATCTTGTCAGCGACATGGGCGTTAGTGATCCAGATCTTGTCAACCTTCACCATGTAACCGCCGTCCACCTTGTCCGCGCGCGCTCAATTGCGACCGCAACATGGGCATACATGACGAGCGGATCATTGCCATCAACGGTATAGCCCGGCATCCCATAACCCACCGCACGCTTGGAGATGAAATCGACCGAGATGGCGTTCTCATAACGCGTATGTTCGGCAAAGCCGTTATTCTGGCAGACGCAGATAACCGGCAACTTCCAGATCGAAGCAAGGTTTAACGATTCGTGAAACGCGCCGATATTGGACGCGCCGTCACCGATATTGGCGATGGTGACGCGCTTGCTGCCATCGAGCAAAGCTGCCCAGGCAAGTCCGTTGGCGATGGGCATTGAAGACCCAACAATACCTGTGGTCACCATGATACCGCTTTCGGGATGGGTGAGGTGCATCGGACCGCCTTTGCCCTTGCAGGTGCCGTCAACGCGGCCTGCAATTTCGGCCCAAAGCGGGCGCAGCGGCATGTCTTTCGCGACCATGTCGTGGATGCCGCGATAGATCGTGCAGACCGTGTCGTCCTTGTTGAGCAAGGTCGAAATGGCGGACGGTATCACTTCCTGACCGCGTGCCGAATAATAAGGCATGGTCAGACGCCCGCGCCGGACAGTCTGCCGGATGGCATCATCGTTGCGCTCGATACGAATCATACGCCGGTATATATCAACCAGCTTCTCCGGGCTTGGTGCCGGAGCGTTGCTCAGCTCTGCCATTAGGTACCTCAAGGATTGTTGTGTTGATCTGACCAATCGGAGTTCAGGAGGCTCAGGTCAATCTCGCCACAGCGATATTTCCGATATTCAAGGCACGCACACTTCGCCTACACGATAAAGGCAGCTTGCCACTTGCAATGAAACGGCATTCGACCAACCTGCCTGTTGGAGAACAAACTATGACAAAGATGCTGAGTGCCTTCGCCATCGGCGGCAACGGAATTGACGGGGTGGAATTGCGTGAAGTAGCGGTGCCCGAACCCGGCCCCGGCGAAGTATTGGTCCGCCTGAAGGCGGCAACGCTCAACTATCGCGACCTGCTTTTTGCCAAGGGCGGTTTGGCTGGCATGACCAAGGAGCCAGATTATGTGCCGCTTTCCTGTGGCGCAGGCGAGGTGATTGCAATTGGCGAAGGTGTCACGCGGGTGAAGATCGGCGACCGCGTCAGCCCGACATTCTCGCAAGGCTGGATCACAGGCCGCGTCCCTGACATGGCGATGCTGGGTGGAACGAGCGACGGCACCGCACGGCAATATGGTGTTTTCATCGAGGATGGCCTTGTCCTGATCCCCGACGAACTGGGATATATGGAGGCCGCTACCCTGCCCTGCGCAGGCTTGACCGCGTGGAACGCACTGTATCAGGAACGCCCCTTGCAGTCAGGCGAATGGGTACTCTGCCCCGGTACCGGCGGAGTTTCGCTGGCAGCACTTCAATTCGCCAAAGCGGCAGGTGCGCACGTGGTGGTCACTTCCTCTTCCGACGCCAAGCTTGCTCGGGCTAAGGCGATGGGGGCGGATGTCACCATCAACTACCGTACCCAACCAGACTGGCCCGCTGCGGTCCGGGCGGCTTTGCACGGCAAGAGTGCAGAAGGGGGCGTAGACATTGTGGTCGACGTCGTCGGTGCTGCCGAGCTGGAAACCCACGCGTCGTTGCTCAACCCCGACGGCATCATCTCCGCCATCGGTATGCTCGGATCAGACTTCAGCTGGCACAGCGCCGATAAGGGCAACTACCCCGTCGCCCGCATCATGGTCGGCAACCGTGGGGAGCATGACGCGATGTTGGCCTTTTGCGCGAAACACGGTATCCGCCCGGTGGTGGATGTGGTCTATGATTTGGCAAGGTTACCCGATGCGATGCGGTGTTTGGAAAGTGGTAAGTTCTTCGGCAAGGTTGGAGTGAATTTGGTCTAGTTTTGCAGCACGCTCAACCCTCCGTCGCGCATCTGTCACCGCGCCACCATATGTGGAGACGTCACCGGGCACGACATCAACGGCATAATAGGGTGTCTGATCGATCCGCCCGAGAGCCGGGTTGGGTCAGTGCGGTTTGGGCAAAAATCGGCAAACGCTACCGACCACCATTTTTCAGGACAATGGTACTGTCGGTTTAAGACCTACGAGCAGAGACGGGAACTCGACCAAGTCGCTCAGCAAAATGAAGGAAAACCAGTGCCGTAGGTGAATAGTCTGTAATTGGAGATTTCGTCGCCTCACCTGTGACTGGATCTATCTGCTGACAAAATCCGCCTTTGAAGATTGCGTCGCACCAGCGGATCATCAAAAGCTCCTGTTCTTTGGCCTTTCCATAGTGCTCCATCCACCTCAATGAATGCAAAGCGGTCAAGGCTTGCGATGCACCACCCCATGAATTGAAAGGAATGGGTCTAACAAAACTCTCCTCATCCAACGCTATGCTCGGGAAAGGATATCCGCAGTCCGCACCCAACGGCGTTCGCTGCTCGACACCCTGATCGCTTCCTGAATGCGCTCCACTTCAAGTGCCTGTGCGAAATCGGGCGCCGCTTTGCTGCGGCCCGCAATCGCTTCCACCATATTGTGCATTGAAAATGCCATTGGCACCGAGGGCTGTGGCTCATCATTCCAGCCGAGCGCGACCCCGGGAAAGGACTTGAACCGGTCGGCGATCTCGATCGGTGCGACGCTGCCGCCCAATTGTCCGCCCCGCAGCGTGCAGTCGCGCGCGGTAGGAAAAGTTGGCGAAGAGGCGACTAGGCGACCCTTGCTACCGAACACATCGAGTAGCCAGCCATCGTGCAACGTCATGCTCCAGCTGATCTGCATCTGCATGGTCATACCGCTTTCAAAGCGGAGGGTGACATTGGCAAAGTCATTGGTTTGGGGGATGATTTTATCGCCGTCCGGGAACACCCACTCCTTCAATATCTGGCTGTCATCGGCCACCAGTTCCGCAACGGGACCAAACAGGCGAAGAAGCATGTAGAGCGCATGGCTGCCATTGTTGCGGACGGCGGAAACGCCAAGCCCCTCTTCCCAGAACCAGTTATAGGGAAATTGCTTGTTCGGCGCATTGAACAGCGAAATGTTGAAATGGCAGGTGCCGCCAAAGGGCGTACCCAGATAGCCGTCCGCCAGCATCTCTTTCATCTGAAGGTGAGCGGGAATCCATTCGGAAAAGGCGTCGACAACGCCGATGCTGCCGCTCGCCTGCCAGGCAGCGTCGATTTCCTTGGCCGACGCCCAGTCGGGCGCATGCGGGCTGGCATTATAGATATGCTTGCCGTTGGCGAGTGCCGCCAGCACCATCGGCTTGCGGATGTTGGGCCGCGTCCCGCAATCAATGATGTCGATATCCGGGTCGGCACACATGGCCTGCGCGTCCCAGAAGGGGCGGGCAATGCCCAGACGTTCCGCAGCAGCCTCAGCCGTTTCCTGCCGGGAGGTGCAGATGGCGGTGACTTCGACGCCCGGCACGGCACGCCATGCCGGCAGATGTGCATATCCGCCCCATGCCGCACTGATGATACCGACGCGCAGGGCCATCCCGCTATCTGATGTTATTCGATGGTGCCGAGGACAGTCCCGACTTCATAGGTTTCGCCAACCTGGGCAATGATACGCAGCGTACCACTGGCTGGGGATTCCACCTCGTTAGTCGATTTGTCCGCCTCCAGCGCATAGAGGGGTTGGCCTTCGGTGACCTGGTCACCATCATTGGCCATCCATTCGGCAATCTGGCCCTCGTTCATCGAGAAGCCGATCTTGGGGAGCAGGATTTCGGTAGCCATGGTGAGTGTCCTTATTAACTGGTAGAAAGCGTTGCAAGTTCGTGCCTATCGCGCCACCGGGCCTGAACAACCCGAAAAAGCGCAGCAGCCATCACAATATCGTTGATGCGATACGGCAATGCTCACCCTTTTGCAAAGCCCACACGCCGCTTTTCTCCGCGCCTCTTTACAAAAATCTAACACCCAAAGCCAAAGCATCGGCGCAGACCCTCAAACCCGCGGAAAACCGTGTAAGGTCTCAGTAAAGTCTCGCCTGGGCTGTGTCGGCAAAGGTTACATGGGTGACACAAGTGACGTCTATTCGATGTTTTTTCAAAACCCCTTTTCCTGCACACAACCAAGCTCCCGGCAGCGTGGGAAAGACAAGTGACGGACGATGAGAAAGAGCGCGACCGGCCCTTGCAAACCAGCCAATCGACGGCTCTCAAACAAAATCCTACATTGCAAGCGCAAAAGGAAAGGCTGTTATGGGACTTCTTCGCGCGGACACGCAGAGGCGCGGAGAATTTTCCCGAATCCGTCATGCTGACAGGATGTCTGTTTGGGGAATGTCACCACACCCTAATATCCCCTGGTGTCTGTCCAGTCTTCGGTCTCGCCCGGCTTGCAGGTCTTGCCCGGCACCTTACCTGACGCGGTCTTGAGGTCAAATCCGACAGCGTCGGCCCCGCCCTCTATCGGCACTCCAAAAGAGGACAATGCCCAGCTGGTCATCACATAATGGCCGATGGTGAAAACGAGGTCCATCATCTGTCGCCCCACGGAATCCCTGTAACTGCGACGCACAAGTACGGTGCTTTCAATGATTAAAGCTGCCTGTTTGAAAGGCATTAAGCTACTGAATAATTGAAATTTTTTTGGTAGGGAGGAGGGACTTGAACTGCGGGGATATTTTCATTTAATATTAGCGGGATAAATCAAAAGATGTCAGCGTAAGGCCCCCAAAACGGCCCCCAAATGTGAAATCGCCCCTGCTCAATCTCGCAGGGATGCGGCAAAAACACATGGCGTGCCAAGCCAGCCTCGCGCCAAGTGCGAAATCACCATCTGCGCCCTTCCCTGACGCAACTGCCTGCTGCATATAAGTTACTTATCGCGGCGAGGGAATATGGCTGAATTTCAGAATCCGTTTTTTACGAGCACGTCCGATGACGTGGAAGCCGAGTATGTTGCTGGCGCTACCGCATTGCAAATGGGCGATTGCAATGCTGCGAGTAGGCATTTCGGCAATGCCGCACGGGATGGCCATGTTTCGGCTCTTTTCAACCTGTCACTTCTCTGGGGCGGTGGAAGCGTAACGCCGTATGACTTCGATTTGGCGGCAGACTGTTGGTACAAAGCTGCGGAAGCCGAACATCCCCGCGCCAAAGCTGTGCTTTGGCAGTTAGAGGCCGCCGACCGAGGCGGATTTGGGGCTGATAACCTTGCCAAATTTGCCGAAGAGGCGAATTCCGGGGATAGCCTTATCCCATCGATCATGATTTGCGCGGCGCGCTTCAATGACGTGATTTGCCGTAAGTATGGCGCAACTGTGGACGTGATCGCCTATGAATTGGATGCTGCCGCGACCAGTGATTTTGCTTTCGTCCATGCTTTCATAAAGCGAACTGGCATCGACACGTCGTTTTATGACGGGGGATTGAATCGCCTGAAGGCTGGATCGGCTGCGGATCAGATTACCGATGGGCTGAATAAACTTCATGTCGCGATGCGGCGGTCAGGGGTGAGCGACCAACTCGCCATCATGGCACGTTGCTCTATCGTGGGGCACATCATAGCGAAGTCGCCGTATGGGGATCGGTCACAGCCGCTACGCGGCGTGGATACGTTCTTCGATGACGAATCTTTGTAAAAGGGTCTGAAATGTTTGGAATTTTTAACAAAAAACCAGATTTTGAAAAAATATTTTCCAGCCAGTCCGAAATATATAAGTATATTTATGGAGACAGAGGGCGAACTTCTGCGATTCTTGGGGATAATTCATTTATCGATGCGTGGTTGAGTAGTCGAAATATTGGAAATGTTACATCTGTAATAAATGATAAAGCTTTAGAAGGTGACATTCCATCGTTGAAGCAGATGATTTGGCTGTGCGAAGCACATTTCGGCGATGTTGAAAATCGCACGAATGACGCAAATCAGGCCCTCATGCTGAAAACGAAATATATGCAGGATAGGGTTATGTTCTGCCAGAGGGCCATAGAGTGCGGACTTATAGAGCAGTCATATTACGCTATGACGTCGTCGGCGAAATTATACCTTCTGCGCTCAAATATTCCTGGCTCAATAGATGACCAAATCACTCGGAGCGCGCTCGCAGGAATTATAAAATATGCAAATATTTTTATCAAATCCGGAAATCAAGACAAAGAACTTATCGATGATGCTAAGTCCGCGATAGAACACTATGGGCCTTTGGGAAAAATATTAGGTGCCATATGAAAATATGGATACACCGAAAGGCATCAGCGATTTTCTGGATCACATTAGCTATATATGCGTTAATATGGGTGTCAGTTTCTTACATGGGGGTCTACATTACATATTTTGCAGCCCCAATACTGCTATTGTCCGGGCCAATAGCGTGGTTCACAGCGCCGAATGACGACACCTAACTATCTCAATTAATGCCACAATAGGCCTCTGGATAGACCTTTAAGCTGTCTGTGGTGCAGAGCGACCGCGCGGATCTTCTCCATACTCATTGGGTCCGACTGTCCCGGATTTGAATAAGAACAAAAGATTGATCACAACCACTACCGCTAGTGATGCAAGCATGGCTATTCCGACTATAGGCTGGCTTCCCGGCTCACTTCCTCGTGCAATAACCACACCTAAGGATAACACAGTTGCAGAAATGGCCCAAAGGTGACCATAGACTTTTGACCCGATATCATGAGCGCGCTGAACGCCCATCATTATAGAAATCCAGATGAAGGGCGCGAGAATGACGCCATAAATATATATATCGTCATCGCGCACGGAAGCTTCTGGAATAAATCCCATAATCAGAGAAAATATGAAGCCGAATAGCCAGTAGTAGGCGCGACGCATCCGTCCGCGCGGTAATAAGATATTGCTCATGCTGGTCTCCGGTGCCCGCATTCTGCTATCACGCCCGCGCGTTTCGTCAACCATCACTTCGGTGGAACGACTGCTAAATGCCCAACTCGTAAGTTTATCCCAGACCTGCCCCCAGCGTCTTGCCAGCGGCGGGTGTTGGCATAGCCGCCAGAGCGACTGCGGTTTGCACCTGTCCGGCCCGTTCGCTGATTGCAGACACCAGCTTGGCCCGGTCATTGGTGTAAACCGCGACTGTCTCCTTCGCCCGCGATATGCCGACGTAGAATGACTTCTGGTCGATCAGGTTGGTGGCCTTGCTGTCGGCGTGAATGATGACGTGATCGGCGGTGCGGCCTTGGGCAGCGAACGCGGTTTCGACATAGGCATGGGTAATGTGCTGATCGCGGGCAGCATCAAGGCTCAATGTCTGGGTCTGGCCGCGCGGGTTGCGAATCTCCGCCGTGCGGGTCTGCGCATCAATCGCGGTCACTTCGCCGCGCGCGCCGTTGATCCGTCCTGCCTCCCGGTCGTTGCGGGTAAACCGGATGCTGTCGCCGGTTTTGAGTTCGAGCGATTGGGGAGTAAACGTCTGGCTGCTGCCCGCGCCCCATTGCCGCAAGCGCCAATCAACCGCGCGCCCGTCTTCTGATTTGAGCGTGATGGCGGATTTGGCAGGATCGATGCTCTCCACGCGGTAAGCTTCGCCGCGCGTCACGCCCTTGTCGGCATAGTCACGGGTGAACCGGACAACATCGTTCTTGTCATAGCTCACGGGGTCGCGGGCTTCCGCGCGGGTCAGCCCCTTGTTGGCAAGGCTCTGCATGGTGACGCCGGGACCGGCAAGCGCGCCGGATTTGGCAAGGGCATCGCGTATATCAGCAGTCAGCGTGTCGCGCCCCTCGCGTGACGGCTCGATGACAAGGGTCCGGGCGCGGCTGGCCTTGTCCAGCTTGGCGTACCGCTCGGCGATGGCGGCAAAGCGGGTGCCTCGGTCGGCATTCTCCACGATCCTGCCGCCGCTCCGGTCCAGTGCTGCAAGAGCCTTTCGGGCATCGCCTTCGATGGATGCCAACACCGCGTCCTTGGCCGCCGCATTGGTTTGCCGCACGATCTCGCCCAGCTTGGCGGTTTCCATGCCCGCGTCCTGCAACTGCGCGAATGCGGCCCCAGCCTCGACCGATCCAAGCTGCTTTACGTCGCCCACAAGGATGACGCGGGCGTTCTGCTTCTCCGCCAGGTCGAACAGCCGGGCCGTATCGCGGGCCGATAACAGCGAAGCCTCGTCCACGATCCATGTGGCGGGCTGGCCCTGACTTGGGCGCTCCGATGATAGCAGATGCCGGGCAACGGTATCGCTGCGCGCGCCCAATGCTTCGCCCAGCACTATCGCTGCTGATGCGGTCGGCGCAAGCGCAACAACGTGAACGCCTCGCGCCTCGGACTCGCGGGCAAACATCGCCAGAACGGTGTTGGTCTTCGCCGTGCCAGCATAGCCCTGCAAGGCGGTGATGCGGTTGCGGCTGGCCAAGAGCTGCTCGGTGGCGGTGCGCTGGTCGGCATTCCAACCAACGCCCGCGCGGTCGCCTTGTGCCGATGCGGTGGCCACGGCTTTGGCGGCGGCAAGTGGCGTGGCGATGGGTAATAAGGTGCCGCGCCCCTCCGCCTCGATCTTCAACAACTTGGCCTCGGTCTCGACATTGGTGCGGGTGGTAAATCCCGCAAACTCCGCGCCGCGCCGGTCGATGTGGGTGCGGTCGATCAAGTCGCCCTGTTTGGTGGCGGCTGCAATGGCCTCGGTGATCTGGGCATAGCTGACCTTACCCAGTCCAACGCGCCCCGCTTCCTCGTGCAATGCTGCAACGGAAAACACCGACTGGCGTTCGCCCAGTTTATCGGCGGCATGGGCGACGGCGCGGCTCGCGGCGCTGTCGCCCTGCAATTCAATCGTGGTGCGATGGTCGCCGTTGGCGGCTATGGCCTCTGCCTCTTTGACCATTGCCAGCCTTTCCTCCGGCCCAAGCCCCGCCTTGCTCGCAGTATCGCGCCAGTCCACGACAAGCGCCGTCGGATCGGCGGCAACTTTGGCCTGCCGCGTGTCGAGCGCGGCAACCTGCTTTTCGGCGGCGCTGGCCTCATCGCGCGATGTGCCGCGTTCCTCAAGCGCCGCTTCGATCTCGGCGCTGCGGGTGCTAAACGCGGCCATGAGCTCGGGCGAAACGCTCTTGATCTCGAACATGGAACCTTTTCCCACCTCGATCTCATAGCCCAGCTCGCGCACCTTCAACGCCAGCTCCTGCCGGTAGATTGCACCAATCTGCTTTTGCAGTTGGTAGATCGCGCGCGGCTCAAGGCTGCGCCATGTGCCGTCCTCGCCCTTGGTGGCATTGAGAATGACATTATGGGTGTGCAGCTGCGGGTCTTGCGCGCGGCTGGTGCCGTGCTGAAAGCTGGCGACTACAAGATTGCCGGTGGCTTCACGGTTCACCGTTCCGCCGTCGCGGATGCGGGTCGCGGACATGTGTTGCTCGACATGGGCAAGCGCAGCCTTCACCGCTGCGCCATGTGCTGCAACCAATCGCCGGTCGCCCGCAACTTCGGCCATGATCGACACCGACTTGGGCGCGCTCAAAGTGACGTCCCAACCGGGACGATGCGTCAGTTTGCTTTCCCGGATGGTGCCAAGCTGCTGGTCGGCAACCTTGCCGTCCAGCAAATCGCGGAACTTGTCGCGGTCAACCTCGCCAGACAGACCAAGCTCGTTCGCGCCCTTGCCCTGCCATTCGGATGGAGACTGGCCGCCATCTGCATAATACTCGCCTGCGGATTCATAGTAGCTGGCGGCTTGCCCCGAACTGGTCAGCGCGGAAACGGATGCGACCATTACACCGGCCCCTTACTGGCGGGTGACGGTGGCGCTGGTGCATCCGGTATCGGAGTCACCGATGGCGGATTCCAATGCGTGGCTGCAACGTCGCCCGCCAAAAACCCCGGGTGGCGGGCAGGGCCATGCCGCGCGATATGATCGGCGGTGAGCCTGATCCGGGCCACTGGCAAGCCATCGGGAAGTAACAGGTAACCCTCGAACTTCGGCAGCCGCAGTTCGCTTTCGAGAACAGCGGGACGCATTTTTCGTATCTTGCCAAGCGTGGTTCGGGGCTTGTCGTCGCCTTCTGCCAGCGCGTCGGTCATGGTCTGGATTTCGACCTCGCATTCACCGATGGTCTGGCTGGCCCAGACGCGCGTTTCGCTGTCGATGGTTTGCAGAAACAGCTTGGTGTTGCAGCAGCCCAGCATGGCTTCGGCGACCTTCGGGCCATAGCGATGCTGCATCTGGCCCAGCGCCTGAAAGGTCAACACAACGGCGGCCCCGAACTTGCGACCCTCGGGTAGCAGCCGCGCCAGATTATCCACGCGCGGTAAATCCGCCAGCTCATCCAGCACAAACCAGATGCGCCGGTCGGGCGATGGTGGAAGGCCAAGCACGGCACTGGCCGCGCATTCCAGCCAGCAGGCGAGCAAGGGCTTCGACGCCTCGAAGTAATCCTCCTTGCGCGGCACGAATATCCAAGGCTTTGCGCCCTTGCGCTTGTCCAACCCGTGGATGAAATCCCGGAAGGCGAACGGCGTGCCGCCGCTGCCGTCAACCCGCAGAAACTGGATCAGGTCAGCGGCCTTGGCGAGCATGAACAGCACGCTGCCTGTCGCCCGGTCGGCATCATCGGCAAAGGTGCGCGCCGATGAACTGCCTGCCAGCCACATTTTGAGGTCTTCCTTGGTCCGGTCCTGCAAGGCGTGAAGCAAGGCGGGCAAGGTGGAGTTGCCTTCGCGCCAGAGCGCCCGGATCATGTTGGCGACAAGGATGCGGCTGGTGTCCAGCCACACGTCGCTGTCATGCTGGCCGGTTTCGGAGATGAGCTGGCGAGCAATGCGGTCGGCGTCGGCGGGGTGGGCTATCTCGGCGAAGGGCGACCAATAGGCGCACCGGGCATCAAACGGATTCAAGATCACGTCGCCGCGTTCGGGCCGGTAGTAATGCGCAACGAATTCGCCGCTGGTGTCATAGACCAATGCGGCTTCACCGCGAGCTTCGATGCCGTCGAGCATCTGGCGCAAGGCGGTGGTCTTGCCGCTGCCGGTCGTGCCGATCATCGCCATGTGCCGGGTTTCCAGCCTATCCGGAATTGGGACTGTGCCGATGATGAGCGCCCGGGCGGCGGCTTCGGGATAAGTAAGCTTTGCCAGTGCCGCTTCGCTTGTCACCAATGTTCCGGCAATCACCCGGTCCCGCAAGGCGCGCTCGCGCCGCCGGGTGATGGCTCCGCGCAACAGCATCAGGCTTGCGAGCCATCCGCCAAAGCCCAGCGAGCCGCCCAATATCCCGTAGGCAACTACGCTGTGCGCTGCGTTGCCATAATAGGGATGTGCGGCAACAGCGCGGGCAGGAACGGCATAGGCTTGGCCGTCCTGGCTGATCGTGATCGCCGGATCGACCACCGTTCCTTCGGCAAACCAGAGTTTGGCCTTGGCAACAGCATAGGACCCTGCCGCCTGCATCGCTTGCTGGTCCAACACCACGTAGGGCGTTGCGACCGCGCCCATGGCAATGGATGCCAGCATGACACCTGCCTGCCGCCGGAAGCGCGCGGCCTGATTGTTGAGGTTGTGGCGGCGCAAGGCATCGGCATGGGCGCGCCGGTCGTGAGACTGGTTCATTCCCGGCCCTCCTGCGCGCGACGGCGCTGTCGATCATAGGCCGCATTGATCTCGGCGGTGACGGCCTCATCGGTCGTGCGCGCGCCAAGCGCCGCATGGCGCGCATAACAATAGGCCGCGCAAGCGGTGAACAATGCGCGATCCATCATCCGCTCAACATCGACCATCCGCGTGCTGACAGATGCCAGCTCGGTCACCATCTCGCGGGTGTCGATCTGGTTGCCTGCCTTGTTATCGATGGCTGCAAGGCCCGCGTCCACGACGCGGGCAAGCATGGCATATTCGCTCAATCCGTAGCTCTTGGCGAACCCTGCAAGCGCGCGATGACGGGCGGGGGTTAGCCGCACGGTCTGGGCGCGGGCGCTCATCGTCCCGCACCCGATGAGATGCTATTCGCCATCGCAGGAAATGCCTGAATTCCGCCGCTCTCGCGATCTGGACTTTGGCGCGATGCTATCAGCTTCCCGCCAAACCCGCAGAAATGCGCCATGCACCCGTGCGTGAGGTGTGTATCTAAATTGCTGGCTCGATGCGTCGCATCGCAGCCCCACAACATTGCCTTTGGAGTTGCCCTGTCAGTCATGGCCAAGTCCTTTCCGGCAGAGCGTGCAGAACGTTGCCGCAGCCTCATCCGCATCGTCGGCATCAGAGTCGGAAGCGTCCTCCCCGATTTGACCGGCGACCCAATCTGCGATGATCGCCTTGGCTTTGCTGTCGGCCTTTGCCCTGTCGTAATGCTCTTCAACCGGGGGAAGAGATTGCAGGCTGTGCTCCCGGACCCATGACCGAATAACACCCTCAATCGCCTGTTCCATCTGCTCGCGGAGCGCCTGTGCTTCGAATGGATCAAGGTGCGCGGTGACGCCGGGAGACAGGATCAACCCGCCAAGCGGTATCCAGTGCTGACCGGCAACTTGTGACGGCCCATCGATCCGGCACCGGGAAATGCTGCCTTGGTAGGTGGTAAGCGGCGGTCGTTCGGCAGTATGCCAACCGACAAGCGCGGTGCGATAGGCATCGCCGTCCTCGCCCTCGGCGAGCAGTTTGGTAATCAGCGGCGCAGCATAGCAGGCTATGCGATATTCGGCGTTGAATGATAGTTTGACCTTGCGGTCTTCCCAGATGAAATCGGCAAGCCGGTCCATCGCGCTGCGGAAAATGGACATAGGAAATCCTTTCGTGAAATCACGATTTTTGGGGTTTGTGATGGCATGGAGATCGCAGACGCAGGTTGGCCGAACCGATTACCGGAACGGCGTCACCGAGCGCCTTCGGCTCAGATGTCGGCCTTCGTCTGCGACAATCGCTTGATGGACTCGGTCGTCAGCAGGGTTCGCCTACCGATCTTGATCGCATCGAGCCTGCCAGACTTAAGCAGGGAGTAGACCGACGACCGCCCGATGCCGAGCGCCTTCGCAGTGTCGTTGATAGAGATTGCAAGCAGTTCCATGTGCGTCTCCTTGAATGCCGATTCGCGGCGAGAGACATGCCAAGTTGCACAGGGTTGCCGGTGGGTCGTCCAGCAATGGGAAGGCCGCAGAAATCTGCCATTGATCGCCAAAACAGAAATGTCAGAGGGTGCTCAGAAATGACAGGATGGGTCCGAAAAAGGAAACCGCCGATCAGGCTTCCCGAACGGCTTGCGCTATTTTCAGTTGAGCGATGATTTTTTCGGCAAAGGGGGCCAATTGATCCCCGCGCGGCACATGACCTGATTCGTCGGCGTTGGCTTCGAACCATGCGTTAAGCCGTTCTTTGATGGCGCGCATCGCTGCCACGCGGTCGCTCAAGTCCATTGTATGTAGACTTGGATCACTGAACAGGGCGATAATCGCATAGTCATAGCGGTATTTGGTATTTCTTCCCGGCCCGGGTTTGCGCTTCGGCTTGGGCATGGCGAGCATCCGGTCAACATCATCGCGGTGAAGGAAAATGTCGCCGGGAAGGGAATGACCGGTACGAAAGCGCATGACAAATGCGCGATCTGCGCTGTGCTCGGAAAACAGGAAGTATCGCAGCTTGCCGAAAAACTGTCTGCGATTGAGGAACACCCTCCGTTTGCCAAAGCGGGATATGTAGAAGGCGCGAGGGCCTGATGCCTTTTGGAGAATACCCAGAAATCCTTCGAAGTGCGGGTCCGGCGCGTGCGGTAACGCAAGAGGCACTTCGGGCGTCTTCAAGCCATATTGATAGAACTGCCGCCAGACATGTGGGGCCGCTGTGGCGGCAAATGCCGCGAGGGTGAGAGCAGAAAACAGGTTTGCGGATTGGGTTGTCGGTGAAAGCAAGAGGCCTGCCAGTGAAATGGTGAGCAGAAACCCCGAAACCATACTGACGGCGTATGCCATGTTGTAATATCGTGAAGCGACGGGCTGCACCTTTCCGATGACAGCCGCGTTTGCTTGCAAGCCCTCGTCCAAGTCCTCCGCAGTAAACTGCGCCAACGCCCGCCAAAGCGGCACGTGTTCAGAATCCTCCCCGTCTGTAAAGACCTTCCATCCTTCACCGGGGTTGCTTGTCATCTGTTTCCACCCTCCCGCAATTCGTCCAGATAGTCACTCCACCATTGCGCCATTGCAATACGTTCGGCCCAATAGGCAGATTGATTATATATGCGTCGTATCTCACCCGAAACCATATGCGCCAATGCTCGCTCGATAGCATCGGGATTCCATTTTCCGGATTCGTTCAACAGCGACGATGCGGACGTGCGGAAACCATGGGCGGTCATCTGCTCCTTGGTGAAGCCCATACGCCGTAATGCCGCCGTGACCGTGTTCTCCGAAATTGGCCGCGAGCGCGTTCGCACCGATGGAAAAACATACTTCCCCTTGCCGGAAAGCCCCTGCATGCTCTGCAAAATTGCGACTGCCTGAATAGACAGCGGCACCGCATGGGGTTGCCGCATTTTCATCTTATCAGCTGGTAGCGTCCAGACGGCTTTTTCAAAGTTGATCTCGGCCCATTCCATTTGACGCAGTTCGCCGGGACGCTGGAATACATGAGGCGTCAATTTGAGCGCATGCATCACGGTGGGGTCGCCGGAATAGTCTTCAATGGCCCGCAGCAAGCCGCCAAATTGCGCTGGCTCGGTGATAGCTGCGAAGTGTTTGACCCTCGGCTGGGTGAGCGCGCCTAAAAGCAACTGCGCCGGATCACGCTCGGCTCTCGTCGTAGCAGCGGCATATCGGAATACACGGCTGGCAAACGAACGCATTCGCTTGGCGGTTTCCAGCTTTCCTCGACGCTCTTGGTGTCTCAGTTCATGCAATAGTTCGGCTGGGCTAATTTCTGCGACAGGCCTGCGGCCAAATTCTGGGCCAAGCAATTTTAGCAGCCAAACGTATTTTTCGAGCGTTCGCGGTGAAACACCCTCTTTCTCGCGCTTCGCAATCAGCTCTTCGGCAACACTGGCAAAGCTGTTTTCTGCGCGCATACTCGCTTCAATCCGCGCTTGCCGCTTGGCAACGTTAGGATCAACCGCGTGGGCGAGTTGCCTGCGGGCAGCGTCCCGCGCCGCGCGGGCTTCGGCAAGCGTGATCTCCGGGTAGGCTCCAAGCGCCAATTTGCGTTCTGTGCCGTTAATCCGGTATTTCAATCGCCACAGTTTGCTGCCTCTCGGGTTCACCAATAGATACAGACCCTGACTGTCTGCAACTTTGTAGGGCTTTTCCTTGGGCTTCGCGTTTCGGATTGCGGTGTCAGTCAACGCCATTGGGGGCCTCGATTCTGCGGGGGCCTAGCAAGGCCCCCACATTAGGCCCCCATCTTCCACGGTTGCAGGCAGATAAAGGCAATCGCTGACAACCAGCGACTGCCCTAAAACTAGCTGAAATTCGGGGTTTTTTCAACTGTTAGCAGGCATCTGCAAACAGGAGGATGGTAGCGGAGGAGGGACTTGAACCCCCGACCCCAGGATTATGATTCCCGTGCTCTAACCAGCTGAGCTACTCCGCCACGGTGCCGAAATACGGGTCATCGCCCGTAAAGCACGCGGCGCTATAAGCGGAGCGCATAAGGGGGTCAATAGCCAGACGCCGCTTTATCCCCGAAAGGACCAGCGCCCGATATTTTTCCATGGCCCGCCGCGATAAAAATAAGCGGCAAGCCCGGATATGGCCAGCGGACGCGGGCTGAAATTGGCTGACAATTGTGTGTGCAGTGCCTTGGCGACCGCTGGTTCGACCTTGTTCTGGACGGTGATGTGCAACCTGGGGCGTGCCTGATCTTGCGGAATGAGCAGGCCGCGAAATTCCTCGGCCAGTTCGTCGCGGATGGCCAGCAGTTCAGGGCTATCGACGCGATAAGGAACACCCCTGCCCAGCAGCATCACCTCGCTCAGGCGCGCCACCGGGGCAGCGCATTCGGATGCCAGCGTCGCCAGCCGCGATTTGATTTCGGGCAGATGGCCGGGCGGCAGATGGCGGAACAATGTGATGTGGACGTCGAGAAAGTTGCGCTCCGGCGGATAATGCGCCCGGCGCAGGCCGTTCGCCCAAGCCTGATCGGCCTTGCCCATTTCGGCGGTGATGATGATGGGGGCAGTCATTTGGCGTTGGTACCCTCCGCAAACCAAACTGGCCACTACACACTGTGTCATCCCCAACTTGATTGGGGATCCATGGCCTGAACTCGAGGTTTAAATTTCGTCCTCAGGCCATGGATCCCCGCATTCGCGAGGATGACAACAAGTGGGGGGATCGGCTTACCCAACAAAAAAGCCGCCCAATCTTGCGACCAGGCGGCTCTCTTAATTCTACGTGACGAAAAAACTTAAGCGTCGTCGCCTGCCGACAGACCTTCAGCTTCGGCAGCAGCCTTGGCGGCCGCCTGTTCTTCGCGGCGCTTTGCATTGGCAGCGGCTTCGGCTTCGTCAGCAGCATCGGCTGCGACTTCGGCTTCAACCTGGGCTTCAATGGCTTCGGCAGCGATTTCGGCCTGTTCGGCTTCAAACATCTGGTCGAGGACATTGACGCCGCTCTTCTGCAATTCGGCTTCGTCGTCGGAGCGCGCCACATTGACTTCAACCATGACGGTGACTTCAGGATGCAGCACAACGCGCACGGCAAATACGCCCAAAGTCTTGATCGGGCGTTCCAGCACGATCATGCTCTTCTGCACGCCAGCGCCTTGTTCGTTCAAACCGTCGGTGATGTCGCGGACCGAAACCGAACCGTATAGCTGGCCGGTTTGCGAGGCAGCGCGGATCAAAACGATCTGCTTGCCTTCGACATTAGCCGAAGCCTTTTGGGCCTCGTCACGACGCGATGCGTTGTCGGATTCGATCTTCGCGCGGTTGGCTTCAAAAACCTTGCGGTTGGCGGTGTTGGAACGAAGCGCCTTTTTGTTGGGCAACAGGAAGTTACGGGCATAGCCGTCCTTCACGGTTACTACATCGCCAATGGCACCGAGTTTTTCGACCCGTTCGAGCAAAATGATTTCCATGATTTTTGCTCCTTACTTCACGACATAGGGAAGCAGGCCGATTTGACGGGCGCGCTTGATCGCTTGGCCCAGCTCACGCTGCTTCTTTGCCGAGACGGCGGTGATACGCGACGGGACAATCTTGCCGCGCTCTGAAATGTAGCCCTGAAGCAGGCGTACATCTTTATAATCGATAACCTGTGCGTCCTTACCCGAAAACGGGCAAGATTTGCGGCGGCGGAAAAATGGACGTGCCATGGATTATGCCTCCTCTGTCTGGGCGCGTGGGGCGCGGTCGCCGAAACCACCACGGTCGCCGCGATCACCACGATCAGGGCGGGGTGCGCCACGATCACGATCACCGCGATCACGATCACCACCAAAGCCGCCGCGTTCGCTGCGTTCTGGACGGTCGCTCTTGCGCATCATGACCGAAGGGCCGGCTTCATGTGCTTCGACGCGGACGGTCATGTAACGGATGACGTCTTCGTTCATGCGTGTCTGACGCTCCAGCTCGGCAATAACGCCGGTCGGGGCATCGACATCAAGCATGACGAAATGCGCCTTGCGATTCTTCTGGATTTTGTAGGTCAGCGTGCGCAGACCCCAGGTTTCGGTCTTTACGACCTTGCCCTTGTTATCTTCGATGATCTTGGTGGCATTTTCAGCCAGCGCATCAACTTGGGCCTGTGACAGGTCCTGACGCGCCAAAAATACATGCTCGTACAGCGGCATGGGCGTTTCCTTGTTCCTACCGATCGCTGACGTCGCACCATGCGAGCGCCCCTCCGGCTTTCTTCGATTTCGCAAGGGCGGGCCGATGCGAAGTGGGGCGCTTAGGTGGGATTGGTTGGAAATGCAAGCGATTCGGCCGGCGCCGAGAGGTTGCAGGGTTGACGCTGAGACGCAGAGACGCGGAGGGTGTTTATTCGCTCCTTTTGGGTCCTGAGCGGCCTTAAGGTAACAAAGTTCCACTTGCTATGCGGGCTTTCTGTCACCTTATGTCACCTTAAGCACAGGCGAAGGCGATGCGGGAACGTCGCGAGGCAGGGCGGCATGGGAGGAAGTGGAAGGCGCATGATAAACATGGCCAACCAGCTGACAGGAGATTTCCTACATTGCAAGGGTTCGCATCGGAGGCGTAGACTTACGGGCCAGGTCAGAAAATTGACATATCGTATGCGATATGATAATGGGCATTGATGCTGCTGGTAATTGACACAGACGTAGTAATTGCCGCGCTGCGAAGCCGGACCGGCGCATCGGCAGAATTAATCCGCCAGATATTGCAGGGCCGTGTTCGTATCGCGTTATCGGTCGCAATGGTTCTGGAATATGAGGCGGTCGCGACCCGCGCCGAACAACTGGCGGCATCGGGGTTGACGGGTGATGAAGCGCTGGTGGTGATCGACGCCTTGGCATCGGTGGCGCAGCAGGTCGAGAACCATTTCCGCTGGCGTCCGCAATTGCGCGATGCCGGAGACGAGATCATTTTGGAAAGCGCCGTAAACGCCGGTGCCGACGCGATTGTAACGTTTAACAAACGCGATTTTGCCGGGGCTGTGAAGTCGTTTGGACTGGAATTATACGCCCCGCGCGAGATATTGGAGATATTGAGGAGCCTGCCATGACCATAGCCAGTAACTACGCCCTGCGCCTGCCCGCCTCGCTAAAGGCCGAACTCGAACGCGTCGCGCGCGGCGACGGCACCAGCCTGAACCAGTTTATAGTCACTGCCGTTGCGGAAAAGCTCGCGACATTACGCACCGCCGACTTTTTTGCCGAACGCGCGGCGCGGGTAGATGTAGCGAAGGCGCTTGAGATTATGAACAAGTCGGGCGGGGAAGCGCCGAGGGAAGATGATTTGGTTTGAGATGGGAAGGTAGTATTGCGGTCCCTAAATTGTGTTGTGTCCCTCAAACTTTATCAGCTGCATTGCCAGAACATTTTGACTGCTATTCCGCCTTCGGTTCCTTCTTTGGCAAAGAGGTATGCAATTCCAATGTCCCCGAAATTCGGCCCCTGCCCGATGTGTGTTCGACCTTCAGACTGCGCTCGGTCTTCTGAAATCCACTTTTCACTTCTGTCAGGCGGCGTCAAAAAACTGTACAAGCTATCCAGCTGTCCAAGGAAGCGCCAATTTTTCCCCGGTGAGTCATCTGCGCTTTGAATCCAAGACGGAACGCCACCCAAGCGTGTCGAATATGTAACTTTTTCAATGATCGTTAAATCTACTGTGTCTAAGCACTGTTGGCTATAGAATAGCCTAGCGACCTCAGGCGCAATCCCGTCGTCCTTTGAGATCCATCTCGAAACCCCAACGCAATTTTCTATCGGTGGGTTGTCGTTAGGTAATGGCGTGACTGATGCCAAAAAATCTTCTTGGTTAACAACAACGCAAGCATTGGCGCCAGAATTTGTGTCCCAAGTTTGGCACATTCCCGGGTCGTGGTCACATTGAAAGATATATATTGCTCGTCCCTCTGCACCTAAATCGAGGCGCTCGACGTGATGCTTGAACTGAGCCAAAAACGACTGAGATTTTCCGCAGTCTTCACAAGTTGGCCATAACTGAGAAGGCAACCCGTAGGGCAAACCGCCAAGCTTCTCCTCGAATTCGATTGCTGGCGGCGAAATTTCAGATTTTTCACCAAAATGGCGGCGTAACAAGCCACCTCCACTTTTGCTCGGGGCATTCAACACAATATCTGGAACAAAGTACCTCATCTGCTGCCTCCGGCTATATCTGAGTTCCGACAACCCACCTGCGTTAAATTGTCCAGCACTCCACCCGCAAACCCGCTCAGCGTATCATCCCTCGCCCCCATGATCACGATTCGGTCGCCGGGCCGCGCCAGTTCGGCGATGCGGTTGCCGCACTCTTCGCGCGTCGGGATATATTCCGCGTTTCTGCCCGCTGCGGCTACCGCGTCAGTGATGCTCTGGCTGCCGATACTCTTGTCCACGGTGCCGCCGAAATAGACGGGGTCACACAGGATCAGGTGGTCTTCCGGCCCCAGCATCTGCGCGAAAACGGCGGCGAGTTCGCTGCCCATGACGCGGATCGGGCCGTAGCCGTGGGGTTGAAAGAAGGCGATGATCCGGCCCGGAAAGGGCTTGAGTGTCGCCAGCGTCGCGGCGATCTTGTCGGGGTTGTGGCCGAAATCGTCGATTACCGTAATTCCATTGGCTGTGCCGACAATGTCGAAGCGACGGGCGAGGCCGTTGAAGCGCTCCACACCGCGCACTGCCTGCGTCACCGACACGCCGACCGCAATCGCCGCTGCAATCGCGGCGAGTGCGTTGGCGATATTGTGGCGGCCGGGGACGATGAGCGTGACGGGGTAGGTTTCGCCCTTTGCTTGGAGCGTGAAGCGGCTGCCGAGGGGCAGTTCGGTAATGTCGGTGGCGCGAATGTCGGCTTGGGGCGTGAAGCCAAAACTTACTCCCCTCCCCTTCAGGAGTGGAGGGATCAGTCCCCCGGACTGGTCCGAGAGGCTCCACTGGGTCGGGGGTGGGGTTTGTCCGGCTAGTGCATCATCGACTGACAAGCCCCACCCCAACCCCTCCCCTGAAGGGGAGGGGCTTAGAGAGTGCATCAAAGCAACAGTCTCTGCATCATCGGCGTTCCAGACGCAGCATTTCGCGCCCTTCGCGAAATCGCCGAACAACTGCCGCAGCTCCTCAAGGCTTTTATGGTCGAGGCTGACATTATTGAGCACCGCGACTTCCGGCGTGAACAACGCAATCGAGCCGTCGCTTTCATCGACCTCGGAGACGAAGACCTCGCCTCGCCCGACCCTTGCAGAAGCAAACGGCGCGTCATCGGCGACAAAATTCTTCATCACCGCGCCGTTCATGATCGTCGGGTCCAGCCCGGCATCGGTCAATATCCACCCGATCATGCCGGTGACGGTCGATTTGCCGCTGGTCCCACCGACCGCGATACTGCGCGGGGCGGCGTTGAACAAACGGCTGAGCAATTCGGCGCGGGTCATGCGCTGGCAACCCAAGGCATTGGCCTTGGCAATATCGGGCACGCTGTCCTCGATTGCGGCCGACGCAATCAGGATCTGGTCACCGCTGACAAGGCCGCTGCCGTCCTGCGCGAACAGGTCGATGCCCAGACTTTGCAACCATTCGAATTTCGGTCCCAACCGGCCCTGATCGAGCGCGCGGTCGGACCCGGCAACGGTTGCGCCTGCGTCACGGACGATATTGGCCAAGGGCAACATGCCCGAGCCACCGATGCCGCAGAAGAAATAGGATTTGTTTTTGTGCATGGGTGGCGGTTATTGGGTGGAGCGGGTTTTGGCAACACCTTCACCGTTCGTGTCGAGCCCAGTCGAGACACCCATCGGTCGCGCATGACCTAACGGCATCTTGACTGGGCTCGATGCGAACGGTTTTGGTGGTTTGAATTATAGAGTAGGGCATGAGTTGAAAATCGGTATCTGCGCCCCCTCCACCCCCTTCACCCGCGAAGACGCCGCGCGCGTCACTGCCCTCGCCTCAAATACCCACCCGACCCCCGAACTCGTCTTCCACGACCAATGTTTTGCGGAAAGCGGCCATTTTGCCGGACCCGACGCCCAAAGGCTGGAGGCCTTTATCGACCTTGCCAATGATCCCGCATTCGACGCCATCTGGTTCGTGCGCGGCGGCTATGGCGCGTGCCGGATTGCCGGGGACGCGGTGGAGCGGCTCAAAGGCGCGGCGCGGGACAAACTCTATATGGGCTATAGCGACGCCGGGAATTTGCTTGGGTGCCTTTACCGTGCGGGCATCGGCCGCATCGCGCATGGGCCGATGCCCGCCGATATCCGCCGTGATGGCGGCGAGGTGGCGGTGAAGCGCGCGCTCGACTGGATGGTCAGCAGCAGCCCGCAATCGCTGGAGCCGCATGTGCAGGCAGGCTCCGCCCATGCCGCGTTCAACCTGATGACGCTGGCGATGATGGTCGGCACGCCTTTAATGCCCGACCTGAAAGGCCATGTGCTGATGGTCGAGGAGGTCAGCGAATATCTCTACGGCTTCGACCGCGCACTCTTTCATGTGAGCAGTCATTTGGCGAGCGTCGGGCTCGCTGGCCTGCGCCTTGGCCGAGTCAGCGATGTCCCCGACAATGACCGCCCCTTTGGCGAAGGCGCGGAAGAAATCGCCAAACGCTGGTGCCGGAAAAGCGGGATAGAATATCTGGGCCGCGCCGATATCGGCCATGATGCGGACAATGGAGTCGTGCCGTTCGGGCTTGCCACATCGAGCGCCGGTTGACAAAGATTGGCAAACTTTGCCATAATCACGGCATCCAAGGAGACATGACATGGCAACGATGAACATCTCGCTTCCCGCACAAATGAAAGCATGGGTCGAAGCGCAAACGGCCGATGGGCGCTATAGCAATTCAAGCGATGTGATCCGCGACATCATCCGCCGTGCACAGGAACGCGAGGAGAAAATCGCAAAGTTCCAGCAGATTGTGGACGAGGCGCGGGCGGGCGGGGTTTCGCCTAACATGCCCGAAGATATAAGAAAGCGTGTGCTAGAACGTCACGGCATTGTTCAAGACTAATGGCGTACCGGCTCGCGCCCGCCGCAGATTTGGACTTAGACGACATATATGATTTCGGGTTCGTGGAATTTGGCATGGAGTTGGCAGATACTTATCTCGACGGCCTGATCGCGTGCTTCAGCTTTCTTTCAGAAAATCCTGAAGTAGCAAGACAGCGGCATGAAGTTCGACCACCTGTTCGGGCACATCCACACCGGTCACATGTGGTTGTGTATGAGGTAAACGATAACAGGGACGTGCTCATCCTGCGTGTCCATCACAGCCGCGCTAACTGGCTTGACCTTTAGGGGGCTTGCAACATCGCGCGCCGCGCCATAGGCGCTTTTGCATAAATCCAGACAACGGGAGCAACCATGCGCGCTTTTATTTTTCCGGGACAAGGCAGCCAGGCCGTGGGCATGGGCAAGGCGCTCGCCGACGCCAGCCCGACCGCCCGCGCGGTTTTCCAAGAGGTTGATGACGCGCTGGGGCAGCATCTCTTCAAGCTGATGTGCGAAGGCCCGGAAAGCGACCTGACATTGACCGAAAATGCGCAACCGGCAATCATGGCCAATGCGATTGCGACGTTGCGCGTGCTGGAGGTTGAGGGCGGCGTGCGGCTTTCCGACAAATGCGATTTTGTCGCCGGGCACAGTCTGGGTGAATATTCGGCGCTCTGTGCGGCAGGCGCATTTGATCTGGCGAGCACGGCAAAGCTTTTGAAACTGCGCGGGCAAGCGATGCAGGCGGCGGTGCCGGTGGGCATTGGCGCGATGGCGGCTTTGCTGGGCGCGGATATCGAGAAGGCGGAAGGCTTGGCAAAGGCAGCGGCAGAGGGTGAGACCTGCACCGTCGCCAACGACAATGACCCCGGACAGGTTGTGATTTCGGGCCACAAAGGCGCAATCGAGCGCGCAATCGAGTTGGTGAAAGAACACGGCATCAAACGCGGCATCTTGCTGCCGGTGTCGGCCCCCTTCCACTGCCCGTTGATGCAGCCCGCCGCCGACGCGATGGCCAGGGCGCTGGCCACGACCAATATCAACGCGCCGCTCGTGCCGCTCTACGCCAATGTCACCGCCGCGCCGGTTGCCGATATCGACACCATCCGCAACCAACTGGTCGAACAGGTCACCGGCCGGGTCCGCTGGCGCGAGTCGGCGATTGCTATGGCCGAAGCTGGCGTCACGCATTTTGTGGAATTTGGCGGCAAAGTGCTCTCGCCAATGGTGAAGCGCAGCGCGGGGGAGGATGTGAGCACCAGCAGCGTCATTTCGATGGACGATATTGAAGCTTTGTTGAAGGAAATCTGATGACCGGGCAAATCCTGCAGACCCGCGATGGTGGCATATTGACCATCACACTCAACATGCCTGAAAAGCGCAATCCGATTTCGGATGTCGGCGTGATCGACACGATCTGTGATGCGTTCGACGCGGCCGATCAGGACATGTCGGTCCGCTGCGTTATCCTGACCGGTGCGGGCACGGTGTTCTCCTCCGGCGGCGACCTGAAACAGATGCGCCCCGACAGCGGCGGCTTGCGCGCCGGCCTGCCCGCCGAAACGCGGCGCAATTACAAATATGGCATCCAGCGGCTGCCTTTGATGTTCCAGGCGCTGGAGGTCCCCGTGGTCGCCGCCATCAATGGTCCGGCGATCGGTGCAGGGCTCGATCTCACCACCATGTGCGACATCCGCATTGCTGCCAAATCCGCCAAATTTGCCGAAAGCTTTGTCAAGCTGGGCATCGTCCCCGGCGACGGCGGAGCATGGCTGCTGCCGCGCATCGTTGGCTTCTCCAAAGCGACCGAACTCGCGTTGACCGGAGAGACAATCGACGCCACGGAAGCGTTGCGTGTAGGCCTCGTGTCCGAAGTCGTTGACGACGCTGACTTGATGGCAGCAGCTCGCAAGATCGCTGATAAAATCGCAGCCAATCCGCCACATGCGGTGCGCATGACCAAGCGCCTGCTGCGCGAAGGGCAGACGGCGGAACTCAAGAATATCCTCGAAATGTCGGCCGCGATGCAAAGCCTTGCCCATGCCACCGCCGACAATGACGAAGCGATCACCGCGTTTCTCGAAAAACGCGTACCTGAATTCAAGGGAGAATAGGCATGTTCGATCTAACAGGTATGACCGCATTGGTAACCGGCGCGAGTGGCGGGATTGGTAGTGCCATCTGCCACGCGCTCGCTGCCCAGGGCGCGCGGTTGGCGGTTTCGGGTTCCAATGTTCAGAAGCTGGAGGCGTTTCGCGCGTCGCTGGGCGGTGATCATGTGGCGGTGCCGTGCGACCTGGGCGATACCGAAAGTGTCGAGGCGCTGGTGCCTGCCGCGCTCGAAAAGCTTGGCCAGATCGACATTCTCGTCAACAACGCCGGGGTCACCCGCGATAATCTCGCCATGCGGATGAAGGACGACGAATGGTCCGATGTCATCCGCATCAACCTTGAAGGCGCTTTCCGTCTGATGCGTGCGGTATCGAAACCTATGATGAAGGCGCGCTTTGGCCGGATTGTTTCGATTACCAGCGTCGTCGGCGCCACAGGCAACCCCGGACAGGTCAATTATGCTGCCTCCAAAGCCGGGCTGGTCGGCATGTCAAAGTCTCTCGGTCAAGAGCTCGCAAGCCGGGGCATCACCGTCAACTGCGTCGCCCCCGGTTTTATTGCCACGGCGATGACCGCTGACCTGCCCGACGCGCAAAAAGACGCGCTGAACGCCCGTATTCCCATGGGCCGGATGGGCGAAGGCGGCGATATCGGCGCCGCGGTCGCGTATCTGGCGTCGAAAGAAGCAGGCTATGTCACCGGCCAAACTTTGCATGTAAATGGCGGCATGGCGATGCTATCCTGAGAAAAACAATGGTCTGGGGAATCGGAATGGGGAGGATGACAATGCTGAAAATTTCACTGGCCCTCGCCGCTGCGCTGCTGTTGTCACCGCAAATGGCGAGCGCCACACCGATTGAGCAGATCGAATGCGTATATGACGCGGTTCCCAAAGAAGTCCATGTGGTGATCGATTCTGCCGCGATGCAAACAGGGTTACCGGCAGTGGTCGAAAAAGCCAGTACGACCGCATTGATCGGCTGCATGACAACCTATCCATGGTCACAAACCGATTCCGAAAATTCGACGCGATATTTCATGATGCGAGCGGTTTCCGAGAACAGCGAAAAGGCAATGCCCGCAGACCACGCAAAAATCGTACAGGAGTACTTTACTGATAATATGACAGAATTTGTCGAATATAACAATTTTCTGGACGCTGATCCGGACCGGATAACCGCTGACCTGGCCGAGCGAGGCCTATCTGCGACCGATGGCGACGAGCTGAAAAATGCAGCGCTATATCTCTACTGGCTGGTTACCATCCAACAGTTACGGAACGACTTTGTCGCGGGTAAGTTGCGCAATTGAGCCATTTAATGCTTGCCTCTTGCCAGCGCGCTGTCTGCGCATTAGGGCGAAACCTGAAATTCATCATCCCAACCATTAAGGGGCAAAAAAAATGAGCGATACCGCGGAACGGGTCAAGAAAATTGTTGTCGAACATCTGGGCGTCGAAGCCGACAAGGTAACGGAAGCGGCCAGCTTCATCGACGATCTAGGCGCAGACAGCCTCGACATTGTCGAGTTGGTCATGGCGTTTGAAGAAGAATTCAACGTCGAAATCCCTGACGATGCGGCTGAAAAGATTGCCACCGTCAAGGACGCCATCGACTTCATCAACAGCAATAGCTGATGTTGCGGGCGCGGCCCTGGCTGCGCTCATATGTAAGAAATTAGCGGCTTTCCGGTCTTGGCTGGAAAGCCGTTTGCTTTTTGCGGCCACTTGATTTTATTGGGCGCAAAACAGGCTGGATTTGGAGATAGATGATGCGGCGGGTTGTTGTAACCGGATTAGGGCTAGTAACCCCGTTGGGTGGCGATGTCGAAACCAGCTGGGCCAATATATTGGCATCCAAATCGGGCGCTGGACGGATCACGCGGTTTAATACCGAGGGCTATAAATGCCATATCGCGTGCGAATTGAAGCCCGCCGACCATCCTTATGGCTTCGACCCGAACAAGCGTGTTGACCACAAGGTACAGCGGCAGGTTGATCCGTTCATCATTTACGGCATTGATGCCGCAGGCCAAGCGATTGAAGACGCGGGCCTGACCGACATGACCGAGGAACAGCGGTTCCGCGCGGGCTGCTCGATTGGTTCAGGCATTGGCGGATTACCCGGCATCGAAAGCGAATCGCTGGTGCTCGCCGAAAAAGGCCCGGGCCGCGTTTCGCCACATTTTGTCCATGGCCGCCTGATCAACCTGATTTCGGGTCAAGTCAGCATCAAATACGGCCTGATGGGTCCCAACCACGCAGTCGTCACCGCCTGTTCGACCGGCGCGCATTCGATTGGCGATGCTGCCCGCATGATCCGCGATGATGACGCCGATGTCATGCTGGCGGGGGGCGCCGAAGCGACCATTTGCCCAATCGGTATCGCCGGTTTCTCGCAGGCCCGCGCGCTGTCCACCGCATTCAACGACGAACCGACCCGCGCCAGCCGTCCTTATGACAAGGACCGCGATGGTTTCGTCATGGGCGAGGGCGCTGGCGTTGTCGTGCTCGAAGAATATGAGCATGCCAAGGCGCGCGGTGCAAAAATCTACGCCGAGGTCGTTGGTTATGGTCTGTCGGGCGACGCCTATCACGTTACCGCGCCACATCCCGAAGGCTCGGGCGCGTTCCGCTCGATGCAAATGGCGTTGAAGAAATCGGGGCTCTCCACGGCCGATATCGACTATATCAACGCGCACGGTACCTCGACCCCGATGGGTGACGAACTGGAACTGGGCGCGATCCGGCGGTTGTTCGGCAATGACCTTGAGACGATGTCGATGAGTTCGACCAAATCCGCCATCGGCCATCTTCTGGGTGGCGCCGGTGCGGTCGAAAGCATTTTCTGCATCCTGGCGCTACGCGACCAGATCGTGCCGCCGACGCTCAACCTCGACAATCCGTCAGACGGCTGCATCGGTGTCGATCTGGTCCCGCACAAGGCAAAAGAGCGCAAGGTACGCGCGGTGCTCAACAACAGTTTCGGTTTTGGTGGCACCAATGCCAGCCTGATTATGAAAGCCATCTAAAACCATGCGCCGGATTGCCAAATGGGTGCTGCTGGCAGCAATATTGGTACTCGTCCTGATTGGTGGCAACTTCATCTATGGCTGGAAGGCGCCCGGTCCATCACCGCGATCCGTGACCATACTCATCGAACCCGGGTCGAGCATTACCCTTGCTGCACAAAATCTCGAAGAAGAAGGGGTGATCAAATCTGCCGATGCCTTCGTTAACCGTGCCAAGATTTTCGGAGGCTCCGGGACGATCAAAACCGGTGAATTCCTGATTCCCGCGCATGCATCCAATTCCGAAATATTGTCGATCCTGACCGGCGGCAAATCGGTGCAACGAATGGTGACAATCCCCGAAGGCATGCCTTCGATCATGGTGTACGAACGGTTGATGGCGGTCGACCAGTTGCGGGGCGACATTCCGGTGCCCGCTGAAGGTTCGATTCTGCCCGATAGTTATGCGTTCCAAAAAGGCGACACGCGTGCGTCGGTGCTGAAACGGATGCAGGACGCGATGAAAAAGACGATGGCCGAACTTTGGCCACAGCGCAGCGTTCATACCGTTGTCAAAACCCCCGAAGAAGCGCTGGCTCTTGCCGCGATTGTCGAGAAGGAAACGGCGGTGGCGAAAGAACGTCGAACTGTCGCTGCGGTATATTCCAACCGCATTCGCAACGGGATGATGCTGCAAGCCGACCCGACGATCATCTATCCCATTACGAAGGGCAAGCCGCTGGGCCGCCGCATTTTGCAATCCGAAATCGCCGATGTGAATGATTATAACACTTACGCGATGGTCGGCCTTCCCAAAGGTCCCATTGCCAACCCGTCGCGCGCGTCAATAGCGGCGGTGCTCGATCCGGCCAAGACCAAGGCGTTGTATTTTGTCGCAAACGGCAAAGGCGGGCACGTCTTTGCCGACACGCTGGAAGAACATAATGCCAATGTCGCAAGATGGTATGCGATCCGGCGCAAACGGGGTGAGATGTAAAACGGTTGCTGACTAGGCATGCCTCTAAAAACTTGCAAACCACTGTCAACTTGTACGCTTTTCAGCCGTTAACTGCCGCTCAAACCGACATGTTAGGGGCCGTTGAGATTCTATGCAAAAATTTCAAATACGCTAACCTGAAGGCGTGCTAATCGTCAAAACCGATCACTATCACCATAATATCCATTTTTACCGATAAGTCATTTTATGGCATATCCACATTGTCGCCGGAACAGCCCCCCCTCCCTCGTTGTTCCGGCACAATCTTTATCCAGCAAGAAGGAATAACAAATGATCGGCCGTCATCTCCCAGACGTTACCTTGAAAACCCGTATCCGCGATGACAGCATTGATGGGCCAAACCCGTTCCGCTGGCAGGACGTGAAGGTCCGCGACCTTGGCCGCGACAAGCGCATCGTGGTGTTCTCGCTTCCCGGTGCATTCACCCCGACCTGCTCGAACGAACAATGCCCCGCATTCGACCGGCTATATGACGATTTCAAGGCCGCTGGCGTCGACGAGGTCTATTGCATTTCGGTCAACGACGCATTCGTCATGTATCAATGGGGCCAGCATCTCGGCATGAAAAACATTAAGCTTTTGCCCGATGGCTCGGGCGATTTTACCCGCCGCATGGGGATGCTGATCAAAAAGGACCACGTCGGTTTTGGTGACCGTAGCTGGCGTTATGCGATGATCGTTGACGACAATGTGATCACCAGCTGGTTCGAAGAACCCGGCATCAACGACGACGGCGTCGATAATGATCCTTATGGTGAATCATCGCCCGAGAATATCCTGAAATCTCTGGAACTCAGGAAAGCTGCTTGATTTTCAGCCCAAGGGTCGCAAAAATTGGGTTAAGTAGGAAGCGCCCTCCCGTTCGCGCGGGAGGGCCTTTGCGTTGGGTTCAATAGCCCATTAAGCTGAGCACTTCCTTGCGGCTGCGTTCGTCGTCGAGGAAGCAGCCGTGCAGCTTGCTGGTGACCATACCGACGCCTGGGGTGCGCACCCCGCGACCGGTCATGCAGCCATGTTGCGCGTCGATCACCACCGCCACACCGTGCGGTTTCAGATTATCCCAGATGCACAGCGCCACCTGCGCGGTCAGCCGTTCCTGCACCTGCAACCGTCGGGCAAAGCCATGCAGCACGCGGGCCAGCTTCGAAATGCCGACCACGCGGTCGGTCGGCATATAGGCAATCGACGCCTTGCCCGTTATCGGTGCCATATGATGTTCGCAGTGCGACTGGAACGGGATGTCTTTAAGCAATACCAGCTCGTTATAGCCGCCGACCTCCTGAAAGGTTCGCGACAGATGGATGCCGGGGTCTTCGGCATAGCCCTCACAATATTCGCGCCATGCCCGTCCGACGCGTTGCGGCGTGTCGAGCAGGCCTTCGCGGTCGGGGTCCTCCCCGGACCAGCGGAGCAAAGTGCGGATTGCGTCCTGCACATCGTCTGGCACCAACAATTTGCCGTTCGTATCGTGCTCGTCGCGTCCCATATCGCTCACCCTATCGCCTGCCCTGTCTTTGCCCAATCAGCGAGGAAGCCCTCGATGCCCTTGTCGGTCAGGACATGTTTGAACAGGCCTTTGATGACGGCTGGAGGCGCGGTCATCACGTCGGCACCGATCCGCGCTGCTTCCAGCACATGGATACCGTGCCGAACGCTGGCGACCAGAATTTCGGTGTCGAAGGCATAATTGTCGTAAATAAGCCGGATATCTTCGATCAGCGCCATGCCGTCGAAACCGTTATCGTCGTGACGGCCGACGAACGGCGAAACGAAGCTGGCCCCGGCCTTCGCCGCTAGCAAGGCCTGGTTCGCCGAAAAGCACAAGGTTACATTGACCATCGTCCCGTCGCTGGTCAGTTTCTTGCAGGTTTTCAGCCCATCGATGGTCAGCGGCACCTTGATGCAGACATTGTCCGCAATCTTTCGCAAGATTTCGGCCTCTTTCATCATCGTTGCATGGTCAAGCGCGACCACTTCTGCCGACACCGGCCCGTCAACCAGCCCGCAGATTTCCTTGGTTACCTCGATAAAATCACGCCCCGATTTCGCAATCAGCGAAGGATTGGTCGTTACTCCGTCGAGCAAACCGGTAGCGACCAGGTCGGCTATGTCTGCGGTGTCTGCGGTGTCTACAAAAAATTTCATCTGTACGGCTTTCGTGAATAGGAGTCGCTTTTGAGCCTATTGGCAAAATGCGCGGGTAAAGGACAGTTGAATCGCGGGCGGGCCTGCGTGGCCGTCTCGCTTATTTCACCAATCCGAATACCCCGATCAAAACCGGATCGTTGGTTTTGTGCGGATCAGCGCGGATGTTCGCTTCTTGAAGCCCGATTGCCGCCCAGATCGCGTCGTCGGCTTTGCGGGTGATATCGCTGGCAAGGGTGCCGATGTCGAACCCCGTGATCGATCGGACTGCTTGGGAAATCACCTGATCGTCGAACAGACGCAGCCCTTCGGATATGCCCGGCAGCATCGCATCAACCAGCGCGACACCCATCTTGCCGCGCAGAAAGCCGGTCGCCGCTTGTGGCCCGCCGCGAACAATCGACGCCGCGTCTTCGATGCTGACGCTGCGAACGGCGTCGGCCACCAGAGGTGCCGCACGTTCGGCCCCTTTTTCGGCCGCGCGGTTAAGCTGGCGTTGCAACCTGTCGCGGAATGTCCGGCTTTGCAGCACTGCCGACAATATATCCGCCCCGTTATTGCCGCCAAAACGGTCGGGCAGCGCAATTCGGGCGACCGAGCTGTCGTAAAACCCGCCGGGTTGTAGCAGCAGAGCAAAGGCATTTTGCGACGCCAGCGTCAGCAGGCGCCGGATCGCGTCGGTCAGGCCAAATCCCGGCAGGCTGGCACAACCGGGCAGCAGCAATGTCGCGCCAGCGACCCCGGCGAATAACAAATGGCGACGGTCAATCTGCGGGTTCATTGGGGACGCTCCTGTTCTCCATGTCACCAATGCTATCAAAGATTTGCGGTGGGCGATAGCGATGGATGACGAGCGGGCGATCCGCCCTTATAGGCTGCTATATGAATCAACCCGTCCAGCGCGTTCGTGTCGTCTTGCTCACGCAAGCAATAGGTCCGCTGGACTACCGCCTGCCTGAAGACATGCACGCGGTGCCAGGTTCGGTGGTGATCGTGCCGCTGGGACCGCGCAAGCTGGCGGGCGTCGTCTGGGATGACGGCGTGTTTAACGACGAGCCCATCGACGCCAAACGGTTGCGCCCGGTGGTCGAACTGGTCGATTGCCCACCCATCAAACTGGGCTTGCGGCGGTTGGTCGATTGGGTCGCGGATTATTATCTCACCAACCATGCGGCGGTGTTGCGCATGGTGCTGGCGTCGTCTGCGGCACTGTCGCCAGCTGGCACGATCACGGAATATCGCCGGACGGGATATGAACCGACGCGGCTGACACCCCAGCGGGCTGCCGCGCTTGATGCTCTGGAGGACGCCCAGGGATTGGTGCGAGAACTGGCCGCAGAAGCGGGGGTCAGTGATGCGGTCATTCGCGGTCTGATCAAGGCTGGCGCGTTCGAGCCGGTGACGATCAGCGTCGATACGCCAGTCCCCACGCCTGACCCGGATTTCCACCAACCCGAATTGAGCGCGGCGCAAACCATCGCCGCCAACTCGATGGTCGAAGCGGTGCGGGTAGGCGTTTTCGATCCCATTGTGCTCGACGGGGTTACCGGTTCGGGGAAAACCGAAACCTATTTTGAAGCCGTGGCTGAGGCGGTGCGACTGGGCAAACAGGTACTCGTTCTGCTACCCGAGATCGCCCTGACCCAGCCGTTCCTGAAACGTTTCGAGGCGCGGTTCGGCGTCGAACCGGCGGTGTGGCATTCCAATATGCGCAGCACCCAGCGACGACGGACTTGGCGCGCGATCGCCGATGGCAGTGCCAAGGTGCTGGTCGGCGCGCGTTCGGCCTTGTTCCTGCCCTTTGCCGATCCGGGGCTGATTATCGTCGATGAGGCCCACGAAACCAGCTTCAAACAGGAAGACGGCGTTCGCTATCATGCCCGCGACGTCGCAGTTATGCGCGGCAAGATGGAAGGGTTTCCAGTCGTGCTGGCGTCCGCCACGCCCGCGCTGGAATCACGGCATATGGTGAACATCGGGCGTTATCGCGGGCTTGCAATCCCCTCGCGTTTCGGTGCCGCAAAAATGCCGGAGATCAAGGCGATTGACCTGACGCTTGATGCGCCTGAACGGCAGCACTGGATCGCGCCGACATTGTTAAAAGCGCTGGAGGAACGGATCGAACGCGGTGAACAGAGCTTGCTCTTTTTGAACCGCCGGGGCTATGCGCCGCTCACCCTCTGCCGAACCTGCGGTCACCGTTTCCAATGCCCCAATTGCACGAGCTGGATGGTCGAACATCGCCTCGTGCGCCGTCTCGCCTGCCACCATTGCGGCCATGTCATGCCGCCGCCCGACGAATGCCCCGAATGCAACGAGAAAGACAGCCTGGTTGCCTGTGGCCCGGGGGTCGAGCGGATCTGCGACGAGGTCAACCGGCTGTTCCCCGGTGCACGGACCATCGTTGCCACCTCAGATACGCTTTGGTCACCCGATAAAGCAGCGGAATTTGTCGCGCGGGTGGAGAACAAGGCGGTCGATATCATCATCGGCACGCAGTTGGTGACCAAAGGCTATCACTTCCCCGAACTGACTTTGGTTGGCGTAATCGACGCCGATCTGGGGTTGGAGGGCGGTGACTTGCGCGCTGCCGAACGGACCTTTCAGCAAATAGCGCAAGCCGCCGGTCGTGCGGGACGCGGTGAAAAACCCGGCGAGGTTTTCATCCAGACGCGCAACCCCTCGCACCCTGTAATCGCCGCTCTGGTCGCTGGAGAACGTGACAGTTTCTACGACGCCGAAACCGAGCAACGCCGTGTAGCAGGTGCGCCTCCCTTTGGCCGTTTTGCCGCAATCATCATTTCATCCGAAGATGAACGCGAAGCGATAGAGGCCGCGCGTGCGGTTGGCGGCGCGGCACCGCAAGCCGACGGAATGGTTGTCTATGGCCCCGCCCCCGCCCCGCTCGCAATGCTGCGCGGGCGCTACCGGCAGCGTCTGCTGGTTCATGCCCAGCGCTCGGTCGAGATACAGGCGATTATCCGCGCATGGTTGGGCGACCTCCAATTTCCGCGCGGGGTTCGCGTCGGTGTGGACGTCGATCCGTACAGCTTCCTTTAAGGATAAACATAATACTCGCTTTCGCCGTCTTATGATTATAATACAGTAAATCAATGTTCTTCAGGCAATCAACCTCCGACGCAATGCCGGGCAATATGCCCTATAGTTTTGATTCGGCTTTCGCAGATGTAACCGGCACCCCATATCCGCCACCGGAACCGCCCCGCTCTCGCAAATGGCTTTGGATCAGGCGGGGTATTGCGGCGACATTGTTGCTTTTCATCGTGATATTATTGTGGTTGGCGGTCACCGCGCCGCTCTCCAAATCTCTGGAACCGATTGCACCGCCCCGGATCACCTTACTGGCGGCCGATGGCACGCCGATTGCGCGCAACGGAGCGATTGTTGATCGCCCGGTCAAGGCGGGAGCCTTGCCTGATCACGTCAAACAGGCGTTTCTCGCCATTGAAGACCGGCGTTTTTACTCGCACCTAGGCCTCGATCCGCGCGGACTTTTGCGCGCGGCATGGAGCAACGCGACCGGCAGCGGCATGATGCAGGGCGGCAGCACGATCACGCAACAGTTGGCCAAGTTCACCTTCCTCACCCCCGAGCGGAGCCTGACCCGAAAGGCACGCGAGATGCTGATCGCATTCTGGCTGGAGGGCTGGCTGACCAAGGACGAGATACTCGAACGCTATCTTTCGAACGTCTATTTCGGCGATAATGTCTACGGCCTGCGCGCGGCGTCACTGCATTATTTTTACCGACAGCCGGAACGGCTGACGCTTAGTCAGGCGAGTATGCTTGCGGGACTGGTGCAGGCACCGTCCCGGCTTGCGCCCACCAAGAACCCGGAACGTGCGGCGAAACGGGCAAAGTTGGTTCTGAAGGCGATGGTCGCCGCAGGCTATATCGATGAAGCCATGGCCAGGGCGACCTCCATCCCGCGCTTGGACGTCCGCATCCGTGACAATTTGCCGACCGGCACTTACTTTGCCGATTGGGCAATCCCACAGGCGCGGGCACTTACCGAAAACGGCTATGCCGACATCAAGATTACGACGACGCTCGACGCCCGGCTGCAAAATATTGCCCGTAATGTCGTCGCCCGGGCACCGATTGGCAATGCCCAGGTCGCGATGGTGGCGATGCGCGCCAATGGCGAGGTTGTGGCGATGGTCGGCGGGCGCAGCTACAAGGCGTCGCCATTTAACCGTGCGGTGCAGGCCAAGCGTCAGCCGGGTTCGACATTTAAGTTATTTGTCTATTTGGCAGCGTTGCGGGCTGGGATGAACCCCGATTCCCTGGTTGCCGATACACCGATTAATGAAGGGCTTTACCGGCCCAAAAATGCGGGCGAAAGCTACCGCGGTGACATTACCCTGCAACAGGCCTTTTCGCGCTCAAGCAACGTCGCTTCGGTAAGGCTGTATAACGAAGTCGGCGGCAAATCAGTCGAACGCGCGGCGAAGGATTTGGGTATAACCAGCCCGTTGACGCTCGATCCCAGTCTCGCGCTGGGCAGCTCGGGCGTGACCTTGCTCGAACTCACTGCGGCTTATGCGGGTGTTGCTGCCAATAGCTGGCCAGTCAAACCGCGCGCATTCAAGACCGAAGAACAGGGCTGGATGGAATGGTTGTTTTCCGGCGAACGCAGTTTCGACGGCCGCACCCACAAGATGCTGCTCGAATTGTTGGGTGGGGTGGTGAAAGACGGCACCGGACGGGCGGCCCGCCTCAGCATTCCGGCTTATGGTAAAACTGGCACCAGCCAGGATAATCGCGACGCCTTGTTCATCGGCTTTGCTGGTGACCTGGTGGTTGGCGTCTGGATCGGCAATGACAACAATACGCCTTTGCGCGGCGTCAACGGTGGCGGGTTGCCCGCCCGCATCTGGCGCGATTTCATGGCGCAGGCCGTGAAGGGTGCAGCGCCAAAAGCTCCAGTCCGCAAGATACTGCCCAAACCAGACCCCGAAGGCCCGGTCGAACCACTCGACCTGCCTGAATTGCCGGATATGCCGATCAATATAGGCGATACCGACGTCCGAATCGACGAAAAAAGAGGCGTGACCGTCACCACCGACGTCGGCGGTATTCCGCTTGACGTTACATTAGGGCGTAACGGGGTCAATGTGAAACCGGCTAACCGCGAAGACCGGCGTTGATTGCTGTCTAAAATTGTGGTCGAACAAGCCATGCGTATCTTGTTAGCATTGTTGCTTATCATCCTGCCCGTCTCTTTCGCTCCTGCGCTCGGTGAAGCCACCGATATCAACGCGGCCACGCGCAGCGTCGTGCGCGTTGCGGTGTTCAGTTCGAGCGAGGGTCAGCGCACCTTCATCGGGCACGGGTCAGGTGTCGTTGTCGCACCAAACAAGGTTGTCACAAACGCCCATGTGGTTGATCCGGCGCAATATGATGAGAGCGTTACGTTTGTTATCATTCCGTCAGAAGGCTCACAAAGCTATGAGGCAACAATTATCGCCAGTGCTCCGTCCAAAGATCTGGCTTTGTTGCAAATCACTGGAGCGCAGCTGACACCTGCGGCCCTTTATTCCGGTATCGTTGGTGACGGGTCGGACGTGTTTGCCATCGGTTACCCTGCCAATGTCGACATCGCTTTGGAACAGAATGAGGAGGATACGCTACACCCGCAAATGCCGGTAAAAACGCGAGGAAGCGTGTCTTCAGGACGCACATCGAAAAATGTCGACTCCCTGCTGCACACTGCCCCAATTGCGCCGGGCAATAGCGGCGGGCCGTTGGTCGATGCATGTGGCCGGGTAATCGGGATAAACAGCTTTGGCAGTGTGTCCGATGGCGGCGGTGCGGAATTCTACTTCGCAATATCGGTGCGCGAACTGAGCAACTTTCTGCGGACCCAAAACGTGAACTTTAGTGCTGCCAGCAGCGAATGCCGGTCCGTGGCCGAAATGACTCGTGCCGAAGCCGAACGTGAGGCCGCAGCGCGCGCCAAGATTGAGGCGGAGAACCGGATTGCGACCGAACTGCGGACAGGAAAGGAAGGCAAATTCCGCAGCGATGCCGAACATGATATCATTGCGGAACGGGAAAACCATATTGCGCTTGCTGCACTTTTGTTGGTCTTGGGCGCGGTCGGTGGCGGCGCTGCATGGCAATTTTCGGAACGCAAGCAGCGTGAGCAGATGAAGATTGCCGCCAGTGTTGCCGGGGTACTCACTTTTTCCGCATTTATGATTTTCGCGTTGCGCCCCTCGTTCAAGGAGGTTGACGACCGGGTTCGCGCGGCCATGACACCGGATGACCAACGCGCCAAGGGACCAGCAACCACCACAATCGCCGGCGCGGGCAAAAAACACTGTGTCATCCAGCCGGACCGCAGCCGCATCACCGTGTCCGATACCGCCGATGTCACTTTCGGCTGGGCCGACAATGGCTGCATCAACGGCCGTACCCAATATGCCGATGACGCCGGCAAATGGTCGCGCAGCTTCGTGCCCAATAATGAGCAACAGGTTTCACTTGTCAGTTATGCGCCCGATACCAAAACCTATCGCATCGAGCGATATTTACTGGGCATGGACGCGATGCAAAAGGCCCGGGAAGCGCGGCGGCTTCATGATACCAAAACCTGCTCCGCCGATCCCGCCATCCGTGAAAAGATCAGTAACATGAACAAGGCGGTGCGCGAGGTACTACCAACCACGCCAAACGAGCTACTGGTCTTTTCCTGCTCGGACGAATGATGGCTGCACTTGGCGATGCCATCCGAGCCTGGAATTTTCATTCCAAGCTCGTTTTCAGTGCATCATTTAAGTTGCCAGGAAATTGGCAGCGAGATGTTCGTGGTGCCGCGCGGCGGTGTCGGGAAGCGCTGGATTTTCTGGGCAATACGCACCGCTTCTCGGTCGAGAATCGGAGAACCGCTGGATTTGGTGAGCGTCACACCCGTTATGCTGCCATCCGCAGCCAAATCCACCCGGATAGTCGCACTGCCTTCATCGCCGCGAACTTGCGCTGAACGCGGATAGGAGAAATTGGCCCGCACCAAAGAATGCACTTGCTGCGTCCAAGGTGATGCTTGGGCAACAACCGGTGTGGCGATCAGCAAGAGACCGCATGATATTGCCGTCTTAGCGATAGTGATTTTTTTAGAGTTCATGATCTGGTCCTGTAGATTGATAAAGTTAAACGTTCGTTAGCGCCCCGCAATTATGCGGCCCGCACTTCTTTCAAAAATTCGGCGGCTGTCTGCTTCATTCTTGCAGACTGCTGATCGAGATACTCAACGGCGACCAGGGCATCGCGGGCCGTCTTGCCGCTACTTTCGATCCCATTTTTCACTTCACTGAGGTTTATCGTAACGAGCTGCGAACTATTGGCCACCTGGCCGGTATTCTGGGCGATTTGTGCCGTTGTCAGCGCCTGCTGCTCCATTGCGACCGATATGTTCATCGCAACTCCACTGATTTCATCAATGGCAAGGCCAATTTCCGTTATCGCCTCAATGGCCTTGCTGGAGGTGGCCACCGCATGGCCTATATTACGCTGGATATCGTTGGTGGCAGCCGATGTCTGGTTCGCCAATTCTTTAATTTCCGATGCGACCACCGCAAAACCGCGACCAGCCTCACCTGCACGACTCGCCTCGATCGTGGCATTCAGCGCCAACAAATTGGTCTGCTTTGCGACATTGGCGATGAGATCAACCATCGATTGCGTCATCTGCGTTGTATGCACAAGCTCTGCCACGACACTATCGGTGACCTTCGCGCGCACCGATGCTTCTTGAGCAACATAAGCGGCCGAAGCAATCTGACTTGAAACTTCGTTGATTGACACGGACATTTCGTCAGCTGCGCTCGCAACCTCGGTGCTGTTGACGCTGCTCTGGCTAGCGGCTGCGACAACATCAGCCATCAACCCAACGCTGGTATCAACATCATTTGATACCATTCTGGCGCCATCACGAATCTGCCGTGCTGAATTATCGACTTGATCGACTAGCTGGCCAACGGTTTGTTCAAAACGGTCCGCCAGTCCCAGCATAGCTTGGCGGCGTTCCGCTTCGCTGCGCTGGCGCTCTTCTTCTTGTACAAGAGCATATTTTTGCTGTTGTTCAAATTCGCGTTTCTCGCTTTCGAGTGCAACGCGACGGCGTTCTTCAACCTCTTTTGCATTGGCACGGAAAACCTCCACGGCCCGGGCCATGTCGCCCACTTCGTCGCCTCGCTCAATCCCATGGACTTCGGTGTCGAATTTCCCATCGGCGAGTGAACGCATTTGTTTGGCAAGAAGGGTAATCGGCTGGGCAACAATCCGGTAAATTACAAAGCCTGCAAGAAAGGCCAGAGTAATACCGGCGGCAGCTGCAATCACAACCACGAGCAGCGCTGCACCGGCTGAGGTTTGAGCGATTAACGTAGCCCGGCTGCGTACACTCCCAATGGAAGCAACAATTTTCTGGGCATCCTTCGCCAGTCGTGGTCCGGAAACTTTGATTACCTTGTTGATCTCATTATCGCGTATCTTGGTCGATGTAATGACGGCATCGAACGCTTTGTCATAGGCAACGACATCCGCGATGACACCATCGGCACGCGTAGACTGTGCACCAGTGCCAATAACCTCATATACCAGATTCATCGAATCTTCGAGATTGAGCAAATCGGCTTTTGCTTTTTTAGCGGTGTCTCCGCTGGAATCAGAAAGGTAGCGGGTTACATTAACCCGCATCGACAGATAGTTGGCTTCTGCCACACTGGCGCGATAGGCAGCGTCATGTTCGGCAGCGTCGTGCGCTGTATCTTTTATGACTTTGAGCGAATCGGCAATCTTCGATCCTCGCACCATCAACTCGGTATCGACATGTTTTTGTATATTGGTCTGGGCTTCGATAATGCGGCTGGCGGATTTCCGGGTAGATTCCAGCGTCTTGCGCATATTATTCAGCGTTGCAGTCTTGCCCAGGGCAGCTGCGCCGTCCTCGGCATCGTCCAGCATGGAAACGGCGTCGTCTAGAGTCTCTTCGACGCGCTCGGCCGACGCCCCATCGGGGCGGATGACATAGTCTTTCAGCAAGCCTTCGGCGGCGACCGCGCGCGATTGAATTCCTATCAATGCCTGATCTGCATCCGACATCGCGGTTACGTTGCCTACCGCTGATCGCACCCCAAAAAGCGATCCCGCACTCACCAAAGCGAGGACTGCCATTGCAAAAATTACACCGCCAAAAGCGAATGCCAATTTTCGGCGCATTGGCCAACCTGTTGATTTGTCGCTAATTCGGGTTACTCTCCGTGCCCCAAAATCATGCATTTTGCCCGAAAGCTGACGCCATTTTATATCCATTAGGTCCCACCCCATCAACACCCGTTGGTGCCAGGATGTATGATGTGGGGACTAACATTTGGTTAAAATGGCATTCATGAAGACCGAAGCCGCGTGTTTCACCTTACTCTCACACCCGTGTCAGCCGATGCGCGATCAATTTCGCGGTGCCTGCCGTCGATAGGATAAAGCCTCGGCAATATGGATTCGTCCGACATTATCCGAACCGGCCAGATCGGCAATCGTCCGCGCAACCCGCAAGATCCGGGTGTAACCGCGCGCCGACAGCCGCATCGCCTCTGCTGCTTGCGCCAATAGCTTTTGCCCGGGTTCATCGGGGGTCGCATGTTCGGCGAGCAGATCGCCATCAAGCTCGGCATTGGTGCGCTTTTTGGTACCCTTCAGTCGGGCGCTTTGCACGTCACGGGCGGCCCTGACCCGCGCTGAAACTTCGGCTGATCCTTCTGCGGGCGGGGGCAAGACAAGGTCAGCCGCACTCACCGCCTGGACCTCGACATGCAGATCGATGCGGTCGAGCAGCGGTCCCGAAATCTTGGCTTGATAATCGGCGGCACAACGCGGTGCGCGTGAACAGGCCAGAGCGGCGTCACCAAGATGACCGCAACGGCACGGGTTCATGGCGGCGACCAATTGGACGTTGGCCGGAAAGGTCACATGGCTGTTGGCACGGGCGACGCTGACCATACCGGTTTCAAGCGGCTGGCGAAGGCTGTCCAGAACGCCGCGCTGAAACTCCGGTAATTCATCAAGGAACAAAACGCCCAGATGAGCAAGGCTGACTTCACCGGGGCGTACCTTAAGACCGCCGCCGACCAAGGCGGGCATCGATGCGCTATGGTGCGGACTGCGGAACGGGCGGGTGCGGACCAATCGACCGCCCTCCAAAGTTCCGGCGACAGAGGCGATCATTGAAACCTCGAGGGCTTCCGGCATTATGTAGCAAATGCACCAAGGGAGAGCGCGGGGAAGCCCGCCTTAACCAACGGTGATTAGTAATCTACTACTCTTCTTGGGCCTTTTTTATTGCCAGCATTTCGGTAGCGGGAGTGAATGTCTTGTGATCAATTTCGATATGCGAGGCACTATAGCCACGGTCGCTCCGAACAAATGTGTGAGCAATCACTGTCACGTCGATTTCGTGGTTTTTAAAAAAGACATCCTGCCATTCACATTTGCCTCTGAAAACAAGGATAAACGCGCCTGTTTGGCTGGAAACTCGCTCTATGATCAACTTTGGATTGGCAATCGTGTCGTCAGGCAAAAGCCACCACATTTCCGACAAAGGAACAGAGCTTTGAGGATTTACAACGCCAACAATCCTATTTTTGAAATCCATGCGGTCACGATGGTAACTTGGCAAATCATCCTCCGTCTCCGCATAGGTAAGAATGTATTCGGGGAAGAACTCTACCGCCACATCGACAGCGGCAGTGTTTCCAACATTGCGAAGAGTGGGCTCAAAAATAATCGAGGTGCTACTTATGGTCACTTTGGCGCTTTGAATCGCAATGTGAGCGCGGGCCGTTGCCTCTCCAATGGATTGAGTAAGTCTGTTCCCTTCTTTGGACTCATCAAAGGTAGCCTTAACGAGCCACACGCCGAAGGCACTGAGCGCCATGCCAATGACGGCGGCAGCGCCCATGATATAAGCCCAAAGAGCGGAACTGCGCTGGGCTACAAGATCGCGCTGGTTATATTCATTCTCGCGCTGTGCGTCTTTGGCATCAAATTGGCATTTGACTGCTTCGAGGCTGGAGAGTCCAACACAGGCTTTGGCTATCTTTTGGCGGGTATATTTGGCATATTCGGCGCGCTGATTGTCGGCATGCCGTTCGTATTTGGCACTTTCCCATAAGCCATATCCAATAAAACAAACGCAGATTGTGATCGCGGCAATGAAGCCCCTTATTAATCCAGTCTTAGAGACGTTGACCCCACCGCTTCGAGACATTGCAACAAAAACACCGCTGTAAATTTACCCCGGCTGAGCTTGTTACGCACATTCGGCTCAGAGTCCACCACGCCTATTTCAGCCAGCTTATCAACGAGCTGGGCATAAGACACATTGCGCCGCTTCAACTCGGCTTTGAGCAATCCCTTGGCCTGTTCTTCCCAGTCTTTTAGCGTTTTCATGGCGTATGTATCCTAAATGATGATAAATCATCATATGCGATACGTTTGCCATTGACAACAGTGCATATATGTAACTATATACGATGCATAAGCAACGGATATGATTACAATGGCACACGGTTCACACTTTTTACTCTCGGCAAAAGCCCGCACACTGTCGCTAAAGACGGTGTTCCAAATGGGCGACGACAAAGCCTATGAGACGTTTCGCCGGATGCGTTGGCATCTGACAGACGGTGCGGCCGTATGCCCTCGCTGCGGCTGCACCGAGACCTATGACATTGCCACGCGCCGCCGTTTCAAGTGCGTTGCCTGTTATCATCAATTCTCGGTAACGAGCGGCACCATCTTTGCTTCGCGCAAACTGTCATTCACCGACTTGCTGGCGGCTATCGTGATATTCGTGAACGGTGCGAAAGGTATTGCCGCGCTGCAATTGTCGCGTGATCTGGACGTTCAATATAAGACCGCGTTCGTTCTCTCGCACAAGCTGCGTGAAGCAATGGCGCTGGAACAACAGGGGCGGATGCTCAACGGTATCGTGGAAATCGACGGTGCCTATTTTGGCGGATACGTGAAGCCCGAAAATCGCAAAGAGGACCGCAAGGACCGCCGTTTGCTCGAAAATCGCTCTGGCAAGCGCCAGTGCGTCGTTATCATGCGTGAACGCGGTGGCCGGTCGCTTCCCTTTATCGTGCGCCATGAAGGCGACGCCGTGCCGCTCGTGCGCGATCATGTAGGCACCCTGACAACCATCCATGCCGATGAAGGCACCGGTTGGGACGATCTACACGCTGGCTGGGATATGAAGCGCGTCAACCACAGCGTATCGTTCAAGGATGAAGGCGCTTGCACCAATCAGGCGGAAAGCTATTTCTCGCGTCTGCGTCGGATGGAAGTCGGCACACACCATCATATCGCTGGCAAGTATCTTGGCAGCTATGCGCGTGAAGCGTCATGGCGCGAAGACAACCGCCGCGCTCACAACGGCAAGCAAGCGGCGCTGGTTGGCTTTGCTGCAATGGCGTCGGGGGTTAGCCGCCAATGGGCGGGTTACTGGCAGCGGGCCGCGTGAACGAAAACAGAACGAGGATTTGTTAGATTCATATTAAATAACGTCAGGAAGGTGGGTTTAAGCTTCATACAGTGTGAAATGGCGCCATTGGCACTCGCATACCACCAAAGTTAGTTAAATACGCCCAGAAACGCTTATTGAAGCTTTATTAGCTTGCCGCCATTTGGTTAACGAGGTAGAAACTAAACGAGCCAGCAAAGAGGTACAAACTCTCGGCTGGCTCGCTTCGGAAGTGTGAGACCATGGAACGGTCTCGGGCGTCATGACGTATTGGTATTTATACCTGTGGTGATTGACCGTCAAGCCGTTTCGTGGTCCTTAATATAAGGACTAATGTAAATGAGTAACGTAACAATCCTCTGTGGCGCATGTAAGTGCGCCGTTCAAACAGTCGCTAATCCTAAAGCTAATGACGATGTTTCCTGTCCCAGGTGCAACCGTAGCGACAGGTTCGATAAGGTCATGGCAACCGTCAAGGAGTATGTCGTGCATTGCACGGAGCGCGCCTTGTCGGAAAGTCTCGCCAAGGCCACTCGCGGCAACAGCTTTATCAAGATGACTATCAAGAAGCCGAGCAATCGCAGCTTCCGCTGGGTCACGACGGATATGGGGTTGTAAAATCATGGCAAGCTATCTCATCACTTATGATCTGCATAATCGCCGCAACTATCAGCCGTTATATCGGCTGATGGCAAGCTGGAAAGCCGTAAAACTAACTGAATCCATCTGGATGGCAAACCTACTAGGACCGGCTGATGCTGTCCGAAAATTCGTTGCTAACGCTGTGGACAACGATGACAGTGTGGCGGTCTTGCAGTTGCAACAGGGCGCGGATTGGGCAACCCTGCGAGTTTCGCCCGCAGCAAGTGCTTGGCTGTCGCGTAACGTAACGCCAAGTCAAATGGCAGCTTAACCAAGGGGCCGCGTTGCGCGGCCCCTTGCATTCTATCGCGTCTTGCATAAAGTTCCTTTCGTGCGCGCAACAATCAACCGCTACGGCCCGATCCTATTTTGCGGCGTTATGCTTGCGTTGGTATTCGGATGGCCTTTTTACAACCTTATCCACGGTTAAGCATCCAAAGCTGATAATTGCCAAGCTGATCGACAGATAGCGCATTACCCTTGTCGCGTTGGTGCCTAAGTGCGCTGCCGACGCGGCGCACCATCAATGACAGTAGCTTTATGTCGTTCACATCCAGAGCGCGCTCTAGCAGCATCTGCCCTGCAATCTCTTTGGTTGTAAGCGGCTCTCTCGCTTGACGTAGGATATGCAGCACAAGGCGGCTCATTTGCCCTCTGTTCGCCCAATCTGATGGTGGCCGGAACAGCTTAGGCCGGATGCCCTCGACAGCCATATCGGGCGCGACAACAGCCAGCGCGTTATCGACAGCCTCTAAGTCCTTTATCAGCTTTGCCAGATGATCGGACGTAGCATGTATTTCGCCAGCTAGTTCGCCGCGTTTCTTGGCCAGCCCTGCAATCATATATTGTGTCATGGCTTCACAATAGCGCCGGACCCTGCTAAAAGGCAGATAGGCGTTGGTGCATTTGCTACATAATGCCGAGGGCTTCACCGGGCGTCAGTTCAGGCAATATGCCGGGCATACAGGAAGCCAATAAGGATTTACCCGCGCCCGGCGGCCCGACCATAGATAGATTATGTCCACCAGCAGCTGCAATCTCCAGCGCGCGTTTGGCTGTCTCCTGCCCCTTCACCTGCTTCAAGTCCGGTCCCATCACTGGCGGATCGGCAATTCCCGGCTCCGGTGCGCGCAATATCGCCTGCCCTTTCAAATGATTGAGCAAAGCCAGCAGGTCAGGTGCCGCAACAACCTCTATCTGCCCTGCCCAAGCCGCCTCCGCGCCCTGCACTGCCGGACAGATCAGGCCCATATCACGCGATGAAGCATGCAGGGCGGCCAGCAACACGCCGGGCGACGCCGCAACCCTGCCATCCAGCCCCAGTTCTCCCACCACAACATATTGCGCCAGCGCCTCGACATCGGCGAGCCCCATCGCGCCGAGCAAAGCAAGCGCAATCGGTAGGTCATAATGCGAGCCCTCTTTGGGCAGATCAGCGGGCGAGAGGTTGATCGTAATCCGCTTGGGCGGCAGCGAAAGTCCGAGAGCCGAGATCGCGGCGCGCACCCGCTCGCGGCTTTCGGCGACCGCTTTGTCGGGCAAACCGACAATGGTGAAGCCGACCATGCCGGGCGCGACCTGACACTGCACCTCGATCGCGCGCGCCTCCAGCCCCAGATAGGCCACGGTCGATACAATCGTCACCATGTGCTTTGTCCCCTTTTTGTTCTGTTGGCTTATGACGGCGACAATCTCAAGAGTCCATCCCCTTTGCAGATGTAAAACATTGCTAAATTGCGCTTAACCTTCTGCGATCACCAATTCGCAAGCGGCGGATGGCCAAAGTGCTCTGATGAAGCTGGCCGTCGCTTTTCGCATACTCGCCCTCGGTGCCCTCACCCTTGTGCCGTCGGGCGGACATGCCCTTAATAATGTCAGCGTTGAAACCGAGATCTATGAGTGGGTCGAACAAGACGACAGCTCCATGGCCACAGCGGCCTCCCCCACCCTTGCCAGCTTCGGTCCGTTCAATATCGTTACCCCTGACCGCGCGGAGTTGGTCGGCAGCATCGAGAGCGAGACCCCAGCCCAGTTCCGCGCGATGCTCCGCGCCTTTCCTGCCCTGCGCCAAATCGATATGATTGACTGCCCCGGCACCGGTGATGACGAAGCCAATTTTGAAATCGCCCGCATGGTGCGACGCGCAGGTATCACAACCAATGTTCCCGAAGGCGGCTCGGTGCGTTCGGGCGGAATGGAATTGTTTCTGGCAGGGGCCAAACGCCATGCCGACCCGGGTGCCGAGTTCGCGGTCCATAGCTGGCGCGATGAGGACGGGATGGAAGCCGATGACTTCGCCGAAAGCGACCCGGTCAATCAGGAATATGTCGCTTATTACCGCGAGATCGGGATGAGTGAAGACAAGGCACGCGCCTTTTACGCGATGACCAATAGCGCGCCGCATGATGATGTGTTGTACCTGAAGACGCGTGATATCGCGGCCTATATCCCGCTCGACTGACAAGACCCTAAAATCCCCGATGTTTGCGAAAGTCACGCGGAGCGTGGGGTTTGCCATGCCCGTTGACACATACCGACCAGTTGGTATGTGTCAACGGGCATGGATTCGATTCGCCCTTTGCCAAACCCACCTGCCGGAGCACGCGCAAAGCTGCTCGACGCGGCATTGGGCATCATCCGTACCAAGGGGTTCAGCGCCACCAGCGTTGATGAACTTTGCGCAGCGGCGGGTGTCACCAAGGGCGCGTTCTTCCACCATTTCCAGAGCAAAGAAGCACTCGGCGTTGCCGCTGCCAATCATTGGTCGATAACCACCAGCGAACTGTTCGCCACTGCCCCCTACCATGCGCCCGCAGACCCGCTCGACCGCGTACTCGCTTATGTCGATTTCCGAACCGCCTTGCTGGAGGGCGGCGTTGAAGAATTCACCTGCCTTGTCGGCACAATGGTACAGGAAAGCTATCAGACCAGCGACATTATCCGCGCCGCTTGTGAAGCGAGCATTTCCGGCCACGCGGCGACGCTGGAGGCTGACATATCGGCAGCTGCGGTAAAATATGGTATCGCTGACCAGATAGATCCGGCGAGTCTCGCGCTCCATACACAGGCCGTTCTGCAAGGCGCGTTCATCCTCGCCAAAGCCAAAGGTGGGGCGGACATCGCCCGCGACAGCGCTGCCCATTTGAAGCGTTACATCATGTTATTGTTCAATCGAGGAGAAGCCCGATGACCGAAACCATCAACCCCGCCGATTTTGGTATGCACGGCCTCTGCCCGCATCTGGCCTGCAAGGGCGCTGCCGGTGCCAAGACGATCATGCCGATGGACGATATGTTCTGGGGTGACCGCTACGGCGTGATCGAAGACCCGTTTGGCCATCGCTGGTCCATCGCCACCCCCAACGGCCCGCCGGTGATGGGTGACGAACTTGTCGAGGCAATGAACAAAGCGATGTAAAACCAGTTGGTGTAAAAAGGAACGCGAATATGTCGTTTCAAGCCTATCTCGATAACATCGAAGCCAAGACTGGCCACGCCCCTGCGGACTTCAAGCGGATGGCCGACGGTAAGGGTTTCACGGCGAACGAAGCACTCGCTCCCGGCATCAAGGCAGGCGAAATTGTTGCCTGGATCAAACAGGATTTCGAACTGGGTCACGGCCACGCAATGGCAATCGTGGCGCTTTTGAAGGGCGTCAAAAAGCAAGGAGGCACATGATGTCGAAGATGATTTTTGTGAACCTTCCAGTGGCGGATCTACCGCACGCAATGGATTTCTATCAAGCAATCGGCGCCACCAACAATCCGCATTTCACCGACGATACCGCTGCTTGTATGGTGTTTTCGGACAGCATCATGGTCATGTTGCTGACCCACGCCAAATGGGCCGAGTTCACCAAAAAACCAATCCCGCAGGTAACCCAGAGCGAGGTCATGCTGGCCCTATCATGCGACGACCGTGCAGCGGTTGATTTTATGACTGACATGGCGGGTACCAAGGGTGGCGTGGCTGACATCAATCCGAAACAGGATCATGGTTTTATGTACAGCCGCAGCTTTGAAGACCCGGATGGTCACATCTGGGAACCGCATTGGATGGACCCTGCCGCAATACCGCCTAGCGAATAATATGTGCATGTGAGAGAGAAAATGGAGGACAATGTGAACGAAGTTCCAACCGGCGGCCTGACGCCGCATATCCAGATCGGCGATAACAGGGCCGCCGAGGCCATTGATTTCTACGTCGCGGCATTCGGTGCGACCGAAGTGCGGCGGCAACCGGCAGATGATGGCGTCCGTTTGATGCACGCACATCTGCATATCAACGGCGCTTCGCTGATGCTGCACGACGAATTCCCCGAATATGTCAGCCCCGCCGATGTAGGCGCGGCAGGCGGCAGCGGCCTGACGCTGCACCTGCAGGTCGATGACGCAGATGCGTGGTTCAACCGCGCGGTGTCGGCAGGAGCGACCGCGAGTATGCCGGTCGCCGATATGTTCTGGGGCGACCGTTACGGGCAAGTCACCGACCCGTTCGGCTATCGCTGGTCAATCGGGCAGCCGATTACCAAGGCGGCGTAAGATGCCCGTCGACGCCTGAACACATTTCGGGGGCGAAACCGAAGGAGAAGAATGATGACATATATCGACGGCTTTTTGGTCGCGGTGCCAACCGCCAACAAAGAAAAATATCGGCAACATGCCGAAAGCGCGGTGCCGATTTTTAAGGAATTCGGCATGACCCGAATGGTCGAGGCTTGGGGCGACGATGTGCCCGATGGCAAAGTCACCGATTTCCGCCGCGCAGTGCAGGCAAAACCGGATGAAACGGTCGTGTTCAGTTGGTGCGAATATCCCGACAAGAAGGCGCGCGATGCCGCCAATGAAGAAATGAGGTCGGACCCGCGCATGGCCGAAATGGGCGAAATGCCGTTTGATGGCAAGCGCATGATCTTTTCCGGCTTTGCACCGATCTTACAAACGGGGTCGGACAGCGGCGCAGGTTATATCGACGGCTTCGTCATTCCGGTCGAGGTGAAGAAGCAGGCCGACTATCAGGCGGTCGCCGAAGCCGCAGCGCCGATTTTCATGGAGCACGGCGCAATTGCAATCATGGAAACTTGGGGCGACGACCTGATGCGCGGCGAAGTCACTGACTTTTACCGGGCGGTTGAAGCCACCGAGGACGAAACCATCGTTTTTTCATGGATCGCCTGGCCTGACCGCAAGGCACGAGACGAGGGAAACAAGGCCTCAATGGCCGACGAGCGATTTCAGCCCGGCGCTGGCGAAGGCATGCCGGGCGATATGCCGATGCCGTTCGATGGTAAGCGGATGATCTTCGGCGGGTTCGTACCCATCGTAGATCAATAGATTTGAGAGCAAGAGGAGACAGGAAATGGCAAATAAGCATGGCGATTTCATCTGGTATGAGCTGATGACAAGCGATGCCGACGGCGCACGAGAATTTTACTCCGCTGTCGTCGGCTGGGATATCGAGGCCAAGGCGAGCGGGCCAATCGATTATCGCATGATTTCTGCGTCCGATGGTCCCGTCGCCGGATTGATGCCGCTGACGGCGGAAATGCAGTCCGGCGGCGCACGGCCTTGCTGGATGGGCTATGTCGGTGTCGATGATGTCGACAAAACGGCAGCGGAAATTAAGGCGGCTGGCGGCTCGATCCACATGGAACCATGGGACATAACTGGCATTGGCCGGATGGCGTTCGTCGCCGACCCGCAAGGCGTGATGTTCTACATCATGAAACCGGCACCGCCTGCCGATAACCCGAATGCCGAAAGCACCAGCTTTGCCGCCTTCACGCCGATGTTAGGGCATTGCGCTTGGAATGAACTGTCCACCACCGACCCCGAAGCAGCCAAGGCCTTTTACGGAAAGCAATTCGGCTGGGTGAAAGATGGCGAAATGGATATGGGGCCAATGGGCAAATATGAATTTCTGAAAGACGCCGAACGGCGTTTTGGCCTTGGCGCGGTGATGCCCAAAATGCCGCAAATGCCGGTACCGTTCTGGACCTATTATTTCCGCGTACCCGACATCGATGCAGCGGTGGCGACCATCACCGAAAAAGGTGGATCAATCATCCAGGAACCGACTGAAATACCCGGCGGTGATTACAGTATGAATGCGCTGGACCCGCAAGGCGCCGCATTCGCGCTGGTTGGCAGCAGAAAATAAGGGGAATATCATGACACATGCGACATTATGCCTGTGGTATAACGGCGATGCCGAAGCGGCGGCAAACTTCTATGCCGCGACATTTCCCGACAGTCATGTCGGCGCAGTTCATTATGCGCCGAGCGACTATCCTGATGGCAAGCAGGGTGACGCGCTGACGGTCGGGTTCACTGTGCTGGGTATCCCGTGCATCGGCCTGAATGGCGGTCCGACATTTCCCCACAGCGAAGCCTTTTCGTTCCAGATCACAACCGAGAACCAGGAAGAAACCGACCGCTACTGGAACGCCATAGTCGGCAATGGTGGCACGGAGAGCGCGTGTGGCTGGTGCAAGGACAAATGGGGTCTCTCGTGGCAGATCACGCCCCGTGTTTTGACCGATGCAATGGCAGCGGGCGGAGACGTTGCCAAACGCGCGTTCGAGGCGATGATGACAATGCAAAAGATCGACGTCGCCAAGATCGAAGCGGCTATTGCTGGCGAGGCTGCCGTTGCGTAAGATCAGGGTGGCATTTTCCTGTCGCTTGATGGCGTCATGCAGGCGCCGGGCGGGCCGACCGAGGATTGGACCGCAAGGAACGCATGAAGAGGGAAAGCTGATATGACGCTGCAATATTTTGGCCACCCCTTTTCGTCCTACACATGGAAGGGCGAAATCGCGCTGATCGAGAAGGGCGCTGACTATGAATTTCGCACCATCGATCAGGACCATGCCGAAAACAACGCGCGCCTGAAGGAAATATGGCCGCTGTTTAAATTTCCGGCACTGGTCGATGGCGACCGGACATTCTTTGAATCGTCAATCATTATCGAATATCTCGACCACAAATTTTCGCAGGCGCCTAGGCTCATCCCCGATGACTTTGATTCTGCGCTCGAAGTCCGCAAATTTGATCGCGTCTTCGACAACCATGTGATGAACAAGATGACAGAGGCTGTAGCTGATAAGCTCCGGCCCGAAGAACAGCAAAACCCGGCCATTCTAAAAGGCGTGAAGGTCGCGCTGGAGAATGTTTATGGCTGGCTCGATATGCAACTGGATGGCCGCGAATGGGCGACGCATTATGGTTTCAGCCTGGCCGATTGCGCCGCCGCCCCGTCGCTCTTTTACGCCGACTGGGTGCATCAGATCAGCGACAAATACCCGAACCTCAAAGCCTATCGTGCGCGGTTGCTTACACGCCCTTCAGTCAAGCAATGTGTTGACGCCGCACGCCCCTATCGCCCCTTTTTCCCCCTCGGCGCGCCGGACCGGGATTAAACCCATGTCCGTCAAACTCAACCATACAATCATCTGGTGCCATGACAAGCAGGCGTCGTCGGCATTCATGACCGACATATTAGGACTGTCACCAGCCGTGCCGTTCGTCCATTTCATGGTGGTCACACTCGACAATGATGTGTCGGTCGACTTCATGGAGAAAGACGGCGACATTGCGCTCCAGCATTATGCATTTCTCGTCAGCGATGAGGAGTTCGATGCCGCATTTGCGCGTATCAACGACGCGCAGCTGGAATATTGGGCAGACCCTGCGCGTTCACTTTCAGGCCAAATCAATCATCATTTTGGTGGGCGTGGCGTTTATTTTGAGGATCCCGACGGCCACCTCTTGGAAATCATGACAAAACCTTACGGCAAGGAGAATGAAGTATGACCGCAACAGGGGAAAATGGCTGGGAGCTGTCGGTCACCCGTTACATCGCCGCCCCGCCAGAAAAGGTGTGGGATGTCATGGCCAACCGTATGGCCGAATGGTGGTGCCCGAAGCCTTGGCGGGCCGAGGTGGATAATCTCGAACGCCGTGCGGGCGGTGTATCGAACATCACCATGTACGGCCCCGACGGCGAAATACACCCGCACCCGGGATATGTTCTTGCCTGGGACGAAGGCCGCCGGTTTGCCTTTACCGATGCTATAGTCGGTAACCTGATGCCCGCTGGCCCGTTCATGATCGGCATATGGGAAATCGCCGCAGAAGGCAGCGGCACCCGCTACATCGCCCGTTCGCGGCATTGGGACGAAGCCGCCGCGAAACGGCATGAGGAAATGGGCTTTGCCGATGGCTGGGGCGCATGCGCCGACCAGCTGGTGGCGTTGTCGGAGGCTTAGAAGTCCACCTGCTCGTAATGTTTCGGCGGGGTGATGACCTCCATCCTTTCGGACAGCAAAGGCCGGAAGCTGGGCCGTGATTTGAACATAGCGTACCATGCTTTGGTCTGCTCATGCCCGGTCCAGTCGATGCCGCCGAGATAGTCAGCAACCGATATCTGGGCCGCTGCGGCCAAGTCTGCCATGCTCATCGTCGAACCCGCCACCCATGCGCGGTGGTCGATCAGATAGTCGACATAATCGAGATGCCCGTTGGCCAATTTCATCGCCTCGCGAAGCACCTTGCTGTCGGGCGGTTGCCGGTCGATCAAACGCTTCTTCATCCGCTCGTGCAGCAACGGCTGGGTCACGTCGCCATAGAACTGTTCATCAAACCAAGCCACCAGGCGCCGGATTTCGGCGCGATATTGCGCGGTGCCGCTGATCATCGGGGTCACCAAAACCGTCTCGTCAATATATTCGCAGATCGCCACCGAATCCGACAATGTAATATTGCGCTCGGCATCGCGCATGACCGGCGTCCGCCCGGCCGGGTTCATTTGCAGGAAATCGTCCCGCTGCTCCCACGGGTTTTCGCGAAACAAGCTATAGGCGACGCCTTTTTCCCCCAACAACAAACGCACTTTGCGCGAAAAAGGACAAAGCGGATATTGATGGAGGTGCCACATGGGGGGAGTGTTAGGGGCGAACGTCATGAAAAGAAAGCCTGACTGGTTTACTTGTTATTTCTGCAGTTTTGTTTCACCCGGTTCTTTCTTCGCTTCCTCGGCCATTTCACGGTCGAGCCTTGCTGCATCGGCCTTTAGCTGCTTTTCGGTTTCGGCATATTGTGTGTCAAAATCTTTCTCGCATGCCGCAAGAAATAGCACCAGCAACAAGGCAAAGCACCGCATCAATAATCCTTCCGGTAACGCACATTGACGTTCGAAGTGCCCGACGAACTGATCTGGCTCAATACCGAGAGCGCAGGCGTCAGGCTGATTTCGATCTGGCTGGCGGTGTAGCCGCGCGCGTCGGTGACGATCTCTACATAGACATCGTTGGTGATATAATGGCCAAACGCGACCGCTGTGCCGCGCCCGGTTTTTTCATCGGCTCCCAATATCCTCAACCGATCAAGCCCTGTCGCCGATTGCAACACGCCAAGCGGATTGAGTCCACCGCTGCCGCCGCGCAATGTGTTGAGTGACCCTGCCAACTGCACCGCTTGGATAGCGCTTAGTTCACCCACCGAATTCCCAAACAATATCCGCGCCATGATTTCGTCCTGCGGCAACGCCGGTGTCGAGCTGAAGCTGATATCGGGGTTCTGGCCAGTGCCGCGAATGTTAACACGTACGGTGGTGCCATCTACCTCGCTTGCCGCCGTAACGCGGAGCGACGGGTTCGATGCCGCCCCACCATCGAATAACAGCCGCCCGCTTTCCAGCTCGAACGACCGTCCGGCAAAGCCCAATGTCCCACGGATAAGTTGCATGTCGCCTGCTATATTGGGAGCGTCGGTAGTACCGGTTACGTGAAGATTGGCGCGCCATTCCGACTCCAGCCCCATGCCGCTGACATAAAGTTGGTCGCTTGCGACCAGTTTGATATCGAGATGCCACTTGCCCGGCAGGCTACTGATCGCATCGGCATTACCGCTAACCCGCGCGCGTCCCGACGCTGGCTTGCGGCGGATACCGGTCAAAGTTGCAATCTGTGCCGCGCCCTGCCGCACAATTTTGTAACGGGTTTCGGGCAGGTGCAATGTGCCGCTGATCAGCGAGGGACCGCCCAGCGTGTTGGTGATACTGAGAGCACCCGTGGCCTCGGCTGCGATCAGATCGCTGCGCGCCATACGCGCGCTATTCAAGTCAAGATTAAGCTGGACAGGGAAGCCCTTGGCCGAACTGAGGCTGACGAATCCCTTGCCGCTGATCGTGCCCTTGCCAGCTTTTGCCGTCAACTCGGTGACCTCTAGCTGGTCGTTGGTGAACACTCCGCGTACCCGTAACTGGGTAAGCCGTGTGCCGTAGACGTCATTTTCATAAACCAGATCATTGGCGCGCACGACGCCGGTCAGTTGCGGTGCCTGCACCCGGCCCGAGAAGTCAGCAGCGACACCGATATTGCCGCTGAGGCTTTGGTCAGTGAGTTCTGTCAACGAAAACAATGTATCGGCGGGGCCGTTATAACGGATCCCACCCGATAAAGGTGCAGCCAGCAACCGCGTGGTCCAATCGGCAGTGCCCGGCGGCAGCGGCCTCAGGTCAACCTGCAACCGACCGACCGCCGCCCCCCTTCGCCGGACAATCGCACGCATGTTGCCACCATCGGGCAGCAGTCGTCCAACCAGGCTAATATCGACCGGTTGCGACGCAGATCCCAAACTGCTGCGGGTGAAACGCGATATCTCCAGCCGCGCATCGGCACGCGGGAAGGCGGCGAACGAGCTCTGTGCCCAATCGAGACTGCCGGTTGCCCGCCCGCCAATACCTAGCCCCCGGAGCATCGGGTTCAGCACCGCGATATCGACGTTGTTCAACCGCGACTGGAGGTCGAGGCCCTGGCCATAATTACCCGCCAATTGTACCGAACCGTCAGCGACGCGAATGGTTGCGGGGAGTATTTCATAACCATTTCGTTTGGGGATGATCCGCATGGGCGAAGCGGTGGCGAAATCTATGCTGTTGGCGCGACCCTTGGCAGCGAAACGCCACAGATCGGGTGCAAGCCCGGCATTGACGGCGATACGGAACGGCACCTGGCTCCGGCCCTCGGCAAGAATTTGCGCGGTGCCGGTGCCGCTGCGATAGTCAATTTTCGCGCGGGCGGCGGCAATCGATACATTGTTCATCGACGCGTTTTCGAACTGCACATCCGCAACCACCTGCGGACGATCATAAAGGATAATATCGGCATCGATAATCGCCCGGCCAACCGACAGGCTCTGCTTCCCTGACAGCTGCGCATTGAGCGCGGTCGCATCAATCACCAGCCGCTGATATTTGCCCTGCGACGACAGGGCGATTGTCCCATCAAAGCCGGAGCCGACGCCGGTCAATGTCCCGACAAACGGCCCCGCCGCAGCTTGCCGGATCCGGCCCGACACACCGATCCCGGCAAAGTCGCCGCGCTTCACATCGATAGTCAGCGGACCGCCGCCCGACAAGACGTCGAAATCGCCGCTAACCGGGCCGTAGCTGGTGTCGCCGGTCGCCGTTATCGCAAATCCCGCACGGTTGCGGGTGACGGTCGCAATGACATTGGCAAGCCCAACCCCAAATCCCGGCCGTGATGCGGTGACGCGCGCGACCGGCCGGTCGAATGTACCGGTTAGCACGACGCCGACCGGGCCGTACTGGTTCGAGAAACCGCTGCCGGTAAAGCGCACGCCGCCGTTGTCGAGGCCATAAGTGCCAGCCCCGCTGTTGAGCCGAAACTGCGGCGCGACCACCGTTGCTCGCGTCACCCTAAGCAACCCGTCTGTGCCGTAACGCACGCCCGCGTTCACGAACATCTGCCCGCCAAGAAATTTCTGCACGCCGGGGCTGAACAGCCGCGTCGACCGCGCGCGAATTGTACCCGCCAATGCAAATCCGGTACGCCCCCGGGTTTCCAGATCGACATCGGCATCGACGTTGAAAAGCCCGACTGTTTCGACACGGTAGTCATTGACTTTGCCCTTCAGAGCGCCGGTGTAGACGCCCTTGTTCAGGTCGGCGAGGATGATCGCAGTCGCATCGATCCGGTCGGAGCGGATTTTCATATTGTCCGACAATATCCGTCCATTCGCATATGCTAGATCACCATTCATCCGCACATTATTAAGCAAGCCGCCAGCTGCTACGTTCACCCCGGTCACCCGCCGGGCGCGCGCATTGACGGGAATGATAATGCGGTCCGATTTGCCACTGGCCTGGCCGCTTGCCGAAAATCCTTCGAGCGTGGTCCGGTCAAAAGCCAGCCGCTTGGCGGTGATGGTGTAGGCAACCACCGGCTCGGCAAAGCTGCCGTTCAACAGTATCTTGCCCGCGACATTCTGTCCGCTAACATTTTCAGCCAAGAAGGCGGGCCGCAGCAACCGGAAATCGAGCGTCAGGTCGTCGAACCCGCCATCTGCCATATCGACTATACCGTCGGCGGTCATCGCCATTGCGGCAGACCCGATGCTGCCTTCAACGTCGGCACGGCGTTCGGCAAATGTGACAGCTAAATCTATCGCGGTGCTTGGCGCAAAGGTATCGCTGACGATTCCCTTGGCGAGTACGAGCGATGGCTGCATGCTGCCTTTGGCGGTAAACCGTCCGGCCCGCGCAGTGAGCGCAACATCGGCAACGGCATCGCCTCCGGTTTGTGCTTTCAGCACGCCATCCCAACGCTGCCAATCACCCTTACCGTCCAGCGTTGTCGTAAACGGCACAGCGCTGCCTGCCATTCCCGCAATCAGTCCATCAACAGGCGCGTTGAGTTTCAATCCTACATCAAAACGATTTTTGTCAGGCACGGCGTCGAGTTTCAACACCAGCCGGTCGCCCTCCAACGTGCCTCCGATAGCGGTCACCGCCGCGCGCCGGTCGGCGATGTGCACCTTGCCGTCGAGACTTGCCACCTGACGCTGTCCGGTCACGGCCTCGGCGAAGATGATCCGGTTGATCTTCAACCGGTCGATGTCGATGTCCAGATCGGGCAGCAACGGCTCGCCAGTATCGGGGACGACTTTGAACGCAGGACGGCGCGACACGCGCATTTCGGCAGCAGTCAGCGCGTCGATATCGACATGGCCGCCCAGATAGGCAAACGGGTTCCAATCGAGATTGAGTACCGGCACGCGGGCAAAATCACCCTTGGTGTCGAGCAGCCTGACATCTTTCAGCACTGCGCGGTCATAGATTGACCCTTCGATCCGGCCGATTTTGAACCGAAGTCCGTTTTCCAGTTCGAAACCCGCAACCTGGCGCGCGACAAAGGCATGGCCGCTTTTTGTATCAAGCCAGATATAGGCCCCGACCGTCGCCAACAGCAGAATGGCACCGACCGCCGCCAGACCCAGCAATATCCGTCGCGCCACCATTAGAACGCCTGACCGATGGAAACATAAACCGTAATCCGCGAGTCACCTTTCTCCCGGTTCAGCGGCGTTGCAAGATCAAGCCTTATCGGCCCAAAATTGGTATAGAACCGCCCGCCGATGCCGACACCAAAGCGCCAGTCGTCGAATTTCGGCATGCTGCTTTCATAGACCTGTCCGGCATCGACAAAACCGACAACGCCGAAATTGCCAAAGCGATATCGCAATTCGACCGCCGCCTCGTTGACACTGCGCCCGCCGATAGGGTCGTTATTCGGGTCTCGCGGGCCGAGCTTTTGGTAGCCATAACCGCGCACCGACCCACCCCCGCCACCATAATAACGCCGTGAAGGCGCAAGGTCGCCGCGATCAATTCCCGCTATCGAACCCACTCGCGCGCGGCCAGCGACGACGATGCTCTCGTTCACCGAATAATAAGCGCTGCCATCAAGCATAAAACGTCCATAAAAATGCTTGCCCGAACCAAGCGATGCCTCCGGCGACAGCCGCAGGTTGAGGCGAAAACCCTTGGTCGGGTTCAACAGATTGTCCGACGTATCAAAGCCGACTTGCCCGGGCAGCGCCGCCACTGAATAAAGTTGCCGTTCGCGCAGGCCACTCACAAAATTATATTCATCTTCAGACGTCGCGAGCAGTTCAAAGCCATAAGAATATGTAAATTTCTTCTGCCAGATCGGTGTGGAAATATAAGAAATCGCCCCCGCCAATTTAGCGGTGTAGGCTTCGAACGCGTCGTAATTGCTGTGCAGCGCCGACAGGGCAAGATCGACATTGCGGTCACGCCTGCCCGCATTGGCGCGGCTGAACGCGACGCCAGCCGATTGCTCTTGCGTCCCCAAAACGCCGGTCACCGACAGCGACCCTTCGGGCGGGAACAGGTTGCGGTGCGTCCAGCTCCCCTCCACCCGGAATCCTTGCCCGGTGCCATAGCCTGCGCTTGCCGCCAACGTCCGTGCTGGTCCGGCCTCTTGCCGCACCAGCAGGTCGGCATAAGGCGTGCCATCCGGCGCGACCGCGCTGCTTTTCACCGGCTCGACTGAAACCGTAGAGAGTAAGCCGGTCGCGACCAATGCCGCACGCAGATCGTCAACCTTACGGCTATCGTACAGATCTCCCTGTTTGAAGCGGCGCAATATGCCGATATGCGTCGCGTCGAACGCGGTCGTACCCTCGGTTCGCAACGCGCCAAAATAGCTGCGCGCGCCGGTATCCACGGGCAGCGTGTAATCGCCCACGCCGGTTTCGCCATCGAGCAGGATGTCGCGCTGTCCGACGGTGGCAAATGGATAGCCGTTCTGCGGCAACACGACGGCGATGTTCGCTTCCGAAGCCAATATGACATCGGCAACAATTGGATCACCGGTTTTTGGCACAAAATTACCGGTAATGAGATCGGCAGGTTCCACCGCCGGTGCGGCAAACGCAATCACGCCCAGATAATAACGCCTGCCCGGACTGACCGTCAGGACGACAGCCGACGGCTCGTCGGGTGATGCTGCCACTTCGGCGGAGACATTGACGGTGGCATCATAAAAGCCTTCACCATTCATGATGTCCAGCAGCAGCTTTTGATCCAGGCGCGCCCGCGCGGCGATGGTCGCACGGTTGTCGGCCCGGCGATCACCCTCGCCCAACGCGGACAGATCGTAGAAACGGTCGCGAATGTTCCCGTACGATGCCGCATCGGGATTGTCGGTTCCGGAGGCCGGGTCGTCCAGTCCTACCAGCCGCAACCTATATCGTACGCGCGTGCTGCTGTCTTCGTCTCCCGCCTGTGTCGGCTCGGGCGGCGGCTCGGCGTCAAAGCTGTCGATCGGGGGCAATGGATCGTCAAGCAACGGGTCGGTAACCGGCGGATCAGCGAGCGTTTCAACAACATCGCGGTCCTGCAACGCAGGCAAAGGCGGTTCGCCCACGTTTTGACCGCCAACCTCCCCGGCGTTCTTGACCTCTTTGGCATCCTGTTCACGCTGCCATTCCTCGACGCTCTCCAGCGGGGCATCATCAAGGCTCGGTACCGCCTCTTCAAATTCTTCGTCGGTAATGATCGGCGCGCGCGGGTCCGGAGGTGGAGGTGCTGGGGGCGGGGTTACTGGCGGCTGGGTTACTGGGGGCTGGGTTGTGGAGGGTGTCGCTTGCGCAAAAACGCTGGCGGGAATCATTATCGGGAAAACAGCGAACAGGAAAACCGCAACGAAAACAGATGAACGAACCAACTAACCCGACCTCCCCGACAACCCATTCCGCAATAACGCAAAAAGGGCCGAGGGGTCCAACACGTTATCGAGGCGAATGTTCCGCAAAAGGCAGGTTACCTGTCAGTGGATTAACCGATTCTGGCTAGGTCCATTGACCGGGGTCGCCTTAAGGCTGGTTCCTATCGGTCGATGACGGCAACCAAGAGTCATCGTTCGGGCGATGAGCATTCATATCCAAAGCGGACTTGTAGCCGATATGCAGTGGCATTGTTATATGCGGGGCAGGCCTTCAGACGATGGTGAACCGTCAGTATGCTGGCGGCGCGCCAAAGGAGAGAACATGAACGATTGTCCCCCATCAGCATTCAATAGACAGACTGGCCTTGTAAAATAGGAGAGTGTTTTGGGTTCAAGGCGCCGAGCTTGTCTTCACGGGAAAGTAGCATCTAGACCCTCTCTTCATGTTTTGAGAATGAAGACAACTGCCGCGCTGCTAAACGGACGCTGCTTCTTCCTACGAATGAGTCCAGGATAAACGGCCGCCCATCACTGATCGGCTGGCTCCGGCCCATGTTTTTCTGTGTTTGATCCGTCACCCGCTCTCCGTGATCGCCAAAGTGAGCCAGCGTGACCCAAACTTAATGGTCGCACTTTGCGATACAAGCAGTGTCCGCACGTTAACGGATATGCGGAAAGGTGAAGTCCAACGTGTTCGCAAGATCATGCAGCGGTGCACGGCTCACCACGCTCGCTAGCCCGCCTGCTTAAGCAGGTCGCGAAGGGACACGTCCAGATCGGCAAGCCGGTCCGCACAAGCTTTTGTCCTTCGCTCTACGAGGCGTTTCCCGATCCCCATGTCAGCCGCTTTGTTAACGGTCAGAACCCCTTCGATCGTCTCGCCAGAGAGGAAAAACGCGGCGAAGGCATTACTCTCGATGTCGCCGCGCAGGACCACGTCCGCCTGAGCCGGGATCTGCCCGCAGAACTGGATGTTGAGATCAAATTGATCGCTCCAGTACCACATGGGTTTGCAGTAATCGATTTCGTGGCCAAGCATCGCGAGGGCGGCGGCGTGAGCCTGGTCGGCCGCATTCTGGTAAGTCTCCTGACGCAGGCGACCGCCGAAAAAGCCGTCCTGTTCAGCCACGTCACCGGCAGCGAATACAGCGGGATTGCTCGTCTGGCAGCGGCGGTCGACGATGATCCCATTATTGACTATCAGCCCCGCGTCGAGCGCAAGCGAGGTTGCCGGGACAATGCCCACGCCGATGACGACGGCATCGCATGGGATGAAGGTGTCGTCGTCAAGCTCGACGCCGCTCACGCGATTCCCGGCAAACTTGAACCGGGTTGCACCTCGGTTGAAATAGGTGGTCACCCCGCGCCGTTGGTGCTGATCGCCCAGCCAGTGCCCGAAGCGCCGCCCCAGCGCCCGCTCCATCGGTGCCGCGAGCGGTTCGATCACGGTGACCCGACAGCCCAGCTTGACCGCGCTGGCGGCCACTTCCGCGCCAATCACGCCCATGCCGATGATCGCGACGCGAGCACCTTCCCGCAGGTCGAGTGTCAGCCGATCCGCATCATCGCGAGTCCGCAAGTAATGGACGTTGGCGCAATCGGCACCGGGCAAGTTAAGCTTGCGAACATGTCCACCGGTCGCGAGCAAAACCTTGTCTGCGGTAACGAATTCGCCTCCAGACAAGCGCACTCCACCAGCGCCTAGATCAAGCGCCTCGACGCGGGTACCTAGGCGCATATCGATCCGGTTCTCGTCGTACCAGGCCTCGCTATGGAGGAAGAAGTTATCGGGGACGATGGCCGGTTCCCACAGTACCTCTTTGGAAAGCGGGGGGCGTTCGTAAGGCCGCCAAGGTTCTTCGCCGATGAGGGTGATCCGGCCGTCAAAGCCAGCCTGTCTCAGCGACTCGGCAGCACGCCCGCCCGCGAGATTGGCACCCACAATTGCAACCGAACGCACTCGTTCCCTCCCGTTCCTGAGAAGCGCTCCGTGCAACAGTAACGCCGCAAGACAATCGCCTTGTTGTATATTATATAATTCATTGCACAATGTCCAGCGACATGGAGGCGATGCGGCTGACCTCACAAGCTGAAAAACACGCTGCCGATGGAGCAGTTCACCCAATACAATGCGCCACCCGCCAGCGCGGGAACGGCGCCCTTCACCCAACAAATGTCAAAAATGCTCCGTTGAGCGGCCACCACGCCTCTCGGCAGCCTCCGTAACCGCCGAAAGGCCCCGAAAGCGCACGCGCCGGTCAGATCAAACGGCGGTGTATCCGGGCTAGATCGGTGCCGGTTCAGGGGGGAGGTCATCGTGCCCTTGCCGACGCCGGATCAGTTCATCCGGACCCGGCCGCTGCCGGGCGATCATCGTAGGGTTGCGCGACTGCAGGCCGAAAGGTTGCTGGCCCTCTCTAACCAGACAGGCAGACAGCGGGGTAGCGCAAGTCCGCGCTTGGCGGTCACGCCGCGCCGCCTATCGACCTCATAACGCAAGCGCCGCCTGGGCCTGCACGGAATCGAAGTAATCGCGCCAGCGGACGATCTTGCCGTCGCGCAGTTCGAACGTCCCCATGACCGCCACTTCCTTCCATTGCCCCCCGATGAGGAAACGGTCGATGCGCTCGGTCAGGACGGTGCCGTCCGCCGCTTCGGCAATATAGGGTAACTGCCAGTCGATTGCCTCGACTTTCCCCAGGAAAGCCGACAGCCTCTCCCGGATCGCGGCATGCCCCACCACCGGCTCCCAGGGAATATTATGGTAGAAGCAGTCGGGTGCCATTGCCGCTAGGATCGCATCCAAGTCATTGGCGTTCCACAGATCGATGAAGTTTCGCACGATATCGATATTGGCCATTCCATTTCTCCTGTATCAGCCAGTGTCATTGCCCCGTCCAGCGAGGTGCGCGTCGTTCGACGAAAGCACGCTTCCCTTCGCGGTCACGGGGCCATAATAGCTGTCACCGCCATTCAGTTCTCCATGTCGCTTAAGCCTTCAATCCGTGCTGGAAGAATTCGCTCACCATACGGTTGAAGCTAGCCATTCGTTCAATCTGTACCCAATGCCCGCACTCACCGAATATGTGCAGATCGGCCTTGGGCAAGAGCGCCGCCAATCGCATGGTCGATGACAACGGGATCACCTGATCCGAGAGGCCGTGCAGTATCAGCGTCTCGTGCTGTAAGCTGCTAATGTCGTTCTCTGCGCTGGACAGCATGGCAATGTTCGCCTGTCGATTGGCGCCGCCGAAGGTGGCGTGATAGGGCTCGTGCGCGCCTAGGCGAATGCTGGCTTCGTAACGGGAGCGGATCAGATCATCGGTCAGCCGACTATGATCCCAGGCGAGAAAATTAAGCGATGTCCGCATCGCATCGAGCGAGGGCTCGTATCCCCAGACCTGCTGAAGCGCTGGGGTGATCGGAAAGTTCAGCCCTACCGGGCCCATCAGGACCGCCCGTTTGACCCTGTCAGGATGAGCGATCATGAACGCCAAGGTAACTGCGCCACCAAAGGAGTTGCCGACAATCGATACCCGGTCGATACCCAGTCCATCCAGCAGCGCGGCGATCTGATCAACCCAGACCTGCTTGTCCTTAACGCATCCTTTGGAATCGGAATAACCGAAGCCGAACATGTCGGGTGCAATGATGCGGAACTTAGTGGCCAGCTCGGGCATGTTCAGCCGCCAGTTGGCCCACGCCGTCACTCCCGGTCCCGAACCGTGGATGAGAAGGACGGGATCGCCCTGTCCCAGGTCGTGGTAATTTGTCGTGGCACCATCCGCGACAAAGGACTTCCCAATTTCCGGACGGGCGACATCGTTTGTTGAGCTAGCCATGACTCTCCCTAACTTTCTTACCCTTGTTTCCGCTCTCTTCGGACGTGCTGGGCGCTG